>NZ_JBSGBQ010000001.1:0-552322 GCF_053601335.1 Amycolatopsis sp. NPDC004747 | reverse complement strand
CGTCCGGTGGGGCGGCGCGTCTGCGGTCCGCCGCCCCTCCCCCCCTCCCGCCCGGCCCGCCCCCGTTGTGTTTGTTCTCGGGCCCCACCCCCCCCCCAAACCCCCCCACGACCGCGGCCGGTTGGGTTTCTTGGGCAGCAGGTCGTAGAGGCCCTTGCGGGCGCCGTTGTCGTTGACGTTGCGGGCCACCGCGACCTCCGAGATGAAGTCCTCGAAGACGAACTCCTCGTCGGCCGGGACCACCGCGGGGGCGGCGTTCTCCGCCAGGTACCCGTCGAGGGTCTCCGCGATCTCGCGGAAGGACAGCGCCTGCAACGTCTCCGGCGCGTAGGTGGTCACCGGGACGCCGTGCGCCGCCGCCTCGTTCATCACCACGCCCAGCGGCAGGTGCGACAGCATCGGGATGCCGAAGTCGTACATCTCCTGCAGCGCCGCGGCCGCGTAGTGCGAGATCGGCCGCCGGTACAGGCTCGGGACCAGCCCGAACCAGGACAGCGGCTGCCGCCCGACGGTCTGCTCGACGTACCGGACCTGGTCGGCCAGCAGCCGCAGCGCGCGGATGCTCGTCTTGTCCGGCTGGACCGGCACCAGGATGCCGTGCGAGGCCGCCAGCGCGTTGTTCGTCAGCACGTCCAGCGCCGGCGGGCAGTCGATGACGCAGTGGTCGTAGTTGGCGAACTGAATGACCCGCGCGAGCTGCCAGCCGGGGACGCGGAAGGAGTCGAGCCGCCGGATCAGGTCGAACATCCCCGGCGACGTCGGCACCACGTCGAGCGCGCCGCCCTTGCCGAGGTTGCTGCGCGGGTGCGGCACGACGAGCTGCTCGATCGGGCCCTTCCACGTCTTGGCCAGCGCCTTCGCCAGGCTCGGCTGGTCCGCGGCCACCTCGGACAGCCCGAGCATCTCGGTCGTCGCGTGGCCCTGCGGGTCGAGGTCGACCAGGAGCACCCGGCGGCCCCGCTCGGCCAGTGCGGCCGCCGTGCCGACGCTCAGTGAGGTCTTGCCGACCCCGCCTTTCTGGTTGACCACCGAGGTGATCTGCATGCCGGAGCGCTCCTCAAGTCGGTCGTTCCGCGAAGGTTATTGGATGCGGGCCCGTTGTGGGTGGCTATCCGCCCCCGGCCTGTCGCGGCCGGACCATCAGGGCCTGGGCACCGGTGGCCACCGGGCCGTCGGCGTCGTGCAGGATGCTGGTCGCCGTGCCGATGCCGTGCGCGCCGACCAGGGTGACCGCGTCGAGGCCGATCCACTCGCCCCGCGGGATCCGCCGCAGGTGCACGGTGAGCTCGGCGTTGATGAACCACCACTTCCGCGGGTCGAGGTAGTTCGACACGCCGTTGCCGGAGTCGGCGACGGTGAACAGCCGCTGCAGGCCGCTCGGTTCCTCGCCGTCGACCAGCGGGACGCGCTGGCGGACCCAGACGGCCGCCGGGCCCGGCACGTCCATGCCGCCGCGCACCGCGCGCCACTCCATGGCGTCCAGGTAGCCGCCCTCCCAGCCGTCCGGCCACGGTGACTCGCCGACGCTGCCGGGGCCGGGCAGCAGCGGGCCGGCGTCGGTGCCGGCTTCCGCGGTGTCCGAGGTCGCGATGCGCCACGCCGACGCCCGCGCCACCACGCGCTCGGCGCTCGCCAGCTCGGCCTGCAGCAGCTCGACCGACCGGCCAGGGCGTTCGACCCGGGCCCGCACGGTGAGCTCGGCGACCGGTGCCGGGCCGAGGATTTCCACGGTCACGCGGGCGAGTTCGGCCGGATGAGCGGTTTCGACGGTTTCGAGGGCGCGGACGAGCAACGCCGACGGCGGGCCGAAGTGCTGGGCGTCCGGGGTCCACGGCCCGGCCGTGTGCGCGGTCGCGGAGAACCGGCCTTCGCCGAGCGGGACGTAGAAGGCGTCGGCCATCAGTCGGCCCGATCCAGCGGAGTCTCTTCGCCCGCGCCGGGCTCCGGCCAGCCGGGGTACTCCGGTGGTGTGCCGCCGTACTCGGGGCAGTGGGCCTGGTGGTCGCACCAGTTGCACAGCTTGCTCTTGTTCGGCCGGAAGTCGCCGGTCTTGCCCGCCTTCAGGATGGCCTGCCAGATGGCTTCCAGCGTGCGCTCGAAGCGCAGCAGCTCGGCTTCGTCCGGTGTGTAGGCGAGGGACTGGCCGTCGGTCAGGTACATGAGCTTCAGCTGACGGGGCACGATCCCGCGCAGCCGCCACAGGACCACGGCGTAGAACTTCATCTGGAACATCGCCTTGGCCTCGCCGATCTCGCGCGGCGCGGCACCGGTCTTGTAGTCGACCACCCGGATCTCGCCGGTCGGCGCGACGTCGAGGCGGTCGATGTAGCCGCGCAGCAGGACACCGGAGCCGAGCTCGATCTCGACGTGCAGCTCGCAGGCCTCGGGTTCGAGGCGTCGCGGGTCTTCGAGGTCGAAGTAGGCGTCCAGCAGCTTTTCCGCCGACCGGAGCCATTCCGCGTGGTCCTCCGGCTTCTCGCCGTCGAACAGCCCGGTCCATTCCGGACGGTCCGCGGAGAGGTCCGTCCAGGCCGGGCCGAGCAGCTCGCGGGCCTGGGCGGGCACGCGCTCGGCGGCCGGGAGCGCGAAGAGCCGCTCCAGGACGGAGTGGACGAGCGTGCCGCGCAGCTGGGCCTTGGTCGGGACCTCCGGCAGCCGGTCGACCGCGCGGAACCGGTAGAGCAGCGGGCACTGCTTGAAGTCGCTGGCCCGTGACGGCGACAACGCGGGCCGCCGCCGGACCTCGGTGGCGACGGCGGAGGCGGGGGTGTCCGTGGTGTCGGTGGTGACGGTGTCGGCGTCGGGCATGGGCAGAGCGTAACGCCGGGGTACGACAGTTCCGGCGACCGCAACGCCCGCCACCCCCGCGGGCCGGTCCCGAGCGACACCGGTGGGGGCCGGATCACCCGGTACCCACACCCGGGGCTCTAGGCTCTCCGCATGGCCGCGACCAGTGAACAGGGCACCGGGGGCACCCGGCAGGCCGTCCGCTCGGACGGTGGCCTCGTGCTGTTCCGGGTCGCCGGGGTGCCGGTGCTGCTCGCGCCGTCCTGGTGGGTCGGCTCGCTGATCGTCGTCGTGCTCTACGCGCCGCTGGTCGGGCGGCTGCTCCCGGAGGCGTCGACCACGACGTCGTGGTTGCTCGCGGGCGCGTTCGCGCTGCTGCTGGGCCTGTCGGTGCTGCTCCACGAACTGGGGCACTGCCTGGTCGCGCTGCGGCTGGGGATCCCCGTGCGGCGGCTGCGGCTGTTCCTCCTCGGTGGCCTGTCCGAAGTGGCCCGCACGCCGAAACGGCCGGGCGACGAAGGCCTGGTCGCCGCGGCCGGGCCCGCGGTGTCGCTGCTGCTCGGCGGGTTCTGCGGCCTGCTGATGTTCGCCGTGCCCCCGGACGGCGCGGTCTGGCTCCTGGTGGCCGAGTGCGCGGTGGCGAACCTCGCCGTCGGCGTGTTCAACCTGCTGCCCGGGCTGCCGCTGGACGGCGGACGGCTGGTCCGCGCCGGTGTCTGGGCGGTCACCGGGATCCGCGCCAAGGGCACGCGCGCGGCGGTCGCCGGCGGTGCGGTCGTGGCCGCGGGCCTGCTGGTCTGGGCCCTGTGGGGCCTGGCGACCGGCAGCCCGGACCGCTGGCTGCGGCTGGGCGTGTGCGTCGTGACGGCGTGGTTCGTCGTCCTCGGCGCGCGGTCGGAGCTGGCCGCCGAAGCGCGCCGCACGTGGCCGGAAGGCCTGGTCCTCGGCGAACTGGTCCGGCCGGTGCTGCAGCTGCCCGCCGAGAGCCCGGTGTCGGACGCGCTGGCCGCGTCGGCGGGCCGGGGCGTGGTCCTGGTCCGCGCCGACGGCGTGGCGGCCGGGCTGCTGGACGAAGGCGCGGCGGAGCGGCTCGCGAGCTCCTCGCCGCACGCCCCCGCCGAGTTCGCGGCCGAGCCGATCCGGGCCGAGACCGTGCTGCTGGCGTCGGAACCGGGGGAGGACGTCGTCGAGCGGGTCCGCGAAACCGCGGCGTGGCAGTTCCTCGTGGTCGACGACGAGGGCCGCCCGGCGGGCGTGCTGCGCCGGGAGGACCTGCGCGCCGCGCTGAACCGCCGTACCCGCTGAGCCCCTGCACCGCGCGGCCTGCGAAGATCTGGTGTCGGCCAAACGGGTTACAGCAGGAGGAAGTGTTGTCGGTCAGCGGACCGTTTCGCGCGGGTGATCGGGTGCAGTTGACCGACTCGAAGGGGCGGCACTACACCCTGACGCTGGCCACCGGTGGTGAGTACCACACCCACCGCGGCGCCCTGGCCCACGACGACCTGATCGGCCGCCCCGAGGGCTCGGTGGTCACGTCCGCGGGCGGGTCGACCTACCTCGCGCTGCGCCCGCTGCTGCCGGATTACGTGCTTTCGATGCCGCGCGGCGCGCAGGTGATCTACCCGAAGGACGCGGCGCAGATCGTGATGTGGGGCGACATCTTCCCGGGTGCGCGCGTGCTGGAGGCCGGCGCCGGCTCCGGCGCGCTGACGTGCTCGCTGCTGCGCGCGGTCGGCCCGGCCGGGCGGGTGCACTCCTACGAGATCCGCGACGACCACGCCGAACACGCCGAGCGCAACGTGGTGAAGTTCTTCGGCGAGAAGCCCGCGAACTGGTCGCTCACGGTGGCCGACCTGGCGTCGCACGAGGGCGAGGTCGACCGGGTCGTGCTGGACATGCTGGCGCCGTGGGACCAGCTGCCGAACGTGGCGGCCCACCTGGTGCCGGGCGGGGTCCTGACGGTCTACGTCGCGACGGTGACGCAGCTTTCGCGCGTCACGGAGTCGCTGCGCGAGCAGCAGTGCTGGACCGAGCCCGAATCGTGGGAAACGCTGATGCGCCCGTGGCACGTGGTGGGCCTGGCGGTCCGCCCCGACCACCGGATGGTCGCGCACACGGCGTTCCTGCTCACCGCCCGCCGGCTGGCCGACGGCACCGTGTCCCCGCGGGTCTCGCGCCGTCCGAGCAAGGGCAAGGGCTGACCGGAGTGTCGCCGCGCCGGGTTGTCGGTGGCCGCGGCCGGACGATCGAAGCGGGTGCCGCGTCCGAGCCGGAGCGCGCCGACCTGCCCGGGGTCCTCGCCGGCGCGACCACCCGCCGGCCCGGCGGGTGCACGCCACCGGCCTAGCCGGGCACGCACCAGCGGCCGTTCTCCTTGTGCAGCGGGAAGGGCGTGTCCTTCGTCCCGCCCGCCGCTTCGACGTGCACCTTCGCCGTCGCGGACTCGCCGCGCAGCTCCGGCGGGGCGGCCAGCCTCGCCGTGACCGGGCCGGCCGCGTCCCACGTCCGCTGCAGGCCCGCGAGCGCCTCGGCGGTCTGCGGGCGGCACGTGAGCTTCCCGAACGCCGCCGAGTCGTGCCGGGCGATCGCGTCGACGATCGAGCGGGCCAGCACCGCCACCGCAGCCGTGTCGGCTTCGTCGGGCGCGGCCGGGGGTGCCGGCGGGCGGGTCGACGGCGACGGCGTGGCCGACGCCGCGGGCGGGGCGCCGGCCGGGGCGATGAGCAGCAGCCCGAGCACGACGCCGGCGCCGGCCACGCCGATCAGGACCAGCCCCGCGGCGAACGCGCGGTTCACCGCCGCCGGGTGCTCACGAGCCGTCCGCGTGGACGTTCGACAGGCACCAGAGCCCGGATTCCTTCTGCGCCGACATCGTGCCGACCTTGGTCTTGCTGCCGTCGGTGGCGGAGTAGCGGACGGTGGCCTTGTCGCCGGTCTCCTGGGGCGTGTCGGTCAGCTTCACCGTGACCTTCGGGATCTCGCCCGTGGTGCCCTCGTAGACGCTGCGGCAGATGGTGTCGCCCAAGGCCTTCTCGTCGCCCGCGTTGTAGGCCGTGATCGTCGAGTCGAACAGCTCCTGGGAGCTGGCCTTGCCGCCGGGGGCCGGGCCGCCCGCGGGCTTGCTGCTCTTCGACGTCGGGCTGGTCGGCGCGGTGCTCTTGGGCTTCGGGGTGGACGCCTTCGGCGCCGTCGTCGGCGCCGCCGAGCTGCTGCTCGCGGGCGGCGCGGCGGTCTGCGTGTCGTCGCCGTTCAGGAGGACGAACGCGGTCACGCCGCCGCCGACGAGCAGCACGGCGGCCGCCGCGATGCCGACGATCAGGCCGGTCTTCTTCTTCGGCGGGGGCGCCTCGCCGAAGCTGCCGCCGCCGTACGGGTCGTGGCCGCCGAAGGACTGGGGCTGCTGGCCCCACTGGTCCTGCTGCCCCCACTGGTCCTGGCCGTACTGGGGGTAGCCCTGCTGGGGCTGAGGGCCCGTCTGCGGCGGGTAACCGCCCTGGCCGGGCTGGTCGTACCCGCCGGGCTGGCCGTACTGCTGCGTGCCGCCGTCGTAGCCGCCGGGCTGGCCGTACTGCTGGGTGTCGTCGTACGGGCCGGGCTGGCCGAACTGCTGGGTGCCGCCGTAGCCGGGCTGCGGCTGGGGGCCGCTCTGCGGGTAGCCGCCCTGCTGGGGCTGGCCGTACGGCCCGGGCTGCTGCCCGTAGCCGCCGGGCTGCTGGCCGTAGCCGCCCGGTTGCTGCGGCGGGTAGGTCATGACGGGTGCCCCCTCGCGTTGCTTCGATGGCGTCCGGCCGTCGGGCCGGTACGACGTCGCCCGATGCTAGCCACCGGGCCGTCCCGCCGCGCGGTTAGGGCGGAACTGACCGGTGTGCCACGCGGGGGTTGGCACTCTCGCGGGCGGGGTACTCCCGTCGTGCTTGCTTCGTTCCGGCCCGGCCGGACCCGCGACACACCGGCGCCACGGCACCGAAATGGCCGCTTGCGCTGCGGGAATGTCCGTGCTGGAGGGGGCAGGCAAACCGCGACGCGCCGATCTTGTGATCCGGAAAGGCCTTTTCTTGTCGGTGATCGCCGGTACCGTGGAATGAAAAGCACTCCGAGGAGGTGCCCGATGCATCATGACCTTCCCGGAGGTCGGCGCAAGGAGGCCGACCCTTCAGCAACATCCGGAGCTGGGACGACGGCGGACGAGCAGGCTCGGCAGATCCGTTTTCTCGAGGAAGAAGTGGCGCTGCTGCGCCGCAAACTGACGGACTCGCCACGGCAGAACCGGGTTCTCGAACAGCGGCTCGCCGAGGCCTCGGAAAGGGTGAGCCAGCTCACCGAACGCAACACCAAACTGGTCGAAACCCTGCGCGAAGCGCGAGGACAGCTCCTCGCCCTCCGCGAGGAGGTCGACCGGCTGGCCCAGCCACCGTCCGGGTACGGCGTCTTCGTCGAGGCGTACGAGGACAACACGGTGGACGTCTTCACGGCCGGCCGGAAGATGCGGGTGTCGGTTTCGCCCGCGGTCGAGATCTCGTCGCTGCGTCGCGGCCAGGCGCTGCGGCTCAACGAGGCGCTCACCGTGGTCGAAGGCGGCGGTTTCGAACGCACCGGTGAGGTGTGCGCACTGCGCGAGGTGCTCGCCCCGGACGTCGAGGGCGGCAGCCCCCGCGCCCTGGTGGTCGGGCACGCGGACGAGGAGCGGGTGGTCCTGCTCTCCGATCTGCTGGCCGAGCAGCCGCTCAAGCCGGGCGACTCGCTGCTGGTCGACTCCAAGGCCGGCTACGCGTACGAGCGCGTGCCGAAGGCGGAGGTCGAGGACCTGGTGCTGGAGGAGGTGCCCGACGTCCGCTACGAGGACATCGGTGGCCTCACCCGGCAGATCGAGCAGATCAGGGACGCGGTCGAGCTGCCGTTCCTGCACGCCGACCTGTACCAGGAGTACCAGCTGCGGCCGCCCAAGGGTGTCCTGCTCTACGGCCCGCCGGGCTGCGGCAAGACGCTCATCGCCAAGGCGGTGGCGAACTCGCTGGCCAAGAAGGTGGCCGAGGCCCGCGGCGACGCGGCGGACGGGAAGTCCTACTTCCTGAACATCAAGGGCCCCGAGCTGCTCAACAAGTTCGTCGGGGAGACCGAGCGGCACATCCGCCTGATCTTCCAGCGGGCGCGGGAGAAGGCCTCCGAGGGCACCCCGGTGATCGTGTTCTTCGACGAGATGGACTCGATCTTCCGGACCCGTGGGTCGGGCGTTTCGTCCGACGTCGAGACCACGATCGTGCCGCAGCTGCTGTCGGAGATCGACGGTGTCGAAGGCCTGGAGAACGTCATCGTCATCGGCGCCTCCAACCGCGAGGACATGATCGACCCGGCGATCCTGCGGCCGGGCCGGCTCGACGTCAAGATCAAGATCGAGCGTCCGGACGCCGAAGGCGCGAAGGACATCTTCTCCAAGTACCTGGCCGAAGGCCTGCCGATCCACGCCGACGACCTCGCCGAGTTCGGCGGCGACGCCAAGGCGACGTTCGACGCGATGATCCAGCACACCGTCGAGCGGATGTACGAGGAGAGCGACGAGAACCGGTTCCTCGAGGTGACCTACGCCAACGGGGACAAGGAAGTCCTGTACTTCCGCGACTTCAACTCGGGCGCGATGATCCAGAACATCGTGGACCGGGCGAAGAAGTCGGCGATCAAGTCGGTGCTGGAGACCAAGCAGCCGGGTCTGCGCGTCCAGCACCTGCTCGACGCGATCGTCGACGAGTTCGCGGAGAACGAGGACCTCCCGAACACCACCAACCCGGACGACTGGGCCCGGATCTCCGGCAAGAAGGGCGAGCGGATCGTCTACATCCGCACGCTCGTCACCGGCAAGAACCAGGACTCGGGGCGGGCGATCGACACCGCCACGAACACCGGTCAGTACCTGTAGGGTTCCGAACGCACGGTGGGGCGGTCGCTTCGGCGGCCGCCCCGCCGGCGTGTCTAGCGGCGGACGAGCTCGGCTTCGGCGGAAGTTGAGCGGCGCAGGCGCAACCTGCCGTGTGCGGCCAGGATCCCCAGCACCACCAGCAGCGCCCCGGCCGGCTGGTGCCAGCTCACCGGTTCCCCCAGCACCAGCACGCCGAGCAGCACGCCGACCACCGGCGTCAGGTACGTCACCGCCGAGGCGTTGGCCGCGCCCCAGGCCGCGATGATCCGCGTGTTCCAGGCGTACGCGATCCCGGTGCCGAAGACGCCGAGCGCGATCATGCTCGCCACCACCGGCAGGTCCAGGTGCACGGGCGTCGCCGCGACGAGCGGGCTCAGCAGACCCAGGATCACCGTCGCGGACGCCGTCTGGCCGAACGCGACGACCACCGGGTCCGTCCCACGGGGTGAGACGAACCGGCGCAGGTACACGAAACACGCGCCGTAGCACGTCGTCGCGCCGAGGCAGGCGAGCTGGGCGGTCAGCTGGTGGGACACGTCGATGCCGTGCCACACCCCGACGATCGTCAGCACCCCGAGGAACCCGAGCAGCAGGCCGAGCACCCGCGGTGGCGTGAACCGCTCGTCCGGCAGCGCCGCGGCCGCCAGCAGCATCGTGATCAGCGGCGTCGTCGCGTTGAAAATGCTGGCCAAACCGGACGAAATGTACTGTTCCGCCCACGAGAACAACAGGAACGGCACCACGCACAACAGCACCGACACCGCCGCGAGGTGGCCCCACAGCACGGGATCGCGGGGGAGCGGCCGCCGGCGCGCCAGCAGGATCCCGGCCAGTGCCAGCGCGCCGAGCGCCACCCGGGCGAGCGCGATCTGGCCGGGGGAGAGCCCGTCGAGACCGACCTTGATGAACAGGAAACTCGCACCCCACACCACGGCCAGCAGCGCGAACCGCACCGTGACCCCGAACTCCGCCAGTCGCATGGCCGCAGTCAAACCGGCGGACCGGCCGCGAAGCCAGTGGTTTTCCGACGCCGCGTTGTGTATAACGGCCTATACCATGGGGCGAGAATGGCGGGCTGCAGTCGAGTACGTCGAGGCCCGCACGGACGGGCCGCCGCTGCCCGACGGCCTCGACATCACGATCCACTTCCACCCGGACCGGCTGGTGGGGGACGTGCCGCTGCTGCGGCACTGGCTGACCGACGGCGTCTACCGTTCGCAGTTCGAGACGAGGACGAGCAACGGCGGCCTGACCGCGCACCGGGGCGGGGACCGGTGGCGCTGGGAACACCGGATGTTCGGCGGCGTCTACGACGAGGCGCCGCCGTCGGCCCGGCCGAAGTACGGCTCGCTGAACCACCGCCGCCGCCCGGCGGGCGGCTCGGTCCGCTTCGGGTCGGCGCACTTCCGGCTCGCGCGGGATGTGCTCGCGCGCACGACGTTCTGCTACCCGGACAGCTTCCACGAGCCGGCGCACTTCGGCACGCGCACGCACTTCCCGCTGCTCCCGCTCGTCGAGGCCGACGCCCCCGACGAGCTCGACGACTACGTCGAGGCCCACGTGCACGGCCCGCTGCGGCTGCCGGACGACGTCGCGGCCCTGGTGCTGGACCCGGCCTTCCGCGGCACCGACGTCGAAGCCGCGGCCGCGGAGTTCCCCTTCCCGGTCCACTGGCACCACGGTTTCCGGCTGCCGGTGGCGGACCTCGCCGCGCACGCGGACTACCGCGGCGCGGACACCGTGCGGGCCGGCGAAGCCATCGCCGAGGACGGCTGGCTGGACGCCCGCGTCATCGGCGACGCCGTCCGCGCCGGCCGGCACGATCCCCAGGTGCTCAAGCGCGTGTGGCACTGCACCGCGCGGTTCGGCCTACGCGGGTAGCAGCGCCTCGGTCAGCCGGCGCCAGTGCGGCATGGCCGAGGTGCCCGGTTCGACGCCGATGACCTGGACGCCGACGTGGTCGGCGCCGGCCTCCAGGTGCCGGCGCAGCTTCGCGGTGATCGTCTCGAGGTCGCCCCAGAACACGAGGTCGTCCACGAGCCGGTCGCTGCCGCTGTCGATGTCCTCCTCGGTGTAGCCGAGCCGGAGGAACTTCGCGATGTTGTACGGCGTGGTCAGGTACGGGTGCAGGTGCTTGCGGGCGGTCTCGCGCGCCTTGGCCGCGTCCGTCTCGAACAGCACGGCGTGCTCGACGCCCAGGAACGGCTCCGCCCCGAGGATCTCCCGCGCTTGGGCGGTGTGCTCCGGGGTCACGTGGTAGGTGTGCGCGCCCGCCGAGCGGTCGCGGGCCAGTTCCAGCATCTTCGGGCCGTACGCCGCGAGGATCCGCCGCACCGGCGAGCGCGGGGCGGGGTTGACCTTGGTGTCGATGTCGAGGGCATCGAGGTAGTCGCTCATCGCCTGCAGCGGCTTCGCGCCGGGCTTCCCGGCGCCGTAGCCGAGCCCGAGCAGGTGGCGGTCCGGGTATGCGTCGGCCAGCAGCAGGGCGCCGCCGCGGGTCCACTGCGCCTCGCGGGACCAGATCTGCGCGATGCCGTTGACGACGGTGAGGCGTTCGGTGGCCGACAGCAGGAAGCCGGCGTGCGTCAGGGCCTCGCGCCCTTCGCTCTCCGGGATCCAGATCGCCGGCCAGCCGAGTTCTTCCAGCTCCTGCACGGAGTCCCGGATCAGGCCGGCCGGCTGGTCCTCGAAGTCGAACGTCCAGATCCCGTAGCGGCCGAGCCGCATGTTCTCGATCATACCCATAAATCGAAGTATCGCAGATTTGCGATATGAAGCAAGGAAGGGGTGTCCAGATCGGGGAGCGGAGGGTCAGAGGGAGCGGCCGAGGGTGGCGACGAGCTCGGCGATCCGGGCTTCGTCCCGCTTGTAGTGCGTCCACTTGCCGACGCGCGTCGCACGGACGAGACCGGCCCGCTGCAGCACCGCCATGTAGGCCGACACGGTCGACTGCGCCAGCCCCAGCTTCTCCTGGATGTGGCTCACGCACACGCCGACCTCCACCGGGTCGGCGATCGCCCGCTCGACCGGGAAGTGCCGCTCCGGCTCCCGCAGCCACTGCAGCACCTGGAGCCGGACGGGGTTCGCGAGCGCCTTGAACACGTCGAGCAGCTGCTCGACGTCGGCCGGGGAGGAAGTGTGCGTCGTCATGGTGTCGCGGCCAGTATATCGGCGTATAACGATCTATACTCACGGCCGTGACCGAAGAAACCCGGCCCCGCGCGCCCATCACCGAAGCCGACGTCCTGGCCTGGCTGGAGACGACGGCGGCCGCCGTCGAAGCGGGCGAAGTGGGCGCCCAGGAACTCATCGACATGCTCGGCGAGCTGCGCCGCGCGTCCGCGGCCTGCGCCGACGCCTCGGACTGGCTGCTGCTCGCGGCCCGGGAGGGCGGCGCCAGCCTGCGCCAGATCGCCCCCGTCTTCGGCAAGGGCTACGTCCGGGCCCCGGCCGCGCGCCTCGAGAAGCTGCACCGGCAGGCGCAGACCTCGGGGCAGTGGCTGGCCATCCTGCGGCACAAGCAGACGGCATGAGCGTGGAGCGCATCGCACTCGGCCTGGCGGCGCTGGGCCGTCCCGCGTACATCAACCTGGGCCGGGACGGGGCGCTGCCCCCGGTGCGGGACGTGGCTTCGATGCGCGCGGCGACGTTCGCGGTGCTCGACGACGCCTACGCCGCGGGTGTCCGGCACGTCGACGTCGCCCGGTCCTACGGGCGCTCCGAGGAGTTCCTGGCCGGCTGGCTCGCCGAGCGCGGCCACGCCGACGTGGAGGTCTCCAGCAAGTGGGGCTACGCCTACGTGGGGGAGTGGCGGGTCGACGCCGACGTGCACGAGGTGAAGGAGCACTCGGCGGCGCGGTTCGCCACGCAGTGGGCGGAAACCCTGGCGCTGCTGGGGGATCGGGTCGGGCTCTACCAGGTCCATTCGCTCACTGTGGACAGTCCGCTGTTCGCCGACGAGCCGTTGCTGGAAGCTCTCGCGGAGCTGGCCGCGAACGGGGTCGCGGTCGGGTTTTCGACGTCCGGGCCGGCCCAGGCGGACGCGATCGAGCGGGCGTTCGCGCTGGAAGCGGCCGGGCGGGGAGTGTTCTCGGCGGTGCAGTCGACGTGGAACGTCCTCGAGCCGTCCGCGGGGCGGGCCCTGGCCGCGGCGCACGCGGCCGGGAAGCGCGTGCTGGTCAAGGAAACCCTGGCCAACGGCAGGCTGGCGGTCGAAGCGCCGGCGGTGGTCCGCGAGATCGCGGCGGCGCACGGGAGCGGGCCGGACGCGGTCGCGGTGGCCGCGGTGCTGGCGAACGACTGGGTGGACCGGGCGGTCGTCGGCCCGGCGAGCCCGGCGCAGCTGGCGGCGAACCTGCGCGCGACGGCCCTGGAACTCACCGCGGCGGAACGGGACGCGCTGGCCGCGCAGGCCGAGGAACCCGGCGCGTACTGGCGACACCGGTCCTCCTTGGCGTGGGACTGAGGGGCTGCACTACCCTTCGCAGGCACGCCACGGACGACGGGAGGCCGGAGCAGGTGCGTCATCGGCAGGCGGTCGCGTTGGCCGCGGTCGCGTTGGTCGGCCTCACCGGCTGCGACGGGCCCGACCCGAACAACCTTGAGACGTACTACGACGATCCGGTGCCCACGTCGGCGGCCGCGCCGGCGGCGCCGAAGACGTCGCAGGCCCCGGTGAGCCCGCCGCAGGTGACGCCGGCGGCGTTCGACGCCGGCAAGCTCGCGGCGCAGGCGTTGCTGACCGACGCCGACGTCGCCGAGGAAGGCGTGCAACCGGGCTCGAGTGAGGTTTCGGGTTGCCTGGCGGACGGTCCGGCAGCGGGCAGCAGGACCGCAACCTGGCGCTATTCCAGCGGGTCGGTGCTGAGCCACCGCGTCGTGGCGTTCCCGGACCGCTCGGCCGCCCGGGCCGTCGCGGAAAACGAGTGCGCGGGCAAGACGGTGAGCGTCCCCGTGCAGCCCGGGGTCGAGGTGCAGCAGGCCTGGCGCGACGGCAAGACCTGCACGGTGCTCCTGGCCAAGGGAAGGCTCGTGTCCGAGCTGACGGTCTCGGCGAGCACCGAGGCCCGCGCGGTCGACGCGGCGAAGCGGCTGCTGCCCGCGATGACGGCGAAGCTGGCTGCTCAGCCGTAGCGGCGGAACCACTCCTGGACGCCTTCGCGGCCGTCGGGGATGAACGGCAGCTCCGGGGCCGGGTCGTCGACCCACGCGCGCAGCTCGTCGAGGGTGACCCAGCGGCCTTCGACGATCTCCTCGGCCTGGTGGCGGATCGGGCCGTCCCAGCGGACCTCGAAGGCGAAGTTGTGGCAGCGGTTGCGCCCGTCGTCGTAGACCTTGGTGAACAGCGGCACGGGTTCCACTCCCTGGACGCCGAGCTCTTCGGCGAGTTCGCGGCGGGCGCACTCGGCCGGCGTCTCGCCCGCGGCCACCACCCCACCGGCCCAGCAGTCCCAGGTGGAGGGGAACACGTCCTTACCGGGCGTGCGCAGGTGCACGTAGACCGCGGTTCCGTCACCCGAACGGACCAGGACGACACCGGCGGCGTGCCACAGCGCGCCGGCGCGGACCCGGGCCCGGGTGGTGCTGCCCACCACTGCTCCGGCCTGGTCATAGAGGGCAACGAGTTCGTCACTGCCTGGCATGGGTGCATCGTTCCACTAGGACGACCCCGTAGGGTGGGGACATGCGGCGGATCATGGGAACCGAAGTCGAGTACGGCATCTCCGTGCCGGGCGACGCGACGGCGAACCCGGTACTCACCTCCACCCAGGTCGTGCTGGCCTACGCGGCGGCGGCCGACATCCCGCGTGCCCGGCGGGCGCGCTGGGACTACGAGGTGGAGAGCCCGCTGCGGGACGCGCGCGGGTTCGACCTGACCGGCCCGGGCGGGCCGGGGCACGACCCGGACGTCGAGGACCTGGGCGCGGCGAACGTCATCCTCACCAACGGGGCGCGGCTGTACGTCGACCACGCGCACCCGGAGTACTCGGCGCCCGAGGTGACGAACGCGCGCGACGCGGTCATCTGGGACAAGGCGGGCGAGCGGGTGATGGAGGAGGCGGCGATGAAGGCCGCTTCCGTGCCCGGTCAGCCACAGCTGCAGCTGTACAAGAACAACGTCGACGGCAAGGGCGCGAGCTACGGCACGCACGAGAACTACCTGATGGCGCGGTCGACGCCGTTCACCGCGGTGATCGCCGGGCTGACGCCGTTCTTCGTCTCGCGCCAGGTGGTGACCGGCTCGGGCCGGGTCGGCATCGGCCAGCAGAGCGAAGAGGCGGGGTTCCAGCTCTCCCAGCGCGCGGACTACATCGAGGTCGAGGTCGGCCTGGAGACCACGCTGAAGCGCGGGATCATCAACACCCGCGACGAGCCGCACGCGGACGCGGACAAGTACCGGCGGCTGCACGTCATCATCGGCGACGCGAACATGTCGGAGTACTCGACGTACCTCAAGGTCGGGACGACGGCGCTGGTGCTGGACCTGATCGAGTCGGGCATCCGGTTCGACGACCTGAAGCTGGACGAGCCGGTCAAGGCGGTGCACCAGATCAGCCACGACCCGACGCTGAAGGTGCAGGTCGCGCTGGCCAACGGCAAGAAGTACACCGGGCTCGACCTGCAGTTCGCCTACCACGAGATCGCCTCGCAGAACCTCGAGCGCACCGGCGCCGACGAGGCCTCGAAGGAGGTCCTGCGGGTCTGGGGCGAGGTGCTGGACGCGCTGGCGCGCGACCCGCAGGAGTGCGCGGACCGGCTGGACTGGCCGGCCAAGCTGCGGCTGCTGGAGGGCTACCGGCAGCGGGACAACCTGGCCTGGGGCGCGCCCCGGCTGCGGCTGGTCGACCTGCAGTATTCGGACGTGCGGCTGGCGAAGGGCCTGTACAACCGGCTCGTCACCCGCGGGTCGATGAAGCGCCTGGTCACCGAGGAGGAGGTGCTGGCCGCGGTGACGACGCCCCCGTCGGACACGCGGGCCTACTTCCGGGGCCGGGCGCTGGAGAAGTACGCGACGTCGATCGCGGCGGCTTCGTGGGATTCGGTCATCTTCGACGTCGGCAAGGAGTCGCTGGTGCGGATCCCGACCCTCGAGCCGCTGCGGGGGACGAAGGCGCACGTCGGCAAGTTGCTGGACAACGCGGCGACGGCGGAGGAGCTGGTGGAGGCGCTCACCGGTTCGGACTAGGCGGTTGGCACACCGATCGCGGCGTTGCCCCGAATGTCGGGGCCGCTGGGTAGGCTAGGAAACATCAGCCACACCGGGAGGCGAGATGGCCCAGGAAAAGATCGAAAAGCACGGCGGTGGTGACTCCGACGAGGAGTTCGACGACACCGGCGCGGCGGGTCAGGAGCGGCGCGAGAAGCTCGGCGAGGACGTCGACACGATCCTCGACGAGATCGACGACGTGCTCGAGGAGAACGCCGAGGACTTCGTCCGGGCCTACGTGCAGAAGGGCGGCGAATAGCCGCACCGGGGCACTGCCCCCCTTGCCGACCGTTCAGCAGGCGGCCGGGGCTCCGCGTGGCGTCCTGCACGCGGGGCTCCGGCCCGCACAGATGGGATTTTTGAGCACGTATGGACAACACCAGGGGCATCTCGGGTCCCGCGCTGCCTGCGGCGTACTTCTCCTCGGCGACGTCGTCGTTTTCGGACTTCCTGCGCGTGCAGGCGCCGGAGCTGCTGCCCGAGCGGCGCGTGGCGCCGGGCGCGGCTGAGCTGGGCATCCCGCACGGCACGACGATCGTGGCGTGCACCTTCGCCGGCGGCGTGCTGATCGCGGGTGACCGGCGGGCGACGTCGGGGAACCTGATCGCCAGCCGCGACATCGAAAAGGTGCACGTCACCGACGAGTATTCGGCGGTCGGCATCGCGGGCACGGCGGGCCTGGCCGTGGAGATGGTGCGGCTGTACGCGGTCGAGCTGGCGCACTACGAGAAGATCGAGGGCGTCTCGCTGTCGCTGGACGGCAAGACGAACAAGCTGGCCGGGATGGTCAAGGCGAACCTCGAGATGGCGATGGCCGGGCTGGCGGCGATCCCGCTGTTCGTGGGCTACGACCTCGAGGCCGAGGACGCCAAGCACGCGGGCCGGATCGTGTCGTACGACGCCGCGGGCGGCCGCTACGAGGAGAACGGCGGCTACGCGGGCATCGGCTCGGGTTCGCTGTTCGCGAAATCGGCGTTGAAGAAGCTGCACGACCCGGACGCCGACGTCGAAGGAGCGGTGCGGGTCGCGGTGGAGGCCCTGTACGACGCGGCGGACGACGACACGGCATCGGGCGGCCCGGACCTGGTGCGGCGCATCTTCCCGAGCGTCGTGACGATCACCGCGGAGCACGGAGCGGTGCAGCTGTCGGAGTCGGAGACGGCGGCGGTGGCCGAAGCGGTGGTGGCCGGCCGGATCGAGCGCCAGCAGCGCCGGCTGTCCTGACACCGGGGCTTGAACCAGTGAACGTTGGAACACCGAAAGACCTGGAGCGCACACCGTGACGATGCCGTTGTATGCCTCTCCCGAGCAGCTGATGCGGGAGCGTTCCGAGCTGGCGCGCAAGGGCATCGCGCGCGGCCGGAGCGTGGTGGTGCTGAAGTACGCGGGCGGCGTGCTGTTCGTGGCGGAGAACCCGTCGGCGACGTTGCACAAGGTGTCCGAGATCTACGACCGGATCGGCTTCGCTGCGGTCGGGCGCTACAGCGAGTTCGAGAACCTCCGCGTGGCGGGCATCCGGCACGCGGACCTGAAGGGCTACCAGTACGACCGCCGCGACGTGAGCGCCCGGGCGCTGGCGAACGCGTACGCGGCAACGCTGGGCAGCATCTTCACCGAGCAGCTGAAGCCGTTCGAGGTGGAGGTCTGCGTCGCGGAGGTCGGAGCGAGCTCGGCGGAGGACCAGCTGTACCGCCTCACGTACGACGGTTCGATCTTCGACGAGCCGCAGTACGTGGTGATGGGCGGCCAGAACGAGAAGATCGCGGCCAAGCTGAAGGAAACGTTCGAGGACGGCCTGGACCTGCAGGCGGCCTTGGGCGTGGCGGTGGCGGCACTGCGGGCACCGAGCCAGCCGGCCCCGTCGACCTCTTCCTCCTCGGCGTCGTCATCGTCGGCGAACACCGCATCGAACGGCAACGGCGACGCGGACCCGATCAAGCTGGAGGTGGCGGTCCTGGACCGCGACCGCCCCCGCCGCGCATTCCGCCGCCTGACCGGAGCAGCCCTGGACACGCTCCTCCCGGTCCCGGATCCCCAGGGCGAGGAGCCGGAGAGCAAACCCGAAGGCGAGTAAGCAAGCAAGCGAAGCGGGGCGCAGCCACAGGCGGCGCCCCGCTTCCTTTCGCCCGCGGCCACCCGTGCAGGCTCCTCAAGCGCCCCAAGGCGGCCTTGGTTGCGTCCGACGCACCGAAGGCCACGGGGGCGCTCGAAGCGCGGCGGGGCGGAGGCCCGGACCAGCCCAACAACCACCCGAGCCGACCAACCACGCCAGCCTCCGGCCACACCCCCCTGCCGACCCGATACGCAGCCGCCTCAGCGGCCGACAGGCCGTGTCAAGGCACGCTTTCCCGCCTTGACAAGGCCTGTCGGCCGTTGAACAATCCGGCGTTCGGGCCGGCGGGACCACTTAGCCGCGAGTTCCGACCGGATCCACTTAGCCGCGCGTCCAGGCCACATCCCGGCAAGACGCAACGATCACGACGCCGCAGGAGGCGTCCGGAAGTCCTGATCGGCAAAGGCCAGCAGGTAAGGCAGAGTGGCCCGAGCGGTGTGCCAGGTGTGGTTGAACCCCCGCTCGGCATGAACCACCGCCTCCTGCCCCCGGGCATGCAGCGCATCGGCGATCCGCCGGGCGGTGGCCACATCCGTCGGCGCCCCGGTCCCCACGGCGAGCATCACCGAGATCGGCGCCGGGAACTTCATCGTCGGCAGGTACCGCCGAGGCGTGTTGGCGGCAATGGCCTGCCGGTTCCCGTCGAGGATCCCGACCGAGTCGTTGAGATCGTCGTACGGCAGCGCGATCACCAGGGTGGCGAACTCGTCCACGTGGTGCAGCCCGATGTTGAGCGCACCGAACCCACCTCCGGACATCCCGCCCAACGCCCGGTGCGCCCGATCGGCCAGAGTCCGGTAGCGCTGGTCGATGGCCGGCACGACGGTGCCGGCCAGGTAGGTCTCCAGCTGCGGACCACCCGGCACGTTGAGGCACTCCCAGTCGGTGCTGGGGTTGCCTGCGGTCAGGTCGACGCTGACCACGATCATCGGCGCGATGACGTTGGCCTGCTGCAGCGCGGTGAGCGAGCCCGGGGCGTCGCCGGAGGTGAGCCAGTCGCGGGGCCCGCCGAAGGGGTAGCCGTGGATCAGGTAGACGACCGGGTAGCGGCGGGTGGTGTCGCTGTCGTACCCGGGCGGGAGGACGACGTAGTTGCTGCCCGACGGGATGCCGTTGGCCGGGTCGGGGAGGTTGACGACGTCGATCCGCTGCCCACCGGCCGCCTGGCCGGCACCGGGGTGCGCCGTGGACGACGACGCGGAGTCCGAGGACGACGACCCCGACGACGGCTCGGGGGCCTCCTTGCCGTCGTCGAGCAGGCGGCCGGCGAAGTTGACGACGCCGGGGCCGCGCTGCAGGAGCCGGGCCAGGTCGTCGGAGGTGCGGACGTACCCGACGTAGCTGTTGAGCGCGGTGACCGACGCCAGCAGCAGGAGCACGCCGACGGCGGTGAACCCCCAGCGCCGGACGCGGCGGCGGTACCAGAGCGCGACCACGACGGAGAGCACGGCCACGGCGGCCGAGGCGAAACCGAGCCAGATGAGCGGCGACTCCAGCGGGCCGAGGTCGCGGGCGCGGGCGGTGACGTCACCGGGCAGCACCGGGTCGCTCGCGGCCCGGTGGATGACGCTCGCCAGGCCGTGCCCGTCCATCGAATCCCCGCTCGTCCCCTGGTCACGGGCAGGAGGGCCCGCAACTCGATCACGAAGCTAGCCGGGGGAGCCTGTGGGTTCGTTGAGAGAAGGTAAAGCAACCTTCAGGGCCGGTAGAGCGTCAGGGCGCTGGACCGCGACCGGAAGCGGAACCGGTTGCCGAGCGGGCCGACCTCGCCGTCGGTGGCGACGCGGCGGTTGCCGTCGAGCAGCTCGACGTCCAGTTCCGGCAGGTCCAGCTCCTGGTAGACGTGGCTGGCGGCGAGGCTGCGGGTGATCATCGCGAGCAGGAACCGGGCGCGGGAGTAGGGCAGGTCGGCGCGCAGGTAGCGGATGTCGAGGAGGCCGGTGTCGAGCGCGGGCCGCCGGCTCGGGGCGAACCCCTTCGGCGCGTACGTGCCGTTGCCGACGAACAGCAGCCAGACCTGCGTCCGCTTGCCGTTGAGCCGGACGGTCAGCGGCTTGGCGTGCCGCAGCGTCCTGGCCAGCGCGATCGCCGCCGAGGGCCACTTCGGGTGCTTTTCCTGCAGCTTCTCGCGCAGCCGGACCATCTCGGGGTAGCCGCCGAGGCTGGCGGTGTTGACGAACCAGCGGTGGGCCGGGTCGCCGGCGCCCTCGATCTCGACTTCGCCCAGGTCGACGCGGACGGCGTTGCCGACCTCGGTGGCCGCGTCGGCGTCGGGCATCGAGGTGACGCCGACGTCGCGGGCGAAGTGGTTGAGCGTCCCGGCCGGGACCAGCGCGAGCGGCAGGTCGCGTTCGGCGGCGACGGAGGCCACCGCCGCGACGGTGCCGTCCCCGCCCGCGACGCCGAGCGCGCGGATCGTGCCGCGGGCGTCGATCTCGGCTTCGAGCTGGGCGCGCAGGTCCTGCTGCGGGTCCGGGTAGAGCAGCGTGGCCTTCGGCCAGGCGTACTTGACGTCCTCGGTCGGGTCCTGGCCCGCGATCCCGGAGTTCGGGTTGACGACGGCGAGCATGTCCTCGCCGTCGACCATCTCGGAGGCGTCCGCGTCGTGGGCGGTGCGGCCCGGGACGTCGTCGTGCAGCGGCCACCAGTGCCGGGTGGCGAGGCCGACGCCGACGCCGATGCCCAGGCCGACGCCGACGTCGGAAGGCCAGTGCACGCCGGTGTGGACCCGTGAGTAGGCCACCGCCAGCGCCAGCGGGGCCACGGCCAGCCCGGCCCGGGGCGACTCCATCGCGACCGCGGTGGCGAAGGCCGCCGCGGACGCCGAGTGCCCGGAGGGGAACGACGAGGACGTCGGGCGTTTCCGCAGGCGGCGGTGCACGGGCGTCTCTTCCTCGGCCGGACGGCGGCGCGGGAAGAGCGGCTTGCCGATCAGGTTGGCCGCGGCGCTGGCGCCGGCGATCGCCACGACCCCGCGCAGCGCCGCGCGCCGCGTCGGGCCCTTCTGCACTGCGAGCACCGCGGCGACGCCCCACCAGAGGCGGGACTTGTTCGCCGATCTGGACAGCGTCATCAGCGCGTCGTCGGCTTTCGTGGCCGGGAGGGCGGCGGTGCGCCGCATCAGGGCGCGGTCGGTGCGCCCCACCCGCCGGAAGGCCTGGATCAGCTGGTGTGTCAAGGAGTCGCCTTCCCCGAGTCGTCAAGAGCAGTGCTCCAATCGTGCCTGAATCGGGGAGTTTTCACCGTCTGTGGCATACCGGGGGCGTGTCGACGCCCGAACGGCGCACCGTCGAAGGGGGTCCAGCGCCTACTCTGGTGGAATGCAGCGGCGGATCTTTGGCATCGAGACCGAGTTCGGGGTCACGTGCACCTTCCACGGACAGCGCAGGCTCTCGCCCGACGAGGTGGCGCGCTACCTGTTCCGGCGGGTCGTGTCGTGGGGACGCTCCTCCAACGTGTTCCTCTCGAACGGCTCCCGGCTCTACCTCGACGTCGGCTCGCACCCCGAGTACGCGACGGCCGAGTGCGACGACCTGGTCCAGCTGGTCACGCACGACAAGGCCGGGGAGCGGATCCTCGAGGACCTGCTGGTCGACGCCGAACGGCGGCTCGCCGACGAGGGCATCGGCGGCGACATCTTCCTGTTCAAGAACAACACCGACTCCGCGGGCAACTCCTACGGCTGTCACGAGAACTATCTGGTGACCCGGGCGGGGGAGTTCTCCCGGATCGCGGACGTGCTCCTGCCGTTCCTGGTGACCCGGCAGCTCATCTGCGGCGCCGGCAAGGTGCTGCAGACCCCGCGCGGCGCGGTCTACTGCCTCTCCCAGCGTGCGGAACACATCTGGGAGGGCGTCTCCAGCGCGACCACCCGGTCGCGGCCCATCATCAACACCCGCGACGAGCCGCACGCCGACGCCGAGCGCTACCGGCGCCTGCACGTCATCGTGGGCGACTCGAACATGGCCGAGCCGACGACCATGCTCAAGGTCGGCTCGGCGAACCTGGTCCTCGAGATGATCGAGGCCGGTGTCCAGTTCCGGGACTTCACGCTGGACAACCCGATCCGGGCGATCCGCGAGATCAGCCACGACCTCACCGGCCGCCGCCAGGTGCGCCTGGCCGGCGGGCGCGAGGCCTCGGCGCTGGACATCCAGCGCGAGTACCACGCCCGCGCGGTCCAGCACATCAAGGACAACGGCACGACCGCGGCGAACGAGCGCGTCGTCGAGCTGTGGGGCCGGGCGCTGGACGCGGTCGAGCAGCAGGACTTCGGCAAGATCGACACCGAGATCGACTGGGCGATCAAGCACCGGCTGGTCGAGCGCTACCGGCACAAGCACGACCTGGACCTGTCCAGCCCGCGCATCGCGCAGCTCGACCTCGCCTACCACGACATCCGCCGTGGCCGGGGCATCTTCGACCTGCTCCAGCGCAAGGGCCTGGTCCGCCGGGTCACCGACGACGGCGAGATCGAAGCCGCCAAGGACACCCCGCCCCAGACCACCCGGGCCAAGCTGCGCGGCGACTTCATCGCCGCCGCCCAGGCCGCCGGCCGCGACTTCACGGTCGACTGGGTGCACCTGAAGCTCAACGACCAGGCCCAGCGCACAGTCCTGTGCAAGGACCCGTTCCGCTCGGTCGACGAGCGGGTGGAACGCCTGATCAGCTCGCTCTAGCCCGGACCACCGCAGGGGACGTCCGCACCGGGCGTCCCCTGCGGCGTTCCCGACGAAAGTCGCGCGGCGGGTGCGGCAGGATCGCGGCATGCGTGTCGTGCTGCTGGTGCTCGCCCTGCTGGTTTCGCTCGCCGTCCCGGCGTCGGCGGGGGAGCGCCCGCCGAAGTGGGAGCTCAAGCCGACCGGCGTCACCGCCCAGTTCCGCGGCCTGTCCGCGGTCAGCGCCCGGGTGGCGTGGGTCAGCGGCACGCAGGGCACGGTCCTGCGCACCACCGACGGCGGGGCGAGCTGGAAGTCCGTGGGGCCGCCGGGGACCGAGGCGCTCCAGTTCCGCGACATCGAGGCCTTCGACGCCGACCACGCCGTGACCCTGTCGATCGGCCCGGGCACCGACTCTCGCGTCTACCGGACCGACGACGGCGGCGCGCACTGGTACCAGACGTTCCAGAACACCGACGCGGCGGCGTTCTACGACTGCCTCGCCTTCTTCGACCCGTGGCGTGGCCTGGCGATGAGCGACCCCGTCGACGGCCGGTTCCGGGTGCAGGCCACCTTCGACGGCGGCCGCAGCTGGCGCCCGGTGCCCGACAGCGGCTTCCCGCCCGTCCTGCCCGGCGAGGCCGGGTTCGCGGCCAGCGGCCAGTGCATCACCACGGCGGGGCCGTTCGACGCCTGGCTCGCGACCGGGGGCGGCGCGACCGCCCGCGTCCTGCACTCCGGCGACGGCGGCCGCCACTGGAGCGCTTCGGACACGCCGTTGCCGAGCAGCCCGTCGGCGGGCGTGTTCGCGCTGGCCTTCCGCTCGCCGTCCCACGGCGTCGCGATCGGCGGCGACTTCGCGAACCCGACCGCGCCCGGCCCGGCCGTGGCGCTCACCCGGGACCGCGGCCGCACCTGGACGACCCCGGGCCAGTACCCGGCCGGGTACCGCTCGGGCCTGGCCTGGCGCGGCGGCACGGTGCTCGCGGTCGGCCCGGGCGGCAGCGACTACAGCCCGGACGGCGGACGGCACTGGAGCTCGTTCGACACGGGCAGCTTCGACAGCGTGGACTGCGCCGGGGCCGCCTGCTGGGCCGGCGGCGCCCAGGGCCGCGTCGCCCGCCTGGGCTTCTAGAGGACCTGGCCGGTCGGGCGGACCACGATCTCGTTGACGTCGACCGACGGTGGCTGCCCGAGGGCGTAGAGGACCGCGCGGGCGACGTCGTCCGGGGCCAGCTTCGGCTTCTTGCGCTGCTCGTCGCTGAGGATGTCGGTGTCGACGATGCCCGGGTTGATCAGCGTGACCCGCACGCCGGTGCCGACGGCCTCCTCGCGGATCGCGCCGGCCATGCCGGTCACGGCCCACTTCGTCGCGGAGTAGAGGCTGGCGTTGCGGATGTACCGGCCGGCGACCGAGCCGGTGATCAGCAGGTGGCCTCCGGACTCGCGCAGCGCGGGCAGGGCGGCGCGGGCGGTGTAGGCGGCGCCGAGGACGTTCGTGCGGACCATGGGCTCCCACGCCCGCGGGTCCGGATCGCCGTCACCGAAGAAGGACGTCCCGACGCCGATCCCGGCGTTGGCGAAGACGGCGTCGAGCCGCCCGAACCGGGCGACGGTCTCGGCGACCGCGCCGGAGACGGCAGGCCAGTCGCCGACGTCGGCGCCGAGGGCGAGGGCCCGATCCCCGCCCAGCTCGGCGGCGAGCGGGGCGAGCGATCCGGCCTCGCGGGCGACCAGGGCGAGCTTGAACCCGGAGGCGGCGGCCAGCCGGGCCGTCGCGGCGCCGAGACCGCGGGAGGCGCCGGTGACGAGGAGAACGCGATCATCCATGGGCTCCAGGCTAGGGAGTCAGCACGAGCCGGCCACGCAGCCCGCCCGCGGCCAGCCGTTCGTGCGCGGCCGCCGCCTCGGTCAGCGGCAGGACGCCGGCGACGCGCAGCGGGAGCGTGCCGTTCCCGGCGAGGCGGGCCAGCTCGGCCAGGCGTTGCCCGTCCGCGCGGATCCAGACGCTGCGGACGCGGGTCCCGCGCAGCGGGATCGGGGCGGCGCCCGCGGCGAAGGCCACGAACTCGCCGCCGCCGCGGACCGCGTCGAGGGCGTCCAAGCCGAGGAGCGCGGTGTCGAGGGCCGCGTCGACCCCGCCCGGGACCAGCGCGCGCACCCGGTCGCCCAGCGACGGACCTCGCGGCACGAACTCGTCCGCGCCGAACGCCCGGACCGGCGCTTCGTCGGCCTCGGAGGCCACGGCGACGACCCGCAGCTTCCGGGCGTGGGCGAGGGCGACGGCGTACCCGCCGACCGCCCCGGCCGCTCCGGTGACCAGGACGGTCCCGGTGGTCTGCACCAGGTCGAGGGCCTGGGCGGCGGTCAGCGCGTTCAGGGGCAGGGTCGCGGCTTCGGCGGGGGAGACGCCGGCGGGTGCGGGCGCCACGGCGGAGGCGTCCAGGACGAGGTGGTCGGCGTAGGCGCCGAGCGGCGTGGCGATCCGGTCGCGCAGGCCGACCACGGCGTCGCCCACCCGGAAGCCGGTGTCGCCGGCGTCGTCGATCTCGCCGGCGACGTCCCAGCCCAGGCCGAGTACCTCCCGCGGCGGGATCACCCCTGCCGCGCTCAGCGCGCCACCGGCGGTCGCCAGGTCCACCGGGTTCACCGCGGCCGCCGCCACCCGGATCCGCACCTGGCCCGGCCCCGGGTCCGGCACCGGCACCGAAACCACCTCGAGCTCCCCGAACCGCCGGACGACCACCGCACGCATCTCGCGTCTCCTTCACCGATCGGAACCTTCCCCGCGAACGTATGGGGAGCTACTCTCCATCGGGAAGTACGCACCTGCGGGTGCCTACCCGACGAGGAGGTTCGCCCGGTGGCCACGCGCACGGCGGAACAGCGGCGGCAGGCCGAAAAAGCCGCCTACGACGCCTACCTGGCGGCGTGCCCGACCCGGAAGCTGCTCGACGAGATCGCCGGCAAGTGGGTCAGCCTGATCCTCGTCGCTCTCGGTGACGGGCCACAGCGCTACAGCGACCTTTCGCGGCGCATCGCCGGGGTCAGCCAGAAGATGCTCACCCAGACCCTGCGGGTGCTCGAACGGGACGGTCTCCTCACCCGCGAGGTGACCCCGGCGGTGCCCGTCCGCGTCGACTATTCCCTTACACCACTGGGGGAATCGCTGCGGGCGCTGATGGCCGGGTTCAAGGAGTGGGCCGAGGCCAACTTCGAAGCCGTCGACGCCGCCCGCGCCGATTACGACGCGCGCACCCCGGACCTCACGATCGGGCCGGGCGGCGCGGGCTAGGCTCTACCGGGTGTCCACCGCACGCGCCGAACGACTGGTCAACCTGGTGCTGGCCCTGTTGTCCACCCGGCAGTACCTCACGGCCGAGAAGATCCGCGGCATCGTGCCCGGCTACGGCGACGCGGCCAGCGACGAGGCCTACTTCCGGATGTTCGAGCGGGACAAGACCGAGCTGCGCGAGCTCGGCATCCCCCTGGAGACCGGCCGCAACTCCGCGTTCGACGCCATCGAGGGCTACCGGATCGCCCGCCGCGACTACGAACTCGGCGAGATCGACCTCGCCCCCGACGAAGCCGCCGCCGTCGCGCTGGCGTCCCGGCTGTGGGACTCCCCGGAGCTGACCGGGCAGGCGCAGGGCGCGCTCGTGAAGCTGCGCGCCGCCGGCCTCGAGGTCGACGACCAGGCACCCACCGTGGTCGAGCCGCGCGTGCGCGCCGAACCGGCGTTCGGGCCGCTGCTGGCCGCGGTGCAGAACGGCCAGGCCGTGCGCTTCGAGTACCGCCGCAGCGGCTCCCCGGAACGGATCATGCGCACCCTCGAACCGTGGGGCGTGGTGTCCTGGCGGGCCCGCTGGTACGTCGTCGGGCACGACCGCGACCGCGGGGCCACCCGCTGCTTCCGGCTCTCCCGCGTCACCGGGCAGGTCCGTCCGGTCGGCAAGCCCGGCGAGGTCCGGCGGCCCGAGGGCGTCAACCTGCTCAAGCTCGTCACGGCCACCGGCGACAGCGAACCGGCCCCGGTCACCACCGCCAGGGTCTGGGTCGCCGACGGCCGCGCGGTCGGGGTCCGCCGCCGCGGCACCGTGGTCGGCCGCGCCACCGTCGACGGCGAAGAGGGCGACCTCGTGGAGATCGCCCTGCTGTATCCGGAATCGGCCGCCGACTGGATCAGCGCGCAGGGCCCGGACGTCCTCGTGCTCGAACCCGACGTGCTGGCCAAGAGCGTGCAGGACCGGCTGGAGGCCGTCGTCGCCCGGCAGGTGAGCGCGCTGTGAGCGGGTCGACCGACCGGATGCCGCGGCTGCTCGCGCTCGTGCCGTACCTGCTGGCGCGCCCGGGCGTCCGCATCGACGACGCGGCGCAGGACTTCGACGTCAGCCCGCGGCAGCTGCGCAAGGACCTCGAGCTGCTCTGGATGTGCGGGCTGCCCGGCTACGGCCCCGGCGACCTGATCGACCTGTCCTTCGAGGGCGACACGATCGTCGTCACCCACGACGCCGGGATGAGCCGCCCGCTGCGGCTGACCGGCGGTGAGGCCACCGCGCTGCTGGTGGCGCTGCGGGCGCTGGCCGAGACGCCGGGGGTGGTCGACGGCGACGCCGTCCGCCGCTCCATCGCCAAGATCGAGGCCGCCGCCGGGCAGGCCCAGCCGGCCGGCGTGGTCGTCGGCGGGGGAGTGCGGGAGGGCAAGAAGACCGCCCGCACCCGCGAGGAGGTCGCCCGGGCGCTGCAGGACGGCCGAGCGCTGCGGATCCGCTACTACACCGCCTCGAAGGACCAGATCACCGAGCGCACGGTCGACCCGATGCGGCTGCTGATCGTCCAGGCGGTCGGCTACCTCGAGGCCTGGTGCCGCCGCGCCGAGGGCGTTCGGCTGTTCCGGCTCGACCGGATCGACGAGCTGACCGTCCTCGACGAGCCGTCGCGGCCGCCCGCGCACGCCCACCCCACCGACATCTCCGACGGTGTCTTCCGCGAGCGTCCCGACCAGCGGGAGGCCGTCCTGGTCCTCGACCCGGACGCACGCTGGGTAGCCGAGTACTACCCGTGCGAGGAGCTCGACGAGCTCGACGGCGGCCGGCTGCGGATCCGGATGCGCTACGCCGACCAGTCGTGGATGGTGCGCCTGGTGCTGGGCCTGGGCGGGGAAGCGCTGGTGGAGAGCCCGGCCGACCTCGCGTCCGACGTCGGTCGCCGGGCCGCCGACGCGGTGGCCCGAGCCCGTCACCTTCCGTCAACCTGCGACCACTAGGCTGACGGCGTGCCGTACCTGCCCACCGCTGTGCTCATCGCGCTCGGCCTCGCCGTCCTCGTGGTCCTGCTGGTGCGGACCGTCAAGGTCTTGCGTGCCTTCCGGCAAACCACAAGCATGGTGGTGACGAACACCCAGGACCGGGCCGGTCTCCTCCGCGCCCGGTCGGCGGGACTGCGCGTCGCGTTCGCGCAGCGCCGCCGCAAAGCGGAAAACCAGTAACATCCCTACCAGACGCAGATAGGAGGCCACCATGCTGAACGGATTGCAGCCGTGGCATTTGATCATCTTGGTGCTCGTCGTCGTGCTGCTGTTCGGGGCCAAGAGGCTTCCCGACGCGGCCCGGTCCATCGGCAAGTCCATGAAGATCTTCAAGGCCGAGACCAAGGACCTCACCGGCGACAAGGCCGCGGCGCACGAAGACGCCGAGCCCGCCGAGACGAAGCAGATCTCGGCCACGCCCGCCACGCCCGCTTCGACCGACCAGCAGGTCGCCGACCTGCAGCGTCAGCTCGACGAGCTGAAGAAGCAGCAGGCGGCCGAGCAGCCGCAGAAGAACGTCAGCTGAGCGGCTCCGGCCCCACCCGGTCCCCCGTCCACGGAGCGCGCCGAACCCGGCGCGCTCCGGCGGACTCCGACGAGAACGGAACAACCCGTGGCGGAATCCGCCTCCGGAAACGGTGACAGCCGCCGGTCGAAGCGGCGCAAGCGCAGCCGTCGGGCCAATCCCGACGGCACGATGACGCTCATCGAGCACATCTACGAGTTCCGCCGCCGTCTCGGCTTCGCGCTGCTCGCGGTGGTGATCGGCGGGATTCTCGGGTTCATCTGGTTCGGCACCAAGATCGGGCCGATCCCGTCGCTCGGCGACCTCGTCAAGGACCCGTACTGCGCCATCCCGCCGGAGCGGCGGCTCGACAGCGCGGCAGGGTGCCGGCTGCTGCAGACCGTGCCGTTCGAAGCGTTCATGACGCAGCTGAAGGTCGGCATCGCGGCCGGGGCCGTGCTCCTGTCGCCGGCCTGGCTCTACCAGCTCTGGGCGTTCATCGCGCCCGGCCTTTACAGCAAGGAACGCAAGTACGCGCTGACGTTCGTCGCGTTCGCGTCGGTGCTGTTCGCCACGGGCGCCGTGCTCGCCTACATCCTCTTCCCGCACGCCCTGCAGCTGCTCATGGGCTTCGGGCAGGATGCGTTCGTCACCGCGCTGACCGCGGACAAGTACATCTCGTTCCTGCTGTCGCTGCTGATCATCTTCGGCATCAGCTTCGAGCTCCCGCTGCTGGTGGTGATGCTCAACCGCGTCGGCGTGGTGAAGTACGTGCAGCTGAAGAAGTGGCGCCGCGGCATCGTGTTCGCGCTGTTCGTCTTCGCGGCGTTCGCCACCCCGGGCTCGGACCCGTTCTCGATGCTCGGCCTGGCCGGCGCGCTCACCGTGCTGTTCGAGATCGCCGTGCAGATGGCGCGCTTCCACGACCGCAAGCTGGACAAGGCCCGCAGCGACGAGGGCTGGGACTCCCTCGCCGACGACGAAGCCGCGCCGTTCGACTACACGCCGAGCACGATCGACGACGAGCCGTCCACCCCGACCGCCTCCGGTGGCCGCTCGAGCACCGACGACGTCACCTAGTGGGGCTCCACGCCGCGCTCGCCGTGCACCCGGCGTCGGGGCACGGCGCGGCCGCCCGGATCGCCGACACCGTCGCCGAACGGCTGCGCACCGCCGTGGACCGCCTCGACGTTCTGGTCGCCAACTCCGTCGAGGAGTCCCGCGCGCTGATGCAGTCCTCCCACGCCGCGGGGCTGGACGCCCTCATCGTGCTCGGCGGCGACGGCGCCGCCCACCAGGGTGTCCAGTTCTGCGCGAACAACGACGTGGCGCTCGGTCTCGTCCCGGCGGGCACCGGCAACGACTTCGCCCGCGCCCTCGGCATCCCCGGCGAGCCCCTCCCGGCGGTCGAGGCGCTGGTCGCGGCCCTGGGCTCGGGCGCCCGCCGCCGCATCGACCTCGGCCGCGCGGGCGACACCTGGTTCGCCACGGTGCTGTGCGCGGGGTTCGACGCGAGCGTCAACGAACGCGCCAACCGGATGCGCTGGCCGTCCGGCCCGCGCCGCTACGACGTGGCGATCCTGGCCGAGCTGGCGTCGTTCCGGTCCCGCCCGGTGGTCGTCGACACCGGCACCGGCCGCCTCGAACTCGACGCGACGCTCGTGGCGATCGGCAACACGCGGTTCTACGGCGGCGGCGTCCCGATCTGCCCGACGGCCGACCCCGAGGACGGCGTCTTCGACGTCACGATCATCGGCCACGCCACCCGCCGCGGCCTGATCCGCATGCTCCCGGGCCTGCGCACGGGCAACCACGTGACCCACCCGGCGGTCCGCACGCTGCGCGCCCGTTCGGTGACCCTGGCCGGCAACACCTGGCCCGCCTACGCCGACGGGGAACCGCAGGGCACGGTCCCGGTCACCGCCACCTGCGTGCCGGGTGCCCTGACGGTGCTGGCCTAACGGTCGTACCCGCCCGCCCGCGCCACCAGGTGCCGGAAGTGCGCCGGGGTCAGCAGGCGGCCCGAGTCGGCGAAGTACACGCCGCCGCAGCGGTGGCAGAACCAACCCTGCTCCCACACCTGCTGGGCCGCCGGCACGCCACGCCGCTGCCGCCGGTGCGCCCGCACGCGGCGGACGTACAACCAGACCAGCACCCCCGCCGCGACGTACACCGCGAACGCCGGCAGCGAGAGCACCGCAAAGCCCAGCACCTTCGCGGCCGCACCGCCCGGGGGCGGGTCATCGGACGCCGAGAACGGCAGCACGAGGAAACAGCTGCCCACCAGGGCCAGCAGGATCGTCGCCGCCAGGAGGCCACCGCCGCGGCGCGGGGGAGGGAAGGGGTCCAGCACCCGGGCCACCGCCGTCACCGTCACGCCACTGACCTGGCTGTTCGTCACGATCACCCCGTCACCGGCCGGCACCGCCACCGCCGGCCCCTGGCCCCGGTAGAACGCATGGCCGCCGTGATAGGCCGCGGGCACGTGCTGCACCCGGTCCAGGAGGCCGCAGCTCGGGCACGGTTCGGTCATGCCCGCTCCGACGCCGCCCGATGACCCCCGGTTCCCGCCCACCCAAGTGTATAACGACCTATACCGCGGGTCGAAGTACGCAACGTGCGGACTGTCGGTGGGGTGTGAAACCCTGACGACGTGGCCAGTAGCCCTTCTCCGTCCCCGGCCGAGGCCTATGCGGCCTCCGCACGCCGCGGGAAGCACCCCCAGCTGACGCGCTTCGCCGCGGAGGTGTCCTTCGAGTTCGACGAGTTCCAGATCCGCGGGTGCCAGGCGCTCGAGGACGGCCACGGCGTGCTGGTCTGCGCGCCCACCGGCGCGGGCAAGACCGTGGTCGGCGAGTTCGCCGTGCACCTGGCCCTCGCCGAGGGCCGCAAGTGCTTCTACACGACGCCCATCAAGGCACTGTCGAACCAGAAGTACGCCGATCTCGTCGCCCGCTACGGCACCGACGCCGTCGGCCTGCTGACCGGGGACACCTCGATCAACGGCAACGCGCAGGTGGTCGTGATGACCACCGAGGTGCTGCGCAACATGCTCTACGCCGGCTCGTCGACGATCACCGACCTCGGGTACGTCGTGATGGACGAGGTCCACTACCTCGCCGACCGGTTCCGGGGCGCGGTGTGGGAAGAGGTGATCCTGCACCTGCCCGAGCACGTGCGCGTGGTCGGGCTGTCGGCGACGGTCAGCAACGCCGAGGAGTTCGGCGAGTGGCTGGTGGAGGTCCGGGGCGACACGACGGTCGTCGTGGACGAGCACCGGCCGGTGCCGCTGTGGCAGCACATGCTGGTGGGCAACCGGCTGCTGGACCTGTTCGCCGGGGACGACGTGCACGCGCCGGGCGCCGAGCTGCGGATCAACCCGACCCTGCTGCGGCGGACCGAGGAGATCGGCCGCCAGTACGCGCCGGCCGGGTTCCGCGGGCCGCGGGGGCGCCGGGGTGCGCCGCCGCGGATGCCGCGGTTCCGGCCGCCGTCGCGGGTCGACGTGGTCGAGCAGCTCGACCGGGCCGGGTTGCTGCCGGCGATCGTGTTCATCTTCTCCCGCGCGGGGTGTGACGCCGCGGTGGCGCAGTGCGTCCGGTCGGGGTTGCGGCTGAACGGGCCGGGCGAGGTCGAGGAGATCCGGCGGGTCATCGAGGAGCGCACGGCGGACCTGCCCGAGGGCGATCTGGGCGTGCTGGGGTACTGGGAGTGGCGGGAGGCCCTCGAGCGCGGGATCGCCGGGCACCACGCGGGGCTGCTGCCGGCGTTCAAGGAGACCGTGGAGGAGTTGTTCGTCCGCGGGCTGGTGAAGGTCGTGTTCGCCACGGAGACCCTGGCGCTGGGCATCAACATGCCGGCCCGCACGGTCGTGCTCGAGCGGCTGGTGAAGTACAACGGCGAGGCGCACGTCGACCTGACGCCGGGGGAGTACACGCAGCTCACCGGCCGGGCCGGGCGGCGCGGCATCGACGTGGAGGGGCACGCCGTCGTCGCGTGGCAGCCGGGGGTGGATCCGAAGCAGGTGGCCGGGCTGGCCTCGACGCGGACCTACCCGCTGCGGTCGTCGTTCCGGCCGGGCTACAACATGGCGGTCAACCTGGTTTCGCAGGTCGGCGCGGCCGAGGCGCGGGAGCTGCTGGAGCAGTCGTTCGCGCAGTTCCAGGCCGACCGGTCGGTGGTGGGGACCGCGCGCCGGATCGAGCGGAACAAGGAGGCGCTCAAGGGCTACACGGCCGCGGTGACCGGCGATTTCGACGAAATGCTGGAGTACGTCGAGCTGCGGGCGAAGATTTCGGCGCGGGAGAAGGCGTTGTCGCGGCAGAACACCGCGGCGCGGCGGGCCGGGACGGCCGATTCGCTGGAGAAGCTGCGCAAGGGTGACGTCATCGCGGTGCCCGCCGGGCGGCGGGCGGGGCTGGCCGTGGTGGTCGATCCGGGCCTGGACCCGATCCGGGAGCCGCGGCCGGTGGTGGTGACCGAGGACCGGTGGTCGGGGCCGTTGTCGGTGGCGGACTTCCCGGCGCCGGTGGAGGCGCTGGGGCGGATCCGGCTGCCCAAGCACGTGGAGCTGCGGTCGCCGCGGACGCGCCGGGACATCGCCTCGATGCTGCGGAGCTCGGGGATTTCGTTGCCGGGGCGGCAGAAGCGGGGTTCGGGGGCGAACGAGGACGGGGAGCTGGCGGCGTTGCGGCGGGCGTTGCGGGCGCACCCGTGTCACGGGCTGGCCGAGCGCGAGGCGAACCTGCGCTGGGTGGAGCGGTACCAGCGGCTGGCGGCCGAGACCCAGCAGCTGGAGCGGAAGGTCGCGGCGACGACGCACTCGCTGGCGCGGGCGTTCGACCGGATCCTGGCGCTGCTGGGGGAGCGCGGCTATCTGGGGCCGGAGTCGGCCGGGGACGGCGAGGACCGGGTCACCGAGCACGGCCGGCGGTTGACGCGGCTCTACAGCGAGTCCGACCTGCTGGCCGCGGAGTGCATCCGGCACGGCGTGTGGCGGAAGCTCAACGCCGCCGAGCTGGCCGCGGTCGTGTCGACGCTGGTGTTCGAGGCGCGCCGGGACACCGCGGGGGAGCCGCGGCTGCCGGGCGGGGCGGTCCCGGAGGCGTGGCAGGAGACGGCGCGGCTGTGGGTGGAGCTGACCGAGGACGAGCGGCGGCACCGGCTGGACCGGACCCGGGAGCCCGACGCCGGGTTCGCGTGGCCGGTTTATCGCTGGGCGCGCGGTGAATCCCTGGAGAAGGTCCTCACGGCGGCCGAGGCCAACGGCCAGGAGCTGTCGGCCGGTGACTTCGTGCGCTGGTCGCGGCAGGTGATCGACCTGCTCGACCAGGTCCGGGACGTGCTGGGCAAGGCGGATCCGGTGGGGGCCACGGCGGCCGAGGCGGTGAAGGCACTCCGTCGCGGAGTCGTGGCCGCGGGGGCGGCGTGAACTCGGTGTTAGCCCAGCTCGGCGGCCGGGTGACCGGTGAGCGTGGACACGTGTGCTCGGCTGGAACCTGTGGTTGGATCGCCTGCGACACCGTGTGTGCGCGGCTTGCCGGTGTTTCGGGGTGGACAGCGAGATGAGCGAAGCAGGCGGAGGCAGACGATGAGCACGCCGTATGGCGGCAACGACCCACAGCAGCCCCAGTACGGGCAGCAGCCGGGCGGCGCGTACCCGCCGAGCGGCCCGCAGGAGCAGCCGCACTGGGGGCAGCCGCAGCAGCCTCCTTACGACCCGAGCCAGCAGCAGCAGTGGGGCCAGCCGCAGCAGCCCCAGCAACCGCAGCAGTGGGGGCAGCAGCCGGGCGGGTACACCCCGCCGCAGCAGCCGCAGTGGGGCCAGCAGCCGCCGCCCTACGGCCAGCAGCCCGGGGGCGGGTACCCGCAGAGCGGGCCGCAGGCGCAGCCGCAGTACGGGCAGCAGCCCGGTGGGGGGTATCCGCAGAGCGGGCCGCAGGCGCAGCCGCAGTACGGGCAGCAGCCGGGTGGCCAGTACGACTACGGCCAGCAGTTCCCCGGCACGGCCGCGCCGGAGGAGGAGAAGCCGGCGAAGTCGAAGAAGGGCCTGCTGATCGGCGTGGTCCTGGCGATCGTGGCCGTCGCCGCGTTCCTCGTGCTGGGGTTCGTCGCGCCCGGGTTCCTGAAGACGCAGGTCTTCAACAACACCCAGATGCAGACCGACGTGCAGAAGCTGCTGACCGAGACCTACAAGATCGACGGCGTCACCGGTGTCACCTGCCCCGCCGAGCAGAAGGTCGAGGACGGGGCGAAGTTCGAGTGCACCGCCACGATCGCCGGGAAGCCGCAGCAGGTGCCGATCACGGTGAAGGGCACCGGCGGCAACTACGAGGTTTCCCCGCCCGTGACCAAGTAGTTCGCGCGAGGCCCGGCCGCCGGCGTATTCCGGTGGCCGGGCCTCGGCGTTTCCGGAGATGATCCGGGCATGAGCGACTTCGAGATCCGGACGCTGGACGACGGCGAACACCGGGCGGCGAGCGAGCTGTTCCGGGAGACCCTGCACGCCGCGCCGTCCGATGACGCCGAATGGGAGTACGCGGCGCGGTACTACCAGCCCGGAGGCACGCTCGGGGCGTTCGACCCGGAGCTGATCGGGACGGCCCGGTCGTTCGACGCCGAGCTCACGGTGCCCGGCGGGGCCCGGCTGCCGATAGCGGGCGTGACTTCGGTGGGGGTCCGGGCCGATCGCACCCGGCGGGGTGTCCTGCGCGCGCTGATGACGACGCAGCTGGCGGACTTCGCGGCGCGCGGGGTGGTGTTCGCGAACCTGCTGGCGTCGGAGGCCGGGATCTACGGCAGGTTCGGGTACGGGCTGGCGACGCGCTACCGCACCTACAGCCTCGACCCGCACCGGGCGCGGCTGCGGCCGGACGCGCCGGCGGGTGGTGAGCTGGAGCTGCTGGACCTCCGCCGGGCACTGGAGGTCTGCCCCGGCGTGTACGAGCGGCTCGAGCACCGTCCGGGGATGATGACCCGGCCCGAGGTGCTGTGGCGGCTCTACGAGATGCAGCTGCGGCGGCACACCACGCCGGCGAAGGCGGTCGTGCACCACGGCCCCGACGGGCCGGACGGCTTCGCGATCTACCACGTCGACGGCGCGATGGCCCCGCCGTGGACCAAGACCCTGGAGGTGGCGGACCTGTTCGCCGGTTCCGCGGCCGCGTACGCCGGGTTGTGGCGGTTCCTGCTCGGCGTGGACCTGGTGGACCGGATCGTCGCCGGGGCGCGGCCGCTCGACGACCCGATCGAGCTGCTGCTGGCCGACCACCGCCGGGGCAACGTCGACCGGATCGGGGACGAGCACTGGTTGCGGCTCGTCGACGTCCCCGCCGCACTGGCCGGTCGCACCTACGGCGTCGCCGAGCCGGTGGTCGTCGAGGTGACCGATCCGCTGCTGCCCGCCAACAGCGGCACCTACCGCGTCACCCCGGACGGCGCCGAGCGCACGGACGGGCCGGCCGGGCTCGGCCTGGACGTCACCACGCTGGCCATGGTGTACCTCGGGACCTGGCGGCCGTCGGCGCTGGCGGCGGCCGGCCGGCTCGAGGTCCGTGACCCGGCCGCGCCCGAGGCGGCGGACCTGCTCTTCGGCACCCGGTCGGCGGCCTGGAGCGGCAGCCACTTCTGAGCGGGCGCGAAAACCGGGTGCCGGGCCGGGTGTCCCGCGGCAGGATCGGGAGGATGAGCACCTTCGACGTCCGCCCGATCGGCGAAGACGAGCGGCGCAGCACGTTCGACCTGCTGCGCCGCGCGTTGCACACCGCGCCCGTCACCGACGACGTGTGGACGCGGGTGGGGGAGTCCTGGCCCGCCGCGCGGAAGTTCGGCGCGTTCGAGGGCGGGATCCCGATCGGGATCGCGAGCTCCTACGACACCGAGATCGCCGTCCCGGGCGGGCGGACGCTGCCGGTCGCCGCGGTGGAGGGCGTCGGGGTCCGCGCCGACCGGACCCGCCGCGGGGTGCTCGGCGCGATGATGGCCGCGCAGCTGGCGGACCTCGCCGCGCGGGGGCTGCCGCTGGCGGTGCTGCACGCCAGCGAACCCACCATCTACGGCCGGTTCGGGTACGGCTCGGCGGCGCTCGGCAAGACGCTGCGGGTGGCGCGGCCGTCGGCGCGCCTGCACGAGCGCGTCGCGGCCGGGGGCGACGTCCGGCTGCTCACGCCCGAGGAGGCGGTGAAGGAGATTCCGGGGCTGTACCGGCGGATCGGGCTGCACCGGCCGGGCATGATCAGGCGGCCGGAGCGCTGGTGGCCGATCTCGCACGACCGGCACGTCGGCCCGGACGGCGGACGGCTCGTCGTCGTCCACAGTGGACCGGACGGGGACGACGGGTTCGCCGTGTACGCCACGGTCACCCGCCGCTCGTTCGATGCACCCGACCACGGTGCCGCGCTGGAGGTCCTCGACCTGCACGGGGCGAGCCCGGCCGCCGGTGCCGCGCTGTGGCGGTACCTGCTGTCGGTGGACCTGGTCTCGGAGGTGTACGCCCGGCACCGGCCGGTCGACGAGCCGCTCGCCCTGATGCTGACCGATCACCGGCACGCGGCCACGGCCGCCGTCGAGGACGACCTGTGGCTGCGCCCGGTCGACGTCGCGGCCGCGCTCGCCGCCCGCACCTACCGCGCGGCCGCCCCGGTGGTGCTCGCGGTGACCGACCGGCTGCTGCCGGCCAACGCCGGGCACTACGAGATCGGCCCGGACGGCGTGCGGCGCACCGACGCGGCCGCGGACCTGGCTCTCGACGTCGACACGCTCGGCATGCTCTACCTCGGGCACTGGGCCGCGACGACGCTGGCGGCCGCGGGCCGCGTCGAAGTCCGCGACGCGGCGGCGCTCGGGCGGGCCGACGAGCTGTTCACCACCACGGCCGCACCGTGGTGCGGCACCCACTTCTAGGCCGCGCTCACGCGCCGGGCAAGGCCTTGAGCAGCCGTTCGACCGAGTTGCCGAGGTTCCACCGCTCGGCCAGCTCGGCAACCCGGTCCGGGTCGGCCGGCTTCGCGGGGACGGTGTCGGGGCGTGACTGCTCGACCGGCGCGTCGACCGCCACGCGCACGACGGTGGGGGCGACGGCGAGGTAGTCGGCCGCGTCCTTCAACCGCAGCCGCGTCTTGAGCGGGAGCGCAGAGTCACCGGTTTCGCCCGCCTTCACGAGGGCTTCGAGCGAGCCGAACTGCGTGATCAGCTTGGCGGCGGTCTTCTCGCCGATGCCGGCGACCCCGGGCAGGCCGTCGGAGGGGTCGCCGCGCAGGGCGGCCATGTCCGCGTACGCCGGTCCGGCGGTGTCGCGCGGCAGGCTGTAGCGCTCGGCGATCTCGGCGGGCCCCAGCACCTCGGCCTTGGCCCAGCCCTTGCCGACGTAGATGACCGAGGTGGGCGTGGGTTCGGTGCGCACGAGCTGGAAGAGGTCCCGGTCGCCGGTGATGACCTCGACCGGGTCGGCCTGCTCGCGGGTGGCCAGCGCGCCGATGACGTCGTCGGCCTCGTAGCCGGCGGCTTCGGCGGTGGCGAACCCGAACGCTTCGAGCAGGTCGAGGATGATCGGCACCTGCGGGGTGAGCGTGTCGGGCACCTCTTCGACGTCCGGGCCGCTGCCGGTCTCCTCGGCCACCCGGTGGGCCTTGTAGCTGGGCAGCAGGTCGGTGCGGAACTTCGGCCGCCAGTCGGCGTCCAGGCAGCAGACGAGCCGCGCGGGCCGCCGGTCGGTGAGGATCCGCGCGATCGTGTCGGCGAACCCCCGCACGGCGTTGACCTGCGTCCCGTCGGCGGCGCGCATCGAGTCGGGCAGGGCGAAGAAGGAGCGGAAGTACAGGCTCGCGGAGTCGAGCAGGGCAAGGGATCCGGTCACCCGCACAGCCTGCCACGTCCGGGGGGCGGAGGAGGGACAAGCCACGCGGCGCTCTCGCCCGGGGAATGCGGGCCGGGCTCGCGGCTGACCGGGGTTCGGCTTCCCGGGCCCGGAATTGTCGGTGGTGACCGGTAGCGTGGAAAACGGGGGGCGCCCCCGCGGGCGCAGGGCGGCGCGCGGCGGGGGAGCGGTGAGCCGCGGGTCACCCGGCCCGGCATGTCGTGGCCCCGGGCGCGTTCGGATCGCCCGGCGCCCCACTAGGCTCGCCCTCATGTCGCGCCGCTCCCTTCACACGCCCGCTCCCGATGCCGCCGCCCTCCGGGCGCGGCTGGACCGCGCCCGCGCTGCCGCGGCCGCCGCGGGCACCGATGCCCTGCTGATCGCGCCCGGCTCCGACCTGCGGTACCTGCTCGGGCAGGCCGGGGGCTCGTTCGAGCGGCTGACCACCCTCGTCGTCCCCGCCGACGGCACGCCCGCGCTCGTCGTGCCGAAGCTGGAGGCGCCCGGGTACGCCGACGTCCCGACCGACGACCTCGGGGTCGAGCTGCTCACCTGGGTCGACGGTGACGACCCGTACGCGCTCGTCGCCGACCGGCTCGGCAAGCCCGGCCGGGTCGCCGTCAGCGACTTCACCCCTGCCCTACACGTCCTCGCGCTGCGGGCCGCCCTCGGCAGCGCCGAGCAGACGCTGGCCGGTCCCGTGGTCCGGGAGCTGCGGATGCGCAAGGACGCCGCCGAGATCGCGTCGCTGCGCGAGGCCGGCGCGGCGATCGACCGGGTGCACGCCCGCGTCCACGAGTGGCTGCGGCCGGGTCGCACCGAGGCCGAGGTCGGTGCCGACATCGCCGCCGCCATCGTCGAGGAGGGGCACGTCCAGGCCGACTTCGTGATCGTCGGCTCCGGCCCGAACGGCGCCAGCCCGCACCACGACGTCTCCGGCCGCGTCATCGAGAAGGGTGACGTCGTGGTCGTCGACATCGGCGGCCCGCTGCCGGCCGGCTACAACTCCGACTCCACCCGCACGTACGCCGTCGGCGAGCCGCGGGACGCCGACGTGGCCGAGACCTACGCGGTGCTGCAGCGGGCCCAGGCCGCCGCGGTGGCCGCCGTGAAGCCGGGCATCACCGCCGAGGCCGTCGACGCCGCCGCGCGGGACGTCATCGCCGAGGCGGGCTTCGGCGAGTACTTCATCCACCGCACCGGGCACGGCATCGGCCTGGACGTGCACGAGGAGCCGTACATCATCGCCGGCAACGCGCTGCCGCTGGAGCCGGGCATGGCCTTCAGCGTCGAGCCGGGCATCTACCAGCCGGGCCGGTGGGGCGCCCGGATCGAGGACATCGTGATCGTCACCGAAGACGGCGTCGAGGCCGTCAACAACCAGCCGCACGAGCTCGTCGTGCTGGACGCATGACGCCCGGCGGCCTGGAGCCGCTGGACCAGTCGATCGTCCAGGAGCTCGCCGCGGACGGCCGGCGCAGCTTCACCGACCTCGCCGAGCGCGTCGGGCTGTCGGTGTCGGCGGTGCACCAGCGGGTGCGCCGCCTCGAGCAGCGCGGGGTCATCCTCGGCTACACCGCCCGGCTCGACGGCGAGCAGATCGGCCTGCCGCTGACGGCGCTGATCTCGCTGACGCCGAACGACCCGGCGGCTCCGGACGACTACCCGCAGCGGATCCAGCACATCAAGGAGATCGAGTCGTGCTACTCGGTGGCCGGCGACGAGTCCTACATCCTGCTGGTGCGCGTCCAGTCGCCGCTGGCGCTGGAGGACCTGCTGCGGCGGATCCGGGAAGCGGCGAAGGTGTCGACGCGCACGACGGTGGTGCTCTCTACGCCGTTCGAGGGACGTTCACCCACGTTCTGACGCCGGCGCCCCGCTCGGCGGCCGGGGCGCTGGTACGGTAAAAGGTATGGCAACACGTAAGGTCACTCTTTCGCTGGACAGCGGCGCGCTGGAATTCGCCGAACGAGCCGCGAAAGCCCACGGAATCTCGGTCTCGTCCTGGCTGTCGAAGGCGGCCAGGCGCGAGGCGGTGCGCACGGGATACACCCCGCAGAAGCCGGAACCGGCCGTCGCGGAATCGGACGAGGCCGAGCGCAGCGCGGCGGAAAAGGATCTGCGTGCGCAGGGGTGAAGTCTGGACGTACCACCCCCCGACCGATCCGGCCCGGCAGCGCACGGTGGTGCTGCTGTCCTCGGACGGGGTGAACGAGTCCGAGCGGCCCTGGCTGCTCGGCACCGAACTGCTCGACCGCGACCCGATGGACATCCTCGGCGTGGCGGTCGACGCCCGCTACTGGGTGTCCACGCTCAACCTCACCCGGCTCTACCGCCCGTGGTTCGACGAGCGCCTCGCCGAGATCGACCAGGACGTCCAAGAGCGCATCGACATCGCCCTGCGGGCCGCCCTCGACCTCTGACCTCCGCGACCCCGGCGGGTCAGCGGGCCACGACCTCCGGGACCGCGTGGAGCTTGCCGTCCGCGCCGGCCAGGCAGGAGGCGTTGCCGTCCTTGGCCGCGATGAACTCCGTCAGGCAGCCGGCGATCGCCGCGTGGCCCGTGGCGTTGGGGTGGAACGATTCCTGGAGCGCGTGCCCGGCGCGTTCGACCTGGCCGAGGTCGGCCAGCTGGAGCGTCAGCCGGGTGAACCACTCCGTCGCCGGGTTGGCGCCGCCGCTGCAGGCCTCGTGCTTGACGCCCGCCTTGGCCAGGTCCAGGAAGCGGGCCCCGGTCTGCCGGGCGGCCGCCTTCAGGCCGGAGGACAGCACGCCGATGCCGGTCTGGGCGATCCAGCGCAGGTCTTCGGCGCGGAACGGGCACCCGTTGAGGCTGCGCAGGTTCTCCGGCAGGTCCGGGCCGATCGGCGCCGCGTAGGACTGCAGGATCAGCTGGTAGTCCGCGGGGACGTAGCCGGCCTGCGCGAGCACCGCCTTCACGTCCGAGACGGCCTTCGCGACCTTCGGCACCATCGCGTCCACTTTGGACTGCCAGGTCTGCTTCAGCGCGGTGCTGCACGGCGGGCCGCCGGGATCGAACCACGCCTTGAAGCAGTCGTTGACCTGGTTGGAGAACTTCGGCTCGTCGTTCGCGCCCACCGCGATCACCACCGCGGCCACCCGGTGGTCCTTCACCAGCGCGGCCAGCTGCTGCGCCTGCGAGCCTTCGGTCCACTGCTTGACGTCGCCGAGGGCGACCTGTTCGGCGGGTGCGCCGGAACAGCCGAGGTTGACGTGCGCGGTGACGCCCGGGATGGCGATCTTCTCGACGAAGGCGTTGGGGGAGCGGTGGCACCAGTTGCCGCCCTGGCCGTTGGTGGTGGCCGTGTACTGGCCGGCGCCTTCGCCGGAAACGGTGCTGTCGCCCATCGCGACGACGGTGAGCGGGCCGGTGCCCGGCGGGCCCTGCCGCGGCTGCGGCTGCCCGGGCTTGCTTTCGGACCCGAAGAAGACGAAGAACCCGGCCAGCAGGGCCACACACGCGAGGACGAGGGCTCCCCAGTACCACCGAAGGCGTCGCATCGCCGCCGATTCTACGGACCGGCCGATCGGCGGACACGGTGCGTCACCGCAGCCAGGTGCGCACCAGCCGGACGAGCGACTGCGCCAGCGTCGCCGAGCCGATCTCCCGGTCCCGCCGCCAGTGCCGGACCTGCTCGGCCGCGAGCGCCGCGAGCAGGACGTCCGCGGCGATCTCGGCGTCCTCCGCGCCGCCGGCTTCCAGGAGGTGGCGGCAGTGCTGCCGCCACAGGGTGTGTGCGCCGGTGCGGAACCGGGCGCCGGTCGTGGCGGTTTCCGACAGCAGGACGAGGTCGAGCTGCCGGTCCAGCAGTTCCAGGTAGGCCTCGACGAACGCGCCGAGGCGGGCGGCCGGCTCGGCGCCGGGCCCCAGTGGCGGCGGGCCGGTGAGGATCCGCTCCTGCAGTTCGCGTTCGCGCTGGTCGAGCAGGGCCATGGCGAGACCGCCCTTGTCGCCGAAGCGGCGGTAGAGCGTGCCCTTGCCGACGCCGGCGGCGCCCGCGACGTCGTCCATGGTGACCGCGTCGACACCGCGTTCGGCGAAGAGCTTCTCGGCGGCTTCCAGCACGCGGATCCGGTTGCGGGCGGCGTCGGCCCGCTCGCGGACGGGCGCGCCGAGGACCGGCAGTTCGGCGGGCGTTGACGAAGCGGACTGCGGTCCGCTACGGTTCAAGGACATAAGCGGACTCTAGTCCGATTCTCCGCCCGGCGAAAGCCGGCCCCCGTCCGAGGAGCTTCGACATGCCCGATCTGCTGCACATTTCCGCGTCCCCACGAGGCGAAGCGTCCCAGTCGCTGCACCTGGCAGCTACTTTCCTGGACACCTACCGCAGCCTCCACCCGGACGCCGACATCGACGAGTGGGACCTCTGGGACGGCTCGCTGCCCGCGTTCGGCCCGGCCGCGGCCCGGGCCAAGATGACCGTCTTCGGCGGCGGCACCCCGCAGGGCGAAGAGGCCGAAGCCTGGGCGGCGGCGCAGGCGGCGTTCGCCAGGTTCGACGCCGCCGACCGGATCCTGTTCAGCGTGCCGATGTGGAACTCCGGCGTGCCGTACGTGCTCAAGCAGTTCGTCGACGTCGTCTCCCAGCCCGGCTGGGTCTTCGGTGTCGACCCGGCCACCGGCTACCGGCACCTCCTGGCGGGCCGCGGCAAGCGCGCGGCGGTCGTCTACACCAGCGCGGTGTGGGCGCCCGGCCTCGGACCGGAGTTCGGCGCGGACTTCCAGGCCCCGTTCTTCACCGGCTGGCTCAACTGGACCGGCATCGACGACGTCACCGAGATCCGCTTCCACCCCACGCTCACCGGCGACGCCGGAGAAGCCGGCCGCCTCGCCGCCGAAGCCGCCCGCGACACCGCCAAGACCTTCTGACCCGCGCCGGGCACCGTGGACCCGGCTTGCCGCGGTCAGCCCGCCTGCGTGAGGTCGGTGGCCGCCGCCAGGTCGGCCGCGACCCCGGCGATCGCCCGGACCGCCGGGTTGTCGTTGCCGGGCACCCACACCAGTTCCGTGCGCGCGACATCGCCGTCCAGCGGCACGAACGCCACGCCGCCGCGGCGCAGGCTGTGCGACGAGCGGGCCAGCCGCGTCACCCCGACGCCGGCCGCGACCAGCCCGAGCAGGCCCTGCACGGTGGTGGCCCGCTGCACCACCCGCGGGGTGAACCCCGCCGCGGCGAAGTCGTCGTCGTAGCGGCGGTGCCACGGTTCCCAGCTGCTGCGCGGGGTCAGCACCCACGGCTCGTCCGCCAGCTCGGCCAGCGCCAGCGACGCCCGCCCGGCCAGCGGGTGCTCCACGGGCAGCACCGCGCACACCTCTTCGGTCAGCAACGTCTCCGACACCAGGTCGCCGACCAGCGGCGGCCGGGTGAACGCCAGGTCGAACCGGCCCGCGCGCAGGCCCTCGACCAGCTCGGCGACCGGTGCCTCGGCCGTCGTCACGGCCAGCCCGGGCAGCCGTTCCCGCACCGCGCGCACCACCGGCGGCAGCAGGTAGTTCGCCGTCGTGGCGAGGAAGACGAGCCGGACGTCGCCGATCTCGCCGCGCACCGCCCGCCCGAGCGTCGCGACGGCTTCCTCGGCGCGGGCCAGCACCGCGCGAGCCTCGGGCAGGAAGAGCCGGCCGACGGCGGTGAGCCGCGTGCCGCGCGCGTCGCGGTCGAACAGCCGCGCGTCGAGGGTGCGCTCCAGCACGCCGATCTGCTGGGACAGCGACTGCTGCGCGAGGTGCAGCCCGGCGGCGGCGCGGGTGAAGCTGCTCGCCTCGGCGACGGCGACGAAGTAGCGGAGCTGCCGCAACTCGGGGGTCACAGGCCCAGACTGTAGCCGCGGCAGGACATCGGTGTTGGCGTCCCGGCCGTGCTCGTCCCCAGGATGGCAGGAGGAACGCACTGGGAGGAAACCGAAGATGACCAACACCGACGGCCGCGTCTGGCTGATCACCGGCTGCTCCGCCGGCTTCGGCCGGGAGATCGCGCTGGCCGCGCTGGCCGCCGGCGACCGTGTGCTGGCCACCGCCCGCCGCCCGGAAACGCTGGCGGACCTGCGGGACCGCGGCGGCGACCGGGTCCGGACCGCGGCACTGGACGTCACCGACGCGGGGCAGATCGACGCGGCGGTGAAGACCGCGCTGGTGGCGTTCGGCCGGATCGACGTCGTGGTCAACAACGCCGGCAACGGTTCGGTCGGCGCGGTCGAAGAGCTCACCCTGGACGAACTGCGCGGGCTGATGGACGTCATGTTCTTCGGCGCGGTCGCGGTGACCAAGGCGGTGCTGCCGCACCTGCGCGCGCAGGGCAGCGGCGCCGTCGTGCAGCTCAGCTCGATGGGCGGGCAGCTGGCCCCGCCCGGCTTCGGCGCCTACTGCGCGGCGAAGTTCGCCCTGGAAGGCATTTCCGAGGCGCTGGCCGCGGAGGTGGCCGCGTTCGGGGTCAAGGTGCTGATCGTCGAGCCGGGCGCGTTCCGCACTGAGTTCGGCGGCGGCCGCATGCACCGCTCCCGCACGATCGACGCCTACGCGGAATCGACCGGAGGGACGCGCGCCGCGGTCGAGAACATGGACGGCACCCAGCCCGGCGACCCGGCCAAGGCCGCCGCGGCGATCGTCCGCGCGGTGGGCAGCGCCGACGCCCCGCTGCGGCTCGCGCTGGGCGCGGACGCCGTCGAGGCCATCCGCGCCCACCACGAGGCCGTCGCGGCGGACCTGGCCGCCTGGGAAGAGGTCAGCCGGGCCACCGCGCTCGATCAGCCCTGAGCGTCCTGCAGGAGGCCGAGGACGTTGCCGTCGGCGTCGGTGAAGGTCGCCACCAGGCGCCCGTTGCCGACGTCCTTCGGCTCGTCCTTGACCGTCGCGCCCGCTTTGGTGACCTCGGCGAGCTTGGCCTCGATGTCGTCGACGTGCCAGTAGGTCACCGGGCCGGTCATGCCCTGCTGCGCGCCGTTGGGCACCAGCCCGATGTGCTGGCCTTCGACGTCGTAGCCGACGTAGTAGGGGGCGTCGGCCTGCGGCTCGAGGCCCAGCAGGGCGGTGTAGACGGCCTTGGCGGCGGCCAGGTCGGTGACGGGGTGCAGGACGGTCTTGATCCCCTGGGTGCTCATCTTCGGTGCTCCTGAAGTTCGTGGTCTGCGGTACGCCGGCAACGCTATGGCCGCGCTCCTGACCTGCGCTTCTCGATTCCTGATCGGTTGTCGTACCCAGCCACTACACTCCCGACCGTCATCCGGAACGACGATGGGGGGACCGCGTGAGCGGGAACAAGGTGCTGGTGGCCGGGGCGAGCGTCGCGGGGCCCGCGCTGGCCCACTGGCTGCGACGGCGGGGCGCCGAGGTGACCGTCGTGGAACGGGCACCCGGGCTGCGCCCCGGCGGCCAGGCGGTGGACGCCCGCGGGGTGGCCAAGGAAGCCATCAAACGGATGGGGCTGGACGCGGCCGTGCGCGCGGCCCGCACCGAGACAGCCGGTGCGTACACGGTGGACGCCGAAGGCAACGTCCTGGAGACCTTCAACGCCGAGGACAACGACGGCGACGGGTTCATCGCGGACATCGAGATCCTGCGCGGGGACCTCTCGCAGCTGATCTACGACGACACCCGCGATCGCGTCGAGTACGTCTTCGGCGACCGGATCGCCGAGCTCACCCAGGACGCCGACGGGGTCGACGTCACCTTCGCGGGCGGTGACCGGCGGCGGTTCGACCTGGTGATCGGGGCCGACGGGCTGCACTCGTCGCTGCGCGCGATGGTCTTCGGCCCGCGCGAGCGGTTCGTCCGCCACCTCGGGATGGTGCTGGCCTTCTACAGCGTGCCCAACGAATTCGGGATCGACCGCTGGATGATCGACTACCAGCACGAGGGCCGCTCCGCCGGCCTGCGGCCCCTCAAGGACCCCGGCCGCGCGATGGCCATGCTCTCCTTCCCCGCCGAGGGCTTCGACGTCGACCACCGCGACCTCGAGGCGCAGAAGAGCCTGCTGCGCGAGCGGATGGCCGGCCTGGGCTGGCGGACCCGGGAAATCCTGGCCCACCTCGACGACACCCCGGACTTCTACCTCGACCAGGTCGCCCAGGTCGTCATGGACCGCTGGTCGGCAGGCCGGGTCGGATTGCTCGGCGACGCGGCGAGCTGCTCGTCGCCGATGTCCGGCGGCGGCACCGGGCTGGCCCTGGTCGGTGCGTACCTGCTGGCCGGCGAGCTGGCCGCGGCCGGGTGGGACCCGGAGGCCGGGTTCGCCCGCTACGAGACGCTGATGCGCCCGTACGTCGAGGCCAACCAGGAGATCGGCCGGCTCCACGTGCAGAGCCGCGACGCCGGCGCCGAGGCCGCCGAACCCGACATGGAGGCGCTCATGCCGGTGATCGAACGCGCGATCAACGGCGTCGAGCTGCCGGACTACGCCGGGGTCCCCGACTCCGGGCCGCGGGTCAGTCCAGCAGCGCCGTAAGCACCCCGTCGAGCAGGCGGACGCGGCGGTCGGCGACGCGGTGGACCTCTTCGTCGTGCGTCGCGACGATCACCGCGGCTCCGTCATCGGCGCACCGGCGCAGCAGCCGCAGCACCCGGGGCGTCGAACCGGCGTCCAGGTGCGCGGTCGGCTCGTCGGTGAGCAGCACCCGCGGCCGGCCGGCGACCGCACGGGCCAGCGCCACCCGTTGCTGCTGCCCGAACGACACCTCCAGGGGGTAGCGGTCGCCGAGCCCGCCGATGCCCAGCTCGTCGAGCAGGCCGGTGACCCGCTCGGCGATCGCCTCCGGCGCCGGACGCGGGACGTCCGAGCGCAACCGCAGCGGCAGCGCGACGTTCTCGGCGATCGTCAGCTCGTTGGCCAGCCCGAGCGCCTGCGGCAGCACCGCGCACGTGTGCCACGGCGGCGCGCCGCCGATCGGGACGCCGTCGAGCAGCACGCAGCCGGAATCGGGGGAGTCGAACCCGCACAGCAGCGCCAGCAGCGCGCTCTTGCCCGACCCCGACCGGCCCGACACCGTCACCAGCTCGCCGGCGCCCACGCGCAGTTCGAGCCCGCGCAGCACCTCGATGTCCCCGCTGGGGTGGGCGAAACTGCGGCGCAGGCCGACGGCTTCCACGACGGTCATGCCGGCAGCTCCCGTTCTTCGATGCTCTCGAGCGTGCCCTTGTGCAGCCGGGCCACCCGGGCGCCGAGGTCGATGAGGCGTTCGTCGTGCGAGGCGACCAGGACCGCGAAGTCCTGGTCCACCAGGTACTGCAGGGTGTCCAGCACCAGGTCGGCCGACGCCTCGTCCAGCTGCGACGTCGGCTCGTCGGCCAGGATCACCGTCGAGCGCGCGGCCAGCACGCACCCGAAGGCCAGCCGCTGCTGCTGCCCGCCCGAGAGCGCGGCGATCTTCCAGCCGCCGGTGCCGTGCAGGCCCAGCTGCCCGAGGATGTCCTCGGCGTTGCACTCGGTCCCGGCGGCCTCGGCCGCGGCGTGCAGGTTTTCGGCCACGCTGAGGTAGCCGAGCAGGTTGTCGGCCGGGTTCTGGAACACCAGTCCCAGGTGGTGGCGCCGCAGCGCCCGCCGCTCGCGGTGCTTGAGCTTGCGGACGTCGGCGCCCTGGAAGGTCAGCGTGCCGCGCGCGGGGTGCTCGAACAGCCCCAGCACCCGCAGCAGCGTCGACTTCCCGGACCCGGACGGCCCGGCGAGCACGGTCATCCCGCGCGCGGGCACGTCGAGGCTGACGTCGTCGACGCCGGTGACGATCCCGGCGGGCGTCGGGTAGTCGACGCCGATGCCGCGCAGGGAGAAGATCGGTTTTTCAGGCACGGATCAGCTCCGCGGTCCGGGCGGTGCGCACCGAGCGCACCGCGATCCAGCCGGCCAGCGCGACCACGGCCACGCCGATCACGACGACGGTCAGCACGAACGGCAGCGGATCCGGCAGCTCCGAGCGCGGCGCGAGGAACGTCGCCGGGTCGAACCGGGGGACCGACAGGCCCGCCACCGACACCCCGCACACCACGCCGACGACGATCGCCAGCCCGCTCAGCGCCCCCAGCTCCATCAGGTGGCTGGCCAGCAGCGTCCGCGGCCGCATGCCCATCCGCAGCACCAGCGCTCCGGCCAGGGCGTTCTGCCGCCGCCGGACCTCGACCGCGACCAGCAGCGCGAGCACCGCCACCACCCCGAGCACCGCGCCCAGCAGCGCCACGAACGAGAACGTCCACGACACCACGAAGAACGGCAGACCGTCCAAAGCGGACTCGCGGCTGATCCGGTTCGGGATGTACACCCCGGCCGCCCGCAGCGCGGTGGTCGCCTCCGCCAGCGGCGCGTGCGTCAGCACGCTCCACCGCGGCACGCCGTCCAGCTGCCCGTGGCTGAGCACCGTGCGGGAGACGACGTACCCGGGGGAGGTGCCGATCATCGGGAACACCGGCAGGTCGCCGGCGACCACCGCGTCCGGCAGGTCGTCCGGCAGCTTGGCGCTCTGCTTGGCCGTGTGCCCGACCCGGATCACCGGCGTGCCGCGCGGGTCCGGCCGCGAGATCCGCGCCAGCAGCCCGGCCAGGTCGTCGCCGGGGACGGCGTCGACCGCGGCGCCGCGGGCGAACGTCGCCGGGTCGACCACCAGCACCACGCTGCCGGTCCCGGTCAGCTCGCCGACCACCGTGCTGTTCCCCGCCAGGGACCCGGGCACCGCGACCTGGCCCATGCCGATCGGGCTGTCGGTGTCGACGCGGGCGTTGCTGCCGACGAAGATCGCCGACTTGGTGTCGAGCGCCTCTTCCTGGCCGTTGGCGATGCCGATGCCGGTGGCCAGCGTGCCGATGGCGAGGGTGCCGATGACCAGCACCCCGGTCACCGGGGCCCGGGCCCCGGCCAGCCGCCGGATCGCCAGCTGCAGCGCCGGGCGCGACCAGAACCGCGCCCGGTGGGAGGCGTGCAGCGCCAGCCACGCCAGCCGCGCGGTCAGCAGCCCCACCGTGAGCACCACGAACACCGGGTAGGTCAGGGCCAGCGGGTCCACCTGGGGCAGGGGGTTGCCCAGCCGCGAGGCCGTGCCGTAGTGCGCCAGCCGGGTCCAGCCCAGCCACGCCATGCCGGCGGTGGCCAGCTCCCACGGGAAGTACGCCAGCAGCCGCACCCGCCTGCCGCCGCGGCGCACCCGGCCCAGCTCGAACTCCCGGTGCACCCGGACCGCGACGATCAGCGCCAGCAGCACCAGCGACACGACCAGCGTCCCGGCCGCGACGCCGGCCGCCCGCAGCTCGGCCGCCGGGTCCGGGCTGCCGGGCGGGCCGTAGACACCGAGCAGCAGCCGCGCCGCGACCGCACCCGCCGCCCCGCCGAACAGGATCGGCAGGCCCAGCTCGGCGACGGCGAGCCCGCCGAGCGCCGCGGGCCCGCTCCCGCGCGCGGACAGCAGCCGCAGCTGCGCGTGCCGCCGCTGGTACCACTGCAGCGCCACGGTGCCGAGGCCGGCGCAGCCGACCAGGACGCTGATCAGCGCCAGCGGCAGGATCGAGACGAACACGTTGTCCTGCGCCTGGCGGGAGATCTGCACCGAACGCTCGAACGTCGGCACGTCGGCGGCGATCAGCGAGCCGAGCCCCTGGGCGGTCAGGTCGGCGCGGACGTCGGCGACCAGGTCCTTCGAGCGTTGCAGCAGGTCCTCCGCCGCGCTCAGCGTCGCCGGCGCCGGCTCGTAGAAGGAGACGTGGAAGTACTGCATCGTCGGCAGGCCGATCGCCTTGACCGCGTCGTCGAAGGTCCTGCGGTCGGTGGCGAAGGCGATGGAATCGATCGGGTCGTTGACCAGCCGGTCGACGACGGCCCCGGACTGCTGGGAGCACCACCACCGCGGCGGCGGGTCGAGCAGGTCGCGGTAGATGCCGGTGACCGGCGGCAGCGGCACGCCCTGTAGGCTCGGCTTCGTGCCGACGCCGATGTGCTCGGCGTCGGCCACCACGTTGCCCAGCCACAGCCCCGGCGCGCGCGTGCCCTGCTGCAGCGTCAGGTTGTCCAGGCCCACCTGGTCGCGGTAGCCGAGCCGGATCTTGTAGTGCGGGTCGCCGTTGAACTCGGTGCCGCGCAGCACGTTCGTGAACTGGCCGACGACGGGCGCGCCGAACCCGTGCGCGGCGGCGTGGCGCTCGATCGCGCCGGTCACCGCCGGGATGTCCTCGACCGGCATGTTGCCCTTGCCGAACATCGGGCCGTAGCTGTCCGGGCAGGTGATGCCCGTCTGGTAGCGCACGGCCGCGCCGCCGGCCGCGGACGCCTGCAGCACCGCGGCGGTGCCGAGGAAACACGCCAGCAGGGAGGTCACGGCCGCCACGATCAGCGTCAGCGGGCTGGAGAGGGCGGCCTTCGGCGCCGCCCGCCACGGCTTGGTCACTCTGCGTTGTCCATTCTTCCCCCAGATCACCCGCATGGACCAGGACGCTACCGGCCACCTCGCCGAGTTGGAACGTTTTTGTCACGATCGTTGCTCACCAGGTGTGTTCGCGCCCGGGGGCGCCGCCCGAGCAACCGGTACCGCCGTCCGGCCTGTTTAGTGGTCTAGACCTTGACGTACCGATTGGTCTGATCCAATCCTGAAAGCGTTCCCGCCGTGCCACGCCGCCGCACGGCTCCCCGCCCGTCCAGGAGCGCAGATGCGTCGACGCAGACCTTTCTCCCGATTGTCCGTTTCCCTTGCCCTGGCGGCGTTCTCGGCCGGCTCCCTGGTCGCCGTGGCCGGGCCCGCCCAGGCCGCCACGCCGCTGCCCGCGCACGTCTTCGCGCCCTACTTCGAGGCCTGGACCGGCGAAAGCCCCGCCGCGCTGGCGCAGCAGTCCGGCGCCAAGCACCTCACCATGGCGTTCATCCAGGCCGCCACCAAGGGCTCCTGCACGGTGTACTGGAACGGCGACACCGGGATGCCGATCGCCACCGGCACCTTCGGGGCCGACATCACCACCATCCGCTCCCGCGGCGGCGACGTCATCCCGTCCTTCGGCGGCTACACCGCCGACAACACCGGCACCGAGATCGCCGACAGCTGCACCAGCGTCGACGCCATCGCCGCCGCCTACGAGGCGGTGATCACCACCTACGACGTGCCCCGGCTCGACATGGACATCGAGGACAACTCGCTGACCAACTCCGCCGGGATCGACCGCCGCAACAAGGCCCTCAAGAAGGTCCAGGACTGGGCCGCGGCCTCCGGGCGTTCCCTGCAGATCTCCTACACCCTGCCCACGACCACCCGCGGCCTCGCCGACAGCGGCCTGAACGTGCTGCGCAACGCCGTCGCCAACGGCACCCGCGTCGACGTCGTCAACCTGATGACCTTCGACTACTACGACAACGCCGCCCACCAGATGGCCACCGACACCCAGACCGCCGCCACCGGCCTGGTCTCGCAGCTGGGCGCGCTCTACCCGGGCAAGACGCAGGCGCAGCTGTGGGCGACGGTCGGGGTCACCGAGATGATCGGCGTCGACGACTTCGGCCCGGCCGAGACGTTCACCACCGCCGACGCCGCCACCGTCTACAACTGGGCCGTCTCGAAGGGCATCAACACGCTGTCGTTCTGGGCACTGCAACGCGACAACGGCAGCTGCCCCGGCGGCGCCGCGGCCGACAACTGCTCCGGCATCGCCCAGGACACCTGGTTCTTCAGTCACGCGTTCGAGCCCTTCAGCGGCGGCACCTCCGTGCCCGGCAACGACTTCTCCCTCGCCGCGAACCCGGCGTCGGCCGCGGTGGACCCGGGCGGGTCGACGTCGGCGACGGTGACCACCGCCGTCACCTCCGGCTCCGCCCAGCAGGTCGCGCTCTCGGTCACCGGCGCGCCCGCCGGTGTCACCGCGACGGTCAGCCCGGGCTCGGTGACCGCGGGCGGCAGCGCAACGCTCTCGGTGAGCACCACCGCGGCCGCGGTCCCCGGGGCCTACCCGCTGACCGTGACCGGCGCCGGCGCCTCCGGCAGCCACAGCACCACCTTCACCCTGACGGTGAAGGGCACCCCGCCCGCTGGCGGCGTGGTCAACGGCGGCTTCGAGACCGGTGCGCTGAGCCCGTGGACCGCCCCGGGCGACACGGTCGTCGGGTCGCCGGCGCACTCGGGCACCCACGCCCTGCAGGTGACGCCCTCGGCGTCGGCCACCGGCGAGGCGGCGCAGAGCGTGACGCTGGCCCCGAACCACGCCTACACGCTGACGGCGTGGGTCCAGGGCAGCTACGCCTACGTCGGTGTCCGGGGCGGGGCCACGGCGAGCGCGTGGACCTCCGGCAGCGGCTGGACACGGCTGTCGGTGCCGTTCACGACCGGCGCTTCGGGCGCGGTGACGGTCTACGTCCACGGCTGGTACGGCCAAAGTGCCGTCTACGCGGACGACTTCGCGATCGGCTAGCTCGTTCGGCGGCGGCCCGGTTGGGCAACACGGAGGTTGGCCGGGCCGCCGCCACCCGAAAGACTGCGCGGGACGATCTTTCGCGGACCGCCAGGAGGACCCGATGCCGCACATCCCGCTCGACCCGCAGCTGCCCGGCATCCGGTCGCTGATGGCCTACCGGCCCGAGACCGCCGTTCCGCTCAACGCGCTGGCGCAGACCCTGCTGCGCGGCCCGAGCAGCCTGACCGTCGGCGAGCGCGAGCTGATCGCGGCGGTGGTGTCGAACGGCAACGAGTGCCGCTTCTGCCACGGCAGCCACGCCGCCGCCGCGGCCGAGACCCTCGACGGCGGCCGGGCGGTGGTCGACGCCGCCTGCGCGGGGGTCGACGACGCGCCGGTGGGGGAAAAGCTCAAGGCCCTGCTGCGGATCGCCCTCGCCACCCGCGAGACCGGCCGTGCCGTGACGCCCGAGCTGATCGCCGCGGCCCGCGCGGAAGGCGCCACCGACCTCGAACTGCACGACACGGTCCTCATCGCCGCGGCGTTCTGCATGTACAACCGCTACGTCGACGGCCTCGCCACGGTGGCCCCGGACGACCCGGCCGCCTACGAAATGATGGGCAAGGTGCTGGCCGCGGAGGGTTACGGCCGCTGAGGCGGCTCGCGACGTCGGATAGGCTCCCGCCTCGAACATTGATGGGGGGAAACTTCGATGTCGCGATTCGTCAAGCCCGCGCTGTGGATGTCCGGGGCGCTCGCCGTGGGCGGGTTCGCGTTCTGGCTGCTGCTGGCGCTGAACATCCCGTACCAGAGCACCGCCGCGCCGGAAACCACGCCGGCGAGCACCACGGCGGCGACCACCACGGTCCTGCCGCCGGCCCCGCCGGCGGAACGGGCCGCCTGGATCGCCGACGTCCGGCTCGGCCCGGACGACCACAGCGCCGTGCTGCACGTCAACCTGCCCACCTGCGCCGAAGCACCGCGCACCCAGGTCACCGAGGCCGACAACCGCATCGACGCCGGTGTCCTGTTCCGGGTCCGGCCCGATCCGGACTGCACGGAGGTCCCGGCGGACTTCCCGTTCCGGACGGCCGCCCCGATCGGCAAGCGGATGGTGATCGTCAACTCCACGGAGCCCTGGGGCCTGCGGTCCGGCGGCTGGAAGAAGTGCGACCAGGTCGTCGTCTGCGACCCGCCGGCCGACCACTGCAACCCGGCGTGGATCGGGCCGCTGGAGTTCAGCGCGGAGGCCGAGTTCCCCGGCACCACCCGGGCGTGCGACCAGAACTGGCTGATCCACGACCTGCAGCGGCACAACGGCGAGCCGCCGAACCGGGTCGCCTACCGCTGGGCCGGCACCGGCTGGGCGAGCTTCGCCTCCGCCAACGGCGGCGGCTGCGCCCAGATCCTGGCCGCCGAACCGAAGTTCCCCACCGCTCTCTGCCAGAACCTGGCCCCGACGGGCGGGCCGTGATCGCTCACCGCACCCGCACCGCCACCGTGCGGCCGATCCGCGCGGCGACAGCCGGGCCGGCGGGGGATTCCGGGGAACGGAAGCGGTTTGGAAGCCGGATCCCGCAGAATGCGGGGGAACGCGAAGGAGCTCAACGATGAAACGTGCTTTGGCTGCCGCTCTGCTCACCGCGGCCGCGCTCGCCGTGCTCGCCCCCGCGGCGTCCGCGTCGAGCGATCCGAACCCGGTCGGCGGGGTGGGAAGCGGTCCCTACATCGGCGACGTGCCGAAACCCGGTCCTGGGGGTCAGTGACCGATCTGCTTCACGGCACCAGAACCACGCGGCCCGGGCGGCGCCACGCCCGGGCCGCGTCGTCCAGCGGGACTCGCTCGTACCCGACCGTCAACGCACCCTTCATCGCCTGGTCCACCACCGTGAGCAGCGCTTCGCGGCGTTCGCCGTCGGTGAGCTCGTTGTTCGTGTAGCCGAGGATCCGCAGCGACCGGCTGCGCAGCACGGCCGACGGGACCGGGCAGACCTCGCCGGCCGCGCTGCCGAGGTTGACCAGCCGCCCGCCCGGGCGCAGGGTCCGCAGCGCCGCCGCGGCGGGGAGCCCGCACACCGGGTCCAGCACCAGGTCGACCGGACCGGCCACCGCGGAAAGCCGCCGCGCCAGCTCGTCGACGGATTCGCCGTCCTCGAGCCGGACCGTGTCGTCCGCCCCCAGCGAGCGAGCCCGCTCCAGCGCGGCGTCCGAGCGCGCACACGCGATCATCCGCCCGGCCCCGGCCACCCGCGCCAGCTGGACGGCCGACTGCCCGACCACCCCGCCCGCGCCGAGCACCAGCACCGTCTCACCCGCGGCGAGTTCTCCCTTGCCCGTCAAGCACATCCACGCCGCCACCGCCGAGAGTCCGAGCGCCGCGACGAGCTCGTGGTCGGCGCCCTCCGGCAGGGCGACGACGTCGGCCGGCGCGGCCACGGCGTACTCGGCCATGCTGCCGTCGCCGGGGCGCATGCCCGCCGTCGTGGCGAACCAGACCGGTGTCCCGTCCGAAATCCCCACCCCCTGGACGCCCGGCACGTAGGGCGTGGCCGGCACCCCGAAGTAGGACGCACCGGACGCGCACAGCAGGTCGAGCGGGGTGATCGGCGCCGCCGTCACCCGCACGGCGACCGTGCCGGGCCCGGGTGCCGGCTCGGCCCGGTCCATCACCTCCGGGGGCTGTCCGGCCGTGCGGATCTCAGCGGCGCGCACCGGCGGTCACACCGGCTGCAGGACGAAGTCGTACCGCGCCTCGAGCCACGGCTGCGCCGATTCGCCGCCGTCCGGTGTCGGCCCGGGCTCCCGCGGCTCGAAGGCGACCACCAGCTCCTGCTTCGTCCCGAACACGACGTCGCTGTCCAGGTACTGGGCGCCCTCCTGGAACAGGTGCGTGATCAGCGGCTCGTACCCGGCGGCGTTGATCAGGAAGTGCACGTGGGCGGGCCGGAAGTGGCTGATGTCCGTGCCGCGGATCAGCTCGCCGACCGGGCCGTCCATCGGGATCGAATACCCCTTCGGCGCGATGGTCCGCACGCAGTAGGTGCCGTCGGCGCGGCTGGTGTACTTGGCGCGCAGCCGGGCCTCGTCGATGTCCGGGAGCTGCGACTCGTACGCGCCTTCCTCGTCGGCCTGCCAGACGTCCAGGACCGCGCCGACGACGGGGAAGCCGTCCAGGCCGCGGACCGTGCCGGTGATGTAGAGCGGCGTGCCGGGCAGGCCGTCGGACATGTCCCCGCCGAACTCCTTCTCCGGCGAGCCGTCGATGTGGAACGGGCCGAGCACGGTGGCCGGGGTCGCCTTCGCGTCGAAGGCGTGGTTCATCTGCACCACCAGCATGCTCAGGCCGAGCACGTCGGAGGCGAGGATGAACTCCTCCCGCTTCTCGTTGCTGATCTGCCCGGTCTCGGTCAGCCACCGCATCGCGGCCATCCATTCGGGCTCGCTCAGCCGCACTTCGCGGGCGAAGGCGTGCAGGTGGCGCACGAGCGCGGCCATCACCTCCGCCGTCCGCGGGTCGTGCGCGCTCGCCCAGCGCCGCGCGGCGAGCTCGGTGATGTTGTCCTCGGTGACCAGCTGCATCGGCGTTCCTCTCACGCGTGCGGATCCGGCGGGACCGACCGGTTGTTCAAGTCGACGGACAGGAAGACGTCGTTGGCCACGGGGTGGCGCAGTTCCTCGGCGAGCTGGCCGATCAGCCCGGCGGTCCGGGCCAGCAGCGCGAACCCGCGCAGCAGTTCCAGCGGCAGCCCGAGGTCGGCGAGCGCGGCGCCGCAGACGCCGGCGCCGTTGAGCGGCAGCGTCTTGCCGAGCACCCGGGGGTGCACCCGGCCGATCGCGGCGAACAGCTCCAGGTGCGGGCCGCGCAGACCCTCCTCCTCGGCGATCGCGAACAGCCGCGGGGTGCGCGGGTCGCCGTCCTTGTGCACGTGGTGCCCGAGCCCGGGGACGAACCTCTTCTCCGCCCGGCGCTTCTCGACGGTGTCGAGCGCCAGCGCGTCCCAGGCGTCCTCGCCGGCCGGCACGGTGTCCACAGTGGAGAGGACGGCGTGCAGGAACCGGCCGCAGTCCTCGGTGACGCCGAGGAACCGCGACCCGCCGCCCAGCAGGCCCGCCGCCAGCGCACCCTGGACCGAATCCGGTGCGGACAGGTACGTCAGGCGCGTGACGATCGCGGTCGGGGTGAAGCCGTGGTCGGCCAGCGCGGCCAGCACCGCCTCGAAGACCCTGGTTTCCCCTGTGGACGGACGTCGCTGCGTCGCCAGCCAGAAGGCGAGTTCGCCGAACCCCACCTTCCCCATCACGTCCTCGGCGAGGTCCTGCCCGAGCAGCGTGATCTTGTCCCTTGTGGACGCACCGAGGGCGGTTTCGTAGACCGGGTCAGCCATCGGCGGCCTCCGTCAGCCAGGCCCGCAGTTCCGCGCCGTGCTCGTCGAGCTCCGGCGGCGGCAGCCGGTAGCCGGCCGGGGTCGCGGAGAACCGGATGGGGTGGCGGGTGGTCGGGACCGCGCGGTCACCCTCGCCGACCTCGACGACCGGGTCCAGCCCGAAGCGTTCGGCCATCGCGAAGCCGCCGTCGATCGTGTTGATCGGTCCACACGGGACGCCGACCTTCGTCAGCGCGTCGAACCAGTCCACCGCGCCGCGCTTCGCCAGCCGCTCCACCAGGATCGGCCGGAGCTCTTCGCGGTTCTTCGTGCGATCGGCGTTGCGGGCGAACCGCGGGTCGTCCGGGACGCCGGGCAGGTCGAGGACCTCGCACAGCCGGCGGAACTGCCCGTCGTTGGCCGCGGCGACGATCAGGTCGGCGTCGGCGGTCGGCAGCGGCTCGTACGGGAACACGCTGGGGTGGGCGTTGCCCATCCGGTAGGGCACCACGCCGCCGGCGGCGAAGGCCGAGCTGTGGTTGACCAGCCCGGTCAGCGCCGAGGACAGCAGGTTGACCTCGACGTGCTGCCCTTCGCCGGTCGCGTCGCGGTGGCGCAGCGCGGCCAGGATGCCGATCACCGCGTGGTTGCCCGCCATGACGTCGAACACCGAGATCCCGGCCCGGTACGGCGGGCCGTCCGGGGCGCCGGTCAGGCTCATCAGGCCCGAGATCGCCTGCACCATCAGGTCGTAGCCGGGCACGTGCGCGCCTTCGCCGGCCCCGAAGCCGCTGATCGAGGCGTAGACGCTGCCGGGGTTGGCCCGGGCGACCGCGTCGTAGTCCAGGCCGTACTTGGCGAGGCCGCCCGGCTTGAAGTTCTCGATCAGCACGTCCGCGCGGGCCGCCAGCTCGCGGGCGACGACGGCGTCGGCCTCGTCGCGCAGGTCCAGCGCGATGGACCGCTTGCCGCGGTTCACGCCGAGGTAGTAGGTCGAGACGTCCCCGCGCACCGGCGGCATCCACGTGCGCGTCTCGTCACCCTGCGGGCCCTCGACCTTGACGACGTCGGCGCCCAGGTCGGCCAGCAGCATCGTGGCGTACGGGCCGGCGAGCACCCGGGAGAAGTCCGCGACCAGCAGCCCGGACAGCGGACCGGGGGGTGAATCCACGCCATGCCTCCACTCGTGTCCGTCTGACGGACTTGTGTCCGCAGTCTGCTCCCGAGCGGGGCGGCGGTCAAGGGACCGCGGGGACGGTGACGTGCGGGACGCTGTCCAGCCGGGCGAAGTCCGCGCTGATCTCCCCGGCGGCCTGCAGCAGCAGTGGCAGGTGGTGGTCGAGCAGTTTCTCCACCGGCGTCTCGGCGGCGTGGCAGTTGACGTTGACGCCGGCGATCACCCGTCCGGACCCGTCACGCAGCGGCGCCGCCACCGACCGGATGCCCAGCGCGAGCTGCTCGTCGGTGAGCGCCCAGCCGCGGGCGCGGACCTCGCGCAGCTCGGCGTCGCGCTCGGCGCGGTCCGGCTGCCAGCGCGGCACCAGGCCCGACCGCGTCGGCTGCGCCAGCACCGCCTCGAGTTCCTCCGGCGGCAACGCCGCCAGCTGGACCTTGCCCAGCGACGTCGGCAGCGCCGGGAAGCGGGTGCCGATCTGCACGCTCAGTCCGACGATCTTCGGCACCGAGACCCGGGCGACGTAGACGATGTCCGAACCGTCGAGCTGGGCGATCGAACACGACTCGTTCGTGCGCGCGACCAGCCGTTCCAGGTGCGGCCGGGCGACGTCCCACAAGCCCATCGAGCGCACGTAGGCGACACCGAGGTCGAGCACCCGCGGGGTCAGCGCGTAGCCGCGCCCGTCGGTGCGGACGTAGCCGAGCTCTTCGAGGGTGAGCAGGATCCGGCGGGCGGTCGGCCGGGCCAGCCCGGTCGCCGTGGCGACTTCGGCGAGCGTCATCTCCGGCCGCTGCGGGCCGAACGCCGTGATCACCTCGAGCCCGCGCGCCAGTGCCTCGATGAAATCGGGACCGGTTCCCTCGCGTGGCATGCGACCTCCCTCTGCAGTCACTGGCAGCGTAGCCGTGGGGATTGACACCGGCGCGGCACTGGGCAAAGGTGACTGCGCCCACGGATTGTCCGTAGAGCGGACGAGTGTACGCAGACGGAGGCAGCCATGTCCGGATCGATCGTCCTGCGGGGTGGCACGGTGCTCACCCTCGACGACGCGCGCCGCGTCCTGCCCGGCGAAGACGTCCTGGTCGAGGGCGACCGGATCGCCGCGATCGGGCCCGCGCTGGACGTCCCGCCGGGCACGACCGAGATCGACGCCTCCGGCGGCATCGTCCTGCCCGGGATGATCGACACGCACCGGCACCTGTGGCAGACCGCCATGCGCGGGTACGGCGCCGACTGGACGCTGACCCAGTACTTCGTCTGGTACTACCTCGAATGGGGCAAGGTGTTCCGCCCCGAGGACATCTACGCGGGCAACCTGCTCGGCGCGTGGGAAGCACTGGAAGCCGGCGTCACGACCACCGTCGACTGGTCCCACGGCCTGCAGACCACCCAGCACGCCGACGCGGCCGCCGACGCGCTCGAAGCCGTCCCCGGCCGGTTCGTGCTGGCCTACGGCAACATCCAGGACGCCCCGGCGAACTGGACGGCCACGCCGGAGTTCCGCGACTTCGTCGCGCGGCGCGCGGATGGCCTCGAAGGCTTCCAGCTCGCCTTCGACGTCACCGGCGACCCGGCGTTCCCCGAGAAGCCGGCCTTCGAGGTGGCCCGCGACCTCGGCGTGCCGGTGACCACGCACGCCGGCGTCTGGGGCGCGACCGGCGACGACGGCATCCGGCTGATGTACGACAACGGGTTCATGACCCCCGAGACCGTCTACGTCCACGGCGCGTCGCTGTCGGCCGACTCCTACCACCGCATCGCCGCCACCGGCGGGTCGGTGTCGGTCTCGACCGAAAGCGAGCAGAGCGCAGGCCAGGGCTACCCGCCCACCTGGGCGCTGCGCCAGTACGGCATCCCGGTGTCGCTGTCGATGGACACCTCGGTGTGGTGGAGCGGCGACCTCTTCTCGGCCATGCGCGCCACGCTGGGCGCCGACCGCTCCCGCGAGCACCTGGAGGCGCACGCCAAGGGCGAGACGGTGACCCACGCGGCCCTGCGCGCGGAACAGGTCGTGGAGTGGGCCACCCGCGGCGGCGCCGCGGCGCTGGGCCGACCGGACCTGGGCAGCCTCGAGGTCGGCAAGAAGGCCGACGTCGTGCTGCTGAAGAACGACGATTCCCCGGTGTCGTTCCCGCTGCTCAACCCGTATGGGCACGTGGCGTTCCAGGCCCAGCGCGCCGACGTCCACACCGTGCTGGTCGGCGGCCGGGTGGTCAAGCGCGACGGCAAGCTGGCCGGCATCGACCTGCCCGCGGTCCGCCGGCGCGTCGAGGAGACGGTCGAGCACCTGCGCGCGCAGCTGGGGGAGGAGGCGTGGCGGCAGGGGATGAACCCGGACGTCCCGGAGACCAAGATCCTCGACAACCCCTACACCTACACGGACTACCAGAGCGACCGCACCCACGGCGGCTGAGCTACCGTTCCCGTCCGTGGTCCAGGTCTTCGTGCAGCCCGCCTACGGCACCGCCGACGCCCGCCGCTACGGCGCGGAATCCCTCGACCGGACCGTGTCCTTCCGCGAGCTGGCCGACCTGCTCGAGCCCGCGGACCTGGCCCGCCTGAACGAGCTGCACCCGGGCGGGCGGGCCCGGTTCTGGGGCGCCAAGGACAAGTACGACCGCCGGATGGACACCGTGACCACCGGCGACGTCGTGCTCTTCACCGGCCGCAAGCACGTCCAGGCCACGGCCGAGGTCGGGCACGGGTTCCGCAACCCCGCCTTCGCGCGCCGGCTGTGGCGCCCGGACCCGGGGAAGTGCCTGTTCAGCAACGTCTACAGCCTGCGCCGCTACCGGCGCGTCGGGCTGCCCTACGCCGCGATCTGGGCGCTGCCCGGCTTCACCCCCGGTGACAACTTCATGGGCCTGCGGTTCCTCGACGAAGCGAAGTCCGCCGCGGTGCTGGGGTTGCTGTCCGCGCACTGAACGCGCTCCGCGGTGCGGCACGACTCAGCGGTGCGGCACAACTCAGCAGTGCGGCATCACGTCGTCGAAGGAGGCGCAGTTGTCCTGGTCCCAGGGGGTCGACTGCCACTGGTCGGCCGTCAGGATCCGGGAGGTGTCGCCCGCGACGAACTTCCAGGGCCCGTAGTAGGAGTTGCTGAACCAGTAGTTGCCCTGGTCGTGCGTGATGGCGTCCTGGATGACCTTGCCCTGGTACGGCGACCAGGACGGGTAGGTCCCCCAGTTGGACAGCAGCGCCATCTTGCCGCAGGAGCCGTTGGTGCAGCCGACGCGGGCCGGGTCGAAGCGGAAGGTGTTGTCGTGCACCTCGACCAGCTGGGTCTTCCAGCGGCAGTCGTCGTACAGCGGCGGGGAGGCGATCCCGGGCGCCGAACACCGCGTGCGGTCGGTGACGAGCTTGGTGCAGGTGTTGATCGAGGTGTTGGCCGGGCTGTTGCAGAACCGGTCGGCGTTCTCCCAGGCGGTGATGCCGGACCAGTTGTCCTCGAAGGTGTTGTCGTAGATGTCGACCAGGTGCGTGCGGGCCGGCACCCGCGGCTCGCCGCCCGACTCGGAGAGGTAGACGCTCGCCACCGGGAAGTTGTCGCCCTTGTCGGCGCGGCGCTTGCCCGAGACCAGGGCGTTGCGGCGCAGGACGTTGTCGCGGAACACGAGGTTGTAGCTGATTTCGTAGAACAGCGCCTCCGCGTCGTTGTCCTCGATGAGGTTGTTCTCGACCAGGAAGTCGTTGTTGTCGGTGTCGGCCCAGAGCCCGGCGCCGTGGTTGTGGTGGATCCAGTTCCCGCGGACGTCGGCCTTGTCGACCACCCAGAACTTGATCCCGCCGCTGCACCCGCAGCCGGGGCTGCGCGTTTCCCAGTCGTCGGTGTTGTTCCCCGAGATTTCGTTGCCCTCGATGATCAACGCGGTGATCGTGCTGTCCGACCGGTAGGCGTTCATGCCGTACTGGCCGTTGTTGCGCAGGCAGCTGTGGCGCACCTCCTGGCGCGCACCGGCCATGATTCCCGCGCCTTTGTTGTTCTGCACGGTGGTGTTTTCGATGATCCAGTGCTCGCCGGAATCGTGGTTCACCACGCCCTGGTCCTGCGGGGCGACGAAGTTCTGAATGGTGAGCCCGCGGATCACGACGTCCTTCGCCAGCTGGGTGAAGGCCGCGCGGTTGATGCCCTGCCCGTCCAGCACCGCGCCGGGAGCGCCGAGGTAGACGTCGCCGTCCTTGGGGATGACCTGGCCGAACGGGTCCGCGGCCAGCAGGTGCGTGCCCGGCGGCAGCCAGAACGTCGTCCCCGGCGGCGACTCCTGGGACTTGCGGTACAGGTCGCCGGGCACCGCGGCGTCGACGGTGACCGCACCCGCCGGCGCCGTCGTGTTGGCCAGGGGCTGGTGGTCGCACACCGGTCCGGGTGTCACCGCGGCCGCGGCCACCGCGGGGCCGAGCGGGACGACGAACGCGGCCAGCAGAACGGCGGCCAGAATGGCTCTGATCGGCGACATGTCGTGCAACCTACGCAATTAACCGCGCAACGGCTTGGTCCGATCGAGTCCATTAATGTGCTTTTCGGGTGTACCAGGTAACGAAAAAAACAGTGATTACTCCACGACTCTGAATACCGTGGGAACAATCTGTGAACGGTTCTGTTATCGTGGTGTGGTGGCGGTTCGCGGCCGAAATTCCCCGCCGGGGCGGGGTTGCGGAGGTTCGTCCCCGGCGCGTCGCGGGTGGGCCACCTGCCGGGGTCCGGTCAGCCGGGCGGCCGAGCGCGGGTGCGGGCGGCCGGGGGAGGGCGGCGGTCCGCCGGCCGGGTGCCCCGCCGGCCGGACCGGAGTTTTCTCCGTTAAACGGAGAACTACCTGAGCGAGTGATTTCGCGGCACTCATTCCGACCACTCCCGCGGCGGCGAACTAGGCTGGTTCGATCCCATTCCGGATCTGTCCTCCGCTTGGCGGTTCCCGCGCACCGATCGGGTATTTGCGCAGGTCAAAGCGGTATCGAGGGGCCGTCCGGGCGGTAACGTCACCTTTCGGACAGAACTTCTGCCCCGGCACCCGGGCCCCGAATGAAACCCGGTTGCCGCACCCAGGAAGGAACCCCGAGAAATCATGTCCACATTGCGACGACTGGCTGTCGCCGGCGCTTTCGCGCTGCCGCTTTCCCTCGTCATCGCCGGACCGGCGACGGCGCACCCGCTCGACTGGCCGCACGACTCCTGGAGCGCCGAGAGCTCCAGCAGCTGGGCCGGCATCGGCGGCGCGGGCACGACCGACACCGACGAAGGCATGACCTGGTGGGGACACCACTGGTCGGAACAGGACTCCGCGGTGGCCGGTATCGGCGGCGCGGCCGTCACGCACAGCGGCGAGTCCGGCGACCACCACGGCTGGCACCACGCCACGCACGACGGCTGGTACGACGGGGACGACGACGACTGCGACGACTACGACAACGGTGGCTACCACCACGGCGACTACGACGACGACGCCCCCGACGTGGTCGAGCACCACCACGCCGTGAGCCACCCCGACCCGGTGGACCAGGAGCCGGCCGGCTACGTCGTCCACCCGGCGTACCAGACCGACGACGCCGACGACGACGATGACGACGCCGACGACGTGGGCTACTACGCCGAGCAGCACTCGGCCGGCGTGGACGGCGCGACCTCGGCCCACGTGGTGAGCCACGCGGGCGAGCACCACGCCACGTACGAGGCGGAGAAGCTGACGGCCGGCCCGCACGGCGCATCGTCGGAGGGTGCGCACGCGGTGGCCGTGCCGGACTACGCGGGCTACCACGCCTGGTACACCGCGGCCGGCGTGGGCGGGGCCGCGGCGCACTCGGTCACGGCGGTGGCCGACGCCACGGACGACGACGTCTGGGCCGACCACGACGCGGACAGCGACTACGACTACGACCGGGGCTGACGTCCACGGCCGAAGCCGCAGGCCGATCGAGCCGGGTCCGCACCGCGCGGACCCGGCTCGCTCAGCAGGGCGCGTCCGGGGCCGGGGTGAACTCCAGCCGCAGCGCGTCGGTGCGCGGCAGCACGAGGGCGGTCCCGTCGGCCTTGTGCCACTGCACGGGGAGGAGGAAGTACTGGCCGCCGGACTGCAGGACCAGCTTCAGCCCGGTGTACCGGTAGCGGTAGGCGGTGTCGGGGTTGCCGCACTGCGTTTCCCGGACCCCGGGCGCGGTGAGGTTCAGGCTCTTCTCGCTGTAGAGGACGGTCTCCGGCGGCGTGGCCAGCGCGGCTTCGATCTGGATGGCCCGCCCGATGCCCACCGAGGCGGAGTAGTCGGCCACGGCCCAGAAGAGACCCACGCTGACCAGCGCGAACGCCGTCACCCACTCGGCGGTCGCCACCGCGGCCGGCAGCGGCCGCCCGGCCCGGGCGGCGAGCAGGCGCGAGGCGGTCACGAGGAACAGCACGCCGAGCGAGAGCCCGGCGCCGGGCACCGAATACGACGTGGAGAAGGCCTCGGGGTCCACCACGCCGACGGCAGCGAGCACGACGCCGGCGAGCCCGGCCACGACGGCCACCGGGGTCACGAGGCGGAGCAGCCGCTGCCACGCTTTTTCCGCGAGGCGGGCACGCAGGAAGCGGTACAGCCACAGCAGCGTCAGCACCGCGGCGAGCACGACCGCGACCGGGCCGAACAGGCCGTCGGCGCTGCGGACCAGGTAGTCCTGCGCGGTCAGTCCCATCGTCGAAAGCGGCACGCCGAAGTAGTCGAGCAGCCAGTGCGCGTGCTGCCTGCCGAAGAAGAACAGCAGCCCGGTGAGCACGGTCGTCGGCGCGATCACCGAGCCGAGCACGCGCAGCGCCCGGGACGGGCTTTCGGGTTTGCCCGTCGCCGCGGGCGGAGGCCGCAGCGACCTGAGCCGGTTCGCCATCGCCGCCGCTACTCGGTGGGTTCGGGCGGCGGGGTGAAGTCCCCGCAGGGGTCGGAGAGCACGAAGGTGATCGTGTCGCCGCGGTAGATCGGCACCGACTGGATGATCCGCTTGACCGTGCAGTCCTGCTTCGGGTCCGGCGGCCCTTCGACGGTCGTCCCCAGCGTGACGCACAGGGTGCCGCCGCACTCGTCCGCGAGCTGCGCCTCGGTCACCGGCCCCAGGGCGGCGTAGGAGGTGCCGATGATGTCGATCGGCGCGGTCCGCACGGGCGACCCCTTGGCCGGCGGTTTCGCCGTCGTGATCTTCGGAGGCGTGGGCGGCTTGCCGGTCGTCGGCTTCGCGGTGGTCGACCCGCTGGTCCGGGACACCGGGTCGGCCGGTCCGGTGGCCGTGGTGGACGCGGCCGAGTGGACGGGCGGTGCGCCGGCGGAGGCGGTGGTCGCGGCACCGGTGGAGAGCGACGGCGGTGGTTCCGGCGTCCCCGGTGGTTGCGGGCTGCCGCAGCCGACCACCAGCAGGGCCAGTGCCGGCCCGATCGAGGCGGGAATCCGTCGCATGGGTGCCTCTCGTTCTCCCACTCCCCGAAGCAGTAGTCGCCCCGGCGGCGGAGCCGGTTACAAGATCGGCGGACCGTCCCGGCCACCACCCGCTCTGCCCGTACGGGCAGCCGGGCGTACCCGAAGGTTTGCCGGTGCGCGGCTGGCCCGGCCGGGTTCTCCCGAACATCGTGGAGGCACCGCCAGTGCGAGGAGGTCCGCCGGTGATCCACGAGGTCGACGAGGCGCTGCGCCGGCTGGTGAAGGACGAGGCGCTGCGGGGCAGCGAGGTCGACGTCGCCTTCGACGCGCCCACCAAGGACTGGGCCGCCCGGCGGAACGCTCCGACGGTGAACATCTACCTCTACGACGTGCGCGAGGACATGCGGCGCCGGTCGCGCGGGCTGCTCAACGAATACGACCAGCGCGGCGAGGTCGCCGCGCGGCACCTGCCGCCCAAGCACGTCAAGCTGTCCTACCTGGTCACCGCCTGGACCCAGCGGCCGGAGGACGAGCACCGGGTGCTGTCGGACCTGCTGCTCGGCCTGCTGCGCCACGAAGCCGTACCTCCCGAGGTGCTGACCGGGTCGCTGGCCGAGATGGGCCTGCCGGTGCCGATGACCGTCGCGCTGCCGCCGCCGGAGGACCGCGCGTTCGCCGACGTGTGGACCGCGCTGGGCGGCGAACTGAAGCCGTCGCTGGACGTCGTCGTCTCCGCGCCGATCCACAGCGGACGCGTCTACCCGGCCGGGCCGCCCGCCAAGGAAGGCCTCAAACTCGACACCGGCGGCGGTGATCTGCTCGGGCACCACGTGGTCGAGACCGGGGCCGTCGAAGGACAGCGCCGGGTCGCGATGGCGCGCACCCACCGGAAGACCCGGTGAGCCTGGAGTACCTGTTCGAGCGGCTGGCCCGGCTCGAACAGCGCATCCGTGACGCCGTCGACAGCCGCCGCGCGGCCGATCCGAACCCCGACGACCCCTTCCGCGGCCTCTACCTCTCCAACGAGACGATCGACGCGCTGCTGGAGGGGCTCCGCGAGCCGTTCACCCCGTTCACCGACTCCGCTCCGGAGGGCAGGCTGCGCCAGCTCGCCGAACGCGCCGGGCTCACCGGCGTCGACGTCGAACTGCTGCTGGTCGCGCTGGCTCCCGACCTGGACAGCCGGTTCGAGCAGTTCTACGGCTACCTCAACGACGACGTGACCCGCCGCCGGGCCAGCGCCGGGCTGGCGCTGCGCCTGTGCGGCATCCCCGAGGCGTCGGCCGCCGGCCGCGCCCGGCTCGACGCCGACTCGCCGCTGGTCACCTGCGGCCTGCTCGCCGTCGGCGAGGACGAACGGCCGTTCCTCTCGCGCACGCTGCGCGTCCCGGACCGGGTGGTCAACCACCTGCTCGGCGACGACCGGCTCGCGCCCGAGCTCGCCGGCTGCGCGCACCTGGGCACCGAGCTCGTCGAGGTCCCGGGCCGCGAGCGGCTCGCCCGCGCGCTCCGCGGCGGGGTCGGGCTGGTCTACCTGAAGGAACAGCCCGGCGGTGGTGCCGAAGAGCTCGGCGTCGGCGCGCTGGCCGCGGCCGGCCACCCGGCACTGGTGGTGGACGCGGCGCGCTGGCAGGCCGAGCCCGGCCGCGCCGAGCTCACCGCTTCCCTGCGGCGGGAGGCGCTGCTGCGCGGCGCCGGGATCGTGCTGGGCCCGGTGGAGGACCCGCGGCTGGAGGAGCTGGCGCACCCGGCGATCCCGCTGGTGGCCCACGGCACCGGCGCCTGGGACCCGCGCTGGAGCGCGACGCCGCCGTTGCAGCTCGACGCGTTGCCGCTGCCGGGTGCCGACCGCGCGGAACTCTGGCGCAGCCGCCTCGACGGCCGGCTCGCCCCGGGCGTCGACCCGGGCGAGGCGACCGCGCACTTCGTGCTGGGGCCCGGGCAGATCGCCCGCGCGGCGAAGGCCGCGTCGGTGACCGCGCTGGCCGACGACGGACTGGTCCGCACCGACCACGTCCGCGCGGGCGCGCGCAGCCAGAACGCCGCCGGCCTGCAACGGCTCGCGCGGCGGATCGAACCGGTCGTCGGCTGGGCCGACCTGGTGCTGCCGGCCGGTGTGCTGTCCCTGCTGGACGAGCTCGCGGCGCGGGCGCGCTACCGCGACCAGGTGCTCGACGAGTGGCGGATGCGCCCGGGTGGCGGCCGCGGCCGGGGCGTGACCGGGCTGTTTGCGGGGGATTCGGGCACCGGGAAGACGATGTCGGCCGAGGTCATCGCGGCGTCGCTGGGGCTGGACCTCTACACGGTGAACCTGGCGACCGTGGTCGACAAGTACGTCGGCGAGACGGAGAAGAACCTGGAGCGGATCTTCACCGAGGCGTCCGGGGTCAACGGCGTCCTGCTGTTCGACGAGGCGGACGCGATCTTCGGCAAGCGGTCGGAGGTCCGCGACGCGCACGACCGGTACGCCAACATCGAAAGCGCGTACCTGCTGCAGCGGATGGAGACCTTCGACGGGATCGCGGTGCTGGCGACGAACCTGCGGGCGAACCTCGACGAGGCGTTCACGCGCCGGCTCGACGTGATCGTGGACTTCCCGCTGCCGGACGTCGAGCTCCGCCACCGGCTGTGGGACCGCTGCCTGGGCGCGCGGATGCCTCGGGGCGCCGACCTGGACCTGGGGTTCCTCGCCGAGGCGTTCGAGCTGGCGGGCGGCCACATCCGCTCGGCCGCGGTCACCGGCGCGTACCTGGCGGCCGAGGCGGGCCGCCCGGTGGGCATGGGCGACCTGGTCGGCGCGGTCGCGCGTGAGTACCGCAAGCTGGGCAGGCTCTGCCTGGACCGCGAGTTCGGCCCCTACCTGGCGATGGTGACGGAGGGCTGAGCTGCCCGCAGGGGCAGGTTTCGCTGCCCGTCCGGACGGGCAGCGCAGTCTGGCGTTCGGTGCCGCGGCAGGGCAAGCTTTACGGGCGGTGGAGGGAGCGAACATGCGCGGGCACAGCCATGACAACGACTTCGACCCGACCCTGCGGCCGAAGGGTGACCGCATCGAGCGGGAGGACCACGACCTCCTGGGCCGCGCGGCCGCGGCGGGCCGCACCGACGTCCTGGGGCCGGCGGGCATGCTGGGCCTGCAGCGAGCGGTGGGCAACGCGGGGACGGCGTCCCTGGTGGAGGAGGAGCGCTCGCCGGTCCACGACGTGGTCGGTTCGGGCGGTGGAGCGCCTCTGGACACGGCGACGCGCGCGGACATGGAGTCGCGCTTCGGGGCCGATTTCTCGGACGTGCGGGTGCACACCGACGGGGCGGCGCACGATTCGGCGAAGTCGGTGAACGCGCAGGCCTACACGGTGGGGTCGAACATCGTTTTCCAGCGGGACAAGTTCGACCCGGCTTCGGACGCGGGGAAGCACATGCTGGCGCATGAGCTGACGCATGTCGTGCAGCAGCGGAGCGGGCCGGTGGACGGGACCGACGCCGGGGGCGGGGTCAAGGTTTCGGATCCTTCGGACCGGTTCGAGCGTGAGGCTGTGGCGAACGCGGATCGGCTGATGTCGGCACCTGCGCCTGCTGTTGCCGGGGCCGCGGTTCAGCGGTGCGAGGATGGTGGGCACTCTTCTTCGGAGGATTCTGCGGCTGTTCAGCGGGAGGAAGCTCCTGCGGCTGAAGAGGGCGAAGAGGAGAAGATGGCGCAGACCTTCGTGCAGCGTGAGGAAGAGGGCGAAGAAGAGGTCTGAACCACAAGGGCGCTTCGGGTCGACGACAGGATGGAGCGCACGCCCTCGGCTGAGAGGTTCACTTTGCGGGATCCGTCCTTCCGCAAGGATTCTCGGTGAACTTCTGTCGCGGTGTCGGGAGCTTTCTGTTTCCGGCGCCGAGTTCTGGTCTTTCTTCTTCCCCTTGAGCCTCTCTTGCCCGCCTTCACGCGCGCTCGCGTGGCGCGTTGTCCCGCGCCGTCGGCATGGGTTCACTGTCGGCCGCGCCGGGCCGATTGCCGACGACCGGACGGGCAGGCGCGGCCGCCCGTCCGGGCAGTTGCCTTTAAGGGCAGAGATCGGTTCCCGCGGGCCTAGCCGCACGGTCGTTCCGCGGAGAAGGCCCTGGCAGCAGCATCGCCGGGGACAAGACTTGTGCGTCGACAAGGGAGGCAACGCATGCCCACCTATCTCACGCCGGGGGTGTACGTCGAGGAGATCGAGGCGGGCGCACGGCCGATCGAGGGCGTGGGCACCGCGGTCGCCGCCTTCGTCGGCTTCGCGGCGGACGGTCCCTTCAACACCCCGACGCTGGTGTCCAACTGGGGCCAGTTCACGCAGACCTTCGGCGACTTCATCGAAGGCTGCTACCTGGCCCAGTCGGTCTACGGCTACTTCCTCAACGGGGGCACCAACTGCTACATCGTCCGCATCGGCGGCTCGCGCGCCAAGGACAACGGCGCCGCGCCGAAGCAGCTCACCGCGCGCCAGGCCGTCCTGGGCGGTTACCGCTTCGTCGCGAAGGAACTGCCGGAGGGCAAACCGGCCGGTGAGATCACCGTCGAGGTGGCCGACCCGACCGGGGAAAACCCGGCCGAAGACCGGTTCACCGTGGTGGTCAAGCAGGACGGCAAGGTCGTCGAAACGCACAACGTGACGACCAAGCGCACCAAGGAGAACGTCGTCACCGCGGTGCGGGAGAAGTCGAACCTCATCACCATCGAAGAGGTCGCCGCCGGCGGCGCGGTCACCAAGCCCGACAAGGGCACCGCGGTGCTTTCGGCGCCGCCGAAGGAGGCCGGCGCGCCGCCGGTCCCGGGCCGGGTGGCGGCGAACGACTACGTCGGCGACGTCGCCGACCGGACCGGGTTCGGCGGCCTGGAGGCGATCGACGAGATCACCATGGTCGCCGCGCCGGACCTGATGGCCGCCTACCAGCGCGACCTGATCGACCTCGACACCGTCAAGGCCGTGCAGCTGGCGATGATCGCCCACTGCGAGCTGATGGGCGACCGGATGGCGATCATCGACCCGCCGCCCGCGCTCAACCCCCAGGAAGTCCGCAGCTGGCGGATGGACGGGGCCGGCTACGACTCGAAGTACGCCGCGCTCTACTACCCGTGGGTGCAGGTCCTCGACCCCGCCTCGGGCACGAACACGTTCATCCCGCCGAGCGGCCACATGGCCGGCGTGTGGGCCCGCACCGACGCCACCCGCGGCGTCCACAAGGCCCCGGCCAACGAGGTCGTCCGCGGCGCGCTCGCGCTGGAGACGCACCTGACCAAGGCGGAGCAGGAACTGCTCAACCCGATCGGCGTCAACTGCGTGCGGTCGTTCTCCGGCAAGGGCATCCGGGTCTGGGGCGCGCGGACGCTCTCGAGCGACCCGGCGTGGCGCTACCTGAACGTCCGGCGCCTGTTCAACTACCTCGAGGAGTCGATCCTCAACGGCACCCAGTGGGTCGTGTTCGAGCCGAACGACGACGCGCTGTGGGCCCGGATCCGGCGCACGATCAGCGCGTTCCTGGTGATGGAGTGGCGCAAGGGCGCGCTGTTCGGGCTCACGCCGGACGAGGCCTTCTTCGTCAAGTGCGACCGCGAGACCAACCCCGCCGAGGGCATCGACCTCGGCCAGGTGATCTGCGAAGTCGGCATCGCCCCGGTGAAACCGGCGGAGTTCGTGATCTTCCGGCTGGCCCAGATGTCCGGCGGCACCAGCCTCGTCAACGAGTGATGAAGGGACTCCACCATGGCACTTCCCGATCTTGACAAGGCTGTCGGCCACTCCTTCGGGCTCGAGATCGACGGCGTCCAGATCAAGCAGATCTCCGAGGTCTCCGGCCTCAAGATGGAGCAGGACGTCATCGAGCTCAAGCAGAACACCGTCGACGGCAAGTACGTCATCAAGAAGCTGCCCGGCCGCCCCAAGGCGGGCGAGGTCACGCTGACCCGCGGCCTCACCGAGGACAACAGCTTCGAAAAGTGGGTCAAGGACGCCCACTTCGGCAAGATGGCGACCGCCCGCAAGGGCGGCGCGATCATCGTCTACGACTACGAGGGCACCGCGCTCAAACGCTACAAGCTCACCAACGCCTGGCCGAAGAGCCTGGAGATCGGCTCGCTGAAGGCCGGCGACACGAGCGTGCTCACCGAGAAGCTCGTCATCACCTACGAGCAGATGGAAGTCGAGTGAGCCGATGCGCAGGGTGATGGCGTCGGCCCCGGTCGAGGAAGCCCCCGCCGCGACGGCGGGGGAGCCCCGGGCGGAACGGCCGAAGCTGCGGACGGAGTTCGCGTTCGAGCTCCCGCGCGGGTACGTCGACGACGAGGGCAAGGTGCACCACTCCGGGGTGATGCGCCTGGCCACCGCGCGCGACGAGCTGATCCCGCTGCGGGACGACCGGGTGCGCGAGAACTCGGCGTTCCTCACGGTGGTGCTGCTGGCCCGGGTGGTCACCCGGATCGGCGACATCACCGACGTGCACGCGGGGATCATCGAGAACCTGTTCGCCTCCGACCTGGCGTTCCTGCAGGACATGTACCGCCGCGTCAACAGCGAGGGCCACACCAGGGCGGGCGTCGCCTGCCCGGAGTGCGGCCACAGCTTCGTCGTCGACGTCGCCGGTGGCCGCCTGGGGGAATCGTGACGTACGCGGCCGACCGGCTGCACGAGGAAGTCGCGTACGTCGCCTACCACCTGCACTGGTCCCTCGACGACATCCTCGACCTCGAACACCCCGACCGGTTGACCTACGTCGCCGAGATCGCCCGGATCAACACCCGGATGAGCCAGGGACGGTGACGCACGATGTGGTTCCGCCGGAAGGAGACGAGCCCGCCGCCCGCGCCCGCACCTGAGCCGGCCGCGCTGCCGGTGACGCGCGGGGAGTGGCGGAGCGTGGCGCCGATCCGGCGCGTGCTGGCCGAGCACCCGCTGGTCAACCCGGTGCAGCGGTTCAGCTCGACGCTGACGTCCTGGCAGAGCCCCGGCTACCTCGAGCCGCTCGGGCACCGCGTGGGCCCGGCCGAGCCCGCGGGCGTCATCGGCGACCTCGTGCGCCCGGCCGTGCCGGTGGCGGCGCCCGGGCCGGCGGTGCAGCGGGTGCTCTCCCCGGCGGGGGAGAGCACCTTCGCGGACCTGCCGCTGGTGCTGCCCGCCGTCGCGGCACCCGCGGCCGGGCCGCTGCTGACGTCGGCAGGAAGCACGGTCACCCCGCCGGTGCGGACGCTCCAGGCGATCGCGGAGCCGTCCCCTGTGGACACTCCGGCGGCCGCGGAGACGCCGGTGGTGCCGCTGGTGGCACCCGAACCGCCGGCCGCCGCCGAGCCGGCGCCGGTCGAGCCGGCGCGGCCGGAGCTGCCCCTCGTCCAGCGGACCGAGCAGGCGGTGCCGCGGCGGCTGGGGCTCGGCGCGCCGATGCAGCCTTCGCTTCCGGTCTCGCGCCTCGAGGATTCGCCCGGCTCGCCGGTCGGTTCTTCGGTGATGCCGCCCACCGGTTCGCCGCCGGTGAACAGCTTCCGCCCGCTCGCCACCACGGAGCCGCCCGGGACACCGGGCGGCTCGACGAACGTTTCCACGCCGTTGCCGGAGACTCGTGTGGGGGAGGGTTCATCCCTCCGGGGCGAGGTTTCGGGACTCCCTGTCGCGTCGACGGCTCGGGAGCCGGGCGTGGCGGTGTCACGGGCGGTCGAGAGCCCGGATTCTTCGCCGGTGGTCTCGCGGGTGGTCGAAGGCTCCGGTCGCCCGGCGGCGCAGGAGCCGCCGTTGCCGATCTCGCGGGCCGTCGAGGGGCCGCTTCCGGTGGCGTCGACGGCGGCCGAGTCTCGGGTGGCCGCGCACCCGCCGGCTTCGGCCGCGGGGGAGTCTTCACTGGTGGTCTCGCGGGCCGTTGAGACGCCCTCGGTCGCATCTCGGGCGGTGGAGAGCCCGACGGCGGGCGAGTCTCGGCCGGTGGTGTCGCGGATGGCGGAGATCCCGGTGCTGCCGGTGGCGGGGCAGTCGCCGTTGGCGGCTTCGCGGGCGGTCGAGGCTCCGGTGGTGCCGGCTGCGTTGAGGGCTTCGCGCGCGGGCGAGGGTGCGGTGGTGCCGACTGCGGGTGACGCTGCGTTGGGGATCTCGCGGGCGGTTGAGGGTGCGGGGGAGCCTCTGCTGGCAGGCTCGCGGGCTGCTGATGCTCCGGTGGTGCCGACCGCGGGCGAATCTCCGTTGGTGGTCTCGCGGGCGGTGGAGCACCCGGTGGTGCCTACTGCGGGCGAGCTTGGGGGCTCGCGGGTGGTTGAGACTCCGGTCGTGTCGACGGTGGGCGAGTCCCCATTGGGGGCCTTGCCGGCTGTTGAGAGCTCGGCGATGCCGTCTGCGGGCGAGCTTGAGGTCTCGCGGGCTGCCGAGGCTCCGGTCTTGCCGACCGCGGGGGTGCCTTCTCTGGTGGTCTCGCGGGCGGTTGAGGCTCCGGTGGTGCCGACCGCGGGGAAGCCTTCTCTGGTTGTTTCGCGGGCGGCTGAGGCTCCGGTCGCGCCGCCTGCGGGGGAGTCTCCGCGGGTGGTTGCGCACCCGGTGTTGCCGACTGCGGGCGACTCTTCTCTGGTGGTCTCGCGGGCAGTTGAGGCTCCGGTGGTGCCGACCGCGGGCGATTCTCCGTTGGCGGTCTCGCGGGTGGTCGAAACTCCGCTGCCGGTCTTGCCTGCGGTCGAGACCCCGTTGGCGACATCGGAAAACTCGCTGTCGGTCGGTTCGCGGGCGACCGAGCACCCGGTGGCGCCGACCGTGGCGCAGGCTCCGCTGCCGGTCTCGCGGGCAGCCGAATCCTCCCAGATGCCCCCGGCTGCGGGATCACTGGTGTCCGAGGCGGCCGGCAACGCACCGCTTCCGGTCGCCAGGGTGGTGGAGGAGCCTCCGGCGACGCGAGCGAGCGGGACTTCGGCGCTCCCCGTGGCGCAGACGTCTTCGATGCCGGCGGCCGCTTCCGGGCCGTCCGTCGCGCGAGGGCCGGCGCTTCCCGTGCTGCGGATCGCCGAGACCCAGGCCGACCCCGGGGCACGAGTGACCGTACGATCGCCGCTTCCGGTGCTTCCGATCGCTCGAGCGGTCGAAGACCCGCCCGCAGGAGCGGCACGGGATGCTTCGCTGCCGATCGCAGGCACTCTCGAAGGCTCGCCCCTGCTCCCCGTCGCACGGGCCGACGAGGCTCCCGGTCGGGCGCTGCCGGTGCTGGCCCCCGGAATCGCGAATCGCACGGTTCAAGACTCCGCGACCCCGGGGCGCGCCGCCGAAGGCTCCTCGGTCGCGGGAGAACAGACGTTTCCGGTGGCCGGAGCCACCACACCGCCGCTCCTGGTCGCGCGAGCGATCGACGCCCCGGGACTCCCGGTGGCCCACCCCGCCGGAAGCTCGGAAACCGCCGTGTCGCCGCTCCCGGTCGCGCGGGCGATCGACGGCCTGGCCACCCCGGCCTCACGCACCCCCGGAGCCGCGGCGCCCGGCGAAACACCCGCGAGCCTGCCGGTCGCGAGGATCGCCGACCACGGCATCGACCACAGCCCGGACCACGGCACCGACCGGGTCCAACCGTCCACACCGGCGCCCGTGCCCGGTCCCACGTTCACCACCGTCGTCCAGCGCGACCCGGAGCCCGTGGCCGCACCCGCGCCGGCCGCGGCGCCGGCGCAGCCGGAAACCGAAGAGCTCGTCAAGAAGCTCTTCGACCCGCTGCTGCGGCGCCTCAAGACCGAACTCCGTCTCGACCGTGAGCGCCGGGGCGCGCTCACCGACCGCCCGCACTGAAGGAGGAGCCGATGCCGGACACCGAAGAGGCCGTTGCCGTGTGTTACGTCGTCAAGCTGGACGACAAGAACCTCGGCAACCTCGGCGCGTTCTCCAGCTGTGACGGCCTCGGCTGCGAATTCGTCATGGAACAGCGGGAAGAGGGCGGCAACAACGGGATGGTCTGGCAGCTGCCGACCCGGATCAAGTACTCGAACATCAAGCTCTCGCGCCCGGTCACCGAGGCCAGCTCGCAGATCACCAAGTGGTTCGCCAGCCTGGCCAGCGGGATCGAACGCAAGACCGCCACCATCGAGGCGCGCACCCTCGAAGGCAAGGTGATCGCCAGCTGGGCGCTCGAAGGCGTCGTCCCGGTGCGGTGGAGCGGGCCGCAGCTCTCGCCCGACTCGCCGAAGGTCGCCACCGAGACCCTCGAACTGGCCCACCACGGCTTCCTCAGCCCGGCGAAGCGGGGTTGACGCCCATGTCCTCGCCCGTCACCTTCACCTCGGCCGGCTCCCAGCCGCCGGCCGCCTACGGCTCCGGGGCGCCGGCGCCCAGCAACCTGCAGCGCGCGGTGCTCAAGGTCCACAAGCCGCCGCAGTCGGGCGGTACCGGGCAGCCGCCCGGCGACTGGCTGTTCGACATCGAATTCCAGTTCAACCCCAAGGAACTCTCGCTGAGCAAGAACGCCAAATGGGGCCGCGACGCGCAGCCGAACGCCAAGAAGAGCGCGCCGCCGCAGTTCAAGGGGTCCGATCCGGCCAAGCTGGCGCTCGAAATGTTCCTCGACGCCACCAACAAGATGGACGACTCCGTCGTCAAGACGGTCGAGAAGCTGTTCTCCTGCTGCGTGGCCACCGAGGACAGCCGTCAGCACAAGAAACCCTCCCCACCGTGGGTGATCTTCAAGTGGGGCGGCATGACCGGCTTCCCCGCCTACGTCTCCAGCGTCACCGCGAAGTACACGCTGTTCACGCCGTCGGGGACGCCGGTCCGCGCGGTCTGCACGATCAACCTCGAAGAGATCTCCGGCGAGCTGGGCGGCCAGAACCCGACCTCCGGCGCGCTGGCGGCCCGGGACACGCACGTGCTCGTCGCCGGGGACTCCCTGCCTTCGGTGGCCTTCCGCGCCTACGGCGACGCCGGGCGGTGGCGCGCCATCGCCGACGCCAACGACATCGACGACCCGATGCGGCTGCGGCCCGGCACCCGGCTCCTGGTGCCCGCGCTGGAGGAGCTCGATGGCTAACGAGACCTTCACGAACACCCTGATGGTCGAGGTCGAGGGCACCGCGCTGCCCGACGACGTCAAGGTGATGCTCGGCTACGCCTACGTCGACGACAGCCGGAACCTGCCGGACACCTTCGTGCTGCGGTTCCGCGACCCCGGGACCGTCGTGCTGGAGAAGGGCAAGTTCAAGGTCGGGGCCAAGATCAAGCTCAAGGTCCAGACGTCCGACCCGGAAGCTCCGCAGGACCTGCTCTCGGGCGAGGTCACCGCGGTCGCGATCGACCTGGACGCGCACGGCACGTTCACCGAGGTCCGCGGGTACGACCACGCGCACCGGCTGTTCCGCGGCCGCCGGGTCGCGGCCTACCCGAACATGACCATCGCCGACATCGTGCGCAAGGTCGCCCAGCGCGCGAACATCCAGGTCGGCAAGATCGACAACGTCAAGGGCTTCGGCGGCCGGCCGAACACCCAGCTGAGCCAGGACAACGTCAGCGACTGGGAGTTCCTGTCCCGGCTGGCCGACGTGGTGGGCGCGCAGATCGCCGTGCGCGACGGGAAGCTGAACTTCGAGCTCCCGGAGAAGCCCTCCGGCGCGCCCTCGACCAGCACCAAGGCCACCGCCGACCCGCTCGTCCTCGAGGCACACGGGACACTGGTCAGCCTGCGCGCCAGCGTCACCGCGGCCGAGCAGGTCCCCGAAGTGCGGGTCAACGGCTGGGACTACGAGAACAAGCAGCCGATCAGCGCCACCGCGACCCCGAAGAACGCGGGCACGGACGTGCCGTCGGTGGACCCGGTGGCGCTGGCCGGCAAGTTCGCCGGCCCGCCCTTCCTCGACGCCGCGGCGCCGCGGCGCACCCAGGGCGAGGCGGACGCGACCGCGAAGGCACTCGCCGAGAGGTTCGGCAGTGCCTGCACCGAACTCGACGGCGTCGCCAAGGGCAACCCGAAGCTGCGGGCCGGCACCGCCGTCACGCTCACCGGCGTCGGCCAGCCCTTCGCGGGCAAGTACACGCTGACCAGCACGCGGCACCTGTTCAACGACGAGGTCGGCTACACGACGGAGTTCGCCGTGTCCGGGCGCCAGGAACGCTCGCTCTACGGCCTGGTCGCCGGTGGCGCGAGGACCTCCACGTGGCCGGGAGTCGTGCCCGCGCAGGTGACCGACCTCAAGGACCCGGCGAAGCTCGGCCGGGTCAAGCTCACGTTCCCCTGGCTGGACAAGGACTTCTCCAGCACCTGGGCCCGCACGGTCCAGCCGGGCGCGGGCAAGGACCGGGGCGCCGTGGTGCTGCCCGAGGTCGGCGACGAGGTCCTGGTGGGCTTCGAGCACGGCGACTTCGAAGCGCCCTACGTCCTGGGCGGCCTCTACAACAACAAGGACACCTCGCCGTCGAAGTTCACCAAGCCCGTCGTCGACGGCAACAGCGGGGAGGTCGCGCTGCGCGGGTTCGTCTCGCGGAAGGGCCACAAGCTCGAGTTCGCCGAGGACGACGGGATCATCCTGTCTTCCGGCGACGCGAAGTTCGTGGTCAAGATCGACCAGAAGAACCAGGTCATCGAGGTGACCAGCGGCAAGAGCGTCACGGTGAAGGCCCAGAACGGCGTGAGCATCGACGCCGGCACCGGGCCGCTGGAGCTCAAGGGCCAGAAGGTGACGGTGAAGTCCCAGACCGACGCCAGCGTCGAGGCGGGAGCGCAGCTGAAGCTGAACGGCACGGCCGGCGCGAAACTCGAAGGCGCCACCGTGTCGGTCGCCGGCCAGGGCCAGACGGAGCTGACCGCCAGCGGTGTCGTCACCGTGCGCGGCAGCGTGGTCAAGATCAACTGACGGGGGAGTGCGCATGCCACCAGCCGCGAGGGTCGGCGACCCGACCGGGCACCCGGGCGTCATCGCCGGGCCCGGGGTGCCGACCGTGCTGATCGGCGGGATGCCCGCCGCCAACGTCGGGACGCTGCACACGTGCTCGTTCCCGCCGCCCGCGGTGCACCCGCCGACGCCGATCGCGCCGCCGGGCTGCCCGACCGTGCTCATCGGCGGCATGCCCGCGGCCCGGATGGGCGACATGGCCGCCTGCGGCGCGCCGATCGTCATGGGCTGCCCGACCGTCATGATCGGAGGCTGACGTGGACTTCCTCGGCCGGGGACTGGCGTTCCCGCTGCACACCGACGCGACGGGCTCGATCGCGCTGGTGGGCGGCGAACGCGAGGTCGTCGAGAGCATCCGGCTGATCCTGGCCACCTCGCCCGGCGAACGCCCGATGCGCCCCGAGTTCGGCTGCGCGGTGCACGACCTCGTGTTCGCGCCCGCCGACGCGGCGACCGCCGGGCAGATCGCCTACGAGGTCCGGGTCTCGCTGGAGCGCTGGGAGCCGCGGATCACCCTCGACGACGTCGTCGTCAGCTTCGACGAGGCCGACCGCGGCACCCTGCTGATCGACATCCGCTACCGGCTGCGCGGCACCAACGACCCGCGCAACCTCGTCTTCCCGTTCTACGTCATCCCGCCGCACGACTCGGGCGAGGAGGGTGCGTGATGTCCCTGCCGATGCCCAACCTCGACGACCGCCGGTTCCAGGACCTGGTCGACGAAGCCAAGTACCTGGTCCAGCGCAACTGTCCGGAGTGGACCGACCACAACGTCTCCGACCCCGGCGTCACGCTGATCGAGACCTTCGCGCAGATGGTCGACCAGCTGCTCTACCGGCTCAACCGGGTGCCCGAAGCGCACTACCTGCGTTTCCTCGACCTGATCGGCGTCCGGCTGTTCCCGCCCGCCGCGGCGCGGACCGACGTCACGTTCTGGCTCTCGGCCGCGCGTGACGTCCCGGTGGTCGTCGCGGCGGGCAAGCAGGTCGCGAGCGTGCGCAACGAGGTCGAGGACCCGGTGGTCTTCACCGTGGAGCGCACCCTGAACATCGTGCCGTGCTCGCTCGCGCACCTGGCGACCAGCACGGCCGACACCGGCCTGCCCCCGGTCGACCGCACCGACGAACTGCTCGTCGGCGGCGGCCCGGCGGCCTTCTCCGAAACCCCGGCCCCCGGCGACGCGGTCCTCTTCGGACTGTCGGATGCCGTGCCCGGCTGCGCGGTGCTGCTGCGGCTGAACTGCGAGGTCGAAGGCCAGGGCGTCGACCCCCGCGACCCGCCGTGGCTGTGGGAGGCCTGGGACGGCACCGGCTGGGCGGCCTGCGAGGTCGACCGGGACAGCACCGGCGCGTTCAACCGGGCCGGCGACATCGTGGTGCACGTCCCGCACGGGCACACGGTGTCGATGCTCGCGCGCCGGCGGGCCGGCTGGCTGCGCTGCCGGCTGGTGGAGGCCAAGCAGAACCAGCCGTTCTACCAGCGTTCGCCGCGGCTGCACACGGCCGAGGCCTCGACCATCGGCGGCACGGTCGCCGCCGTGCACGCCGAAATCGTCCGCAACGAGATCGTCGGGACCTCCGACGGCACCCCCGGCCAGCGGTTCCCGCTCGGCCGGCCCCCGGTGGTCGTCGGGGAAGGGGAACTCGTCGTCGAGGTGTCGGGTCCGGACGGCTGGCAGCAGTGGACGGAGGTCCGCTCCTTCGCCGACTCCGGCCCGGACGACCGGCACGTCATGCTCGACCGGGTCGGTGGGCAGGTCGAGTTCGGCCCCGCGGTGCGCCAGCCCGAGGGCGGCCTCCGGTTCTACGGGGCCTTCCCGCCCAAGTCCGCCGCGATCCGGGTGCCCGAGTACCGGTCCGGGGGCGGGCGGCGGGGCAACGTCGCCCGTGAGGTCCTCGAGGTGCAGCGGGACCCGATCCCGTTCGTCAGCAGCGTGGTGAACCGCCGTCCCGCGATCGGCGGGGTGGACGGCGAATCGGTGCGGGACGCGGCGGTCCGCGGCCCGCTGCTGCTGCGCACCCGCGACCGCGCGGTCACCGCCGAGGACTACGAGCAGCTCGCGCGCGAAGCGGCGCCGGAAGCGGCCCGGGTGCGGTGCATCCCGGCGCACGGCCCCGACGGCCGCGAGACCGGCGCGATCCGCGTCCTCGTCGTGCCGGCGGTGCCCGACACCGGCGAACTGGCCTTCGCGACCCTGATGCTCGAAGCCGGCATGCGCGCCCGGATCGAGCGCCACCTCGGCGAACGACGCTGCGTGGGCGCGCTCGTGTCCGTGGAACCGCCGTTCTACCAGGGCGTCACGGTGGTCGCCCGGCTCCGCGCGCGGCGCCGGACGACGGCGGGCACGCTGGGCGCCCGGGCGAGCCAGGCCCTGTACGACTACTTCAACCCGATCAGCGGCGGCCCGGACGGCGACGGCTGGCCGTTCGGCCGCCCGGTGCAGTCGGGCGAGGTGTTCGCGGTGCTGCAACGGCTTCCCGGCGTCGAGCTGGTGGAGGACGTACGCCTGTTCGCGGCCAACCCGATCACCCGCGAACGCGGCGAACAGGTCGACCGGCTCGACCTGCCGCCCAACGCGCTCGCGTTCTCGTTCGGGCACCAGGTCCGGGTCCGGGAGGCGGGCGCATGAGGGTGGGGATCCCGGGGCTGCCGAGCCCGCACCCGATCGGCGAGCAGCTGCCCGCGGTGTACGCCGAGGACCGGTTCGTGCAGGGCTTCACCGGCGCGCTCGACGAGGTGCTCGCCCCGGTCATCTCCACCCTGGACAACCTGCCGGGCTACCTCGACCCGGGCCTGGCGCCCGCCGACTTCCTCGGCTGGCTGGCCCACTGGGTCGCCCTGCGCGTCGACGAGAGCTGGAGCCCGGAGCAGCTGCGGCAGCTCGTCACGCGCTCGGTCGAGCTGCACCGGTGGCGCGGCACGCGGCGCGGCCTCACCGAACACGTGCGGCTGCTGACCGGCGGCGCGGTCGAGGTGACCGACAGCGGTGGCGTCGTCGCCGACCCGCAGCCCGGCGCCCCGCTGCCGGACCCGGGACCGCCGTGGGTACAGGTGCGCGTGCGGGTGCCCGACCCGGCCCGGGTCGACGTGCGCCGGCTGACGGCGACGGTCGTGGATGCGGTGCCCGCCCACGTGCGGGTCACGGTGGAAGTGCTGGAGGGCTAGCGGATGGTCATCTACGCGGAGTGCGGGCACCAGGGGCCCGCCGACGTCGAGTTCTGCGGCGAATGCGGCCGCTACCTGAAGTGGGACGACGACGGCCCGGTCGCCGTGAAGTCACCGCCGGTGGTGCACCAGCAGCAGGTGGTGCAGCCCGCCGAGCCGATCGCCCCGGTCCGGCAGCCGGTGCAGCAGACCGTCGAGGAGCAGGTGCTCAACCCCGGCGACCTGATCTGCGGCCGGTGCGGCAAGGGCAACGCGCCGAGCCGGAACTTCTGCAGCCGCTGCGGCGCGTCGCTGGCCGAGTCCGAGGTCGTGACGACGTCGTGGTGGCGGCGGCTGTTCGGCCGCAAGCCGAAGGAGCACAAGGCGGGGGCGAGGCCGGGCAAGGACGGCGTCCGCCGCCGGACCGGCCGGGCCGGTGCCGCGCGCCGGACCGTGGGCAAGGTGATCCGCCGGGCCGTCGCGGTGACGCTCATCTTCTCGGCGCTGATCTACGCGCTGTACCAGCCGTTCCGCAGCGCGATCAACACCGCGGCGGTCGGCCTGTGGAACCAGGTGACCGGCGTCTTCGAGGCCAAGCTCAACCCGGTCCACCCGGTCAAGGTGACCGCGACCGGGCAGACGGACGGACACTCGGCGCCGCTGGTCACCGACAACGCCAAGAACACGTTCTGGGCGGCGCCGGGCGACAAGGAACAGACACTGGTGTTCACCTTCGACCACGCGGCGGACCTGCGGAAGGCGTTCGTGTACTCCGGTGACGCGGCGAACTTCCCCGCCCAGCACCGGCCGGCGAAGCTGCACCTGGTGTTCTCCACCGGCAAGACCTACGACATGGCGCTGGCCGACACGCCGGACGCCCAGGAAGTCCCGATCGAAAACAGCGAAGGTGCCACCAGCGTCGAGCTGCACGTGGCCGGGCTGTACCGCTCGCTCGACGGCACGGACGTCGCGATCTCCGAGATCGAACTGTTCGAAGCCGGCTGAGCCACCGAAAGTCTGTTGGGGAGGAACCGACCATGCGCGCGAACCGAGCGGTGGCGGGTATCGCGGTCGTCGCGTTGCTCGGCGGCTGGGCGATCACCGGAGCGCTCTCGCCGACCGCGGCGCAGGCGCCGGTACCGGTGGCTGCGCCCTACCGCGTCGGGTACGTCAGCGAGGACGCCACCGGCCTGTACCAGGCGGACGCGGAAGGCGTGCGGCCCGCGCTGCCGGCCGCGGTGGGCAGCGTCGACTCCGACGCCTCCGCGGGGGCCGGCGGCATCGTCTGGGTGAGCCACCGCGCCGCGGCCGCCGGTGGCGCCGAGCGCGACGGCGAGCTGTTCTACCTCGGCGACGGTGAGAAGGAGCCGGCGCCGCTGCAGCTGACGAACGACGACGCCGTCGACCTCCACCCGGCGTTGTCGCCGGACGGCCAGACGGTCGCGTTCGCCTCCGAACGCACCGGCACCCGGAAGCTCTTCGTGATCGGCGTGAACGGCCGCGGCCTCCGTCAGGTGACGACAGGGCCGGCCGTCGACGACTCCCCGAGCTGGTCGCCCGACGGCACCCGCCTGGCGTTCAGCAGCACCCGCGACGACCCGGCAGGCGACATCTACACCGTCCCGGTCGACGGCGGCACGCCGACGCGGCTGACCGCCGACCCGGCCGCCGACACCCAGCCCGCGTGGGGCAAGGGGCGGATCGCCTTCACCACGACCCGCTTCACCCCGGCCGGCGACGTCGCGCTGATGGCCGAAACCGGCGGCGCGGTCACCCGCGCGATCCCCGACCCCGGGGACTCCTCCGAGCCCGCGTGGTCGCCCGACGGGGCCCGGCTGGCCTTCACGACCCACGCGCCGGACCGGCTCGGCGACGTCAAGGAGCTCGTGGACGGCAAGGTCTCGGTCATCTCGGCGCTGGAGGGCATCGGCGAGACCGAGCCGGCGTTCCGCCTGGACGGCCGCCCGGTGTTCACCGAGCTGCGGGCGAGCGGCTCCACCGACATCTGGAGCGCGGACGCGACCGGCGGCGACCGCCGGGACATCACGAACCGGCCGGGCGCCGACGAGTTCGACCCCGCCTTCTCCGCCGACGGCTCGCAGCTGGCCTACACCCAGGCCGGCCCCGGCGAGTCGTCGCAGACCGAGGTCGTCGTGGCGAACGCCGACGGCGGCGCGCCCCGCCCGCTGACCGGCCGGGTGGACCGGACCAAGCACGAGCAGCACCCGGCCTGGTCGCCCGACGCCACGATGATCGCGTTCACCAACACCGCGATCGAGGGGGAGAGCAGCCGGGACTTCGTGCGGATCGCCCGCGTCGCGGACGGCCGGATCCTCGGCGACATCCCCATCCCGCCGAACCTGCGCGGCGAGGACTCCCAGCCGGTGTGGTCCGCCGACGGCACGAAGATCACGCTCACCCGGGCCGCCTCCCGGGTCGTCCCACCGCCGCCGGGGCGGGTGCAGCCGACGGTGGTCGACATCCCGGTCGGGCAGGGCTCCTCGGCGGCGATCCCCAAGACCGTGCCGACCGACAAGGTGCCCGCCAAGCCGGACATCGTGCTGCTGATGGACCAGACCAGTTCGATGGGGACCGCCCTGAAGAACATGCAGGACAACCTGACCGAGGTCATGAAGACCATCAGCACGGCACAGCCGGAGGCCCAGTACGCCGCCGTGGCGTTCGGCGACCGCAAGGACCCGGCCGACGCCAACAACCCCCACGGTCGGCTGTTCCAGGTGCAGCAGGACCTCACGAAGAACCAGGCCGACATCACGAAAGCCTTCGAGAAGATCACGCCCGCCGACGGTGACGACATCCCGGAGGACTGGATCTACGCCCTGGACCGCGTCGCCACCGGTGCCATCAGCTTCCGGCCGGACAGCAGCAAGATCATCGTGCTGGTCGGCGACGCGCCCAGTCACGACCCGAGCGGCGACCCGGATCCGACGAAGGGCGTGACCCTCGCCCAGGCGATCGGACACCTGACCGGGCAGGGCATCCGGGTGGTCGCGGTGTCGGCCAGGGTCGCCGGCGGCCTGGACAGCGACCCGGCCCACCAGGCCACCCAGGTGGTGACCGCGACCGACGGCGTCATCGCGAGCACCGATCCGGGCAACATCAGCGCCGTGATCACCGAGAAGATCGGTGACCTGAAGGTGAAGGTGCAGCCGGTGCCGTTCTGCGACCGGGGGCTGACCCTGACGTTCACCCCCGAAGGGACCCAGCAGGTGCCGGGCGGGACGAACGCGAACTTCACCGAGTTCGCGAACGTGGCGGCGGACGCGCCTCTCGGTGCGTTCCTGCACTGCCGGGTGGAGTTCCGGATCGACGGCGAGGAATTCGTCCGGGCCGGCTACACCGAGGACGTCACCGTCCGGGTCAAGGACCCGCGGCTGCCCCTGATCACCGTGCACGACAAGACCGTCACCGGGACCGCGCCCACGGTCGTCGAATACTCCGCGACCGCGGTCGACGCCGACCGCGAAACGAAACTCACGCCGTTCTGCACGCCGTCGTCCGGCAGCCTCTTCCCGGTCGGGGCCACCACGGTGACCTGCACGGCGACCGGGCGGGGCGGCACGGCCACCGAGACCGCCGTGATCTCCGTCGACCCCGGCGGGGAATTCCGGCAGGAGCTCTGGCAGGTTTCGCTCGCGGTGACGCCGGACAGCGTCGTCGCCGGCACCCAGCGGGATCTCTCGCCGTCGTTCGGCACGCCGTGCGGCGCCGGACGGCAGGGCTCGGCGGACGTCTCGCCGGACGGCACCGCGCTCGTGTTCCAGAACGACCGCCGTCAGCTCTGCGTCGCCCGCGCCGACGGCGGTCCCGCGCGGGTCCTGGTGCAGGACACCGGATCGGTGGACGATCCGGCCTGGTCGCCGGACGGCACACTGGTCGCCTTCGACAGCACGTCCGGCGAATCCCGGCCGGGCATCCGCACCGTGCCGGCGGCCGGGGGACCCTCGACCGTGCTGATCGCCGCTCCGGGCGGGGCGTCGCAGCCGGCGTTCCAGCGGATCGCCGACGTGCGCGTGACCGCCACCGCCGTCCCGCCCGCCATTCCGTTCGGCGGCCTCACGACGTTCGAGTTCGTGGTGACCAACCACGGCGCCACCGCGGCGCCCGGCGTCGGCCTGTTCGTCCGGCTGACCGCCGGGCTGCAGCAGCCGCAGGCGCCGATCACCAGCGTGGGTACCTGCACGCCCGACCTCGTCTGCACCTTCGGCACGCTCGCCCCGGGCGCGCAGGCGCGGGTGCGGTTCACCGCCACCGGCGCCGAACCCGGGGCACAGGCCGCGACCGGCACCGTCACCACGGCCGGCGCGGACGCCGACGTGCGCGACAATTCCGCCGCGGCCGTGGTCACCGTCGGCGAGAAGCCGGTGCCGCCGGTCACGCCGGGGTCGCTCTCGGTCGGGCTGGCGGTCTCGGCGGTGCCGCTGTTCGTCGGCGGCGACGACGTCGTGCTGACCTTCCTGGTGCACAACGGTTCCGGGGCGCCGATGCCGGACGTCCGCCTGGTCACCCAGCTGCCACCGCAGCTGCCCGCGACCGCCGTGTCGACGGGGTGCACGCCGGGCGGCGGCAGCTGCGCGCTCGGGACGCTGGCGCCGGGCCAGACCGTCGAGGTCCGGATCGCCCTGGCGGCCAAGGCCGCGGCGGACGCCCCGGTGGCGGGCACGGTGAGCACGAGCGGGCCCGACAACAACCCGGGCGACAACACCGCCGCGGCCCGGGTGGTGATCCGCCGGCCGGTGGTGACCGTCGACCCGGGCATCGCCCCGCTGGGCACCGTCGCGCGGGTGACGGGCACGGACTTCCCGCCGGGCGCGACCGTCCAGCTGGGCTGGTCGGCCGGGATCTCCGAGACACCGGGCCTGACCACCGTCGGCGTCGACGGGAAGTTCGAGGCGCAGTTCCTGGTCTTCCACCACGACCTGATCGGGCCGCGGACGGTGTCGGTGGCTTCGGCGAGCGGCCCGAAGTTCGGGACCGTGCCGTCGAACCCGATCCTGGTGGTCCTGCGCACCGAGCAACCCCCGTTCATCAGCCGCGGCTGAGCCGCACCCGAACCCGCTGCCCGTAGGGGCAACCACCGGCGCACGGCCGCACACCCGTCCGCTGGTGCCGGAGCCGAGACACAAAAGGGAGACTTCCGCGCATGGGAGCAACGGCGACGCTGTCCGAGGCCGGCCTGGTCGCGGAACCCGGCCAGGAGACGAGCTGCACGGTGACCATCCGGAACGCCGGGCAGGTCGTCGACCAGTTCACCGTCGACGTCGTCGGCGACGCGAGTGGCTGGGCCACCGCGGAACCGGCGACGGTCAACCTGATGCCGGGGGAGACCGGCACGGTCACCGTGCGGTTCGCGCCGCCGCGGTCCTCCGACGTCCCGGCCGGGACGATCCCGTTCGGGGTCCGCGTGTTCTCGAGCGAGGACCCGGCCGGCTCGGTCGTCGAGGAGGGCAGCGTCGAACTCGGCGCCTTCACCGAGGTGACCGCCGAAATCGTGCCGGCCAAAGTGGAAGGCAGCTCCAAGGCCGACTTCGAGGTCGCCGTCGACAACCGCGGCAACCGGCCGGTGGCGGTCGAGCTGAGCCCGCTGGACCCCGAGGACGAACTGGACTTCCGGCTCGAGCGCGACCGGGCCGAACTGGCCCCGGGCACCGCCGCGTTCGTCCGGATGCGGGCCAAGCCGCGGAAGCGCTTCCTGCGGGGACAGCCCGTCCGGCACCGCTTCCAGGTGTTCGTCGCCGCCGACGGGAACGAGCCGCTCAAGACCGAAGGCACCATGGTGCAGCGGCAGCTGCTGCCGAAGTGGCTGCTGCCCGCGCTCATCGCGCTGCTCGTCGCCCTGCTCGCCCTGGCGACGCTGTGGTTCACCGTGCTGCGGCCCGCGGTCAAGTCGGCCGCCCGCGAGGCCGCCCAGGAGCAGAACCACGAGATCGTGAAGGCGGCGCAGGACGCCGGCGCCGGCGCCGACCAGGCGAAGAAGAACGCCGAGCAGGCCAAGCAGAACTCCGAACAGGCGATGAAGGCCGTCGGCCTGACCCCGCCGGGCGACCCCTCGGCGACCCCCGGCACCGGCCCCGGTCCGGGGACCCCGCCGACCCGCGTGTCGAACGCCGCCGCCGACGGGACACCGACGGACTTCCGGGTGGCCGCGGACGCGAAGATCGACTCGAACGTCAACAAGTTCGCCGAGTTCCCCTACACGCTGCCGGACGAGACCAAGACGCTGGTGATCACCGACCTGATCCTGCAGAACCCGCGCGGTGACACCGGAACCCTGCGCCTGCTGCGGGATGCCGGTGGCACCAAGACGGTTCTGCTGGAGGTCGGGCTCTCGAACTTCCGCGACCTCGACCACCACTGGCTGCAGGCCTGGCGGTTCCAGCCGGGGGAGAAGATCGTGCTCGCGGTCAGCTGCCAGAACCCGGGAGACCGGGGCCGCTGCACGCCGTCGGTCTCCTTCTCCGGCCGGATCGAGTGAGCGGGTGCTAGATCAGCCCTTCGCGCATGGCGAACGCCACCGCGTGGGCGCGGTTGCGGAGCTGGAAGCGGTTGGTGATGTCGTGCAGGATCGACTTCACCGTCCGCTCCGAGTAGCTCAGCTGGTCGGCGATCTCCTTGGTCTCGAAGCCGTCGGCCACCAGCCGCAGCACCCGGGTTTCCCGCTGGGACATCCCGGCGAGGTCCCAGCCGTTCGGGTGCAGCACGTCCCGCTGCAACCGGGACACCCGCGACAGCAGGCGGCCCAGCAGGTCGGGCGGCAGCGCGCCTTCGCCGACGGCCGCGGCCTTCACCAGCCGCACCAAGGTGTCCGGGGTGGCGTCGGCCCGGCGGATGATCGCCGAAACCCCGTTGCCCACGACGTCCAGCAGCTCCGAGTCCTCCACCTCCCCGGCGACCAGGACGACGCCGGCGTGGCCGGCGCACTGGAGGCTGCGCAGCAGCTGCCGTGCTTCTTCGTTCAGCCGCTCGACGATGACGAGCACCACGGCGGGCTCGTCGGATCCCTCGTCGGCGAAGCGGATTTCGGGACGTGAGCGCAGCGCGGCCGTGACGCCCGCGTGGGTGATGGTGTCGGTGGCGTGCAGCAGCACCGGAACCTGATCGGTGATCATGGGTGAAAGTCCTCCCTCGAACGACGTCGGATCGCTCCACCCCCAAGGATCGTGGCGCGAACGCCTGCCGAACAGGGACATGGAGTCCCGATCTGTCCCGCTTTCGTTACTCCGTTCGGGTTTCCCTACTCCGATCGGGCAATGCCCGCCTCTTTGGCCTTCGCGATGGCCTGGGTCCGGTCGGTGACCCGGAGCTTGCGGAAGATGTGGGACACGTGGTTGCGCACGGTTTTCTGGCTCAGCACCAGTTCCTCGGCGATCGAGGCGTTGCCCATGCCCTTCGCCACCAGCCGCAGGATCTCCTGTTCGCGCAAGGTGAGCCGCGGGAACGACTCGTCACGCGGGGTCGCCGTCCCCAGCAGGGACAGCACCCGGGTGGCGATCGCCGGGCTGAAGATGGCCTCGCCGTCGCCGATCACCCGGACCGCGCGGATGATCTGCTCGTTGCGCGCGCCCTTGAGCAGGTAGCCGCGGGCGCCCGCGCGCATGGCGGCGAACACCGCGGCCTCGTTTTCGAACATCGTCAGCATGAGCACGCCGGTGTGCGGGCTCGCGCTCACGATCCGCCGGGTCGCTTCGACCCCGTCGAGGTCCGGGAGGTTGAGGTCCATCAGGACGACGTCGGGCTCGAGCCGGCCCGCGTCGGCGACCGCGGTCAGGCCGTCGGCCGCCTCGCCGGCGACCTCCATCCCGTCGGTGGCGTCGAGCATCGCGCAGAGCGCCGCCCGGAAGACCGGGTGGTCGTCGACCACGAGGACGCGCAGGGAACCGAACACCGCGTCACTTCCCCGCGGCGAGCGGCAGCCAGGCGGCGATCCGCGTGCCGCCGGAGGAAACCGGCTCGACCCGGCAGCCGCCGCCGAGGTCGCCGGCGCGTTCCCGCATCGACCGCAGCCCGGTGCCCCCGACCGTGGGCAGCGCGCCGCCGTCGGTGCCCACGCCGTCGTCGACGATCTCCACGTGCAGGTCGCCGTCCCGCGGCCAGAGGTGCACGGTGCACTCACGGGCCCCGGAGTGACGGGCGACGTTGACCAGCGCCTCGCGGATGATCCGGTAGGCGGTGACCTCGACCTCCGCCGACAGCGGCGGCAGCTCACCGCGCACCTCGACCGCGACCCGCAGCGGCCCGTGCTCGGCGGGCACCCGGCCGGTGAGCGTGGCGGCGTACCGGCGCACGGCCAGGACCAGCCCGGCCTCGTCGAGGGCGGGCGGCCGGGCGTCGGCGACGATCCGCCGCAGGTCGGTGATCGCGCCGTAGAGCTCCTCCTCGAGCCGGGCCAGGAGGTGCTCGGTGGCCGCCCGGTCCCGCGCGACCAGGTCCCGGGCGGCGCGCAGGCCGAGCACGGCGGCGGTGAGCGTCGGCCCGAGCCCGTCGTGCAGATCGTGGAGCACCCGTTTCAGCCGGTCTTCGTATCCCGCGGGGCGGCCCAAGTCGGCGACGACGAATGTCCGGCGCATCTTCTCCCCGTCCGCCAGAAATGGTCTGGACCCCCCGGCGAACCGGGGGAACCAGTTCTCGTGCGGGTAGCCCAGCCGGCTGCTCCGTTTCGCGTAGCGGGATGGTCACCCGCTGTACTAATCGCCGCGTCCCGCCCCGGCGTTTCATTCGGGGCGGCCGCGGCGGGTCACGGATTGGTTCCGATGCGGAAACGCTCGTAACGGCGCAGGTCGTGGTGATGATCCGTTCGGCGCAACGGGTCCCGGCCACCAAAAACCATTCATGAACTGTCCGGTGAACCGGTGGAAATTCGACAAAGCCGAGGCGCTGCACTTTCGTGAAGTCGCACGGGCGGATGGAGCAGAACGACAGCGGCAAGTGGCGGTACACCCGTTGCGCCGATTCTTTTCGTTCATCCGATCGGTATCAGAATCGGGGTCGTCGGGCGGCGGAACGCCTTTTCGCCCGGTTGGTTCGACGAACTGCCGGAGTACCGGATCCGGTCGTGTTCAGGCCACCACGACCGGCGTACCGGGCAGTGCGAGCCGGACGGGGATCTCCGGGGCGATCCGGGCCAGCGCGTCGACGTAGTGGCGCGGGTCGCGGTCGCCCTTGGTGATCATCCGGTCGCCGAGGCGGCCGCTGTGGAAGGCGTAGTGGTGCGGCACGGCCAAGGCCGGCTTCAACGCCGCGGTCAGCCCGGCCGCCTCCTCGGCGTCCATCACCACCTGCTGGAGGTGCAGCGGCCGGATGCACAGGCCGTTCGTCGGCAGGATGGCCAGGTCGACGGGTCCGAACCGGTCCGGGATCGTGTCGAGCTCCGGGACCCGCAGCGAGTCGCCGCCGAAGAACACCGTGCGGTCGCCGGCCTGGATGACGAAGGTGACTTCGTGGACGCCGTGTTTGCCCGGCGTCGCCGTCACCGTGAGGTCGCCGACCGTCGCGGCCTCCCACGCCTCGACGACGCGGACGTCGTGAAAGCCCTTGTCCCGCGCGAGGGTCGCCACCGTGCCGGGCCCGATCAGCGGGGTGCCGAGGTCGAAGCCGCCGTCGACGAGGGCGTCGAGGTCGCAGTGGTCGTAGTGCTCGTGGCTGATCACGAGCGCGTCGACCCGGCCGAGGGCGGGGACGGTCGAGGCGACCGGCTCGCCTTGGTAGTAGGTCGGGGCCTGGGTGAACCACGGGTCGGTCAGCACCCGGATCCCGCCGATCTCGACCAGCTGGCAAGCGTGCCCGATCCGGGTCACGCTCAACGTGGTGCGCATGCTTTTCCTCCTGGGGATCAGTGGCCGAGGTCGAGCAGCGCGCCGAGCAGTTCCTCGGGCGTCTCGACCTGCGGCAGGTGGCCGGTGCGGGGCAGCAGGGTGAACGTCGACAGCGGGATCGCGGCCGCGTAGGCCTTGCCGTACTCCGGGCCGGCGATGCCGTCGCTCTCGCCCCAGACCACGTGCACGGGGACGTCGATCTCGCCGAGCCGCCCGGCGAGCTCCGGGTCGGCCATCGCCGGACCGGTGTAGCCGATCAGGGCGCGCACGTCCGGGCTCGGCCCGGTGCCCCCGCCGGCCGGCGGCGCCGGCGCCTTGCTCGGGTCGTGAAAGGACAGTTGCCGGATCTCGGCGAGGGACATGCCGCTGATGTCGGTCAGCGGGTGCCCGTCGACCTCGATGCCGATCCCGTCGACGATCACCGCGCCGCTGACGCGCGGGCTCTTCTGCAGCGCGATCTCGGCGGCCAGCCAGCCGCCGAAGGAGTTGCCGATCACCGTGACGTCGGTGAGCTCGAGCTGGTCCAGCAGGCCGACGTAGAGCCGGGCCAGCTCGGGCACGCCGGTCAGGTTCGCGGCCTTCGGGGTGCCGGCGAAGCCCGGGTGGGTGGGCAGCAGCACCCGCGAGTGGGTGCGTTCGGCGAGCAGGTCGGCGAAGCCGGTCATCGTCGCGACGCCGCCACCTCCGTGCAGCAGCAGGAAGGGCCGGGTGCGGTCGCGGTCCTCGAGGGTCACCTCGGCCGGGCCGACGGTGCGGGTTTCGGTGCGGGTGGGCCGGAGCGAGCCGGCCGCGGGGAGAGTCGTCATGGGTCCTTCTCGGTCTCGAGGGCTTACCTAAGGAACCTTATATAAGGTTGTTTAGATAAGCAACCTGACTTCGATGGGATAGGGTGATCGCATGAAGTACCGCCCCGGTGACGTCTCCCTGGCCGTCAAGCGCCTGCAGCACCGCCACCACCGCGCGCTGAGCCGGGCGCTGGCGCCGCTGGGGCTTTCGCTGGTGCAGTGGGACACCCTGCGTCACCTGCACCGCCGCCCCGACGCGTCCCTGCACGAGCTGGCGGTGCTGACGTTCCAGACCGACCAGTCCTTCGGTTCGCTGGCGACCCGGATGGCCGAACGCGGGCTGATCGAGCGGGTCCCCGGCCCCGGCCGGGCGGTGCGCCACAAGCTGACGGCGGAAGGCGCCCGGCTGCGCGCCGAGGGCCAGGCCCTCGTCGACGGCGTCGTCGAGTCGTCCTTCCGCGACCTGTCGGAGGCCCAGCTCGCCCAGCTGGGGGAGCTGCTGGACCTGGCACTGGGACCGGACCCGACCGCGTAACGCCCGGACGGGTTCCGGGCACTGAGGTGTGTCGAATCCGCCTCCGAAGGAGCTTGACCCCATGCCGAGCTACGACGATCTGCGCGCCCTGTTCATCAACGGCACCCTCAAGCGCTCGCCGGATCCCAGCAACACCGACGGCCTGATCGACGTCAGCCGCGGGATCATGGAGAAGAACGGGGTCCAGGTCGAGGTGCTCCGCGCCATCGACCACGACATCGCCACCGGTGTCTGGCCCGACATGACCGAGCACGGCTGGGCCACCGACGCCTGGCCGGGCATCTACGAAAAGGTGATGGCGGCCGACATCCTCGTGCTCGCCGGGCCGATCTGGCTCGGGGACAACAGTTCCGTCACCAAGCAGGTCATCGAGCGGCTCTACGCCTGCTCGCACCTGCTCAACGACGCCGGCCAGTACGCCTACTACGGCCGCGTCGGCGGCTGCCTCATCACCGGCAACGAAGACGGCGTCAAGCACTGCGCCATGAACGTCCTCTACAGCCTCCAGCACCTCGGCTACACCGTCCCGCCGCAGGCCGACGCGGGCTGGATCGGCGAGGCAGGCCCCGGACCGTCCTATCTGGACCCCGGCTCCGGCGGCCCGGAGAACGACTTCACCAACCGCAACACCACGTTCATGACCTGGAACCTGCTGCACCTGGCCCGGATGCTGAAGGACGCAGGCGGCATCCCCGCGCACGGCAACCAGCGCAGCGAGTGGGACGCCGGCTGCCGGTTCGACTTCGCCAACCCCGAATACCGCTGAGCCGTGCCCGGCGTCGGCTTCGGGAACCTGTTCGCGGTCGCGGCCATCGCGTTCGCCGCGCCGCTGCTGCTCGGGCTCGTCCCGAAGTTGCGCGTGCCGGCCGTGGTGCTGGAGATCGTGGCCGGGATCGCGCTCGGGCCGTCCGGCCTCGGCTGGCTGACCCCGGACCTGCCGGTGCAGATCGTCGCCCTGCTCGGGCTCGCCTTCCTGCTCTTCCTGGCCGGGCTGGAAATCGACGTCCACCGGCTGCGCGGGCGGGCGCTGCGGGTCGCGCTGCTCGGCTACGGCATCACCCTGGCACTCGGGCTCGCCGCCGGCGCCGGGTTCGCCACCGCCGGGTGGGTGCAGAGCCCGCTGCTGGTCGCGGTGGCGCTCTCGGCGACGTCGCTCGGCCTCGTCGTGCCGGTGCTCAAGGACGCCGGGCAGGCCGAAAGCGGCTTGGGACAGGCGGTCATCGCCGCGTCCTCGGTGGCCGACTTCGCCGCCGTGCTGCTGGTCTCGCTGCTGTTCTCCGCCTCCGGCAGCACCGGCGCGCGGCTGGTGCTGCTGGCCGCGTTCGCCGGGCTGGTCGTCGTGACCGCGGTCGTGGTCGCGCTGGCCGGGAAGTCGCGCCGGCTCGGGACGACCCTGCTGCGGCTGCAGGACACCACGGCTGAAATCCGCGTCCGCGCGGCAGTGGTGCTGCTGGTCGCGTTCGTCGCGCTGGCCGAAAGTTTCGGCCTGGAAAGCATTCTCGGCGCTTTCCTGGCCGGCGCGGTCGTCGGCCTGCTCGACCGCGACGCGGCGTCGCACCCGCGGTTCCGGGTCAAGCTCGACGCCATCGGGTACGGCTTCCTGGTGCCGGTCTTCTTCGTCACCAGCGGCCTGCGCCTGGACCTGTCCGGGCTGCTCGCCGACGCGGCCGCGCTCGCCCGCGTCCCGCTGTTCCTCACCGCGCTGCTGCTCGCGCGCGGCGTCCCGGCGTTGCTGCTGACCCGCGAATTCGGTGCCCGGCGGGCGATCGCGGCCGGCCTGCTGCAGGCCACGTCGCTGCCGTTCCTGGTGACCGCCACCCAGATCGGGGTCCTCACCGGACTGATGACACCGGTGACCGCGGCCGCCCTCGTGTGCGCCGGCCTGCTGTCGGTGCTGGTGTTCCCGGCCGGCGCGCTGTCGCTGCTGCGGACGCGGGGCCGGGTGGCCGTAAGATGACCGTCACCTGTTTTGCCGGTTCCGGCGCTTATATTCGTCCGGTGAGCCCGCTCCCGCCGGACACCGAACTCGTCGCCGCGCTGCGCGGCGGGGACGACAGCACCTTCGCCGCAGTCCTCGACGCGTGGTCGGCCCCGATGCTGCACCTGGCTCGCTCGTTCGTCTCCACCCACGCGTCCGCCGAAGAAGTCGTCCAGGACACCTGGCTCGCCGTGGTGAAGAGCCTCGACGCGTTCGAAGGCCGCTCGGCGTTCAAGACGTGGGTGTACCGGATCCTGGTCAACACCGCCAAGAAACGCGGCACCGCCGAGCACCGCAGCATTCCCTGGGCCAGCCTGGCCCCCGACGGCGAGGACCGCGGCCCCACCGTCGACCCGGCCCGGTTCCGCGGCCCCGGCGACCGCTACCCGGGCGGCTGGCGGGAATTCCCCGCCGCATGGCCTTCTCCGGAAGGCACCGCGCTGGCGCTCGAAGTCCGGCAGGTGATCGCCGGCGCGCTCGACGAGCTGCCCGCGCGCCAGCGCGCCGTGATCAGCCTCCGCGACGTCGCCGACCACAGCGCCGACGAAGTCTGCGAACTGCTCGAGATCACCGCGGCGAACCAGCGGGTACTCTTGCACCGCGCACGGGCCGTGGTCCGTGAACGGCTCGCGGAGTACCTGGGCGCCGAGGGGAAGCCGGCATGACGTGCGAAGAGTTCGTCGAACTCGTCACCGCCTTCCTCGACCGGGCCCTCGACCCGGAAACCGAAGCCCGCTTCGTCGAGCACCTGGCACTGTGCGAAGGCTGCGAAACCTACCTCGAGCAGTTCCGCACCACGATCGCGGAACTCGGTTCGCTCCCGGCGGAGACGCTGTCGGCCGACGTCCGCGACACGGTACTCGGCGCCTTCCGTGATTGGCACTCCCGATGACCACCTCGCCACCGTCCTCAGTGGACCCCACCGCCGGCCGGGTCCGGCCCGCGACCCGGGTGCTCGCCCTCGTCATCGTGCCGTTCCTCCTGGCGGCCTTCGTCATCTGCTACCTGATGCCGGCCCGGACCGCCGAACTGTTCGCCTGGGGCATCAAACCGCCGCTCACCGCGATGCTGCTGGCCGCGGTCTACCTCGGGGGAGCGTTCTTCTTCGTCCGCGTCGCGACGGCGAAGCGGTGGTCGGACGTCGCGCTCGGCTTCCCGCCGGTCGCGCTGTTCGCGTCGATGCTCGACGTCACGACCGTGCTGCACTGGGACCGGTTCACCCACGGCCATATCTCGTTCGTCGCGTGGGCCGCGCTGTACTTCGCCGCGCCCGTCTTCGTGGTCGTGATCGCCGCGCGGAACGCACGAGCGGCCCGCGGCGCCGTGCTCGCCGCCCAGCCCCGGTTACCGGCCGCCGTCCGGATCGTGCTCGGCGTGACCGGCGCCGCCGAGCTGGTCCTGGCCGCCGCGCTGTTCTTCCTGCCGGGCCCGGTCGGCGCCCTGTGGCCGTGGGCGGTCACCCCGCTGACCGCCCGCACCTTGGCCGCCCTGTACGCCCTCGGCCTTGCCAACGTGCTCGTCGCGGCCGACGCCCGGGCATCCCGGGTGCGCCTCCAGCTCGAGGTGCAGACGGTCATGCTGACCCTCATCGCGATCGCGGTCCTCCTCCGGCGCGAAGACTTCACCGCCGGCCCGGCCGCCGCGTACGCGTTCGCGGCCGTGGTGGCCGCGGAACTGGCGGTGATCACGGGCGGCCTGATCGGCATCTCCCGGAACGCGCCGCCCACGGCGTGGTGGCGTTCCGCGCACCTGCCCCGACGGCACCACCCGCACGGCACCTGACCGGCCGCCTTGCCACAAGTGTGTATAACGACCTATTCAGCGGGGCTCGGATTGGTCAAGATTTCCCGGCGGCTAAACCGGAGTTCGGCGCCACAACCAGGGACGAAGTCCTCTAGGCCGGAAACGGCGGCCGAGCATGATGGTCGATGCGGGCGAACCCGGATCGAAAGGAGCCGAACGTGACGATCTACCTGCAGCAACCCGCGACGTACGACCTGGTGGGCACCGTCATCCAGGTGGCCGGCGTGGCCGGCGGCGCGTTCGAAGCGAACTTCGGCTACCGCGTCCACGAGGGCCACGACGAGGTCACCGGCTCGTTCATGGCGGGGGACGGAACCGGAGGGCACAGCCAGTTCCAGTTCACCGTCGACGTCGGCGGCGCGGCTTTCACGCTGGACCGGTTGTTCGTGGACCTTTTCCACACTTCGCCGAAGGACGGCAGTGAACTGGGCAAGGTGGTCGTGCCGGTCGTCTACGGCCCGCGGATCGTTCCGGGCTACCAGAACTACCTGGAGCACATCGTGGTCGCCGGCGAAACGCTGTGGGGCATCGCGGCCAAGTACTACGGGTCCGGCAATCTCTACCACCGCCTGGTGGCGGCCAATCCCGGCACCATCCCGAACCCGAACGTCATCCACCCGGGTGACCTGATCCGCGTGCCGCAGGGAACCTGAACACCGGCGACCGGCTCATGGCCTGGCCGGCCGTGAGCCGGGAAACCGGTGTACTCCGACGGTGGTACGAGCGGCGCGCTCGGTGGTGCTACACATGCTGACGGTCGACCCGGCGGCGGAACGAGGCGTGATGGAGCAGGAGGTGGACTTCGGCGCCGTGTTCCTGGCCGGTCCGTCACCGATGGCCGTGCTGTCGCCGTCGCTGGTCTTCCTCGCGGTGAACGACGCCTACCTCGAGGTCTCCGGCCGCCGCCGCGAGGAGCTGCTCGGGCAGCACGTCTTCACCGCCTTCCCCGACAACCCGGCGGATCCGCAGGGCGCCCGGAACCTGCGTGGTTCGCTGGAGCGCGTCCTGGCGACCGGGCAGCGGCACGTCATGCCGCTGCAGCGCTACGACGTGGCCGTGGCCGGCCAGCCCGGCGTGGTCGAGCAGCGCTTCTGGAGCACGGTGAACGTTCCCGTGCCGGGCGAGGACGGTTCGGTGCGGTGGATCCTGCACCGCGTGGAAGAGGTGACCCGGTTCCTGGAGCAGCTGCCGCCGGACCACGCCGGGGCGGGGGAGCGGCAGGCGATGCAGGCCGAGGTCTTCGCTCGCAGCCAGGAACTGCACCAGGCCAACGAGCAGCTGGCCGCGACGGCCGACATCACCGCCGCGGTGCTGGCCGACGCCCCGGCCACGGACGTGCTGGAGCTGATCGCGGCGCGGGCGCGCCGCATCGCCGGGGTCGACCAGACGCTCGTCCTGGTGCCCGACGACCACCGCGAACACCTCGTCGTCGCCGCGTCGGCGGGCGCGCAGGCCGACGCCTACCGCTCGCTGCGGCTGCCGTTGACCGGCGCGGCCGGCCCGGCGCCCCTGAGCGTGCGGGTCTTCCGGACCGGCCGGTCCCTCATCAGCGACGACGCGGCGCCGGCGGCCCGAAACGCCGGGCTGGGCGTCGCCGTCGGGGCCGCGCTGGCGGTGCCGCTGGGGCCGCCGGACGGCGTGCGCGGAGTTCTGGCCGTGGTCAACGCGCCCGGCCACCCCATCACGCCGACCGGCGTCGTCCGGTCGCTGGAGCTGTTCGCCGCCCAGGCCGCGATCGTCCTGGAGCTGGCCGAGCGGCGCCGGGACGCGGTACTCGTTTCGGTGCTGGACGACCGGGAACGCATCGCCCGCGAACTCAACACCGCGGTCGTCGGCCGGCTCGCCACGATCGCCACCGGCCTGGTCTCGACGCTCAAGATCATCCAGCGCGAAGACGCGGCGCGCCGGGTCCGGGACGCCGTCGGGGCGGTGGACCAGGTCATCCAGCAGCTGAACTCGGCGGTGTTCGCCATCCACGCCGAGCCCGCGCGCGAGCGGGCGCTGCACCGCCGCGTCCGGGACCTCGTCGACGCGGCCGCCGAGACCCTGGACGTCGAGATGACCTCACGGCTCGACAGCCGGCTCGACACGGCACTGCACGGGGCGGTCCGGGAGCAGTTGCTGGCCGTTTTGGACGCCGCGTTGTCCGCGGTCTCCCGTCGGGAGGGGGCTCGACACGTCACCGTGACCGTGGAGCTGCGGCCCGAGCCGAGTCCGGACTGCCTCTTCGTCCAGGTCGAAGACGACGGGACGCCGGGGGAGGAACCGGCCGGGCTCGCGGGGCCGCTCACGGTGGCCGCCCGTCCGGGCGGTGGTACGGCCGCCACGTGGGAGGTTCCGTTGGCCGGCGATGTCTCCGTGCGATCCGGGCGGTAGCGCCGATTTTCGCGGGTTTTGCTTCTGCCGCTGTTCGAAGACCGTCCTCGCCGGACGAGCAGGCGACGGGATGGCCACCCAGCTCGGGGAAGTCCGGGGATTCAGCTCGGCTCGGTCCGGGCGCACAGGGCGAGGAACCAGCCCAGGCCGGCCACCCACAGGCCGGTGAAGCCGCCGGACCACAGCAGCTGCAGCAGGCCGGCCGTCACCAGGGCCACCCCGAGGCTCCAGCCGGCTCGGGCCGCCACGGCTTGGGCTCGGCGCCGGTCGCCGGTGATCTTCCAGACCACCGCCTGCAGGACGCGGCCGCCGTCCATGGGTGCTCCGGGTAGCAGGGTGAACGATGCCAGGACCAGGTTCGTCCAGCCCAGCCAGGTCAGCGTGGACGCCACGATGCCGGTCGACAGCAGGCCGGCCAGCAGGAAGCCGGCCCCGGCCGCGAGGCTCGCCACCGGTCCGGCCACGGCGACGGCGATTGCGGCGCGCGGTGTTGCCGGGTTGTCGGCCGGCTCCGTGCTGCCGCCGAGGAACCACAGGGTGATGCCGTCGACGACCTGGCCGCGGTCCCGGGCCGCCAGTGCGTGGCTGAGCTCGTGGACCAGCAGGGACCCCAGGAACACGACCGAGCCCGTCGTGCCGGTCGCCCAGTAGACCACCGGGGACAGGCCGGGGACGGCGTCCGGCAGCAGCGTCCGCGCCAGGAGCCCCGCCAGCAGGGCCATGACCGGGAGGACGGACCAGTGCGCGCCGACGTGGATGCCGGCCGGGCGCCCGAGGGGGAATGTGGCGTGCATCACTCGACGGTCCGCTCCGCCCGCGGGCGCGGCGAGGGCCGCACTGCCCCGGCGCGAGTGACCAAAGACCCCGGCTCCGGCGACGTTCGGCCACAGCGCGGACACCCGGCGGGCGCTTGGTCCGCGGCCGGAGCCGCCGGCGCGGGCGCAGGCGGATTTGGTCCCCGGGGAAAGGGACTTCGTGCCCTGACCGGCGAGTACCGCCGGTCCGCATGCTGGAAGCCCGGATCCGCAGGAGGAACTCATGACCGCAAACCGGCCGGTGCTCGTCGGGGTGGACGCCTCGGCACCGTCGTTGGCCGCCGTCCGCTGGGCGGCCCGGGAAGCAGGGCGGCGCGACACCACGCTGCGGCTGCTGCACGCCTGCGTCTTCGAGGCCACCTCCGCCCACGAGCGCGACGAGCTCCTGCTCGAACACATCTCCCGATGGCTGCGCCACGCGGCCGGAATTGCCCGGGACTGGGCACCCGGCGTGCAGGTCGAGACCGCGGTCCGGCTCGGGCTCGCCGCCGATCTGCTGCTCGAAGAGGCGGCGGGTGCGGAACTGGTCGTCCTCGGCTCGCACGGCCTCGGTGGCCTGCGCGGCGCGCTGATCGGCTCGGTGGCCCTGCAGGTGGCCGCGGAGGCGCCGTGCCCCGTCGTCGTGGTGCCCGGTCACCAGCCGGCCCGGACGGGACCCGTCGTCGCCGGGATCGACGGGACCGAGTCGAGCGAGCACGCCCTGCGGTTCGCCTTCGAGGAGGCGGCCGCGACGCGGGCACCGGTCCTGGTCGTGCACGCCTGGCACACCGGGGACGCGGCCGCCGAGCGGCAGGAGCTGGAAACGCGCGTCGCGAGCTGGCGCGGCAAGTACCCGGACGTGGAGGTCCTCACCCAGGCCGTGGCGGACCGGACGCCGGCCCGCGCGCTGCAGCACGTCGCGCCCGACGCCCGGCTGGTCGTCGTCGGCACGCGCGGCCGCGGCCCGGTCGCCGGCGGGATCCTCGGCTCGACCGGCAACGCCCTGCTCGCGGAAGCGGCGTGCCCGGTCGCGGTCGTGCACTGAACGTCCGCGACGGCACCGCCGGCCCCCGAACCGTCCACTGTGGACACCCAGGAAGGAACGATCATGCACGCACAGCCGGGCGACTGGCTCGTCCTCAAAGGGCCGCGCACGCCCGACCGGCGCGGCCGGAACCTGGAGGCCGGCCGTGTCCGGGTTCGTTGACGGCGCGGTCGTCGCCGGGATCGACGGCTCCGCGTCCGCGGTGCAGGCCGCGGAGTGGGCGGCGGCGGAGGCCGTGCGTCGCGGGCGTCCGCTGCGGCTGGTCCAGGTTTACGCGCTGCCGCAGGTGAAGGCGCCCGTCGCGTTCGGCACTCATGAGCAGGTGCGGGCCGGGCTGGCCGAGCGGGGCGAGGGCTGGCTGGCCGAGGCGAAGGCCGCGGTGCTCACCGAGCATCCCGGTCTGGACGTGCTCACCGCGGCGCGGGAGTGGAGTCCGGTCACCGCGCTGGTCCAGGAGTCGCGGCACGCCGAGCTGGTCGTGCTCGGCTCGCGCGGGCTGGGTGGGTTCACCGGTCTGCTGGTGGGCTCGACCGCCGTCGCGGTGGCCGCGCACGCGCACTGCCCGATCGTCGTGGTCCGGGGCCGGAGCTCGCACGAGCCGCCGCCGAGTGCCGGGCCGGTGGTCGTCGGGTCCGACGGCTCGCCCGACAGCGAGGCCGCGATCGCGTTCGCGTGCGAAGAGGCGCGGCTGCGCGGCACGGAGCTGGTCGTGGTGCACACCTGGAGCGACGTTCTCGCCGATGGCATGCTGCGGCCGCACCCGCTGCAGGAGGATCCGGGCGAGATCGCCGCCGCCGAGCGCGTCAAGCTGGCCGAGCAGGTGGTGGGCTGGCAGCGCAAGTACCCGGAGCTGGCGATCGAGCTGGAGGTCGTGCGCGGGCGCCCGGTGCGGACGCTGCTGGAGCGCGGTGAGGGTGCGCAGCTGGTCGTGGTCGGCTGCCGTGGCCGGGGCGGGTTCACCGGCATGCTGCTCGGCTCGACCAGCCAGGCGCTGATCGCGCATTCGCCGTGCCCGGTGGCGGTCGTCCGGCCCCAGCGCAGCGAAGAAGCCCGAGTCCCCGCGACACGAAAGACAGGAACCTCCGATGCGAGCACGTGACCTGATGACCGCGCCGGTGATCACCGTGCACCCGTGGGCGTCCGCGAAGGAGGCGGCGGAAGCGCTGGCCGCGCACGGCTTCACCGCGCTGCCGGTGGTGGACGACGACGATCGGCTGATCGGGATCGTCACCGAGGCCGACCTGATCCGCGGCCGCGTCCCGGCCGATCCCCGGAACGTCCGCGAGCCCCGCGAGAGCACCGCCGGCAAGACCGTCGGCGACCTGATGACCACCCCCGTCACGGCGATGAGCACCGGAACCGACGTCGCCGACCTGTGCCAGGCGCTGGTGGACGCCCGGATCCGCGCGGTGCCGATCGTCGACGGCGCGGCCGTCGTCGGCATCGTGACCCGCGGCGACGTCGTGCGCGTGCTCGCGCGGGAGGACGCCGAAATCGCCAGGGACGTCAAGCACCGCCTGGAGATCTACGGCGGCAGCGGCCGCTGGCACGTCGACGTGCACGACGGGCTCGTGCACATCACCGACCAGTTCGACGACGACTCCGACCGGCACGTCGCGCGGCTGCTGGCGCTCGCCGTGCCCGGGGTCGTCGCCGCGGAGACCGCATACGCGGGTGAGGAGCAGGCGCGATGACCGCCAACGACCCGAGGATCACCGTGGGCGTCGACGGCTCGGCGGGGTCGACCGCCGCCGTCGCGTGGGCGGCGAAGCTGGCCTCCCGGCGCCACCTGCAGCTCAAGATCGTGCATGGCCTGCAGATCGCCGGCCTCTACTACGGCGGCGGCATGACCGGGATCGGCGCGGCGACGCTGTTCGAGGCGGTGCGGACGGACGGCGAACGTGCCATCGCCGAGGCCCGCGCCCTGGCGGAGTCGATCGACCAGGACCTGGCCATCACCACCGAGCTGCCCAACGACCCGCCGGTGCCGATGCTGATCGAGGAGTCCCGGCACGCCCGGATGCTGGTGGTCGGCCGGACCGGCACCGGCGGGTTCGCGGGCATGCTGATCGGCGGTACCGCCGCCGCGGTCGCATCCCACGCGCACTGCCCGGTCGCCGTCGTCCGCGGCCACCAGGACTCGACGGCGGGCCCGGTCGTGGTCGGTGTCGACGGGAGCCCGAACAGCGAGCAGGCCGTCGCCGTCGCGTTCGAGGAGGCCTCGCTGCGCGGCGTCCCGCTGGTCGCGGTGCACGCGTGGAACGACATCGTCTACGAGGACACGCGCGGCACCGCCCGGATCCTCACCCAGCCGGAAAGCCTCGAAGAGGGGGAGGAGCGGCTGCTGGGCCAGCGGCTCGCGGGCTGGCCGGAGAAGTACCCGGACGTGGAGATCCGGCGCGTGCTGGTGCGCGACCGGCCGCGGCACGCGCTGCTGAAGGCCGGCGAGGAGGCGCAGCTGGTGGTCGTGGGCAGCCGCGGCCGGGGTGGCTTCACCGGCATGCTCCTGGGGTCGACGAGCCAGGCGCTGGTCCAGCACGCCGACTGCCCGGTGCTCGTGGTCCGCCCGGAGCCGAAGGGATAGCCGCCGTCGACGTCGGGCCCGCGGTCCGCCGGAGCTCGCCCAGGTGGGCGCGCTCCGGCGGACCGCGAACTGTTTCCGGCAGGCCCAGAGCTACCTGATGGCGAACCATGGCCTGAAAGTCATGCCGGTCACTGGCCCGGGCCACGGCGGCCCGGCGACGCGATCGAGGCCAGTGGCAGCAGGGCGAAGCCCGGCGATTCCGCCAGGGCCGTCCACATCGGATCCCGCCGGTGCAGCCAGTCGTCGGCGACGAGCACCCGGCAACCGAGCCCGAGCAGCGCCTCCGTCTCCTGGCGTGCGTCGATCCCGTGCGGGCAGTCCCGGGCGGCGTGTGCCGGGGCGTCGGTCAGGACGAGGATCGTCCGGGGGCCGATGTCGGTGACGAGTTCACGGCAACGCTGCATCGCGTCCTCGAGAGCCTCCTCGAAGTCACCGCCGCCTCCCAGCGGCAGTCCTTCCGCCGCGTCGAAGGCTTCGGCGAGAGACGGGAACGGCCCGAGTGAGCGGAGGAAAAAGGGCTCGCCCTGGTCGTGGTCGGTGTAGGCGACGACCCGGAACTCGTCGTAGCCGGCCTCGAACGCGTCGTCGAGCAGCAGGGACTTCCGGGCCTGGCCCAGCCGGCCGCTCATGCTCGCCGTCCGGTCCACCAGCAGGACGAGGCCGTCGACCGGCTCCTGCCGCTCACCGCCCGGCGGAGCCGTCGCGGCCTGGACGGTATCCACGAACGCCGCGGGGACATTGCCCGGCCGGAACTGCTCGGCGAGCCGGATCTGCGTCCACGCGCTGCCGTACTCGGCTTCGGGATCGCTGCTCCGGCGGTAGTCGCAGTGGTTGACCACCCAGGTGACCCGGGGCCGGAGGCGGGCCGCGTAGCGGACGGCGACCCCCAGAGCGGTCGAGGGGCGGGCGTCACCGGGATGGCTGCCGCGGGGCATCTTGATGCGGTCCTTGGCTTCGACGACGACCAGTTCCCGGCGGTACGGGGCCGGGGTCGACACGGTGACGTCCGGTGTCAGGTCGCCGTCGGCGGTCCGGCACCGGGGCTCGTGCCACACGTCCAACGTCAGGCTCGGGTCCCGCCCGTGTTCCAGCCGGCAGGCGGGTTCGTCGGCCACCCCTCGGGACAGCACCCACACCCCGTCCGGCCCGGGAGCGCCGACCAGGCGCGGCTCCCAGCCGCCCTGCTCGCAGACGCCGATGGTGGTGCAGAGCACCCACACTTCGTAAAGCAGTTCCCGCTGCCGCCAGAGCGGCAGGTTGAGGAATTCCTCCGTGAACTCCAGCATCTCCGTGACGTCGGCGGACCCGGTCGGGTGGAAGACCTCGGAGGCCAGCCAGTCGGCCGCTTCCCGGGCGGCGCCGGTCAAGGTGGTGAGCCAGGTCGTGAGGGCCGTCGGATCGGTGAGGAGCCCACGCTCGAGTTCCCGGCGGGTCTGTGGCCGCCATCGGCCGGTGCGCCACTCCGCGACGAAGCCCGCCAGGGCGCCCACGGCTGTTCCGTAGCCTTCCGCAGCCTCCACGGCGACCGGCTGCAGGTCGTGATCGAGGCCGAGATCCATGCGACGTTCGAGGTTGCTGACCGAGATCGGATCGGCGAATGTCGCGATCACCCGGGCGGTCCGGTAGCGCTCGACCTCGAATTCGAACCGTCCGGGAAGCCGATCGGCCTCTTCGTCGGTGACGAGAAACTCGGAAGCAGGAGCGACGGCCGGAATCGGCAGCGAGTCGATGTGGGCCAGATGGGTGCGAATGAGCCATTGAGCGGTCGAGACCAGCCGTTCGCCCGCCGCCACGGCCTCGGTCGCGGCATCGGCCGCGATCTCCCAGCCAGTGGGTACCCGGTGGGCCATCCCGGTCGGGCGGGAAAAGATCTCGGGGCGAATCCAAGCGAGGGCCAGCAAACCGTCCAGAAGCATGACGCCGTCTTCGGATTCGGTCGGCAAGCTTCCGTAGAAGGCGCCGTTGTCTGCGCGGGTGAACTGCTGGAGCGCATCGTGGTCGATCCGGCCGATTTCCAGCGTCGTGAGGCGTTGCTCGAGTTTTCGCACCTGCTCGATGAATTCCGGGCTGATGACCAGCTGTTCCTCGTCCACGTCGCCCCGCTGCAGGCGGAACGTGTCGCTCGTTCCCCTCGTCGTGGTGGAATACCTGGCCAGGTGCTCGTAGATTTCGGCGACCATGGCCACGAAGCGGCCACCGCAGCGCACGACTTCGTTGAGCAGGGCGCCCGCGGTCGGGGCGGCGTCCGCGAGCTGCTCCGCGGCTGCTTCCCGGAGAAACCCGGCTCGGTCGGTTCTTTGCTGTGGCACACTGCGGGCCAGTGCGGCGAAGTCCATTCCGAACGCCGCGAACAGGTCGTCAATAACGTCCCGTTCATTCTTTCCGGTGCCCAATTCCAGCGCCTCGACGACCAAGGTGGCCAGATTTCTCCGGATTTCCGCGTCGCTCATGGACGGATGGTAGCCTTCATTGCTCGTGCTTCGCACCGGTGCGCGGTGAAAGGGAGGCGGCATGGCGGCGGAAGAGCGGGCGGGCCCCCTGCGCCGCCGGTTCGCGGTTCCGGCGGACGCGGCGTGGCAGGTGTTGAGCACGCGGGTGGGAATGCGGCGGTGGCTGAGCGATCCGTCCCATCCGGGAATGGCGGTCGGGGCGCCTTTCACCCGCAAAGGCAGCATGCCCGGCCGGATCGAGGAGGTCGGGCCGGGCGCCGCCTTCCAGGTGAGTTTCCCGGGAGGCGAGCGAGCCTGCCTGGAAATCCGCGCCGACGGGGAACGCAGCGAACTGGTCGTGACCGTCCAGGGTGGCGGCGGTGCCGGGGCCGAGGGCTGGTCCGGGGTCCTGACGGCGGCGCAGTACCTGGTCGACGAGGCGAAGAAACGGCGTCACCCCAGGCAGGCCGTGGTGGTCGTCCACGGGATCGGGAACCAGCGGCCGATGGCGACCATCAGGCGGTTCACGGCCGCGCTGGCCGGTCCCGGTGAGATGTGGAGCAAACCGGATCGGGTGTCCCGTTCCTACGAGCTGCGGCGGCATCAGCTGCGGCGCACGCACTACCGGCCTCGTACGGACATCTTCGAGCTCTACTGGGCGGACAAAGTGCCCGGGACGAAGCTGAAGCAGATCACCGCCTGGCTCCGCTCGGTGATGCTCCGCCGTCCGGCCGACGTCAGCCGGCGGCTGCGACCGGTCTTCTACCTTTCGTACGGCGTGCTCCTCGCCTTGGCGATCGCCGGCGTGACGCTGGCCGTCGCGGTGGGGGTGGACGGGGTGAGCCACCTCCTGTCCGGTGCGGCGGCCCTCGCGAAGATCGGGTGGGTCAGTCTCCTGCTGTCGGTCGCCGGCGCCGCGGTGAACACGGTGCTCATCTCGACGCTGGGGGACGCCGCGCGGTACCTGGACGACGCGCCGGACAACATCGCCGTCCGCCAGTCGATCCGCGAGAGCGGGATGGCACTGCTGCGCAGGCTGCACACGGAAGGGAAGTACGACCGGATCGTCGTCGTCGGGCACTCGCTGGGCAGCGTGATCGGCTACGACCTGATCTGCCGGTACTGGCTCGAGGTGCACCGGTCCCACGGCCGTCCGCTGGTCGTCCGGCAGCCCGCGTTGCCGGGTTTCACCGCCCGGCTCGGCAATCCGATCACCACCCCCGGCGGGCTGGACGGCTACCGCAAGGCGCAGCGAGACCTGTGGCGGGACTACCGCAGGCTCGGCCAGCCTTGGCTGATCACGGATCTGGTCACCCTGGGCAGCCCGCTGACCTACGCGGACACGTTGCTGGCCCGGTCCCCCGAGGAACTGCGAACCCGGATCTCCCAGCTCGAGGTGCCGGTGTGCCCGCCGGAGTGCGCTCCCGGCGAGTTCACCCTGGACGAGAAGTACCTCGTGGACGGGCACATGCGGTCGATCAAGATGCTGACGCACGGAGCGCCGTTCGCGGTGGTGCGGTGGACGAACCTGTACTTCCCGGCGCGGTGGCTGCTCTTCGGAGACCCGATCGGCGGTCCGCTGGCGCCGGTGCTGGGGTGCGGGATCAAGGACGTCCCGGTGACCACCTCACCCTGGATCCGCCGTCGGACACCGCTGGCGCACACGGCGTACTGGCGTCGGCCGGTGAGCGACGAGAAGGCCGCGGCCACCCGGGCGCTGCTCGAAGCCGTGGGGCTGGAGTCGGGCCGGTGGCTCGACGAGCACGTGGCCGAGATGCCGTGGGAATACTCCGTCGCCGAGGAGGGCGAGGCGCGAGCCGAGCGGTGACCGGACGCCCTTCACCGCAGTGGTGATCCGGACGGCGACGATGCGCCGACGGCCGTGAGAGCGACCTCGGGGAGCGCCGCGAACTCCGCCGGCCGGTGCGTCACCACCAGCACCGACCGGCCCTCCGTCGCCGTCAGCACGTCGGCCGCCAGTGCCGCTGCCGTCGGGGTGTCCAGGTGGGCCGTCGGCTCGTCCAGCAGGAGGATCGGGCGGTCCGACAGCAGTGCTCGGGCCACGCCGATGCGCTGACGCTCGCCGCCGGACAGCGGGGTTCCGTGGGTGCCCAGTGCCGTGTCGAGGCCGTGCGGGAGCTGTGCGAGCCACGGCGAAAGCTGGGCCCGGCCCAAGGCGGCCCGCAGCTCGGCCTCCGATGCCGACGGCCGGGCCAGGCGGAGGTTCTCGCGCAGTGTGCTGTCGAACAAGTGCGTCTCCGGGCCGCACCAGGCGATGTTCTCCCGGACCGAGTCGCCGTCGTACCCCAGCGTGTTCCTGCCGTCGAGCAGGACCCGGCCCGCCGAGGGGTCGAGGTAGCGCAGGAAGGCCGCGATCACCGTGCTCTTGCCCGCGCCCGAGCGGCCGGTCAACGCCAGGCGGTGGCCCGGACCCAGCCGGAGGCCGACGTCCTGGACCGCGTCGGCCGGCGCGCCCGGCCAGCGGACCGACAGGTGCTCGGCCGCCAGTTCGGTCGCGGCCGGAGCGAGAGCCGTGGCCGGCGCACCAGGCGAGGGCAGCGCGTCCAGTTCCGCGAGCCGGCGCGCCGAACCGGACGCGCCGAGCAGCCGCTGGGCCGCCTCCGGCAATCCGGCCACCAGCTCGGCCGTCGCCAGCGGCGTCAGCGCCAGCACCGCCAGCGCGGGACCGGGAACGGCCGCCAGGATGCCCAGCGCCAGGCACGTCACCGACGTCAGCCCGACGCCCAGCGAGGCGAGCCCGCCGCCCAGGCCGCGCCACGCCGCCGAGCGGCGCTGGAGGGCAGTCAGTGCGGCGTCGAGTTCGCGCAGCCTGCCGTGTCGCCGGGCGGCGGCGTCGTGGGTGATCAGCTCGGCCGACGCCTGCAGCAGCTCCACCGTCCCCGCCGTCAGGTCCGCCCGCAGCAGGGCCGTCTCCCGCTGCGCCCGGCGAGCGGCCACGGCCGCGACGACCGGGGCCAGCAGACCCGCGACGGCCAGGCCCGCCGCCGGCAGGAACGCACCGGGGAGGACGACGCCGAGGGTGACGGCGGTCGCGGCCAGGACCAGGAACGTCGAAACGCCCGGGACCAGGCCCCGCACCAGGACGTCCTGCTGGCTGTCCACATCGGACACCAGCCGGTGCAGCAGGTCGCCCCGGCGCAGGCGGGCGCTGCCCGCCGGGCCGATCCGGACCAGCTGCGCCCACACCCGCACCCGCAGCTCGGCGAGTGCGCGCAGGGCGACGTCGTGGGACAGCAGCCGTTCGAGGTAGCGGAAGAGGCCTTTCGCCAGGCCGAACGTCCGCACCGCCACGATCGCCACCAGCAGGCTCAGCACCGGTGGGTGCAGGGCCGCGCTCGCGATCAGCCACGACGACGTCGCCGTGAGGGCGACCCCGCAGCCGAGCGCGGCCGTCGCGGCCAGGCAGGCCAGTGCCAGCCGCAGGCGGTGCGGCCGGACCGCCTCGCGCAGCGGCCGCCACCGCGGAACGTCCACAACGGACGGCACATCGACCGCGGTCGCGGCCGGTCGCGAAACCGGCCGCGGTGGGACGGCAGCCGAGACCGGGGGAAGGGCGACGGGATCGCCGAGGGAGATCACCCGGTCGCAGCGGGCCAGCACCGCCGGGTGGTGGCTGACGATCACCGCGGTCCGCCCGGCGAGCACCTTCGGCAGCCGCTCCAGGATGGCCGCCTCGGTCTCCGCGTCGACGCCTTCGGTCGGTTCGTCGAGCAGGATCAGCGGCCGGTCGAGCAGGACCGCGCGGGCGAGGGCGACGCGGCGGCGCTGGCCGGTCGACAGCCCGGCGCCCAGCTCGCCGACCACAGTGGACAGCGGGACGTCGAGCGCCGCGGTGTCGGCGGCGGCGAGCACCGCCTCGTCGTCCGCGTCGGGGGAGCCCAGCCGGATGTTCTCCGCCACCGTCCCGGCGACCAGGTGCGGCTGCTGCGGCACCCACGCCAGGTGCCGGTGCCAGGTCGCGCGGCCGATGTCGGCGAGGTCGACGTCGCCGACGAGGATCCGGCCGCCGTCGGGCCGCCGCCAGCCCAAGAGGAGGTCGAGCAGCGTCGACTTGCCGGCCCCGCTCGGTCCGGTCACGCCGACGACTTCGCCGGGTGGCAGGCGCAGGCCGAAGCCGTCGAGGACCGGTCCCGACCGGCCGTCGACCGTGACGTCTTCGCAGCGCAGCGCCACGCGGGCGAGGTCGGGAACCGTGCGGGTGCCGGTGTCGCCGGTGGGCGTGCCGGCGAGCGCGATGATCTCTTCGGCCGCGGCGAGCCCCTCGGCGCTGTCGTGGAACCGGGCGCCGACCGCCCGCAGCGGCAGGTAGACCTCCGGGGCGAGGACCAGCACGACCAGCGCGGTCTGCAGGTCGAGCTCGCCGGCCAGCAGCCGCAGCCCGATCGACACCGCCACCAGGGCGACCGACAGCGTGGCCAGCAGTTCGAGGGCGAGCGCGGAGAGGAACGCGACGCGCAGGGTCCGCATGGTGTGCCTGCGGTACTTCCCGGTGATCTCCCGCAGCGACCGGATCTGCGCGCGGCCCCGGCCGAACGCCGTCAGCTCGGCCAGCCCGGCGACCAGGTCGAGGAAGTGGTTGCCCAGCACGGAAAGCGTCCGCCACTGCCGGCGGACGTCGCGCTCGGTGTACCGCCCGATGAGGATCATGAAGACCGGGATGAGCGGGACGGTCAGCCCGATGAGCACCGCGGCGGCCCAGTCGGCCAGCAGGATCCGGGTGCCGACGACCAGCGGCACGACCGCCGCGATCAGCAGCTGCGGCAGGTAGCGCGAGAAGTAGCCGTCCAGCCGGTCGACGCCGTGCGTGGCCAGTGCCGCGATCTCGGCCGGTGACCGGCCGGCCCGCCGGGGCCCGAGCCGCAGCGCGGCCCCGATCACCGTCTCGCGCAGCTGCGAGAGCGCCCGGGCGGAGGCGCGGTGCGCGGTCGTCTCGGCCAGCCACGTGATCCCGGCCCTGGCCAGGACCACCAGGGTCAGCAGGCCGAGCGGCAGCACCAGGCTGCGGAGCGGGAAGCCGTCGAGGAACGCCCAGGTGATCGTCTTCGCCAGCAGTTCCGCCTGGGCGAGCACCAGCATCGCGGTGAGCGCGCCCAGCGCGGCACAGGCGAGGACGAACGGCCGGACCGCGCTCGCGTGGCGCAGCAGGCGCGGGTCGAGCGGCTTCACCGGCCGGCCACGGGCAGGCCGCCGCCGGCCGGGATCGAGGCCCGGCTGATCCGCTTGCGGAACACCCAGTACGTCCAGGCCTGGTAGGCCAGCACGATCGGGGTGAACGCGACCGCGACCCAGGTCATGATCTGCAGCGTGTACGGCGTCGAGGACGCGTTGGTCGTGGTCAGGCCGAACGCCGGGTCGGTCGTCGAGGGCAGCACGTCCGGGTACAGCGACCAGAACAGCGTGAAGGTGACCGCGATGATCGCGCCGGCGGTGCTGGCGAAGGCGAACCCGTCCCGCTCGCTGGTGGTGAACAGCACCGCGGCGACGAGCAGGGCCGCGGCGAGCGCCGAGGACAGCCAAGCCCAGCCGCCGTGTTCGATCGCGGTGTAGGCGAGGAAGACGCCGCCGAACACGATCGCCGTGCCGCCGAGCGCGCGGGCCAGCGTGTGGGCCCGGTCCCGGAGGGCGTCGGTCGTCTTCAGCGTCAGGAACACCGCGCCGTGGAAGGTGAAGAGGCTGAGCGTGGCCAGGCCGCCGAGCAGGGCGTACGGGTTGAGCAGGGTGAAGAACGTGCCGGTGAAGTGGTGCTGCGCGTCGAGCGGGACGCCGTGGACGATGTTGCCGAACGCCACGCCCCACAGCAGCGCGGGCGCGGCGGAGGCGAAGACGATGATCCAGTCCCAGGTGTTGCGCCAGCGTGGGCTGTCGAGCTTGCCGCGGAACTCGAACGCCACGCCGCGCAGGATCAGCGCGACGAGCACGAGCAGCAGCGCGAGGTAGAAGCCGGAGAACAGGCTCGAGTACCAGAGCGGGAAGGCGGCGAAGGTGGCGCCGCCGGCCACGAGCAGCCAGACCTCGTTGCCGTCCCAGACCGGGCCGATCGTGTTGATCAGCACCCGCCGGTCGGTGTCGTCGCGGCCGAGGACGCGCAGCAGCGTGCCGACGCCGAAGTCGAAGCCTTCGAGGACGAAGTAGCCGGTCCAGAGGACCGCGATGAGCAGGAACCAGATGTCGGTGAGGGCCATGACAGGTCTCCGGCGTCTCAGTAGGCGAAGGCCGCGGGGCGCGGCTCGTCGGAATCGGTGTCTTCGCGAGGCGCTTCCGGCGGTGGGGGACCGGCCTTGGCGTAGCGGACCATCAGCACGCCGTCGACGACCGCGAGCACGCCGTAGAGCAGGGTGAACACGATCAGCGAGGTCAGCACGCTGCCGGCGGAGACGGTGGGCGACACCGAATCGGCGGTCTTGAGCACCCCGAACACCGACCACGGCTGGCGGCCCATCTCGGTGAAGATCCAGCCGACGCTGTTGGCCAGGTAGGGCAGGGCGATCCCGAGGGTGGCGACCGGGAAGAACCAGCGGGCGCGCGGGGTGCGGCCGCGGCGGAACAGCCAGAGGCCGGCCAGGGAGATGAGCAGGCACAGGAAGCCGAAGCCGATCATCAGCCGGAACGTCCAGTAGGCGACCGGGATGTCCGGCCGGTACTCGCCGGGCCCGTACTGCTGCCGCTCGGCGGCCTGCAGGTCGTTGATGCCCTCGACCTGGCCGTCGAACTTCCCGGTGGCCATGAAGGAGAGGACGCCGGGGACGCGGATGCTGAACTTCTCCTGCGAGCCGTCGAGCGAGCCGATGGTGAACAGCGAGAACGACGCGGGGGCGACGGTGTCGTAGAGCGCTTCGGCGGCGGCCATCTTCATCGGCTGCTGCTCGGTCATCAGCCGCGCCTGCAGGTCACCGGTGACGATCACGCCGAGGCTCGCGATCAGCACGGTGACCAGGGCGAGCTTCATCGACGGCCGGAAGACGTCGGCGTTCTTCTGCCGCCGCAGCTGCCACGCGCTGATCCCGACGACGAACATCCCCGCGGTGAGGAAGCACGCGGTGACGGTGTGGGCGAACGCCCCGACGGCGGTCGAGTTGGTCAGCACCGCGCCGAAGTCCTTCAGCTCCGCGCGGCCGGTGGCGGGGTTGACCGCGTAACCGACCGGGTGCTGCATCCAGGAGTTCGCGGCGAGGATGAAGTAGGCCGACAGGAGGGTGCCGATCGAGGCGAGCCAGATGGTGGCCAGGTGCAGCCTCTTCGGCAGCTTGTCCCAGCCGAAGATCCACAGGCCGAGGAACGTCGACTCGAGGAAGAACGCCAGCAGGCCTTCGATGGCCAGCGGCGCGCCGAAGATGTCACCGACGAACGTGCTGTAGTCCGACCAGTTCATCCCGAACTGGAACTCCTGCACGATGCCGGTCGCCACGCCCATGGCGAAGTTGATCAGGAACAGCTTCCCCCAGAACTTCGTCATCCGGCGGTAGCGGTCGTTCCCGGTGCGCACCCAGGCGGTCTGCATCCCGGCGACCAGGAAGGACAGCCCGATGGTCAGCGGGACGAAGATGAAGTGGTAGACGGTGGTGATCCCGAACTGCCATCGGGCCAGGTCCAGGGCGCTCATCGAAGATCTCCTGCTCGTTCGCGGTTACCCGGTGAGCATCGGGTGCGGCAGCCCTCCGCGCTTAGGGTCCTTGGTCACTTCCCGGACGGTCACGGGTCCCTGCCGCCGGAGGCCCCCGCGGTCGTACGCTGGGCGTGTCGAACCGTTCCAAGGGAGGTCGCAGATGCTCCGGGTGTTTCTCGTCGACGACCACGAGGTCGTTCGCCGCGGTGTCGCGGACCTGCTGGACGAGGACGAGAACCTCACGGTCGTCGGGCAGGCCGGCAGCGTGTCGCAGGCACTGGCGCGCATCCCGGCCCTCAACCCCGACGTCGCCGTGCTCGACGTCCGGCTGCCCGACGGCAACGGCATCGAACTCGCCCGCGAGCTGCGGTCCCGGCTGCCCGGGCTGAAGTGCCTGATGCTGACTTCGTTCACCGACGAGCAGGCGATGCTGGACGCGGTGATGGCGGGGGCGAGCGGGTTCGTGATCAAGGACATCAAGGGCATGGACCTGGTTTCGGCGGTGCAGGACGTCGGCGCGGGCAAGTCCCTGCTCGACGCGCACGCGGCCGCCGCGCTCATGACCAAGCTGCGGGAGAGCCAGGCCAAGAAGGGGCCGCTGGCGGACCTGTCGGACCAGGAGCGGAAGCTGCTGGAGCTGATCGGCGAGGGGCTGACCAACCGGCAGATCTCCGAGCGCATGTTCCTGGCCGAGAAGACCGTGAAGAACTACGTCTCGCGGCTGCTGACCAAGCTGGGCATGGAGCGCCGCACGCAGGCGGCCGTCCTGGCCACCGAGCTGCGCAACCAGGGCGGCTGAAGCCCCGGCGCTCAGGCCCTCAGCGGCGACGGTTCCATCAACACGTCCGCCAGCGACCGCCGCGGTGTCCACGGCACCGGGGTGCCGCGGCCCAGGCGCAGCACGATCTGCGGCCACAGGCCCCCGCCGAGCAGCCGGCGCAGCTCCGCGCGGACCGCCGGGACCTCGACCGGCTGGGAGATGAACGACGCGTCGAGCCCGGCCACCGTCGCGGTGAGCAGGACCCGCTGCATCGCCTGGCCGGCCTGGAGGCGGTCGGCGGCCGTGTCGTCGAAGGAACCGATGACGACGACCAGCGGCTCGGAATCGTCGGGACGGCCGCGGTCCCGCGTCCCGAAGTCGCGCAGCACCCAGCCGCCGTTGTTCGACGGCATCGCGCCGGCCGCGAACTCCGGGACCCCGTCGCGGCTGTCCGGGCCGCGGCCGGTCCAGTGCCGCCACTCGGCCAGGAACGCCGGATCCGCGAGCTGGACGCGGTGGCCCTGGTGGATCAGCTCGCGCAGGCCCGCCAGCTGCGCGCCGGTCAGCCGCGGCAGCCAGGACTGCTCGAGTTCCGCGGCGTGGCGCAGCTCGGCCACCAGGGACGGGCGGATCACGTCCGCTTCGAACGGCGTGCGGTTGGTGTGCCGTCGTGGGATCGCGTTCGCCAGCTCGACCATGCGGGGGTCCGGACGGCGGGCCGCGAACGGCCGGACCGTGGCGAGCAGCGTCGGGTCGTCGCGGCGGGGGAGCAGCGTCGTGGCCGGGTGGGCACCGAGCGCCTGGATGGCCGTGCGCAGGTTGAACAGCGCGGCGCCGCAGGACAGCAGCAGCTCGCGCCGGTCGGCGTCGGCCACCGGCAGCGCCCGCTCCGGGTCGGCGTGCAGCTCCAGGCCCTCGTGGGTGCAGCGGAAGCGCCAGGGCTGCGTATTGTGCGTCGACGGAGCCAGTACCGCAGCGCCGATGACCGACTTCACCTGATCGGGGTCCAGCAGGCCGATCGAGGTGATGGGTAGTGTCATGGTTTCCCCTCGGTGCCGCGGGGCGGCACACTGTGACTGTCGAAAACTTGGTTCGACGGTCTCTCGCACCGCAGGGCCAAGGAAAGGGGACAAAGTCACCGATGATGCGGAGGCGGTGGTGAGCGAAGCCGGGCGCGAACCGGACGGTGGGCCGCGGCGGATGGCGGGCACGCTGTCCGGCCTGCGGCTGCGGGAAGTCCTGCGCGACCTGCAGGACCGGATCGAGCTGCTGATCGGCACGCGCGACAAGATGGACGGCCTGCTCGACGCGGTGCTGGCCGTCGCGTCCGGGCTGGAGCTGGACACCACGCTGCGGCGGATCGTCCAGGCCGCGATCGAGCTGGGCGAGGCGAAGTACGGCGCACTGGGCGTGCTCGCCGACGACGGGTCGCTTTCGGAGTTCGTCCACATCGGCATCGACGACGAGACCCGCCGGCTGATCGGCGACCTGCCGCAGGGGCACGGCGTCCTCGGCGTGGTCATCGACGAGGCGAAGCCGCTGCGGATGGAGGAGATCTCCGCCCACCCGGCCTCGGTCGGGTTTCCCGCCCACCACCCGCCGATGCACTCGTTCCTCGGGGTGCCGGTGCGCGTGCGCGACGAGGTGTTCGGCCGGCTGTACCTGACCGAGAAGAAGAACGGCGAGCAGTTCACCGACGACGACGAGGTCGTCGTGCAGGCGCTGGCCGCGGCGGCGGGGATCGCGATCGAGAACGCCCACCTCTACGAACAGGCCCGCGTGCGCCAGCAGTGGCTGGCCGCCACGAGCGAGGTGACCACCGAGCTGCTGGGGGGTACCGACCCGGCCGAGGCGCTGAGCCTCATCGCCAGCCGGACCCTCGAACTCACCGGCTCCGACGTCACGATGCTCGCCCTCCCGCACTCCGGGGGCCTGGACGTCGACGAAGAATGGGGCCACGACGCCGAAGACCTGACGGTCACCGTGTGCTCGGGGACGCGCGCGGCCGAGCTGTCGGGGACGCGCATCGCCATCGAGGAGAGCGTGCCCGGCGCGGTGTACCGGGACCGGACCCCGCGCAGCGTGCCCGAACTCAGCCTCCGCGACCACCGGTTCGGGCCCTCGATGGTGGTTCCGCTGCGGGCGGGCGACCGGACGACCGGCGTGCTCATCGCGGCCCGGGAGGTCGGCGCGGCTTCGTTCGAGTCGGCCCAGCTGCCGGTGGTGGCGTCCTTCGCCGACCAGGCGGCGCTGGCACTGCAGCTGGCGGCGCAGCAACGGGCGGCGCGGGAGCTGGACGTGCTCGGCGACCGCGACCGGATTGCCCGTGACCTGCACGACCACGTCATCCAGCGGTTGTTCGCGGTGGGGTTGTCGATGCAGAGCACCCAGCGGCGGGCGAAGTCCCCGGAGCTGCAGAAGCGGCTCGGGGACAGCATCGAGCAGCTGCACGAGATCGTCCAGGAGATCCGCACGGCGATCTTCGACCTGCACGGCGGCGCGGCCGGGGCCACCGGCGTGCGGCTGCGGCACCGGTTGCACGACGCGATCGCCGAGCTGACCGACGACGCCCCGCTGCAGCCGACGGTGAGCATGTCCGGCCCGATCGACACGGTGCCGACCCAGCTGGCCGAGCACGTCGAGGCCGTGGTGCGCGAGGCGGTCAGCAACGCGGTCCGGCACGCCGAAGCCTCGACGTTGTCCGTGTCGATCGCGGTGAGGGACGACCTGATCCGCGTCGTGGTGGCCGACGACGGCAAGGGCCTGCCCGAGGGCATCGCGCCGAGCGGCCTGGGCAACCTCCGCGACCGCGCGGAGGCCACCGGCGGCGCCTTCACGCTGGGCAGCGAGCCCGGAGGCGGCGTCAAGATCGAGTGGTCCGCCCCGGTCGCCTGACCCGCCGCCTTCGGTGACGAAGGTCCTCGCGGTTCGGGCAATCCGGCCGCGTCGCCGCGTCCTGCTCCCGAGGTCTCCTTGACGGGCGAAACCGGACTGGAGGAGCGACCGTGCGAGTGCTGACCCTGAACCCCGGTTCGTCGAGTGTGAAGGCGTCGCTCGTCGCCGACGGCACCGCGATCGGCTGGGCGGCCTGGGACTCGGCCGACCCGGCGGTGTGCGGCCAGGCGATCCGCCGGTGGCCCGATGTGGACGCGGTGGCCGTGCGATTCGTCCACGGCGGTGCCCAGAAGGCTCCGGCGTGCGTGGACGACGCCCTGCTCGTCAACCTCGAACGGCTCACCTCGCTGGCGCCGAACCACCAGCCGCTCTCGCTCGAGGTCACCCGGGAGGTCCGCCGGCTCCTGCCGGAGGTCCCGGTGGTGGCCTGCTTCGACACGGCGTTCCACGCCCGGATGCCCGAAGCCGCCGCCCGCTACCCCCTGCCACGGGCGTGGACCGCGCAGAACCGGTTGCGGCGCTACGGTTTCCACGGCCTGTCGTGCCAGTACGCCCTGCGCCGCTGCGGCGAGCTGCTGGGCCGCTCCCCGGAGGACCTGCAGCTCGTCTGCGCCCACGTCGGCGCCGGGGTCTCGGTGACCGCGATCCGCGACGGCCACGGCGTCGACACGAGCATGGGCTTCACCCCGCTCGAAGGCGCCATGATGGCCACCCGGTCCGGCTCGATCGACCCGGGCCTGCTGCTGCACGTGCTGCAGACGGCCCCGATGAGCCCGGCGGAGCTGGCCGACGCGCTGTTCCACCGCTCCGGGCTGGCCGGGATGACCGGCACCGACGGCGACCTGCGGCGGGTCCTCGCCGCGGCCGCCCACGGCGTGCAGGACGCTTCGGTGGCCTTGGACGTCTACCGGCACCGGCTGCGGCGGGAGATCGGCGCGGCCGCGATGAGCCTCTCGCGGCTGGACGCCGTCGTGTTCACCGGCGGCGTCGCCGAACACCAGCCCGGGCTGATCACCTCCGTCATCGACGGCCTGGGCGTGCTCGGCCTGCACGCGGGCGCCGTCCCGCGAACCGACGTCGACCGGATCGTCACGGCGGCGGATTCTCCGGTGCCGGCCCTGATCGTGCTGCCCCGGGAAGACCTGGAGCTGGCCCGCGGCGCCGAAGAGGCCCTCGCCCGAGCGTCCGTGACGTGACCGGGTTCCGCTGGGACACCTCGTCCCGGGCCGTGCTCGGCGACGCGCTGGTGCGGCTGGGCCCGAACCGGTGCGTCGCGGAGGTCCGGCCGGACGAGGTCGTCCTGGCCGAGCCGCCCGCCCGGCGCGACCGGGCGGGCAACGCCGCCCTCCTCGAATGCGGCGCGGCGCTCTCGACCATCTGGACGGTCGTGCGCGTCCTCGGCCGCGATCCGGTCGTGGTGTTCCCGCACGACGCCGACCGCCCGGAGGTCGCGGCGGTCGTGCGGGCGGGCGGCGCGCACCCGCCGTCCAGCGGCGAGTGGGCGCGGTACGTGGCGCTGCGCAAGCTGGGGGAGCCACAGCTGCGGCCGGTCAGCCTCGCGGTGCTGGGCGCGCTGGCGGGCGACGGGTTCTGGCCGGAGACCGACGTCCGGATCGTGCGGCCCGGCTGGGTCCCGGCGTTGCAGCAGCTCGGCGCCGACGTCACCGGGCAGTCGGCCCTGCTCGTCACCACGCCCGGCGACAGCCGCCGCCACCACGTCCTGGCGGGCGCCGCGCTGCACGGCACCCGGCTGGCCGCGGCCGTCCGCGGGTTCTCGTCCCGGTCCGTGCGGCTGGCCCGCCTGACGGTCCTCGAACGGAGCCGGCAGACCGAAATCCTGCCCGGCGTCCCGCAAGGGCTCCTGCTGGTCGGCCTCCCCGCGAGGAAGACCCGATGACCGGGGAGGGACGAATTCCGCCGGGGCGGGTGACTTTGTGCTCCGGTGCCGTCCCGGTGCGCGCCGCGACCATGAGGAGGGCGGAGCGCCCGGCTCCGCGGCGAGGAGTGACCGCGATGACCACCGCAGCTCCGGCAGCCCTGACCTCCGGCCAGATCGGCGTGCTCGCCCGGGCCGTGAGCCGTGCCCCTTCGGTGCACAACAGCCAGCCGTGGCAGCTGCTGATCCGGGGCACCGAAGTGGACCTGCTCGAACGCCGCGACGTCGAGCTCCGCCGGCACGACCCGTTCGGCCGGGACCGCGTGCTCTCCTGCGGTGCCGCGCTGGCCAACCTCGAACTCGCCGTCCGCGCCCTCGGCCGGGACTGCCACGTCGACCCGAGGGACACCGGTGACGTGGTGGCCACCGTGACGATCGGACGCCCGCGCGCGACCTCCGCCCGGGCCTACGCGCTGTACCAGGCGATCGGCCGCCGGCGCAGCCACCGGCACCGGTTCTTCCACAGCCGCGTGCCGACGACCGTCCACACCGCACTGGTCGCCGCCGGCGAGACGACGGGCGTGCGCGTCGTCGTCCCCGGCCGGCTGGACAAGCTGGCCGAGCTCCTCGGCTTCGCCACGCGCGTCCTGCGGGCCGACCGCGGCTACCAGCGCGAGCTCGAAGTGTGGACCGCCCACACCCACGGGTGGGACGCCCACGGCGACGGCGTCGTCGAGGAGGCGCTCAGCGCCGAGGCCCTGCCGGTGGCCGGGCTCGTCCGCGCGAGCACGCCGGTCCCGGACGACGCCGTGCTCGCCGACCGGCTGGCCGCGGAGAACCTGCTGGTCTTCTGCACCGACGGCGACGCACGGGCCGACCACCTCGCGGCCGGCGCGGCACTGCAGCGCGTCTGGCTCACCGCGGCCTCGAAGGCACTGGCCGGGTCGGTGATCACCCAGCCACTGCACCTGACCGGCTTCCGGGCGCGGCTGGTGTCCGAGCTCGCGCTGCCCGGCGTCCCGCAGGCGATCTTCCGCTTCGGCTACCCGGCCGTCCCCGCCGCGCCCTCACCACGGCTCCCGCTCGGTGAGCTGTTCCCGTGACACGGTCCGGACGGCGGCGTGGACACCGGCCTCGTGACCAAGGGTTCGTCGCGGCGATCCGGTCCACGGGCGGCGCGTCCGGCGAGCCGGTGCCACCGGACCTGCGCAGGGGCCGCCGTGCCTTGCTGGACCGCCTCCGGTGCCACCGGACCTGCGCGGGGGCCGCCGTGCCTTGCTGGACCGCCTCCGGTGTCGCCGCCACCCCGCGCCCAGCCCCGAAGAAGCCCTGCACCAAAGTGTATAACGTCCTATACAGCACGGCTGACCTGAGAAAAAATTCGTCGTCGAACATCAAAACAAAAGCGGCAAAGACCCCGGTCAGCCGGCGACCTTGCGGGCCACGCCACCGTAGAGCTGCGTGTTCGTGTACGGGTCGGCCGAGATGTCGCCCGGTCCGCCCGGTCGCCACAGTGCGCAGCCGACCAGGCCTGGCTCGAGCAGTTCGAAGTCGCCGAACATGGTCTCCACCTCGTGGTAGCTGCGGGTGGTCGCCTGGTCCTGGCCCTTGGCCAGGTTGAACGTGCCCACGAGGCCGCTCATCCGGCTGCCTTCGCGGTCGTTGACCATGTGCGAGATCGCCAGGTGGCTGCCGATCGGCACGCGGCGGCGGTACTCCGCGAGCAGTGCGTGCGGGTCGCTGGCGTCGGGGATCCAGTGCAGCATGGCCACCATCAGCAGGCCGATCGGTGCATCGAAGTCGAGCCGGCGCACGTCGGGGTCGGCGAAGATGCTCTCCGGGTTGGTGAAGTCCGCGTGCGCGATCGTGGCGGTGTCGCTGGTGCGCAGGAGCATCCTGCTGTGGGCGACGGCGATCGGGTCGCGGTCGACGTAGACGACCCGGCAGCGCGGGTCGATCTCGGCGGCGATCTGGTGGACGTTCCCGACGGTGGGGATCCCCGAGCCGATGTCGAGGAATTGGCGGATGCCCAGGTCCATCAAGGTGCGCACGACCCGGCCGAGGAATGCGCGGTTGAGCCGGGCGACGTCGCGGATGCCGGGCATGACCTTCTCGGCCTGTTCCGCGGCGTCGCGGTCGGCCTGGAAATTGTGGGCGCCGCCGAGCAGATAGTCGTAGGTCCGGGAACTGCTGGGTTTCGTGGTGTCGATACCCGGGGGAACCCATTCCTCTTGGTGTTGTGTCGTCATCGTGCACCTCGCTCCTTCGAACGAAGAACATACTCACTGCCGCGGGGTCGTTGATTACGCCATCGGTGTGACGGCAATTCAGCCGATGGGTGCTGTCGCGTGCCGCCGATCGGGCCTAAGGTGGCAGACCTCTTCCGGACTGCCAAGGAGAGGAAATGAGCGTCCCGGTCGCGCCCGGCCGTCGGATCCTGCTGGGGCACACCCCGTCGTTGTTGCGGCGGCGGGTCGGGTTCACGTCTTCCCTGCGTGTTCACGGCGATATGGTGCGGCTGTTCCTCGGTCCGCTGGAGGCGTATTTCCTGACGAGCCCGGAGTTGGTCAATCACGTGCTCGTGACCCAGGGGACGAGCTTCTCGAAGGGGATCGTCTTCGATCGTTTCCGGCCGTTCATGGGAAACGGGCTGGTGATGTCGGAGGGGGTGTTCCACCTGCGGCAGCGCCGGTTGGTGCAGCCGGCGTTCCACAGTGCCCGGCTGGCCGCGTACGCGGACACGATGGTGCGGGTGGCCGGGGAGCTGACCGGGGGCTGGCGGGCGGGTGAGGTCCGGCAGCTGGATGCCGACATGCAGTGGCTGGCGATCACCGTGGTGGGGGAGACGCTCTTCGGCGCCGAGCTCGGGCGGAGGGCTGTGGCGGAGGCGCGGCGGTCGATTCCGGTGGTGTTGAAGGCGGGGATGGTCCGGGCGTTGTCCCCGCGGTTCCTCGAACGTGTCCCGCTTGTTCCGGCCAACCGGCGGTTCGACCGGGCGGTGGATCGGCTGCGGCGGATCGTGCTGGAGGTGATCGCCGGGTGGCGGGTGGCGGGGGAGGATCACGGTGATCTGCTGTCGCTGTTGATGCTGGCGCGGGATCCCGGCACCGGTGAGGGGATGACCGACGAGCAGGTCTACGACGAGGTGATCACGTTGCTGACCGCGGGCAGTGAGACCACTGCGGTCACGTTGACGTGGCTCTTCCACGAGCTGGCGCGGCATCCGGAGGTCGGGCGGCGGGTCCGGGCCGAGGTGGACGAGGTGCTGGGTGGCCGGGTGGCCACGTTCGCCGATGTCGCGAAGCTGGGGTATTTGCGGCGGGTGGTCAGCGAGGTTTTGCGGATGTACCCGATCTGGATCCTCATGCGGCGGGCGGTGTGTGAGGTGGAGGTCGGCGGGGTTCGGCTGCCGGCGGGGACGGAGGTCATGTTCAGTCCGTTTTCGCTGCATTTCGATCCGCGGTTCCACGATGATCCGGAGCGGTTCGATCCGGATCGGTGGTTGCCCGAGCGGGCCGCGCGGGTTCCGAAGGGGGCGTATGTGCCGTTCGGGGCGGGTGGCAGGCAGTGTGTGGGGCAGGCTTTTGCGCAGACCGAAATCACCTTGGTCGCGGCCACAGTGCTGGCGGGGTGGGAGTTGTTGCCGGTGCCGGGGGTGCCGGTGCGGTTGACGGTGACTTCGGCGGCTTATCCGGATCGGATGCCGATGACCGTGGTTCCCCGGCGGGTGGTCTGACCGGCGCCGGAATGTCGTTTTCTTGATCGCTGTGTTCGTTTGATCTTTTCGGAGGTAATTTTTCGTGTCCGGATTCCGTGGTGGGGTGGAGCGCGCCGCCGGTCGTCGTCGGCGGGCTGTCGTGCTGGTGCTGGTGTCGTTGGGGTTGCTGCTGGTTCCGGTGTCGGCCGGTGCCGATGGTGCGGGTTGCCGGGAGCTGTACTTCCCGGTGACGTTGGTGGCGCTTCCGCAGACGATGCACGGGACGCTGTGTGTGCCGCCGGGTGGGGCGAACACGGTGCAGGTGCTCATTCCGGGTGGGACGTACAACAGTTCTTACTGGGACATCGGGTACCAGCCGGAGGTGCGGTCCTACCGGTTGGCGATGAACGCCGCCGGGTATGCCACGCTGGCGCTCGACCGGCTGGGGACGGGTGGGAGCACGACGCCGCCGAGTGCGGTGCTGACGACGGTTACCGAGGCGGCGGTGGTGCACCAGGTGATCCAGGCGGTGCGGTCGGGTGTGCAGGGGCCGGGGTTCGCGAAGGTGATCCTGGCCGGGCATTCGTTCGGTTCGGGGACGGCGAGCATCGAGGCGGGTACGTTCCACGACGTCGATGCGGTGCTGGTGACCGGGTTGGCGCACCGGTTGAACCTGGCCGGGACGTCGGCGGTGTTCGCGGCCACGTATCCGGCGTTGCTGGATCCGCGGTTCGCGGCCGGTGGTTATGACCCGGGGTATCTGACGACGGTGCCGGGCAGCCGGTATTCGATCTTCCACGCGCCGGGTCCCGAGGTGGCCGGGGCGGTCGCGTTCGACGAGGCGACGAAGGACACTTCGGCGTACGAGCAGGCGGCGGATCTCTTCCCGATCGGGATCATCGCTCCGTATTCGCTGCTGATCGACCGGCCGGTGATGGTCGTGCTGGGTCAGGACACGGTGTTCTGCGGGTTGCTGGCCACGAACTGTTCGTCGGCGGGTGGGATCAAGGCGTCGGAGGCGCCGTACTACGGCGCGGGGGTGGATCTGACCGCGTATGCGTTGCAGGGGTATGGGCATGCGATCAACTTCGCGCCCAATGCGCCGGATTACTTCCGGGCGGTTGTGGAGTGGGCTGATCGCAAGGTCGGCCGGTAGGGGTGTCGCTTGGCCGGTGGTGTAAATTTCACGGCCGTTTTGTCCTTTGTGGACGTTGGGCAGTGGCTCTGAGGAGGGAAGCCCTGTTCGGTCACGCTCGCGGGTTGCGGTGCCCGGGTGCGTGGATTGACAACTGCTCGCCCGGGAGTTCAGGCTTGCGCCACGCATGTTAGCGATAACAGTCGTGGTGCTCGTGCGAATACCGATCTGGCCGTCCAATGGCGGGTAGCTGACCGGGAGAAGGTCGTCATGAACAGAGGAAGTTTCAGCCGCCGGGGCCGGCACGGGCTCGCCGTGCTCGTCGCCGCGGCGACGGTCGCGGCGACGGCGTTGCTGGGGGCCAACGCCGCGCAGGCCGACGTCACCGGCGCCTTGCGCGGCGTCGGTTCGGGGCGTTGCCTGGACGTCCCGAACGCCAACCAGACCGATGGCACTTCCGTGCAGATCTACGACTGCTCGGGCGGCGCCGGTCAGCAGTGGACGTCGACCGGCAGCGGCCAGCTGACGGTGTTCGGCGGCGCCAAGTGCCTGGACGTGGCCGGCAGCGGCACGACCGCAGGCACCCGGGTGCAGATCTGGACCTGCCACGGCGGGGCCAACCAGCAGTGGCGGGTGAACGCCGACGGTTCGGTGGTCGGGGTGCAGTCCGGGCTCTGCCTGGACGTGACCGGCGCCGGGACGGCGAACGGGACCGCGGTGGCGCTGTGGACGTGCCACGGCGGGACCAACCAACAGTGGACGGGCCTGTCCGGCACGCCGACGACCACGCCGACGACCACCACGACCGGGGGCACCGGCTGCACGCTCCCGTCGACCTACCGCTGGTCGTCTTCAGGTGCGCTGGCGCAGCCGAAGAACGGGTGGCTGTCGCTGAAGGACTTCACCAACGTCGTCTACAACGGCAAGCACCTCGTGTACGGGTCGACGGTCAACTCGTCCGGGTCCTACGGCTCGATGGCGTTCAGCCCGTTCACGAACTGGTCCGACATGGCCTCGGCCGGCCAGAACGGGGCGAACTCCGGCACCGTCGCGCCGACGTTGTTCTACTTCGCGCCGAAGAACATCTGGGTGCTGGCCTACCAGTGGGGTTCCTGGCCGTTCATCTACCGCACTTCGAGCGACCCGACCAACCCCAACGGGTGGTCCGCGCCGCAGCCGCTGTTCACCGGCAGCATCTCCGGCTCGGGCACCGGCCCGATCGACCAGACGCTGATCGCCGACGGGCAGAACATGTACCTGTTCTTCGCCGGTGACAACGGGAAGATCTACCGCGCGAGCATGCCGATCGGCAACTTCCCGGGCAGCTTCGGCTCGAACTACACGACGATCATGAGCGACACGCAGGCGAACCTGTTCGAGGCGGTCGAGGTCTACAAGGTCCAGGGCCAGAACCAGTACCTGATGATCGTCGAGGCGATGGGCTCGCGCGGCCGTTACTTCCGCTCGTTCACCTCGAGCAGCCTGAGCGGGTCGTGGACCCCGCAGGCGGCGAGCGAAAGCAACCCGTTCGCGGGGAAGGCCAACAGCGGTGCGAGCTGGACGAACGACATCAGCCACGGTGATCTGGTCCGCACCAACCCCGACCAGACCAAGACGATCGACCCGTGCAACCTGCAGCTCCTCTACCAGGGCAAGGACCCGGCGGCCGGCGGCGACTACAACCGGCTTCCGTGGCGGCCGGGCCTGTTGACGCTGCAGCGCTGATCGGCGACCACCGCGGAGAGGGGCCCTGGCCGGGTGACCGGCCAGGGCCCCTCTCCGGCGCGCGGAGCCGGCAGGCGCGGCCACGTCGTCGCGGGTGAGCCGGGCCGGCGAAACAGCGGGTTCGGACCTCCCACGCTTGACCTTGACACTGTGGCAAGGTCTTCACTGCGTGCAGGAGGTGGTTCCCATCAACCCGACACACACCGACCCCTGGCACCACGACCGGCTGCTCGCCGCACTGGGGGCCGGGAATTCGTCCACTCGCCTGCAGGCCGCGCTCGCCGCGGGCACCGGCGCCGACCCGGCTCTCGCCGGCGCGCTCCTGGAGCGGTGCGCGGTCGAGCCGGACTTCTTCGTGCGCGACATGCTGACCTGGGCGTTGACCCGGCTCCCGGCGGAGGCGACGGTGCCCGGGTTGCTCGCCCAGCTCCGTTCCGGGCGGGCGCAGGCCCGGAGCCAGGCGCTGCACACGCTGTCCAAGATCGGGAACCGGGCGACGTGGCCCGCGATCACCGGCTCGCTGCTGCGTGACGCCGACGACGAGGTCGCTCGCAGCGCGTGGCGGGCCGCTGTGGTCCTGGTGCCCGCCGGAGAGCGGGCGGCGCTGGCCGCCGAACTGGCCGGGCAGCTCGGTCGCGGCGACCGGACCGTGCAGCTGAGCCTGAGCCGGGCGCTCGTCGCGCTCGGCGAGGTGGCCGAGCCCGCGCTGCGGGCCGGGCTGGCGAGCGCCGACCCGGCGGTGCGGGCGCACGCCCGCGCCACGCAGCGGCTCCTGCTCGACCCCGACGCCGGGTTCGACGTGGCGGTCGACGAGGCGAACCGGATCGTCGCGCTCGGCCCGGAGCGGGCCGGGGGAGCCGCGTGCTGATCGGCGAGGTGGCCCGCCGCTGCGGGGTGAGCACCCGGATGCTCCGGCACTACGAGTCCCTCGGGCTGGTGCGGCCGACCGGCCGCACCGTCGGGGGCTACCGCGAGTATTCGGCGGCGGACATCCGCCGGATCTTCCACGTGGAAGGCCTGCGGTCGCTCGGTATGTCGCTGCGGCAGATCGGGCGCGCGCTGGAGGATCCCGCCTTCACCCCGGCTGCGCTGGTCGGTGACCTGGTCCGGCGGACCGAGGACCGGCTGCGGCGGGAGCGGGAGCTGCTCGAGCGCCTGCGGGCGATCGACGCCTCGGCGCCGTCGGGCTGGCAGGACGTGCTGCGGGTCGTCGAGCTCCTGCGCGGCCTCGGCTCGCCCAGTGCCGCCCGGCGGCAGCAGGCCGTCCTGGTGCGGGCCGAGGACCTGCCGGTTCCGGCCGATCCGCTGGCCAAGGCCATCCTCGCCGAATCCGATCCGAACGTCGCCGGAGCGCTGCGGTGGGCGCTCGCGCGGGCGGGTGGTGACGGGATCGGCAGCCTGGCGTCCGGCCTGGGGTCGGACGACGCCGAGGTGCGGCGGCGGGCGGTTCGGGCGATCGCCGAGCTGCCCGGCGTGGAGGCCGACGCGGTGCTCGAAGAGGCGCTCGAGGACGCGGACCCGGCCGTGCGGCGGCTGGCCGCGCTGGCCGCGGGCCGGCGCGGCGCGACCGCCGCCGTGCCGGTGCTGGCCGCCATGGTGGTCGAGGGCACGAACGACGTCGAGGCGGCCGAGGTGCTGGGAACGCTGGTACCCGCCGAAGGGCAGGAGGACCGGATCGTCGGCGCGCTGGCCGGTGCGCTGGCCGCACACCCGGCGGACTCCGCGGTCCGGATCCGCCTGGCCCAGGCGCTGGCCGAGCTGCCGGGCGACGCCGCGCGAGACGTCCTGCGGCAGCTGGGCAGTGACGAGGACCCGGCTGTCGCCCTGGTCGCGTCGGCGCTGGTGGAGGCACTCGAGGCGCGGCCCGGCGGCTGAGCGCGGTCACGAGACCGTCGCGGCGATCCGCACGGCGTCCTCGGCGGTGAACGCGCCTTCGAGCCGGTAGGCGACCGTGCCTCGCTGCCAGATCAGCGACGGTGCCGCGAGGCGGGCGGTTTCGGTCCGCCACTGCCCGGCCGGGTCGACGTACATCAGCTCGTGCGGCCGGTCGATCCAGATCGCCGGTGCCCCGCCGACGCTGACCCGCCGGCCCTCGGACATGCCGAGGAACTTCTCGAAGACCGGGCCGAGCTGCCCGTCGAACTCGTCGAGCCGGACGGCGGGCTGCCCCGCGGCGGCGGCCGGGCGGCCCGGTCCGCTTTCGTAGAGCAGCGAAACCACGCGCGTCGGGGCACCGGCGACCCGGACGTCGTCCGGCGTGCCGAGAGCGGCCGGGACCCCGATCGGGAACGCGGTCACGTCGCGCGCCGCGGCGAGGTCCAGCGAGCGTTCGCCGGGCAGCAGGCCCTGGCCGCGCACCGGAGGACCGGGTTCGCTGCGCAGCTCGATGCCGGCGAACCGCAGCAGGTCGGTCACGGTCGCGCGGACCGCGGGGGAGAGGGTGACCGCGGCGGCGAAGGCCAGTACGAGCGCCGCGGCGACGGTGGCCCACCGCGGAACCACCGGACGCCGTCGCGGCCGGGCGGGCAGCCGGGCCAGGACGGCCGCGCGCACCTCGGGGGCCGGCGGCACGTCGAGGCGGTCGCCGAGGCCGCGTAGTGCGGCGGCGAGCCGCGCATCCTCGGGATCAGTCACCGACCGCCTCCTTGTCCGGTTCGGCCAGCAGCTCCCGCAGCCGGGCGAAGGCGCGGTGTGCCCGCGACTTCACCGATCCTCGCGGGCACCCGAGCACCTCCGCCGTTTCTCCTTCCGTGAGGTCGAGGAAGTACCGGCAGATCACGACCGCCCGGTTCTTTTCCGGCAGGGCCCGCACGGCGTCCAGCAACGCGGCGTCCGACATCGCCTCGGTCGCCGGATCGCCGTCGCGGACCAGCTCCAGGCGGGTGGCGCGCAGCTCGGTCGCGGCGCGGCGGCGCCGGGAGCGGACGAGGTTGTGCGTCTCGTTCGCGACGATGCGCAGCAGCCAGGCGCGGAACGAGGCGCCACCGCGAAACGACGGCAGCGCCCGGAAAGCCTTCACGAACGCCTCCTGGACGACGTCTTCGGCTTCGTGCCCGGCGCCCAGCAGGTAGGCCGTGCGGTGGGCGAGCGCGGTGTACCGGTCGACCAGCGTCCCGTAGGACGCCGGGTCGCCGCCGCGAATCCGGGCCACCACCTCGTCGTCGTCCGTCGCCCGCCCCTTCCCACCGTGTTCCACCTTCCTGTACACCGGCCGCGGCCGGGAGGTTCCACCGGAACCCCGGCCGCCGCCGGCGGTGTAGGGCGGGCATGAGACTGCGACTCGCTTCCCTGCTCGGTGCCGTCCTGCTGGCGATGCTCGGGTCGGCACCCGTGGCCACGGCGGGCAACTGGGCGACCAGCTACCTCGACCCGCTGCCGGACACCTTCCGGGCCGGACAGCCCTACACCGTCGGCTATTGGGTGCTGCAGCACGGTTCCCACGTCAGCTCCGAAGACCTGGGGACGACCGCGCTCGTCTTCACACCCGCGGAGGGGGCGCCCGCGGAGTTCCCCGGCGTCGCCCTGCGCGAACCCGCGCGCACTACGCGGCCGCGATCGCCTTGCCCCACGACGGGGTGTGGCGGGTGTCGGCGCGCCAGGGCCGGTTCGCCGACTACGGGATCGGCACCGTGACGTTGCCCGGACGGCTGGCCGTCACGCCGCCACCCACCCCGATGACCTGGGGCGAAAAGCAACCGTGGGACGCGATCCGGCCGCCGGTCGCCCCGGACGGAAGCGGTGCGGTGCAGGCGGACACCGCCGCCGCGGGGCCGGTGACGGCCGCACCCGAGGCGGCGGCGCCACTGGGGGTGGTGCTGGCGGTGGCCGGGCTGGTCGTCGCCGGGGGAGCCGCGCTGCTGCTCGGCGGACGCCACCTGCGAGCCCGGTTGCGCCGGTGAGCGGGACCGGGCTCAGCCGGCCCCGGTGGTGCGCTCCAGCAGCGTGTTCGAGGACCGGACGAACGAGTCGGCGCAGCCGCACGAGCCCCGGGTCGTCAGCCGGGTCGGCAGGGTCCGCAGCCCGGCCGGCCGCGGCTCGTCGCCGAGGGCGCCCACGAGCAGTTCGGCCGCCAGCTTGCCCATCTCGAAGATCGGCTGCTCGGCGGTGGTGAGGCCGGGACTGGTGTAGGCGGCGTACTCGATCCCGTCGAACGAGGCGACCGCGAGATCGCCAGGCACCCGCAGGCCGTGGTCGGTGGCCGCGCGCAGGAGGCCGAGCGCGGCCAGGTCGCTGGTGACGAACAGCGCGGTCGGCGGGTTCGGGCCGGCCAGCAGGGTTTCGAGCGCCTCGTAGCCGGCCCGGCTGCCGAACGGGCGGCGCAGCACCGGCAGGGCGGCCAGCCCGGCGTCGGCCAGCGCGCGCTCGTACCCGGCGACGCGGTCACGGGAGGTCGAGACGTCCGGCCCGCTCAGGCAGGCGATCCGCGTGTGGCCGTGCCCGATCAGGTGCGCGACGACCTCGCGGGCGCCGTCGACCGCGTCGGCCACCACCGTCGGCAGGTCCCCGTCGTCGAACGACCGGTCGACGAACACCACCGGCGTCGGCATCTTCGCGTACTCGGCGCGCAGCAGCGGGCTCGTCGTCGACGGGACCGCCAGCACGCCCTCGACCTGCCGGTCCAGGAACGCGCGCAGATAGCCGAGTTCGCGGGTCTCGTCGTCGGCGGCGTTGCCGACCAGCAGCGGGTACCCGAACCGGTGTGCGGTCTCCTCGACCGCCCGGGCGAGCAGCGCGAAGTAGGGGTTCGCGCTGTCGGGGATGACGAGCCCGAGCGCGTGTCCGCGGGCCATCCGCAGGGACCGGGCCACGGTGTTGGGCCGGTAGCCGAGCTCCTCGATCGCGGCGAGGATCCGCTCCCGGGTCTCCGGGGCCACGCGCCGGGGCCCGTCGTTGAGCACGTAACTGACCAGCGCCGGAGACGTCCCCGCCCGCCGGGCGACGTCCGCCCGCGTCACCGCCATCCAGGAACTCCGTTCTTCGGTTCGGGTCTCGGCCCGTGCGTCTTGACAAGCAGTGTGCCAGAGCACAGGATGCTCCATCAACACGAGTTGACGAGCTATCAACTCGTGTTGCCGCCCAAGAATCAACACGAGTTGAATCGCTCGGACCAGGGAGAACACTCATGGGAAGCTGGAACCTTCGCCGCATCGTCGCGGTGACGGTCGCGGCCGCCGCGGTCACCGGGATGACCGCGGCCTGTGGCCGCGGTGGTGACGACACCAAGCAGGCGAGCGGTCCGCGGATCGCCATCGTCACCCGCAACTTCACCAACCCGTACTGGGCCGCGCTGCGCGACGGCGCACTGGCCGAGGGCAAGCAGCGCGGCGTCGAGGTCAACGTGCAGGCCGGCACGTCCGAGACCGACGCCGACGGCGAGAACGCCAAGATCTCCACCCTGGCCGGCCAGGGCTACGACTGCTTCGGCGTCGTCCCGGTCAACGCGAGCAACGTGATCACCCCGCTCGTGCCGGTGGCCCGCAAGAAGACCCCGATCCTCAACCTCGACTCGCAGATCGACCCCGGCGCCTCGAGCGCGGCCGGCGTCTCCTACGCCTCGTTCATCGGCTCCGACAACATCGCGGCCGGCACCCTGGCCGGGCAGAAGATGCTGACCGCGCTCGGCGGCAGCGGCAAGGTCGTCATCCTGCAGGGCATCGCGGGCGAGCAGAACGGCATCAACCGCGAAAAGGGCTTCACCGAGGCGAGCGGCGGCAAGCTCGAGATCGTCCAGCGCGCGCCCGCCGACTACGAGCAGGACAAGGCCCTGCAGGTCACCGAGGCCATCCTCAAGGCGCACCCGGACATCACCGGCATCTTCGCCGCGAACGACACCATGGGCCTCGGCGCCGTCCAGGCGATCAAGAACGCCGGGCTGGCCGGCAAGATCAAGGTGATCTCGGTCGACGGCATCAAGGACGCGCTCGACTCGGTCAAGCGCGGCGACCTCTACGGCACGATCACCCAGTACCCGTACGCCGAGGGCCAGCTCGCGGTGCAGGCGTGCATCGCGGCGCACTCGGGCAAGCAGGTGCCGCAGCGGGTCGTCGCGCCGATCGCGTTCATCGACAACACGGTCGTCGACCAGCAGATCGCGTCGTTCCCGAAGCCCTTCGCGCCGTTCGACAACCCGCTCGCCGCGCTGGTCGCCGGATGACGGCCACGGCGGCCCGGCCGCGTTCGGTCGACCTCGCCCGCGCGGCCGACTACGCCGCTCCCGGCGCGCTGGTCGTGGTGTGGGTCGCGTTCTTCATCGCGACCCCGCACTTCCTGACCCTGAGCAACATCGGCGACCTGCTGGTCGCCTCGTCGATCCTGGCGGTGCTGGCGCTGGGCCAGCAGTTCGCCGTCGTGGTGGCCGGCATCGACCTGTCGGTGGGCGCGAACCTGCCGTGGGCGGCCGCGCTGCTCGGCGCGACGGCGACCGCCGGTGTCCCGCTGGGCCTGGCGATCGGGATCGCGATCGCGGGCAGCGTCGTCGTCGGCCTCGTCAACGGGTTCCTCGTCGGCTACCTGAAGATGACCGACTTCATCGTCACGCTCGGCTCGCTGAGCGTGGTCAGCGGCATCACCCTGCTGCTGACCGAAGGCAACACGGTGGCGGTGTCCTCGCCGTTCCTGCAGACCATCGCGCTCGACGGGATCGGGCCGGTGCGCTGGTTCTGGCTGATCGCGCTGGCCGCCGCGGTGCTGGTGTGGTTCACGCTGTTCCGCACCCGCGCCGGCACGCACCTGCTCGCCGTGGGCGGCGGCTCGGACGCCGCGCTCGGCTCCGGCATCCCGGTGCGCCGCGTGCGCCTGGCCGCCTACGCGGCATCCGGCCTGCTGTGCGGCGTGGCCGGGGTGATGCTGGTGGCCCGCAACGGCGGCGCGGACCCGTCGCTGCAGACCAACTACCTGCTCAGCTCGATCGCCGCGGTGGTGCTCGGCGGCTCGTCGCTGTTCGGCGGGAAGGCCTCGGTCGTCGGCTCGGTGACCGGTGCGGTGCTGCTGACCAGCCTGGTCAACGGGTTCACGATCATCGGCATCTCCCAGTACTTCCAGACGATCGCCGTCGGCGCGGTGGTGCTGCTCGCGGCGCTGCTCGCCCGGTTCCGGAAGTGAGGCGGCACATGACAACGAACTACCTGATCGAAGCCCGCGAGCTGGTGAAGTCGTTCGACGCCGTGCGGGCGCTGGATGGCCTGACGGCGGGCTTCGCCGAAGGCGAGGTCACCGCGATCGTCGGCGACAACGGCGCCGGCAAATCCACCCTCGTGCGCTGCCTCACCGGCGTGCACCCGCCCACCGAGGGCAGGCTGCTCTTCCGCGGGGAGCCGATCCGGCTGTCCTCGCCCCAGGCGGCGCGCGACCTCGGCATCGAGACGGTCTACCAGGACCTCGGCCTCATCGACGACCTCGCGGTGTGGCAGAACCTGTTCCTCAACCGGGAACTGCTGCGGCCGGTGCCCCTGCTGGGCGTGCTCGACCGGCCCCGGATGATCCGCGAGAGCCGCGACATCCTGAGCGGGCTCGACGTCAACGTGCCCTCGGTGCGTACGACGGTCCGGCGGATGTCCGGCGGGCAGCGGCAGAGCATCGCCATCGCCCGCGCGGTCACCTGGGGCAAGTCGATGGTGATCATGGACGAGCCCACGGCGGCCCTCGGCGTGCGCGAGACGGCGGCGGTGGAAAAGCTGATCCTGTCGCTGCGCGACCGCGGGGTCACCGTGCTCATCATCAGCCACGACCTCGAGCAGGTGATGCGGGTGGCCGACACCGTCGTGGTGCTGCGCCGCGGCCGGGCGGTCGCCCGCCGTCCCGTCGCCGAGGTCACCGGCGACCAGCTGGTCGGCCTGATCACCGGAACCATTTCGGAGGCCGCGTGAAGCGCACGGGCCTGATCAACGGGCAGCTGACCCGGGCGCTCGCCCAGCTGCGGCACACCGACCTGTTCGCCGTCAGCGACTCGGGCCTGCCGGTGCCCGGCGGCGTCGAGGTGATCGACCTCGGCGTCGTCTACGGCACACCGGACTTCTGCACGGTCCTGCGGCCGCTGCTGGCCGAGGTGACCGTCGAAGCGGCGTGGGCGTCGGAGGACGTCGTGGACGCCAACCCGGACGTCCACCAGGCGCTCGGCGAGCTCGTCGAGCCGCAGCTGCTGCCGCACGCGGAGTTCAAGGACCGGCTCGCCCGGTGCCGCTTCGTCGTCCGCACCGGGGACGCGACGCCGTACGCCAACGTCCTGCTGCGGGCGGGGGTGGCGTGGTGAGCGGATCCGTCGTGGTGGTCGGGGCGGTGAACGTCGACCACGTCGTCGTCACCGACCGGCTGCCGCGGGCCGGCGAGACGGTGGTCGGGCCCGCGATGGTCCGCCACGGCGGCGGCAAGGGGGCGAACGCCGCGGTGGCGGCCGCCCGCTTCGGCGCCCACGTCCGGCTGGTCGGCGCGGTCGGCACCGACGACGTCGCCGCGGGCGCACTGGCCGAACTGGCCGAAGCCGGCGTCGACGTCGCCTCCGTCGACCGGCTCACCACCGTCCCGACCGGGGCCGCGGTGATCGTCGTCGACGCCGCGGGCGAGAACCAGATCGCCGTCGGGGCCGGCGCGAACGCCCACGTCGACCCCGACCGGGTCCGGGCCGCGCTGCGGGCGGCCCTGCCCTCGTGCGGGTGCGTGCTGGTCAGCACGGAGATCCCGGAGGCCGCGGTGGCCGCGGCCGTCGAGGAGGCCACGGCGGCCGGGGTGTGCTGCGTGCTCAACCCGGCCCCGGTCGTCCCGGTGGTCGCGGCATTGTTGCGGCACGGGCCGGTGCTCACCCCGAACCGCGGCGAGGCCGCCGAACTCGCCCCCGACCTCGCCACGCTCGCCGCGCGGACGGGTGCGCCGGTGGTGGTGACGCTGGGCGGCGACGGCGTCCGCTACGCACTGCCGGGCGAGGCCCCGGTCGACGTGCCACCACACCCGGCGGACGTGGTCGACACCACCGGTGCCGGCGACACGTTCAACGGCGTGCTCGCCGCCCGCCTCGCGGCCGGCGACCCGCTGGACCGGGCGGTCCGCACGGCGAACGTCGCGGCCGCGCTGTCGGTGTCCGCACCCGGCGCCCGCGCGGGCGGCCCGACACCCGCCGCGGTGGAAGCAGCGCTCGTCCGGCGGTGACGGAGGCCGGAGGCACTCGCGCACAACCGTCCGATGTGGACACACAGCGAGCGGACCTGACCGGCCGTACGCGGGCCACCGCGCGCGGTGGCCGGAAACGGCGTGCTTTCCTGCCACCGGAGTTACGCCGATCGGGCCATCCGCGGCGGCCCGATTTCCCTTTGTATCTGAGGTAAAGCTCGTTGCCCCTTTAGCAATGAGCTCAGGCAGAGGGAGATGGCCATGGGTCGGCCTGAACGCCCGCTGGACCCCACCGCCGGACCGATCGCCGCCTTCGCCCACGAGCTGCGGGTGCTGCGGAGCCGGGCCGGGAACGCCAGCTACCGGGAACTCGCCCGGGCCGCGCACTTCGCCCCGTCGGTGTTGTCCAGTGCCGCCAGCGGCCGACGGCTGCCGACCCTCGCCGTGACGCTGGCGTTCGTCTCCGCCTGCGGTGGCGACCGCCTCGCGTGGGAACGGCGCTGGCGCAGCATCGCCGGGAAGAAAGGGGACGACGAAGCACCGAAGTCACGCGCCAGGGCCGTCCGGCCCGCTCAGCTCCCGCCCGGCTCGAGAACCTTCGTCGGCCGCGAAGCGGAACTGGCGGACGCAGCGGGGGTGATCGAGGCGAACGCACCGGGGCGGATCCCGCTGCTCGTCACCGGCCCGATCGGGGTGGGCAAGGCCGCCTTCGCCCTGCGGCTGGCCGAAGTGGCCGCCGCGGACTTCCCGGACGGGCAGCTCTACGCGGACCTGAGCGGCCGCGGACCGGGCGCCCGCTCGAGCGACGGCATCGTGCGGGGGTTCCTGCGGGCACTGGGCGTGCCGGCCCGGCTCGTGCCCGACGACCCGGCGCACCGCATCGACCTCTACCGGTCGCTGCTGGCCGAACACCGGCTGTTCGTGCTGCTGACCGGCGCCGGCACCGAGGCGCAGGTGCGCCCGCTGCTCGGCCGCACCGCCCGCAGCCAGGTCGTGGTCACCAGCCGCGCCCGGCTGCCGGCCCTGGAGGACGTCCACCGGGTCGAGCTGACCGCCTTCACCCGCGCGGAGTCGCTGGCGTTGCTCGGCAAGATCGCCGGCGAACACCGGATCCGCGCCGAGCCCGCCGCCGCGGACGCGATCGCCGGGCGGTGCGGCGACCTGCCGCTGGCCGTCAGCATCGTCGGCCGCCGGATCGCCGCGCGCCCGGAACGGACGATCGCCGCCACCGCCGCCCGGCTCTCCGGCCGCGAACGGCTGCTGGAAAGCCTCAGCGTCGGGGACGTCAACCTCCGCGACCGCTTCGCCGCCGCCTACGACGGCCTCTCCGCTGCCGGTCGTGCGGTTTTCCGCCACTTCGACGCGGACTGGACGACGCCGTCCGCCGTCGCCGCCGCGACGGGGGCCGCCTTCGAGGCCGCCGACGAGCTGCTGGAGTCCATTGTGGACGCCGGACTGCTGCACCGCGCCGACGTCGCCGGCCGCTACGCGATCCCCGAACTGGTCAAGGTGTTCGCCGCCGAGCGGTAGGCACCGGCGGCGAGATTCCCGGGTCGGCGGGAACAGTTCCCCTACCGACCGGGAACCGGCCGAACCTAGCCTTTGCGCATCGGGCCGGCGGCGCTCACCGTCCGTTGTGGACTGCAGCACGCCGCCGGCCGTCGCGAGCTCGTGACACGGAGGTGGCTGTGCGACCGACCAACGAGGTGGCCGGGTGACCGGCGCCACGCCGACCGGCGTCTTCGCGGTGCTGCGGGCGACCCCGGCCCCGGTCAGGTACCTGCTGGGCGGCATGCTGGTCAACCAGCTGGGCGCGTTCGTCCAGACGTTCCTGGTGCTCTACCTGACCTTCCGGGGCAACTCGCCCGGCTTCGCCGGCATCTGCCTCGCCGCGTTCAGCGTGGGCGCGATCTTCGGCGCCATGCTGGGCGGCGAGCTGACCCACCGCTTCGGCGGCCGGACGACGATCGTGGCGGTGATGACCTGCGCGGCCCCGCTGGTCGCCTCGATCCCGCTGGTCGCCGGCGTGCCCGCGGCCCTGCTCGCGGTGGTCGGGCTGTCCGGGCTGGCCATCCAGGCCTACCGGCCCGCGGCCGCGGTGCTGCTCGCCGAATCCATGCCCGAAGAGCACAAGGTCATGGGCTTTTCGATGATGCGCATCGCGTTGAACATCGGCGCCGCCGTGGCGCCGCTGCTCGCGGCCGTGCTCATCCAGCTGAACTGGGACCTGCTGTTCTGGCTGGACGGCACCACCGCCGCACTGTGGGCGCTGCTGGCGTTCGCGCTGCTCCCGAGGCACACCGGCGCCCGGCACGGCACCGGACCCGACGGCACCCCGGCCAAGGCGGCCAGTGCCCGTGCGGTGTACGGGACGATGGTCCGGGACACCCGGTTCCTGTGCTACCTGCTGGCCGGCGTGTTCGGCATGATGGTCTACGCCGGGTCGGTCGCGGTGCTGCCGCTCGACATCGTCTCCGCCGGCTACCCGGTCGGGCTGTACAGCACGGTGCTGGTGATCTCCTCGGTCGTGCTGATCACCTGCGAACTGAAGATCACCACCTACATCGTCCGCATCCCGAAGTACGTCGCCGGGCTCACCGGCAACCTGGTCAGCGGGCTCGGGTTCACCCTCTACGGGCTGATCGCGCAGCACCCGTTCTTCGTGGTCGCCGGCGCGTTCTTCGCGGTGTCCGGGCTGATGATCCACGGACCGAGCACGGCCGCCCACCCGGCCACCTTCCCGGCCCGGGTGCGCAGCCGCTACATCGCCACGAAGGAAACCCTCTCCGGCCTGGCGGCGACGATCGGCCCGGTGCTGGGCCTGTTCGTCTTCACCCGCTACGGCGGCCCGGTGTTCTGGGGCGGCTGCGCGCTGCTGTCCGTCACCGCCGGCTCCATGCACCTCTACGGCCTCCGGACGCCCCGGACGCCGGCACCCGTTCCCGAACCGGAAGCCGTGGGAGAACGATCATGACCGAACCCGAGGGCGTGCTGCTGGTCATCGGCAGCGGGCTGCGGACCTACCGCGAATACCTGGTCGCCTCGATCCACCGCTGCGCCCGCCGGGCCGGCCTGGGACTGGTGCTGCTGAACAACCTCAAGCCCACCTGGCAGCGCGGCTACTTCGACGAGATCGTCCACGTCGACGTCTTCGACGCCGACCAAATGCTCACCGCCGCCCGCGAGGTCGCCGGACGGCACCGCGTCGCCGGCCTGATGTGCTGGGACGAACCCGTCGTGCTCGCCGCGGGCGAGCTCGCCGCCGAACTCGGCGTCCCCGGCCTGAGCGTCGACGGGGTCCGCGGCTGCCGGGACAAGAACCGCACCCGGACCGTGCTGACCGCCGAAGGCCTGCTGCAGCCCGGATACGCCCTGACCACCGGCCTCGACGAGGCACGCGCGGCCGCCGCCCGCATCGGCTACCCCGTCGTGCTCAAACCACGGGCCATGGGCGCGAGCATCGGCGTGGTGTTCGCCGCGGACGAGTCCGAGCTGGACGCCGCGTTCGCGGTCGCGATGGGAGCGGCCACGGTCGACCAGAGCCGCTACGGCGGGGCCGCCATCGTGGAGGGCTTCGTCCGCGGGCCGGAGATCAGCATCGACGCCGCCGTGCACAAGGGCGAGTACCTGCCCATGTTCGTCGCCCGCAAGCACACCGGCGACCCGCCCTACTTCGAAGAGATCGGGCACGTCGTCGACGCCGGCGACCCGCTCCTGCACGACACCGAACTGCTGGACGTCCTGGTGCGGGCCCACCGCGCGCTCGGCGTGGAAGACGGCATCACCCACACCGAAGTCCGGCTGACCGACCGCGGCCCGCTGATCATCGAGGTCAACGGCAGGCTCGGCGGCGACCTCATCCCGTTCCTCGGCAAGACCGCCACCGGCATCGACCCCGGCGAGGTCCTGTTCGCCGTCGCCACCGGCAACCGCCCGGTCATCACCCCGACCCGGCACGCGGTCGCCGGCATCCGGTTCGGCTACCCGGACCACGACTGCCTGGTCCACGAGATCACCGTCCCGTCCGACCACGACCAGGTGCCTGGGCTCGTCCTCGCCTCGCCGATGACCGCCCCCGGCACCACCCTGCGGCTGCCACCCGGCGGCTACCTCGCCCGCCACTCCTTCGTGGTGTGCGAGGCCGACGACCCCGAAACCTGCGACCGGCGACTGGACACGGCCGCCGCCGCGGTGCGGGTCGACGCCGTCCCGGTCGCCCCACCGGAACCCGGTACCGCGTTCGAAATGCCCGCCGGACTGCTCGACGTCGACGACCACGAGGGAGTTTCCGCATGACCATGACCGAGCCCGCCCGCACCGATGTGCCGCTCACCGGCGCGCAGATCCTCGAGAACGCGAAGGCGCTCGCGCCGGTCCTGCGCGAACGGGCCGCGGAGATCGAGGCGAACCGCAGCCTGCCCGCGGACGTGGTGCAGCTGCTGCGCGACGCCGGCGTCTTCCGCATCGGGTTCAGCCGCGACTGGGGCGGCCCCGAAATGACGTCGATGGAGCAGACCGAGGTGATCGAGGCACTGTCCTACGGAGACGCCTCCGTGGGCTGGTGCGCCAAGCTCGGCTCCGACATCGGCCTGCACGCGAACTTCCTCGACCAGGACGAAGCCCGCCGGATGTTCACCAGCATCGACATGCACTCCGCCGGCGTGCTCCCGGTGACCGGGCACGCCGAACGCGTCCCCGGCGGCTACCGGCTCACCGGCCGGTGGGGCTTCGGCAGCGGCTCGACCCACGCCGACTGGGTCGCCTCCGGCGCGATGGTGTTCGAGAACGGCGAGCCCTACGCCAGCCCGGACGGCAGCAACCCGCACGAGTCACGCCTGTTCATGGTGCCGCAGGAACAGATCCGCTCCCTCGACAACTGGTACACCCTCGGCCTCTGCGGCTCCGGCAGCAGCGACTACACGATCACCGACGTGTTCGTGCCCGAAAACCACACCCTGACCTTCGACAACCCGAAGGTCCCCAACGGGCCGCTGGTGCAGCCGGACGTCATCCAGCGCAGCATGTGCGGCGTCGCGCTGGGCATGACCCGGGCGGCCCTGGACTACGTCCGCGACCTGACCATCGAGCGGGTCGACATGCTGAAGGGCCGGCCGTGGCGGATGAGCGGCCTCGCCTGGAAGGACAACGAGCACATCCAGATCACCCTGGCCGAGTGCGAAGCCGACTACAGCACGACTCGCGCCGGGGTGTACCGGGCCCTGGAGCGGCAGTGGGAGGTCACCGCCGACGGCATCGGCACGCTGGACGACCTCACCCCCGACGAGCGGGTCGCCCCGGCACTGACCGGCTGGCAGGCGTTCCAGATGGCCAAGCGGGTCATGCTGCGGCTGTGCGACCTGGTCGGCACCGCCGCGATCCGGTCCGACGACCCGATCAACCGGTGGCTCCGGGACGCGGTGACCATGTCCATGCACCCGACCGCGCGGGACCGGGTCACCCAGACCGTCGGGGCCCACCTCGTCGGCGCCAAGCCCTCCATGCGGTTCATGCTGGGCATCGTCGACAAGCCCAAGACCGAGCCCGAGACCGATGAGTGAGCGGCCCGTTCTGGTCGTCGGGTTCGTGACGCCGGTGCTGATGGCCCTCACCGGCGCCGAACCCGACGGCTCGGTGGTCCTCGTCGAAGAGCCGGACGTGGTCCGCAAGCGGGACCTGCGCCCGAAACTGGCCGGGTCCGCCCTGGTCCGCGAGCTGGTCGAGTGGGAGCACACCCGGCCCGGCTCGGCCGACGAGTTCCACGCCGCTCACCCGGACCTGGACCCGGTCGCGGTGGTCCCGCTGACCGAGTACGCCACCCCGTTCGCCGCCCGGCTCGCCGAACGCTACGGCGTGCCGGGCGCGAGCCTCGGCGCCGCGCAGATCCTGCGGGACAAGGCCGTGCTGCGCCGGGTCAGCGCGGCCGCCGGCCTGGCCAACCCGGAGAGCGTCACCGTCACCGGCCCGGCGGACGTGCTGGCCTTCATGCGCGCCTGCCCGGGCCCGGTGGTGCTCAAGCCCGCGAACCGGCAGGCCTCCGTCGGCACCCAGGTCGTGTCCGACCCGGCCGAGGTCGACCGGGCGTGGGCGAACTGCGTCGAGCAGGACGAAGGCATCTTCGTCCCCGACCGGCCGATGGAACTGCACATGCTGGCCGAACGGTACGTGCCCGGCGCCGAGTACAGCGTCGAGCTGCTCGTCGGCGGCGGGCGGCAGCTGTTCGCCAACGTCACCGGCAAGCAGCTCCACCCCGGCCCGCGCCCGGTGGAGCTGGCCCACATCGTGCCGGCCGGCATCCCCGGCGAACTCGCCGGGACGCTGACGGAAGCCACCCGCCGGGTCGTGGCGGCCATCGGCTTCGCCGACGGGATCGTGCACTGCGAGTGGATCGTCGGCGACGACGGCGTGCCCTACCTCGTGGAGTGCGCGGGCCGGATCGCCGGGGACGGCATCATGGAACTCATCGACCGCGCCTACGCGATCAAGCTGCTGCGCGCCTACTTCGCCGTGATGCGCGGCGAAACCCCGCCCGAGCTGCCCACCCGGGCGGCCGGCGGTGCGGCCGGCCGCTTCGTCACCATGGAGCCCGGCGTGATCGACACCGTCGCGGGCCTCGAGCAGGCCCGCCGGGTCGAGGGCGTGTTCCTCGTCGACCTCCAGGTCGGCCCCGGCCACCGCTTCGCCGGCCTGCGCAGCTCCTGGGACCGCGCCGGCCTGGTGATGGCCGAGGCCGACAGCTCGGCCGAGGCCCTGCAGCGCGCCGAAAAGGCCGCCGGCCTGGTCCGGATCGAGATGCGCCCGGAGTGACTCCCGCGACGAGAAGAGGCCTTCGCCGGACCAGCGGCGAAGGCCTCTTCTCGTCGCGCGGGTCAGCGGCGCAGCCGGCGACCCACCCCCACCACCGCCGCCGAGAGCGCGGTGGCACCGGCGAACTTCAAGAGCCGGTGCTGGCGGCTCGCCCGGTGCTGGGCCTGCAGGTACGGGATCGTCGTGTTGGTGACCATGGCGTGCAGCGGCATCCAGCGGTGGCGCAGCAGCTTCTCCAGAACCGTGTCACAGGCCCGCTCCAACCGGACCACCGGCGACCGCACGGTGTCGCGCAGCTCGGCGAAGTTGCGGTGGGACATGGTGGCGAGGGCATCGGTGTTCGGCTTGCGGCGGGTGTAGTACCGGGCCAGCGCGGCCACGGGGTCGGCGGGGTGGGCGGCCAGGCTGTCGGTCAGCTCGAGCGCGTCCTCGAACGCGGAGTTCATGCCCTGGGCCAGGAACGGGTAGACCGCGTGGCAGGCGTCGCCGATCAGCACCACCTTGCCTTCGTGGGTCCACGGCGCGGTGCTGACGGTGACGAGGTTGAAGGTGGGCCGGCGCAGGAACGCCTCGCCCAGGTCCGGGACCAGCGCCAGGACGTCGGGGAATTCGCGGCGGAACAACGACTCCACGTCCGCAGGCGTCCGCAGCGCGTCGAAGCCCGCCGGGCCGTGGAACGGCAGAACGCAGGAACAGGTGAACGAACCGTCGCGGTTGGGGTGGGCGAACATCATCGTGTCGCCGCGGGGCCACAGGTGGAAGACGTCGTCGGCCATCCGGTGGGAGCCGTCGCCCGCCGCCGGGATGTGCAGCTCGCGCCAGCCCCACTCGAGGTAGCTCTGCGAGAACTCCGCGCGCAGCTCGTGGTGCATGAACCGGCGGACGGCCGAGAACGCGCCGTCCGCGCCCACCACGACGTCCGGCGTCACGGTGAACACGTGTCCGCCGGGCCCCTCGAAGGTCGCCGACGGCAGGTCCCGGTCCACGCCGGTGCAGCGCGTGTCGAACACGAACCGCACACCGGGCTCCCGGAGGGCGGCGTCCACCAGCAGCGCGCTGAGGTCCTGGCGCTGGATGGCGAGGATGCCGCCGTCGCCGTAGGGCGAGAAGCGCAGACCGCCGTCGGTGTTGTGCAGCAGCCGCCCGCGCATCGGCACGACGAGCTTCGTGACTTCGTCCGACAGGCCCAGGCGGTCCAGCGCCGCCAGGCCGCGCCGGGACAACCCGAGGTTCATGGACGTCACCGCGACACTCGTCCCGCGCGGGTCCGGCCGCCGGTCGTACACCGTCACGACGTGCCCCTGCCGGCCCAGCGAGAGCGCGAGGAAGGCGCCGGCCATGCCGGCGCCCACGATCGTGAACTCCACTACACACACTCCTTGTCGTTCACGCCGCCGAGGATTTCCCGGGCGACGAGCGGGGCGGCGCCGAACCCGGAACCGCCGCACGCGGGCCGGGACCACACCGACGGGTGAATTCGCGCGAGAACCGGACCACCGGTGACGGCATCGGCCGCGTAGTGGCAGTCCTTGATGCCCACCACGGCGTAGTCCTCGCCGCCGGCGAGGATCGGCTCGGAAAGCAGCCGGCCGGCCCACGGTTCGCGGTCGGGCTCCGCGGTGGTGGCGACCTCCCGGCACACCGCGTCGGAACTGATCTTGAGCAGGGCCCCGCCGCCGGGCGGCAACAGCCAGGCGCGGCGGTCGGCCCCGATCCGGCCGACCCCGGGAGCCGACGCCCACCAGGCAGCCAGCCGCGCCGGCGGGCGCAGGTAGACCATGGTCTGCCGGTGCAGCACGACGGACGGCCCGGCAAGGCTGCTGGTCCACGGCCCACCGGCGACCAGCACGGCGTCGGCGTGGACCGGCTCACCGGTGTCCAGCACCACTTCCCGGTCGTGGACACCGGCGACGGCGCACCCCGGCCGCAGCGTCACGGCGGGGTGCGCGGCGAGCCACCCGACGGCGGCGCGCAGGAACCGGCCGGCCAGCAGCACGGCCCCGCCGGGATCGAACAACCCACTGGTCCCGGCCGGGAACAGCACGGGCGGAAGGGCACCGGGCGCGACGGCGGTGGCGGGCACCCCCGCCCGCCCGGCGGTGTCGAACGCCCGCTCGAGCTCGTCCGGGGTGCCGGCGGTGACCACGCCGACGGGCCGCACGAAACCGGTGCCCAGCAACGATTCCAGCTCCGCCCACCGGCGCCGGGCCTCGGCCATCCGCGCGGTGCCCTCGACATCGTCCGGGCGCAGGACACGAAGAGCCCGGTGCTGGTCGGACGAGGTCGAAGAGGGGTTGGGGACGGGCCCGCGTTCGAGAACGCAGACGCGGTGCCCGGCCCGCGCACACCCGATCGCGGTCACCAGGCCGGTGACCCCAGCCCCGACGACGGCGACCGTGGCCATCAGGGAGCCGTCGGGCGCATCGCCGGGGCGCTGTCGACGTACCTCGGACGCGCGGGACCGGCTGCGCTCTCCGGCCCGGCCGGTCCAGGGGCGACGGCCTCGGTCGCGGTCCGCGCCCTTGCCACTGCCGCCGGTCCGGTTGTGCCGGCCGACTCAGCCGCCCGGACCGTCACCGACAGCCGCGGCAACCTCTTCGGGGTCACCGTGTCCGCGTCCGGGTGGCCCGGCAGCATCGTGTCCGGCAACGCCGCCGCCGCGAGGTCGATCAAGATCGGCGCCGCGCACCGCAGGAACACGTCCACCTGGTGGCACAGGTCGCCCGCCGTCCCCAAGCTCACCCCCGCCGCCAAGCGATCCAACCGGGCGAGCTGCTCGGCGAGGGTCGAGGCCGCCGCCGTCAGGCTGAACCGCGGGAGCTCGTAGGCGTCGGCGAACCTCTCGGCCATCCGCTGCGCCGTCCTCCGGGCATCCGCCGACACCGGCAGCGGACCGCGGTCCACCCACCGGTCGACCGCCGCCGCCACCCGGTTCCACGGGCCGGTCAACCGGGTTTCGCCCACCCGGAGCAGCGCTTCGCGGGTGAAGTCGGTGCGCTGGTACTCCGGGCTGGTCGCACACAGGTGAAACCGGATGAGGTCGCGCGGCACCTCGGTGGCCAGTTCCCGGCCGGACACCACGTGCCCGCGGCTGGTGGAGAACTTCTCGCTGGCCAGCTCGTAGAACTCGTTGGTGAAGTACTGCGACGGCAGCACGTGCTCACCGAGCGCGGTGAGCAGCGCCGTGCCCACGATCGCGAACGGGTACGTCGCGTCCAGGCCGAGGAAGTACACCACCGTCGTGCCCGCGCCCGCGCGCCAGAGCTCGTCGTCGGCGGTCAGCACCGCGCCGCGCCGCTCGGCGCCCAGCGCGGTGATGAACATGCTCCACGGCATGCCTTCCATGTGCGCGTAGAACACCTGGCCCGCCACCTCGGGGAACGGCGCCGGGATGCCCCACGACGCCGGCTGGGTGATCGGGAAGTCCGGCAGCGGCCGCGCCAGCGCGGACTCGATCAGCCGGGCCATGCCGGGCCGCATCGGCGTCCGGGCGAAGTACGCCTCCAGCTGCGCGCGGTACCGCTCCACCGGGAAGACGAGGATGTCGACGTCGCGGCGTTCCAGCGGCTCGTCCGGTCGCGTGGCCGAACGCGGCCCGATCAGGTCACCGGGGGCGATCGGCAGCCCGCAGCTCTCGCAGATCCCGGCACACCCCTCGGCGAGGCAGAACGGGCACCCGCCGGTGACGTAGGCGTCCATCAGGTACTCGCCCGTGCTGGGCAGGTACGGGAAGGTCACCGTCCGCAGCTCCAGCAGGCCCCGCTCGTGCAGGCGCTCGTAGAAGCCGGTGACCATCCCGGTGAACCGGTCACCGAGGCAGCCGAACCCGTCGATCTCCACCCCCATCGCGGAGAAGGTCCGCCGGACCTGCTCGGCCGAGCGCTCCCGCAGCTCCTCCGGAGCCACGCCCAGCCGCTCCGCCGCGGCGACGACGTAGTTCTGCGTGAAGTGCATCCCGGTGCCGTACAGCGCTTCCCGGCCGGTCGCCCGCGCGTACCGGGTGCAGACGTCCGCGGCCAGGAACGGGCCCGCGAGGTGGCCGAGGTGCAGGTCCCCGTTCGCCGTCGGCGCGGGTGAAATCACCACGAGCCGGTTCACCGGAGGGCCTCGCGCTCGCCGGCGCCGCGGCGGGCGAGCAGGTCGTCGAGGATGTCGCGGGAGCGGTGGGCCAGCACGCTGATCAGCGAGTCGGCGATGCCGTGCGTGGCCTCGTTGACGCCCTGCAGGTACACCGCGCCCCACGCGGACTCGCCGAGGTCGACCCGGTAGCAGCGGCTGACCGTGATCTCGGCCAGGCCGACGTGCTCGGCCAGGTCGCGGACCAGCGCGGGCATCCGGTTGTCGAAGCCGGTGCCGAGCAGCACCAGGTCGCAGTGCAGCGGCTCCACCTTCCCGCTGGTGCGGTCGCGCAGGTCGAGCACCACCTCGTCGCCGGTGACCCGCGCGCCCACCACCTCGGTCAGCGTCCGCACCTCCGAACGCCGCTGCCCGATGCCGCGCTGCTGGTAGAGCGTGGTGTACATCTGGTCCAGGAACGGCGGGGCCGCCCCGGCGTAGTTGGTCAGCCGCATCTCGTCCAGCACCTGCTGGCGGACCTCGGGCGGGCTGTCGTAGAACCGGTCGACGAACGAGGGGAAGAACAGCTCGTTGACGAACTTGCTCGTCTGGTAGTTCTGCGGGCCCACCGACCGCACGATCATCGTGCGGGTGCTGTTGGGCAGGTTGTCGTGCAGCGCCATGAACATCTCCGCCGCGCTCTGCGCCCCGCCCACCACGACGGCACGCAGCGGCGCGTCCGCGGGCAGCTGCGCGATCCGGCGCCGGTACTGGGCGCTGTGGATCAACCGGTCGGCGGGCAGATCCGCGAAGACCTCCGGCACGTGCGTGTCCCGGCCGCCGCCGACGACCAGGTCGCGGCAGCGGATGGTGTCGCCGCCGGCGAGGGTGGCGACCCAGCCGACGATGGAGCCGTCGGCGTCGCGCGCGGGTTCGATGCGCTGCACCTTCGCCTCGTACCGGATCCGCACCTGCTCCAGCGACTTCGCGACCCACTGGAGGTAGTCGGAGAACTCCCAGCGGAAGGGGTGGAACGTCCCCAGGTTGACGAACTCGTCGAGCCGCTGCTGGTCGTGCAGGAAGCTGAGGAACGAGAACTTGCTGCGCGGATTGCGCAGGGTCACCAGGTCCTTGAGGAAGGAGACCTGGCTGCGCGCCCACGGCATCAGCAGGTCGCGCTGCCACTTGATGTCCGGCCCCTGCTCCAGCAGCAGCGTCTGCCGGGCCAGCTCCGCGTGCCCGGACTCTTCGATGGCCACCGCGAGCGCGAGGTTCGCCGGCCCGGCTCCGATCGCGAGCAAACCCACCTGTACTTCGGTCACAGATACACTCCGATTTCTGGGAATAGGTCGGCGTGCCGCGTGCCGCCGGAGGCGATCGTAAGGAGCGCTCTTTCCCGGGTGGTAGGGACGGTTTTCCCGCCCTTCGGGGAATCTCGCCGAGATCGTGCACGCCGGTGTGCGCCGATCGATGACGGTAAGTGGCGAATTGATTGCGATCAAGGAAGTTGATTGCGATCAATTCCTCCTGCCGAAGAGACTCTCTTGTCGGATATGGGAGGCGCGCCGCGCTTTCACTGGGAGGAGCCGACCGCCAAGCGGATCGGCAGCGGTTCACTTTGGGGGAACGATGAGTCACGCCACCGGTTTCGGCTACACCGCCCGGCTGTGGCCGGTCGAACACCCTGAGCTCGCCCCGCTGACCGTGCTGCTCGCCGACCCCCAGCCGTCGGTGCGGCACTGGGTCCGGGCCGCGCTGGAACACGCCGGCGGCGTGTTCGTGGTCGGCGAGGCGGCCACGGCGAACGGGGCGATCACCGAAACCGCCCGGCACCGGCCGGATGTGCTGGTCGTCGATCCGCAGCTCGGCGGGGCCGGGCCGGTCGACGTGATCGGCCGGGTGGCGCTGGTCTCGCCGGAAACGAAGGTGCTCGTGCTGAGCGCGGCCGACGACGACACCGCCGTCCGGTCGGCGATCCACGCCGGGGCACGCGGGTACCTGGTCAAGGGCGCCGACGCCGAGCAGATCGTGCGCGGGGTGCGGGTGGTGGCGGCGGGCGAGGCGATCGTCGGCCGGGCGATCGCCGCCCGGTTCAGCACTTTGGTGCGGACTTCCGGGCCCGAACCGTATCCCTTTCCGCAACTGACGACCCGGGAACGGCAGGTGCTCGATCGCATCGCCGCCGGTCGGTCCAATGCGGTGATCGCGCGCGATCTAGGGCTGGCCTCCAAGACCATCAGCAATCGGGTGTCGGCAATTTTTACAAAACTCGGTGTAGCCGATCGGGCACAGGCGATAGTGCTCGCGCGGGACGCGGGACTCGGCCGCGGCGAATTCACCGGCGATCGGGAACAGTTCCCCTATCGCCGGGAAACCGGCCCGACCTAGCGTCGATCGGCGTCGGAGGCGGCGACCGGAGACACGCTGATCGGAGTGGGATGTGACTGACCAAGACCTTGCCCTCCTGGACATCCGCAGGCTGGAGCCCGAGAACCTGACGCGGGCCTACGGACTGGACATGAAGCTGCTCTACCCGTGGGACGGGATGACCGCGCCGTTCCGCGGGGCCTGGTGCGTCCTGCGCCCGGGTGACGCCTCGGTGGCCCACGCCCACCACGAGCACGAGATCTTCATCGGCATGGCCGGGCGGGCCGAGGTGGTCACCGGCGACCGGCGGCACGCGTTCGCGGCCGGGGACATCGTGTTCCTGAAGCCGGGCATCGAACACCACCTCTTCAACGACCCCGAACACGGCGAAGACTTCTCCTACTACGCCATCTGGTGGGACCGCGAGATGTCGGCCGAGTTCGTCGCGCACGACACCGGTGAGGCGGGACCGGCGTGATCGACTACGACGGGCGGAAGTTCCGCAAGGCCGGCGCCGAGGCGGTGGCCGTGTACCGGCAGGAAGACGACGTCGTCTGGGCGGAGTTCGCCGGGGGAGAGGTGCGGCGCGGCGCGATCACCGGCACCCAGCGCGAAAACGGGACCCTGCACCTCGGCTACACGCTGGTGCTCGCCACCGGCGAGGTGATCTGCGGGCACACGGTGAACACCCCCGAGGTCACCGAAGACGGCCACCTCCGGCTGCGCGAGGTGTGGGAGCGCTACGGCCCGCACGCCGCCACCGGCGTCTCCTACCTCGACGAGGTGAGCTAGTGTCCCGGCGCCCCACCGACGCGGACTGGCGACGCCTCGAGCGCGCGGTGACCGGCCGCGTGCGGCGCCCCGGCGAGGCCGGGTTCCGCGCCGCGAGCACGCCGTTCAACAAGCGCTTCGCCGGCATCACCCCCGCCGGCGTCCTGTCCGCGGCCGGCACCGCGGACGTCCGGCGCGCCGTCGAATGGGCGCGCGACACCGGTGTCGGCCTCGTCGCCCGCGCCGGCGGGCACAGCTTCGCGGGACATTCGGCGGGCACCGGTCTCGTCCTGGACCTCGGCGCGCTGAACACCGTGTCCGCCGACGCCTCGACCGGGCTCGTGACCGCCGCGGGCGGCGCGCTGATGGCGGACGTCTACGCCGCCATCGAACCCTGCGAGATGGCCTTCGCGCTCGGCAACAGCGCAGGAGTCGGCATCGCCGGGCTCACCCTCGGCGGCGGGTGCGGCGCCACGTCCCGCGTGTACGGGCTCACCGCGGACGCGCTCGTCGCGACCACGGTCGTGACCGCGGACGGGCAGCTGCTGCACTGCGACGCCGACACCAACGCCGACCTGTTCTGGGCCTGCCGCGGCGGTGGCGGCGGCAACTTCGGGATCAACGTCTCCTTCACGTTCCAGGCGAAACCGGTGGCGGACTGGGCCACCTACGTGCTGCTGTGGGACAGCGCGGACGCGGCGAAGGTCTTCTCCGTGCTCCAGGACACCGTGCGGCTCGCCCCGGACGAGTTCGCCGCCCGGATCGGCGTCAGCACGGCCGGTGGGGAGACCGTCGTGTCGGCCGTCGGGCAGCACCGCGGGTCCGCGGCGGAGCTGCGGGAAATCCTCGACCCCGTGCTGTCGGTCGCGGCGCCGGTCCGCACGGCCATCACCGACCGGACCTTCTGGCAGGCCAAGGAAGACCTGCGGCACGAGACCGCCGGAGGCGCGTTCGCCTCGCGGACGAACATCGCCACCGGGCCGCTGCCCGACGAGGCGATCGCCACGATGCTCTCGTACGTCGCACGCCGTCCCGCCAGCGGCAACCCCGACGGCGGCGGCGCCGCGCTGTTCTCCTGGGGCGGGGCGATCAACCGGGTGGCCGCGACGGACACCGCGTTCGTCCACCGCGACGCGATGTTCCTGCTGGCCATGGACACCTCGTGGGCCGAGGACGACGAACCGGCCGTGGTCGAGGCCAACCTCCGCTGGCTGGCGGACCTGGGCGAGGCGATGGCGCCGTACGTGTCGGACCGCGCGTTCCAGAACTTCGCCGACCCGGACCTCGCGGACTGGCGAACCGCCTACTACGGCGCCAACTACCCGCGCCTGAAGCAGATCAAGGAGCGGGTCGATCCGGACGGGTTCTTCACCTTCGCGCAAAGCATCGGCTCATGATCGGCGACGACAAGGTGCGCATCTGGACGGCGGCCGAGGTCACCGCCGGCACCGCGCCGGCCGAGCACCTCCCGCCCCTGCGCGAAATCCTCGCCTGGGCGTGGCGGTACCTGGTGGCCGCACACCCGGACCTCGGCCGCAACGGCCCGGTGTGCCCCTACACGCAGCCCTCGCTCCACAAAGGACTCTTCCACCTTGCCGCGCTGACCGCCGCGAACGCCGAGGTCGACGTGCACGCCGCGATCGAGAGCCTGCGCGCCTGGTACGAGCGGCTCTCGGCAGGCATCCCGCCGGAGCACCGGGAACTGCTGACGATCCTGCTCGTGCTGCCGCAGCTGGACCACCACGACGCGACCCCGCTGGACGACCTGCAGCGCGAAGCCAAGGACGGGTTCGTCGCCGACGGGCTGATGATCGGGCAGTTCCACCCGGTCTGCGACCAGCCCGGCCTGTGGAACGACGAGTTCAAGGCGCTGCGCGCACCGGTACCGCTGCTGGCCGTCCGCAAGCTGGTCGTGTTCGACCTGCCGTTCCTGATGGACAGCACCGCGCACGCCGAAAGCTACTTCCGGCGGTTCGCCCCGGACATCCCGCCCCGCATCCGCGACCAGCTGGTCCGGCGGCTGGTGGGCACCGAGAAGTCGTTGCAGACGGCCTGAGCACCCAGGAGAACCCCGTGCGGCACTACCTCATGGTCAGACCGGCGTACTTCGACGTCGAATACTCGATCAACCCGTGGATGGACCCCGCCAAGCCCACCGACACCGAGCTGGCGACAGCCCAGTGGGAATGGCTGCGCGACCTCTTCCTCGACCTGGGCCACCGGGTCGAGCTGCTCGACCCGGTGCCGGGCCTGCCGGACATGGTGTACGCGGCCAACGGCGCCACCGTGGTGAACGGCCGGGCGCTGGTCGCCCGCTTCCGCCACCGCCAGCGCCGCCCGGAGTCCGCGGCGTACACGGAGTGGTTCGCCCGGCACGGCTACCACGACGTCCGGCAGGCGTCGTGGCTCAACGAAGGCGAGGGCGACTTCCTGGTCGCCGGCGCCCGGATCCTGGCCGGGACGGGGTTCCGGACCGACCCCCGGGCGCACGAGGAGGCCGCGGGGTTCTTCGGCCTGCCGGTGGTGGGGCTGACGCTGACCGACCCGCGCCACTACCACCTCGACACCGCACTGGCCGTGCTGACCGGCGACCTGATCGCGTACTGGCCGGAGGCGTTCACCGAAGAAAGCAGGCGGCAGCTCGAGTGGCTGTACCCGGACGCCGTCATCGCCTCCGCCGCCCACGCCGCGGCGTTCGGCTTGAACGCCGTCTCCGACGGACGGCACGTCGTGCTGCCCCAGGCCGCCACACGGCTGTCGGCGCAGCTGCGGGAACGGGGCTTCGAGCCGATCGGCGCCGACCTGTCGGAGCTGCTCAAAGGGGGCGGCAGCGTCAAGTGCTGCACGCTGGAACTACGCGATGGGGGAGAACAGCAGTGAAGAGATCTTTCGTACTGGCCCTCGCGGTGCCGCTGTTCGGCGCGCTCGCCGTGCCGGCCACGGCCCAGCCACGGCTGTCGGGGCCCACCGTCGAATTCTCCGTCCTGGCCCGGGAAGTGGCCGGCGGGTACGACGTGGCGGCGGCGGAGAACGCCGTCCGCACGGCGGGCGGCCGGGTCGTCACCAGCAACGCCGCGGCCGGCCTGATCACCGCCGCCGCGCCGGCCGGCGGTTTCCTCGAACGGGTCTCGGGCGACCGCACGGTATTCGGGGCCGGCCGGGCGAAGTCGATCGGCACCGTGCCCAAGAACGGCAAGGCCGTGGCGAAACCCGACGTCGCCGAGACCGAAACCGGCCGCGGCCCGGCCCGGCCGAAGGGCTCGTCCGCCGGGCTCGACCCGCTCGACGACCGGCTCTGGGGCCTCAAATCCGTGCGGTCGGACCTCGCGCGGACGGTCCAGCCCGGCGACAAGCGGGTGAAGGTCGGCGTCATCGACTCCGGCATCGACGCCACGCACCCGGACCTCGCGCCGAACTTCGACCGCGCCGGCTCGCGCAACTTCACCAGGGACATCGTCGCCGACGAGAACGGCGTGCCCGTCGACGGGCCGTGCGAGTACCGCGGCTGCGTGGACCCGGTCGACGTCGACGGCACCGGGCACGGCACGCACCTGGCCGGCACGATCGCGGCGGCCGCGAACGGCTTCGGGGTGTCCGGCGTCGCGCCGAACGTCACGCTGGTGAGCCTCCGCGCGGCGCAGGACTCCGGCTTCTACTTCCTGCAGCCGACGATCGACGCACTGACCTACGCCGGCGACGCGGGCATCGACGTCGTGAACATGTCGTTCTACATCGACCCGTGGCTGTACAACTGCACGGCGAACCCGGCGGATTCGCCCGCCGAGCAGGCCGAGCAGCGCACGGTCGTCGAGGCCACGAAACGAGCGCTGAACTACGCGCACCGCAAGGGTGTCACGATCGTGGTCGCGCTGGGCAACCAGCACAGCGACCTGGCGGCGCCGCAGCCGGACGCGACGAGCCCCGACTTCCCGTCCAGCCGCGCGCACCCGCGCACGGTGGACAACGCGACCTGCCTGACGCTGCCGCTCGAGGGGCCGCACACGATCGGCGTGGCCGGGTTCGGCCCGTCCCAGGCGAAGGCGGACTACTCGAACTACGGCCAGGAGCGGATTTCGGTGTCCGCGCCCGGTGGCTACAAGCGCGACTACTTCGGCACGCCGTGGTACGACAGCCGGGACAACGAGATCCTCTCGACCTACGCCCACAGCGTCGGCGTCGCCGCCGGCTACATCGACGCCGCCGGGGAAATCACCCCGGCCGGCGCGGCGGTGGGCATCCAGAAGCAGACGGCCGCCGACGGGCGCGTCGGCTACTTCCGGTGGCTGCAGGGCACTTCGATGGCGGCCCCGCACGCGGCCGGCGTCGCGGCCCTGATCGTGTCGCAGTACGGCCACCCGACCCCCGGCGGAGGGTTCGGCCTGGACCCGGACGTGGTGCAGCGGATCCTCGAGCAGACGGCGGCGAAGATCGCCTGCCCGGTCCCGCGCACGGTCGATTACCTCGACGAAGGCCGCGATGCTTCGTACACGGCAACCTGCGTGGGCGACGCTTCCTTCAACGGCTTCTACGGCCACGGCGCGGTCGATGCCTGGTCCGCGGTGACCCACGGCCGTCCGTGACTGCGTGAAGGAGCGGGGTGCCGCGTTCCCGTGGCCCCCGCTCCGGTCGGAGTCGCTAGTACAGCTTCGGGCCTCGGGCGTCGCGCTCGTTCGCGGCGGCCACGAACGCGGGGTAGTCCTCCCCGCGGGCGCGGCGGGTCCGCAGCTGGAACTGCTCGACCGCCCGGGGGTGGAGCGACAGCTTCACCACGCCGAACCGCCGCCGGAAGGAGCGGACGATGCCGGCCTCGATCAGCCGGACCGCCTCCTCCCGGGACAGGAGCTGCCTGCGGTTTTGCCAGGCAGCCCAGAGCCGGCTGAGCAGAATCGTGGCGACGAGCCCCGGGCCGATGAGCTGGACGGCCGTGCCGACGATGAGAACCACGAGGATCGCACCCCCGTCGGACAGCAGGATCAGCACGAGACCGCTCAAACAGCCCACGGACGTCGTCCCGACGGCGTACACGCCCACGGCCATGGGGAGGTATTCGGACCCCGCCTGCCCGCGGCGAGCCCATTTCGTGGCCACCACCACGCTCACTTCCAACGCCACGAGGTGCAGGACGCCGACGCCCCACAGCGCCCACAACACTGCCTTCAACACCAGCATGACTGCCTCCCCGGGTTCGTGCGCCCAGCATGCGCCGAACTCGGACACCGCGTCAAGACACAGTGTCCGGATTTGCTGTCCGGCTATGCTCCGGCCGTGCCTTCAGTGACCCGGCCGACCGGCCGCAAGCGGCAAGACCGCCGAGAGCAGCTCGAGCGGCGGTTGTTCGCGGCCACCGAGGAGCTCGTCGCGGCGGGCGAGGCCTTCACCGAACTGAGCGTCGAGCGCCTGGCCGGGGCGGCCGGCATCTCCCGCTCCACGTTCTACGTCCACTTCGAGGACAAGGGCGACCTGGTCCGGCGGCTGGCCACATCCGTGCTGGCCGAGCTGCGCGAGGTGTCGAGCACCTGGTGGCGGGCAACCGACCCGGCCGGCCTCACCGAGGCCGTCACGGCGATCGTCGCGGTCTACCGCAGCCGCGCCGCGGCCTTCACGATCATCACCGAAACCGCGGCCTACGACCCGGCCGTCGCGGTCGAGGTGCGCACGCTGATGCAGTCGATCATCAACGCCACCCGCGAAGCCATCGAGCGCGGCCAGGCGGCCGGCGTGATGCGCCCGGTCCGCCCGGCCGAGACCGCGGCCATCCTGACCTGGATGGTCGAACGCGCGGGCTACCAGCTGGTCCGCGGTACCGAGCCGGCCCAGGACGAGCACGTCGTCGAAGCCCTGACCGACATCATCCGGACCACGCTCTACGGGCCCTGATTTCTGCTTCCGGATCCGGACTTCGGCAGCCGGGCTGATCGGGTGGACTGGTTCAAGTGGCCGACAGCGTGCAGCCGGTGGCGCGCATGGTCGCCACGCGGTTGTCGCGTTCGAGCCGGAGGTCCGTGATCCGCCGGTTGATCGGCCCGTCGTGGTGGGGTTCATCGCGCAGCTGGGATTCGAGCTCCGCGATCCGCCGGTCGATGGCCGCGATCCGGGAACGGAGGTCCGCGCAGGCGGCGGGCTCGCCCAGCGGCGTCACGACGATGTCGACGGACTGCCCGGCCTCGCCGAACCAGCGGACACCTTCCTGGAGCATCTGCCAGCCGAACCTGAGCGCGCCGGGCGTCGAGGGCGCCTTGATTTCGAACGTGAACCGCGCGGACCCACCGGGGTGGACCGGCGCGGCGAGACCGACTCGGCCCAGTCCCCAGTTCAGGTTGTCGGGCGGATCCTGCGACCCCAGCCGATAGCCGGCGGCGGGGTCCCAAGTTGTGGTGCCGACGTTGACGAAGACGACCGACACCGTCGCACTGCCGCCTGCCGGGAGTTCGAGTGGGACGTCCTGGGACTCGAAGAACGCGTCGTCCCCTCGCGCGGGGCTCCACGGGTGCGCCTCGTGTCCGAACCACCACAGATTCGGATCGTCCCACTCGCCCACGCCGGCCGGAACAGCCGCTCCGAGGGTCGCTCGTTCGGTGATCAGCGCCCGTATTTCCGCCTTCATCGCGAAGAGCGTGTCGGCGACGGAGGCCCGGCCGCTCGTATCGGGGCGTGCGATCGTCACCATCGACGGCGGGATCGGATGTCCGCCCAGCCAGCACTCCAGGCGCGCCGCTCCGTACCGCAGCACGCTGATGCAGTCGGCGATCTCCGCTGCCCGGTTCGCTTTGGCGGGATCGGCGGGTGGGGCGATCGCGTCGGCGGCACACATCCATCCGTAGGCCATCCGGTTGCGCACGAACGCCGGATACAAGGTGAACGCCGTGTGGATGTCCACCCGTGGCTCGATGAGGGTCGGCGCCGGGTGACCCGCTCGGGCGTCCCGCAACGAAAGTTCGTTGACGGCGATCTCCATCAGCGTGCGCAGGGAGATGGACAGGAGATTCAGCTCGATCCCCGGGGCCGGGTCGACGTCGGGTTTGGACGCCTGCACGGCGATGATCCGATCCGCGCCTTCCACCACCGCAGCCTCGACCGGCAGGACGGCCCGGATCCCGCCGTCGACGTAGTGCTCGGCGTCGATGGGCACCGGGGCGAAGAACGTGGGCATCGACGCGGACGCCAGCATCCCGGTCACCAGGTCCACGGCCGCCGGTTCCGGTGGCGCGGGGTGCCCGGCCTGGCAGGCGGACAGTCCGGCACGTGCCCGGTTGCGTTTCGCGATCAAGCGGAGGAGGTTGCCGGCCGTCCCGCTGGGGTGGTCGCCGGAAGCGACTCGCGCCTGGGCGTCCCGGACCTCCGCTTCCAGTTCGCCGAGTTCGTCCGCCAGGGCCTGGCACTCGGGGGAGAGGGTGCCACCGGGAACGGTGACGACGCTGCCGTCGCGCTCCAGGAGCGTCCCAGCTTCGGTGACGAACCGCAGCTTCCCGCTTTCCAGCGCGACCGTGGCCATCCGGAGCTTTCCGCCGGCCTTCGCCCAATCGCCGATCGCCTGCCGGTCCACGGTGGTTCGCGCTCGGCGTTCCAGGGGTGTGAGGACGAAGAAGGATGACGCCGACAAGGCAGGTGCGACGCCTTGCAGGTTGGTCGCCAGCATGGAGGTGAGGACGGAGCCGAACGCCAGCGTCGCCAGGGGGCCGACCGGGGTCGGCAGCACGACGGACGAGCCCAGCGCCAGGATGCCCAGCACCCCGGCGCCGGACAGCTCCTGAGACACGCCGATGGCGTTGAGCCGCGCCGCCACCTCGTCGGCTTCCGCCAGCCGCAGGGTCCGAAGTGCTCCGTTGACCGTCATGGCATCCTCCACCTGCTTCGCGTTGAGCGCGGCGAAGTCCTGCAGGAACTGGCGGAATGCGCGCAGCAGCCGGGTGGAATCGTTCAGCCAGCCCGCCGGTGCGAAGAAGTCGGTGTGGTCGGTCATCGACAGCCACATCGCCGTGAGCCCGGCCAGGCCCCGGTCCGGGCCGGCCTCACCTTCGGCGAGCTTGATGCCGTTGACCGACCCGACCGAGGTCGTGCACAGGACGTCCGGCCTGATGCCCGCCGAGTAGAGGTAGTGGAGGACACCGACTTCGAAGTCGCCTTTCGAGCCGCCTCCGGAAAGGACGATCGCCGTGCGCGTCATGTCGTCACCGGTTTCGTTCAGCAGATCCTGCTGTCGGTCAGCCACCTGAAGGTGACCCTGGATCCCGGCAGGATGGCGTCGAGGTCACCGACCACCAGAACCTGGTAATAAACACCGAGGAAGCCGGCCTTCAGCAGCGTCAGGTGCTGATGGTTGTGGACCTGCTGGGCCCACAGCCCGTTGCTGTCGGAGTAGATGCCCTGGGACGGGTCGATGTGGATGTCCCACGAGCTGCCCAGGCCGTCGGGCATCACCAGTGTCTTTCCCCAATGGCAGCGATTGCTCGAGGTCAGGCGGAATTCGACGACTTCCTGGGGCACCGCGTTCAGCTCGACGGTGTATTCCAGCAAGTCCAGCGCGTCGGCGGTTCCGAACTGCCCCGAACCCCGGGCGACCCAGTCGACCGGCAGTCCTTGTGCCGGGACGGCCGCGGCGACGTGGACTTCGGGTTCGGCAACGGCCGAAGCTTGTGCGGTCCCTGCCGTGGTCAGGCAGGCGCCGGCCGACAGGAGGGCGGCTATCGCCAAGGTCGGCAGGGTCGGAAATCGGTACACGGTGTTCCCCTCTCTTCGGTTCAGGTGATGATCGGGCCGGCGTGCCAGCCTCCGCCGTCACGCCGGTAGTGCTGGAAATGACCGTCGACGAGTTCGGCGATCAGCTCGAGGCCGGCACCGAAGGTCCCCTGCAGCAGGCCGACGACCCGGCGGACCCGTTCACCGAAAACGGCGGAGAGGTTCCACGGTCCCGGTGCCGTGTTGTACCGCCACCAGTGTTCGATCTTCGAGCCCACGGCCACGCACAGCTCGAAGTTCCCGACGCCCGTTTCGTCCGTGGTGCCGTAGGTTCCCTCGATCAGGCACGGCGCGCTGGAGACGTTGTCGCCGAACACGTGCTCGAGCGTCCAGCCGGTCGGAGCCCGCCGGTAGTGGCGCATCGCGCCGCTGGTCACCGTGCCCACGTAGTGCAGCTCGCCTTGGCCGTTCTCCGGTGAACCGGTCACTCCGAGCCGGCTCTGCACCAGCGCGGGGCCGCCGAAGGCGAAGTCCGACCCGAAGGTCGCCTGGTGGTACCACTCACCCGGGCGGTGGGTCCACGGCGCGCCGTTGTGCTTGGTCCAGTGTTCCGCCTGGCCGGCCGGGTTGACGACCACGACCTCGAAGTCGCCCGGCGCGCCTCGATTGCTCTGGACGAAGCCGGGGATGCCGACGGGGTCCGCGGGGCCGAAGAGCGTGGCGTCGTTCCACCAGCCGGACGCCTGGTCGAAGTACACGTGCCGCAGCCGCCGGTAGCTCGAGCGGTACACGAGTTCGAAGTTGCGGTTGAACGTGCTCTGCACCGCCGCCGCGCAGTCCAGAGCGTCATCGTGGAAGGTGTCCCGCCACGGGTCGGCGGAGCGGACGAGGCCCACCTTGATCCACGGCAGCTTGGCGTCGGCGTTCTCGCGGTACCAGTGCTCGTGGTTCATCCCGTTCCGCACGAACAGTTCGAAGTTGTTGTGGAAGGCGCCGTTTCCGCTCTGGACCAGGGTCCCGTTCCGGAGCCTGCGCTTGGCCCAGGGATCGGGGTTCGTCCCGCGCAGCCCGGCAAACGTCGCGGTGTCGAGGAATCCGGTGGTGTAGGACACCTTGGCGAACCCGCCGTCACCCCAGGCCGGCCCGTAGGAGTTCTTGACGATCCAGTAACCGCCATCGTCGTCGTAGCCGACGACGAGCAGTGCGTGCGCTCCGCCGACGGCGGTGGTCGTCGGCGTGTAGACCCCGGTGCCGTGGAACCAGCCGAAGTCCGCGGGCGGCGTCACGATGGTGGCCATGGGCCCTACGAGGTCGATCCAGCTCTTCTTCTGCATGACGTCGGAGAGCGCGGTGACCGCGGCCGGGTTGATGCGCATGGTGCGCCCGGAGCGATCGGGTGTCGGCGACATCGGCATCGCCTGCAGGGCCGCGCCGTGCGGTTTGGCGGTGTAGAGGGCCGCGGCGGGGCTCCAGGGGAAGCAGTCGGGATCGGCCAGCCCCATCCGCTCGACGAAGATCGAGGCCTCGCCCAGATTGCCCAGGTCCCACGGCTGCTTGCCGGTCCCGCGGGCGAGGTCTCCCTCCGACCGCCGGGTCCACAGGACGTGCTCGATCCGGATCATCGCCTCGTACAAGGCCGTCGAGGCGAACGCCCAGCAGTTGTTCGAACCGCCCTGGTCGCGCACGCTGGTGATCCACCTGCGGCCGAAGCGGTTGCGCCAGTCGACGTTCATGACCTTTCCTCCTCCGAGGGCAGCAGACCGGCCTCGATCCAGTGCGCGCGCAGTGCCGGGTTCGCCGGTGGCGCCGTCGCCAGGACAGCTCGGAGATCGACCGCCGGGTCGAGGACAGTCATGCGCGTTTCCGGCGGCTGGTCGTCCTCCGCTTGAGCACCGCGTGGGCGTTCGGGGAGGGGATCGTCGTCGGTGAGCGCCGGGTCGACCGTCCAGGGATTTCCGATTTCCGACAGCCGCCTCCGCAATTCACCGGCCGTTGTCGCCGGTCTGTCGACGTCCACGTCGTACTCCATTCCGTTGGTTTTCAACCGGCCAGGAGCCGCTTGATTTCGCCGAGTTCCGACCAGCTCGGAACCGTCACCAGCAGCCGGCCGAGCCGACGCAGGTCATCGCCGTTGAATCGAGGGTCGGAGAACCGCCGAATGCATTCACCGCCCAGCCGGACGGTGAAAAGCGCGTTCAAGGACGCGTTCAAGGCCGCCGCCGCGGGCACCGCGACGGCGGGCATGGTGAGCAACAAGGCCATGATTCCCCAGGAAAGAACCTTGGAGGTGACCGAAAAGGTCGCGACACTCGACAGCGCCATGGTGACGAACTTGCCCGCCGTCGCCGCGGACAGCTTCGCCCCGCAGTGCCTGGCGACCGTGGTCACCATCGGCCCCCAGATCGCAGCCATGCCGGCTTCGTCGAGACCGGGGTGGAAGAGACCCGGCACCCCCAACGCGGCAGCCGCGTGCGCGGCCATCCGGATGGCCCGTTCCGCCTTGCCGATGTCTTCTGCCGTTGGCCCGGTCCGGGCAGCGTTCCGGTCGTCGATCACCGTTGTTCCCCCTCTGCACTCCGGCGGACCAGCCTGCCTCGGGGGCCGCGTGGGCGGCTTCCGGGAAAACCCCAGGGTCAGTCCGGCGGACACGGCGACCGGGTGACTTTCGCCGGGCGTTCGGCGCAATGTTTTCGGTGTGACGCCAGTCCGTCGGAGAAGCTGGTAACTTCGTCCGGTGCTTTGCGGTCGAGAGGCGCACTGCCGCCGCATCGACGAGATCCTCAAAGGCGTCCGCGAGGGGCGTAGCGGCGTCTTTTTGTGGTGCGGAGAGGCCGGAATCGGCAAGACGGCGCTGCTCGATTACGCAGAATCCGCCGCTTCGGACCTGCGTGTGCTGCGGTTTCGCGGGTTCGAACCGGAGCAGAACCTCGCCTTTGCCGGGCTTTCCCAGGTTTTTCCCCCACTGGTCCGTCAGATCGCCGCGCTACCGGAACGGCAGGCGCGCGCATTGCGCGGAGCCTTGGCACTGGAACCCGCAGTCGCCGCCGACCGGTTCGCCGTGTACGCGGCAACGCTGGGGCTGCTCGCCCTGCTGGCGGAGGAACGCCCGCTGCTGGTGACGGTCGACGACCTCCAATGGCTGGACGGTCCGTCGGCCGAGGCGTTGACGTTCGTCGCACGCCGGCTCAACGCCGAGAACCTGGCCGTACTCTTCGCCGCCCGCGCGGACCGATCGGAGCACCGGACCGAATGGCAGCTGCCGAGCTGCTTCTTGGAAGGTTTGGACGATGTGGCCACTGCCGAGCTCATCGCCACACGCACCGCGGTGACACCGGACAGCGACGTGGTTCGCCGCCTGCGCCGGGAGACCGCCGGAAACCCGATGGCCTTGCTGGAGGTGATGAGCGGGTTGAACCGCGCCCAGCTGGCCGGGCAGGCGCCCCTGCCCGCCGTCATTCCTGCCGCCGCCGCTTCCGCCCTGTTCGCCCCCCGGGTGGCCGCACTGGACTCCGCAGCGCGAGATGCCCTGCTCCTGCTGGCCGTCAGCCGATCGAACCGGATGGCGGCGGTCCTCGCAGCCGCGCGCGGCCTTTCCCTGCCGTCGAGGACGTTGCTGGACATCGAAGCCCGCGGACTGGTGAAGTTCGCGCGAGGCTCGTTCGAGTTCATCCACCCGCTCGTGCGGGCCGGGGCCACGGCGGCCGCCTCGCCGGCCCGGTTGCGGGAGGTTCACCTGGCGCTGGCCGGGGCCCTGACCGAGCCGGCACAGGCTGACGAGCGGGTTTGGCATCTGGCGGAGGCCGCACTGGGGCCGGACGAAGGCGTGGCCAAGGCGCTCGAGCTGGTCGCGGAGAAGACGCGTGACCGGAGCGGGTACGCCTCCGCTGTTCCGGCGTTGGTCCGGGCGGCCGCGTTGAGCGAGTCCGAGGTGTCGCGTGCGCGGCGCCTGTTCGCCGCGGCCGACAACGCCATGCTCGCCGGGCGAAGCGTCCACGCGAGAACGCTGCTGATCGAAGCCGACGCACTCACCGACGATCTCGACCTCCGCGGTGCGGTCGCGGCCAGCCGAGGACGGGTCGAGCTGTTCACCGGGCACCCGGGGCTCGCCCGCCGGGTGGTGAGCACCGCGGCCGAGGCCTTCCGGCTGGTCGACCCCCTGCGCAGCGCCGAACTGCTCACCGATTCGGCCGTGGCCGCCCTGCTCTGCGGGGACGGCCCGGCCGCGGTCGAGGCCACCACGAGGGCCCAGCAGATCGCCCCGGAAAGCCGCACCGGCACCGCGTTCGTCATCAAGGTCGTTCACGGCATGACCTTGCTGCACATGGGCGACCTGCTGAGCGGCTCACGCCTGGTGCACGAGGCAGTGGCCATGACGTCGAACGAGCGCGGCGAGACCCCGCCGGTGGAATACGCGATCCTGTCCGGACTGGGCATGTACTGGATCGGGCTGCACGACGTCGCTTTGCAAGTCCTGGGGCCGGTGGTCGACGAGCTGAGGTCCACCGGGGCGATCGGGATGCTGCCGTTCGCGCTGGCTGCATCGGCCTACTGCGAGGCGCGGACCGGCCACCTCAACGGCGCCCGCGCATTGGCGGCGGAGGCTGTCGAGCTGTCGCAGCTCGGCGGTCACAGCCTGTGGCGCTACCTGGCGCTCAGCTCGCTCGCCCACGTGGAGGCCATCCGCGGCGACGAGGACGAGTGCCGGGCGCACGTCGCGCAGGCGCTGGCGTTGCAGACCCCGAACAGCGACTACCCCCGTGACGCGATCGAAGCACTCGCCCTGCTCGAGCTGGGCATGGGCCACTACGCCGACGCGGTCACGGCCTTTCGCCGGAATCAGCCGGGTACGGGCGGCGCGGCCCCGGAGGAAGGTCACCCGGACCTGACGGAGGCACGAATCCGCAGTGGATCGGCCGAGGTCGTGCTGCCGGTCGACGAGCTCGCGAAGAACACGACGCTGCCCCTCCAGGCGGCGGTCGCCTGGCGCCTCAAAGGCCTGCTCGCGGGAGAGGCCGCTTTTGCCGGGTGTTTCACCACGGCGATCGAGTTGCATTCGAGAGCCGAGTGCCCGTTCGAGAAGGCCCGGACACTGCTCGCCTTCGGTGAACGGCTGCGGCGGGCCGGTCACCGGATCCGGGCCCGCGAGCACCTGAGGCCGGCCCTCGAAATCTTCGCCGCCATGCCGGCCGCGCACTGGGCGGCGCGCGCCGAGCACGAACTCGCGGCCACCGGGGAGACCCGGCGGAACGTGCCGCCGAGCTCCGGGCTGGAGAAGCTCACCCCGCAGGAGTACCAGGTCGTGCGCGCGGTGGTCACCGGCGCGACCAACCGCGACGTGGCGTCGTCGTCGTTCCTCAGCACGAAGACGGTCGAATTCCACTTGAGCAGCGTCTACCGGAAGCTCGGCCTGCGGTCGCGGACCGAACTCGCGCACCGGTTCGCCGGATTGCCGGGTCGCCAGGTGTAGTGCCCGGTGAGGTTGTCGACCGGGCGCCCGGCACCGGTGCCTGCCTTTGATTCCGGTGCTCAGGCGAGCGCCCGCCGGCGGAACTCCGCCGGCGTCACACCGGCGCCGGCCTTGAACACCTGTCCGAAGTGGGACGGGTCGGTCAACCCCCACCGGGCGCCGATCGCCGCGACCGGGACCGTGCGGGCCGCCGGGTCGGCGAGGTCGCGCTTGCAGGCCTCCACGCGGCGGTGGCGGATCCACCCCGCCACCGTGTGGCCGCTGCCGCGGAACAGCGCGTGCAGGTGGCGCACCGAAACGAAGCAGGCGGCCGCGATGGTCTCGACGCGCAGGTCCGGATCGGACAGTCGCCGGTCGATGTAGGCCAGCACGTCCTGCCGCCGCCGGTTGCGGACGTCGGGTTCGGCCGGGGCGGCCGGGCCGGTGTGGGCGCGCAGCATGGTCGCCGTCATGTCGAGGACGTTGCCCGCCAGCAGGATCCCGGCCGGCTGCTGCGCCGGGGTCAGCGAGCCGAGGCTGAGGATCGTCGACCAGACCACCGGGGCGATCCCCTCTTCGGCGGAGAACTTCCGCGCCACCAGGTGGGTGAAGGCCGCCGCGTCGTGGGCGCCGACCGCCGCCTTGCGGAACCGCACGTTCACCGACCGGTAGTCGTCGCCGACGTCGAGGGTCAGCGGCTGCTCCGAGTCGTAGAGCGCGAACTCGCCGGCCCGCAGCGTCGTCGCCCGGCCGTCCTGGGTGAGCTGCTTGGTCCCGGCCAGCTGCAGCGTCAGGAGGAACGAGGCGTCGGCGGCGCGCGTCAGGTCGTCGGGACGGCGGTGGACGGTGTGGCGCAGGCAGGCGACGCCGAACAGGCCCAGCTCGCCCACCGCCCGGTGGCTGATGGAGCCGGCGAAGGCCTTCGGGTTGTCGAATTCGAAGCTGAAGTGCAGCGACACGCCGGTGTTGACCTGCCGCTCCCAGGCACCCGGGCCGACCTTGGCCGCCCGGTCGGGCACGGCGTGCCCGGTGGGCAGCAGGCTCAACGCACCGGCCATGGTCGCTCCTGGGGCGCTCGGGCAACGCGGCCAGCGTACGCCGCGGTTGTGCGCATCGGCGACATCGGCGTGCACGTTTCGCCGATGCCCGGGCGGCGCCCCGCCCCTAGCGTGGGCGCGGAAGTTCGCAGCTCGACGAGGAGATGCCCGCCATGGCCTACATCGAAGGTTCCCACCACATCACGCTGTCGGTCGGCCACGCGCAGGAGGACGTCGACTTCCACGTCAAGGTGCTGGGCATGCGGTTCATCAAGCGGACTGTGCTCTTCGACGGTTCGGTGCCGATCTACCACCTGTACTACGCCAACGCCGACGGCGACCCGTCCAGCGTGGTCACGACGTTCCCGTGGGCCCAGGCCGGGCTCTACGGCAAGCGCGGCACCAACCAGAGCCGCGAGGTGCTGCTGTCGGTGCCCGAGGGCAGCCTCGACCACTGGCACCGGCGGCTGACCGAGCACGACGTCGAGGTGCGCAACGTCGAGGTCTTCGGACGGCGGCGGCTGGCGTTCGAGCACCCGTGCGGCATCGAGTACGTGCTCGTCGCCAACGAAGGCGACGACCGGGTCGGCCACGCCGGCCACGGGGTCCCGCCGGAGTGCGCCATCCACGGGCTGCACGGGCTCGGCGTGCACGTGCAGACCCCGGACCGGACGGTCGAGTTCGCCAACGACACCTTCTACGCCCAGTCCGGGCTGGCCGAGGACGGCGACCGGATCGCGGTCCAGCTGGGCAAGCAGGCCCACGGCAACCACCTCGAGATCACCGTGAACCGCACGGACGACCAGGGGACCTGGCACTACGGGGCAGGCACCCACCACCACTTCGCCTGGAACGCCGACACCCTGGAGAACCAGGACGAGCTGAAGTTCGAGGTCGAGGGCCGCGGCTACACCGACATCTCGGAGCTGAAGGACCGCAAGTACTTCAAGAGCGTCTACGTCCGGTCGCCGGCCGGCGCCCTGTTCGAGCTGGCGGTCACCCACGCCGACGGCGGCTGGGACTGCGACGAGTCGCCGCACGAGCTGGGGCAGCGGTTCCAGCTGCCGGAGCAGTTCGAGCACCGCCGCGAGGAACTGCTCGCCGCCCTCGAGCCGATCGACGGCTGAGGCGCGTGAACCCCCATCTCGGGCAGCGGGTCCTGACCTGGGGACCGGCCGAGGCGCCCGTCGTGGTGCTCGCGGTGCACGGACGCGGCCAGGAGCCGGAGTTCATGCGCGAGCTGACGACCCGGTTCGGCCCGCTGCCGGCCCGGTTCGTCGCCCCGGCGGCGGCGGAGAGCAGCTGGTACCCGCTGCCGTTCCTGCAGCCGATGGCGGGCAACCAGCCCCACCTCGACGAGGCGCTCGCCGCGATCGAGGCCCACCTCGACACGCTCGTCGACGCGGGCACGGCACCGGGTGACCTGGTGCTGCTGGGGTTTTCCCAGGGCGCCTGCCTCTTGGCGCACCTGCTGCTGACCCGCCCCCGCCGGATCGCCGCGGCGGTCCTGCTCACCGGCGGCTTCATCGGCCCGGACCCGATCGAGCCGCTCACCGGAGGCGAGCTCGACGGCGTACCGGTGCTGCTGCGGAGCATCGAGGAAGACCCGTGGGTCCCGGCACACCGGGTACTGGAGACGGGCGCCCTGTTCGAGGCGGCGGGTGCCCGGCTCGACCTGCGGATCGAGCCGGGCACCGAGCACATCGTGACCGACGAGTCCTGCCAGGCGGCGGCCGATCTCATCGGAGGGCTGTCGCGCCGGGCACGTTGACGTTGGGAGACGCGCCGGGAAGTCTTCGAACTCGCCGCCGGCCGCCGAAGCACGCTGACCCGCACTGTCGACGGATTGTCGACGGCCCATGGCACCGTGCCCGCAGGGGGGACCGGCTCACGTCCCCGTGATGGGCGGGAGGTCAGGTGCGGGTCAGGTTGCTCGGCCCCGTCGACGCTGTCGTCGGCGGTGTGCCGGTGTCGATTTCGGGGGTACGACGAAGGGCCGTGCTCGCGGTGCTCGCGCTGCACGGCGAAGGCATCGTCGGCACGCGCCGGCTCACCGAGGCGGTGTGGGGCGAGAAGGCGTCCGGGGTGTCGCCGAACACCCTGCAGAGCCACGTCTCCGCGCTGCGGCGGGCGCTCGGCGACCGGAACGCGATCGTCGCCCGCGCGCCCGGTTACCTGCTCGGGCCCGGCACGACGGACGTGGCCGAGGCGCGGCGCCTGGTCGAACGGGGTGAACGCGGCGACGACCCGGCCCGCAGTGCCGCGGCACTGCGCACCGCGCTGGCCCTGTGGCGGGACCGTTCGCTGATCGACGTCGGCGGGGTGGCCTGGCTGGACGAGCAGGCCGCCGCGCTGGAACGGCTGCGCACGCAGGCGCAGCTGGCGCTGATCCGGGCCAGGCTCGCCCTCGGCGAGCACGCCCAGCTCGAACCGGACCTGGACCGGCTGGCCCGCGCGCGCCCGTTCGACGAGCAGGTGCACGCGCAGCTGATGTTCGCGCTGTACCGCACCGGCAGGCAGGCCGACGCGCTCGGCGTGTACCGCAGGCTGCGCCGGGCCCTGGCCGACCACCTGGGCATCGACCCCAACCAACGGGTGCGCGAACTCGAGCTGGCGATCCTGCGGCAGGACCCGGCGCTGGAGGTGTCCGCGCTCGCCGTCCGGCTGCTGGCCGGGTGACCACGGGTTTTCAGCGCCACGTCAGTGCCGGTTCAGCGTGGGCTGCCAGAGTCGGGCGCGGGGGCCCGGATGCCGATGCCGGTGCCGATCTTCGCAGACAGGACTCTCATGAAACTTCGACGGCTCGCCGCCCTCGCGGCGGTGGCGGTGGTGTTCAGCGCCGGGGCCGCGGCGCCCGCGAGTGCCGCGAGCGTGCCCGTCGGGTACGCCGGCGGCCCCTTCGCCGGCGCGGCCCGGCACACCGGTCTTTCGCCCTCGGTCGCCGGCCCACTGGTCAACGGGACCTCGCGGAACTGGGCCGGCTACGCCATCACCTCGTTGTCCTCGCCCGCCGCCACCTTCACCCACGTGCACGGGTCGTGGACGCAGCGGCCGATCACCTGCCCGGCCTCGGACGCCTGGGCGATCTTCTGGGTCGGCTTCGACGGGTGGACCAACAACACCGTCGAGCAGGGTGGCAGCTCGGCGCGGTGCGTCAACGGCACCCCGGTCTACGAGCTCTGGTGGGAGATGTTCCCGACCAACGCGATCCAGCCGGTGCTGACCATCGACGCCGGCGACTCCGTCAGCGCCGACGTCACCTACAACGCGGCCACCGCGCAGTACACGATCACCGTCGCGGACGCCACCAAGCACACCAGCTTCACCACCAACCAGACGTGCGCGGCCAACCTCGTCTGCTCGCGCAGCAGCGCCGACTGGATCGTCGAGGCGGTGGGCCGGTTCGGCACCAGCGACTTCTTCCCCCTGGCGAACTACGGCCGGGCCCTGATGAACAACTCGGTCGGCAGCGACAACGCGGGCCACAGCGGGTCGATGACGGCGAGCTCGACCTGGCAGCGGACCAAGATCCAGGAGCAGGACGCGACCACCACCTACGCCACGACCGGTGACACCAGCACGAACGGGCAAAACTTCGCCGTCACCTGGGCACACCAATGAGCCTGACGCGGCGCGCGGCGCTGCTGGCGTTCGCCGTCCTGACGGCCGTGGCCTCGGGGGCGACGTCGGCGACGGCCGCGAACCCGATCACGATCTCCAACGGCCTGTTCAACAACAGCGCCGCGACCGCCTGGTCCTCGGCACCTTCCACGACGATGGGCGACCGGACCGTCACCCGGACCACCGGCGGGGTCCAGGGACTCGTCGTCAGCGGCCCGACCGGGTCGGTGTTCCACCAGACCCTCGGGGTGTCGCGGTACATGTTCATCGGTACCCACAACCACGTCCTGCTCCTGGAGTCGCCGAGCGGCGGCGGCAACCGGTCGGTGTCCCTGGTGGACTTCACCACGACGCCGCCGGCCGAGCGGCCGATCCTGACCGTCCTGGCCTCCTCGGCGGCGGTGAGCCTGCCGGCCGTCCAGTTCAGCACCGGGACCGGTGACGCGTTCTTCGTGTTCGCGCCCACCGGCACCTCGGTCGCCGGGCTCGGCATCTACCGCAGCGACAACGGCACCATCCTCTGTCCCGGCCCGCCGCCACTGGTGTCGACCGGGCAGCTCTTCGGCGAGGCCACGGCGACCCAGCTCCGGATCAAGATGGGCGGCACCGTGCTGGCCGCGTGCGCCCGCCCGCCGGGCACCACCGGCTGACCCGCTCCGCGGCTGCCCGGACGAACCCGGGCAGCCGCGGAAACCTTTCCTTCAGGTGATCGTTCCCGCCGACCGCGACCGGATCAGGCGGGACCGCGGGAGTCCGGGCCGGCTCACGCGGTGAAGCCGCCGTCGATGTTCAGGTTGGCGCCGGTGATGTAGGCGGCCTCCGGCCCGGCGAGGTACGACACGAAGGCCGCGACCTCGGCCGCGGTGCCGTACCGGTCGGTGGCCATGACGTCGAGCAGGGCCGGTGCGATGGGCCCGTCGGCCGGGTTGGCTTCGGTGTCCACCGGACCGGGCTGGACGTTGTTGACGGTGATGCCGCGCGGGGCCAGTTCGCGCGCGAGGCCGCGGGTGAGGCTCGCCAGCGCGCCCTTGGTCAGTGCGTAGATCGACTGGCCGGGCAGCGGCACGCGGTCGGCGTTGATGCTGCCGATGTTGATGATCCGGCCGCCGTCGCCCAGGTGGGACAGCGACTCGCGGATGGCGACGACCGCCGACCGGACGTTGACCGTCAGCATCGCGTCGATCTCCGCGATCTTCAGGTCGGTGATCGGCGCGAAGCTGGCGACGGCGGCGTTGTTGACGAGGATGTCGAGGCCGCCGAAGCGGTCGGCGGTCTGCGCGACGGCGGCCTCGACGTCCTGCTCGTGCAAGCTGTCGGCCTGGATCGCATACGCGCCGGCCTCGGCCGCGACGGCCTCCGCGCGGGCACCCGATCGGGCGTAGGTGAAGGCGACCTGTGCGCCGTCGGCAGCCAGCCGGGCGACGACACCGGCGCCGATGCCCCGGGATCCTCCGGTCACCAGCGCGGTCTTGCCTTCGAGCGGTCGGGTGGTCATGGGGACGTCCTCTCGGTGGATTATGGAGTGTTCACTCAAATACACCCAAGGCGGCGCCGTTTGTCAAATTTGAGGGGTCACTCCATAACTGGTAGGGTCGCGGTATGCCCAGGCCCCGGAAGTTCGACGAGGAGGTCGTCCTCGCCGCCGCGCGGGATGCGTTCTGGCGCAACGGTTACGCGGCCACGTCGATCCAGGACCTCACGGAGGCGACCGGCCTGGGAACGCAGAGCCTCTACGGGGCGTTCGGCAGCAAGCACGACCTGTTCGTCCGGATCCTCGACGAGTACGCCGCTCGTCAGGCCGGCGGGCTCGAGGCTGCGGTGACCGCCGACCCGAGCCCGTGGCACGGGGTCACCTCGGCTGTCCTGTTCGAGGACGGCGGCCGGATGGACCTGCCGCCGCAAGGCTGCCTGATGGCCAACAGCGCCGCGGCGCTGAGCGCGCAGGACGAGGAGGTCCGGTCCCGCACGTGCCGGGCCTACGCCGGGTCGCTCGGGCTGTTCACCCGGCGGATCACCGAGGCCAGGGACCGCGGGGAGATCGACGCGGACATCGATCCGGAGGCGACCGCGCGAGCGCTGATCGCCGTCATGCAGGGGATCGAGTTCCTGAAGAAGTCGGGCATCGGCGAGGACGAAGTGCGGCGGGCCAAGACCGCCGCACTGGAGATGATCGAGCGGTCTGTCGGGCGCTGACGGTGAGGATTCCGGAGCGGACGACGTGCCTCGTCGTGGGCGGCGGTCCGGCGGGGATGATCACCGGCCTGCTGCTGGCCAGGGCCGGCGTCGAGGTCACCGTCCTGGAGAAGCACGAGGACTTCCTGCACGACTTCCGCGGCGACACCGTCCACCCGGCGACCCTCGACCTGCTCGACGACCTCGGCCTGGGGGAGCGCTTCGCGCAGCTGCCGCAGACCCGGGTCACCGCGGTCACGCTGCCCGGGCGGCGAGGTGGGACCCGGCCCATCACCGACTTCGCGGCGCTGCGCCGCTGGGGCGTCCGGCATCCGTACCTGGCCGTGGTCCCGCAGTGGGACCTGCTCGACCTGCTGGCCGAAGCGGGTCGCGCGGAACCGGCGTTTCACCTGCACATGGGTGTGCCGGTGACGTCGGTCATCCGCGAACACGGCCGGGTGGCCGGGGTCCGGCACCGGTCCGGGGAGACCCGGGCCGCGCTCACGATCGCCTGTGACGGCCGGGATTCGCTCCTGCGTGCGGCCGCGGGGCTGCCGGTGACCGGGTTCGACGTCCCGTTCGACACGTGGTGGGTCCGGCTCTCCCGCCGTCCCGGCGAGCAGCTGAGCACGCTGAACCGGCGGCCCGGCCGGGGGTGCTTCGCGGTGGTGATCCCGCGGGAGGAATACCTTCAGATCGGTTACGTGGCCGCGAAAGGCACGGACGCGGCGCTGCGGGCCCGCGGCATCGAGCGCTTCCGGGCCGACCTCGCGCAGCTGCTGCCGGAGTTCGCCGACCGGGTCGGCGAACTGTCCTCGATGGACGACGTCAAGCACCTGGACGTGCGGCTCGACCGGCTGCGTCGCTGGCACACCGACGGGCTGCTGTGCATCGGCGACGCCGCGCACGCGATGTCGCCGGTCGGAGGCATGGGAATCGGACTGGCCGTCCAGGACGCCGTCGCGGCGGCGACCCTGCTGGCCGAACCGCTGCGCCGCGGCGAGGTGACGCCGACCGACCTCGCCCGCGTGCGCCGGCGCCGGCGCCTGCCGTTGCTGCTGGTGCAAGGGCTGCAGCGGATCATGCACGCCGACCTCGCCGGCCCCATCGTGAACGGCACCGAGGCCGGCCCGCCCGGCCCGCTCCTGACGGTGGCGGCCGCGCTGCCGTTCGCCCGAACGCTCGCGGCCCACCTGATCGGCGTCGGTTTCCGCCCGGAACGCGCCCCGGCGTTCGCCCGCCGGGGCGAACGGGCGATCGCCGGGTGACCGTCGCGACACGACTGCGACCCGGCGGGGACGGCGTCCTGACCCGGGCGCGGCACCTTCGACGGCATGGCGACCACCGAAACAATCCGGCCGTCCGGTGAACGCAAGCGGCACCTGCCCGCGCTGGATGGCCTGCGCGGCCTGGCGATCCTGGGTGTGCTGCTGTTCCACACCGGCCACCTGCCCGGCGGTTTCCTCGGCGTGGACCTGTTCTTCGTGCTGTCGGGCTACCTCATCACCGAGCTGCTGCTGCGGGAGATCGAGACGACCGGCGCGGTGTCACTGGCCGCCTTCTGGGGCAGACGGGTCCGCCGGCTGCTGCCCGCGCTGGCGGTCGTGCTCGCCGTGGTCACGCTGCTCGTCCTCGCCGTGGGACCGCCGGATCTGGTGCGCACGACGCTCGCGGACGGCCCGTGGGTGCAGCTGAGCCTCGCCAACTGGCACCTGCTCGCGGAATCGGCGAGCTACTGGGACCGGTTCGGGGCGGCGCGGGTGTTCGAGCACCTGTGGAGCATCGCCGTCGAAGAGCAGTTCTACCTCGTCTGGCCGGTGCTGCTGCTGGTGATCGCCCGGCGGGGACGCCGGGTGGAGAGCCGCGTCCTGGTGCTGGCCGCCGTCGCGTCGGCCGGCTCGCTGATCTCGATGATCCTGCTCGCCGACGCGGACCCGACCCGCGTGTACACGGGGACCGACACGCGGGCGTTCTCGCTGCTGCTGGGCGCCGCGGCCGCCACCCGGCCGGTGCGGTCGGCGCTGGCCCGGGTGGCCTCGCCGTGGCCGAGCGCCGTGCTGGCGGCGGGCATCGCCGCCGCGTGGCTGTTCGTCGACGGCGTCGGAACACCGTGGCTGTTCACCGGCGGGCTCTTCGCGCACTCGCTCGCGGCCGCGCTGTTGATCGGACTGTGCGCGCAGGCACCCGCCGGGACCCTCGCCAGGGCGCTCGCCTGGCGTCCCCTGCGGGCGCTGGGCCGGATCTCCTACAGCCTGTACCTGTGGCACTGGCCGGTGTTCGTGCTGCTCACGCCGGTGCCCGGCTGGGCTCGTACGGTGCTGGTGCTCGCCGGGGCCGTCGGCGTCGCCACGCTTTCGACGCACCTGGTCGAGAACCCGATCCGGTTCCGCGCACGGTGGGCGAGGGGACGCCGCGGCGCGCTCGTGTTCGCGGCGGTCATGGCCGGGCTGGCCGTCCTGTGGCTGACCGCGCCCGGGCCGGCGCCGGTCACCGTCGACGTCACCGGGCTGAGCCCGGTCACCGGATGAGCGGGCAGGTCCGCCGCAGGTCCGATGCCGGGGTGGGCTGGACGAACCGGACCTGGACCTGCATCGTCCTCGTCCCGCCGGCCTGGACGTGGACGCCGAGGGCGGTGCACACGATCTGGTCGATACCCGGCGGTGTCACGTCCTCGATCGTCAACGGCGTCACCAGCTGGATCACGCCGGGCGCGGTGGTCACCACGACCTGGGTCACCGGTTGCCGGGCGATGCCGGTGTGCAGGCCGTCGCCGGCCGGGCCGGACAGCAGCAGGGCCAGCGCGTCGGCGATCGTGCCCAGGTGACCGGTGGGCCGCAGCTGCGGCCGCAGCCGGTTGTGCGCGTCCAGGAAGTACAGCGTCATCCCGGCCGCCACGCCGGTCGGCGCCTCGCCCGCGTCGGTGATCCCGGCGGGCGGAACCCCGCACCCGGCGAGCAGGAGCACCACCAGGGCCGGCCAGATCCGTTTCACGCGTCCTCCCGATACCGGGGCAGGCGGAGCACGAACCGTGCGCCGCCCTCGGCGGTGTTGCCCGCGGTGAGCTCGCCACCGTGCAGGCGGGCGTTCTCGCTCGCGATCGACAGGCCGAGCCCGCTGCCGGGCGTGCGGGTGCGGGCGGCGTCGGCCTTGTAGAAGCGGTCGAACACGTGCGGCAGGACGTCCTCGGGCAGGCCGGGTCCGTGGTCGGTGACCTCGATCCGCACCTCGTCGTGGGCGGCCGAGACGTGCACGCGGACCGGCGGTGCGCCGTGCCGCAGCGCGTTTCCGGCGAGGTTGGCCACGATCACGTCCAGCCGGCGCCGGTCGGCGGGCAGCAGGATTCCCCCGGGCGTGGTGAGGTCGACCCGGTCCAGCCAGCCGCGGGCACGCAGGCAGTCCCGCACGGCCGCGGCCACCTCGATCGCCTCGATCCGCAGCGACGCGGTGCCGGCGTCCAGGCGCGAGATCTCCATCAGGTCCTCGACCAGGTGGACGAGCCGGTGGGTCTCGACGATCGCCAGCTCCGCGGACTCCCGGGCGTCGGCGTCCATGCCGTCGGTCGACGCGGCCAGCACTTCGGCCACCGCCGTCAGCGTGCTGAGCGGGGTGCGCAGCTCGTGGGAGACGTCCGCGGCGAACCGGCGCGCGTCGGCCTCCATCCGGCGCACGGTCGCCATCGAGGCCTGGAGCGACTCGGCCATCTCGTTGACGGTCACGGTGAGCTCGGCCAGCTCGTCGGCGCCGGCGGGTGCCGAACGCGCGGCGAGATCGCCGGCCGCCAGCCGGCGTGCGGTGTCCCGGAGTTCACGGACCGGGCGCAGCACGCTGCGGGCGGCCAGCAGAGCCAGCACCACCGCGAGCGCGATCGCCAGCGTGGCCGAGCCGGCGGCGGACCGGGCGAGCCCGCCGAGCTGCTCCTCGACCGGGGTGAGGTCGCGGACGGTGTAGACCTCGATGCCCGACGGCGTCCGGGTGCCGTCCGGTGCGGTGAGCGCGACGGGGGTGCCGACCAGCAGCCACGGCCGGCCGCCGTCGGTGATCCGCTGGGTGACCAGCCGGTCGCGGCTGCGGACGGTGGTGCGGAGGTCGCCGGTGATCAGGCCGAGGTCGGCGCCGTTCGCCGAGCGGAGGTCCCGGTAGGTGACCAGGGTGTCCGGGCCGACGGTGGTACGGAGCAGGTCGAGCGCGTCCTGCGTCGGGGGATAGGTCAGCTGCGGCGTGATCGCCCCGATGGCGGTGGTGACGCTGTCGGTGATCCGCTGCTGGGCCGAGGTCACCAGCGACGCCGCGGCCGAGTTCGCCCCCGTCCACGCTGCCGCGCCCGCGCCGAGCGCGGTCACCAGCACGAACGCGGCCAGCAGCCGGGGCCGCAGCCCGCGGGGCCGCCAGGTCACCGCGGCCCGAAGCGGTAGCCGAAGCCGCGCACGGTCTGCACGTGGCCGGGGGCAGCGGGATCGGCCTCGATCTTCGCCCGCAGCCGCTGCACGCAGTTGTCGACCAGCCGGGAGTCGCCGAGGTAGTCGTGCTCCCAGACCTCTTCCAGCAGCTGCTGCCGGCTGAACACCCGGCCGGGCGCCCGCGACAGGGCCAGCAGGAGCCGCAGTTCGGTCGGGGTCAGTGCCACCGGCTCGCCCCGCACCGACACCGTCAGTGCGGTCGTGTCGATCCGCAGGTCGCCGTGAGTGCGCACGCCGTCGGCGGTGGTCGCGCTGCGGCGCAGCACCGCGCGGATCCGCGCGTCCAGCACGGTGGGCTGGGCGGGCTTGACGACGTAGTCGTCGGCGCCCGCTTCCAAGCCGGCGACGACGTCGAAATCGTCGCCGCGCGCGGTCAGCATGATCACCGGGACCGGCCCGGCCGACCGGAGGCGGCGGCACACCTCGACACCGTTGATGCCCGGCAGCATCAGGTCGAGCACGACCAGATCCGGCCGGGCGGTGCCGAATTCGCACAGGCCCTCCTCGCCGGTGCCCGCGGTGCGGATGTCGTGCCCGTGCCGGGACAGCGCCAGCTCGAGCCCGCGCCGGACCAGGGGGTCGTCCTCGATGAGCAAGATCGCCGCCACCGGCCCAGTATGGCCGGACCCGGCGGCCCGGCCCCGGCCGCCGGGAAGCCTGCGACACGATCGGGACACGGCGGAGGAAGCGCCGGGACACCGCGTCGGCACCGTCGGACCCATGATCAGGAAAGCGAATCTCGCCATCGGGCTCGCCGGGGTGCTCCTGCTGACCGCGGCCTGTTCCGGCGGCACCACCGGGACCGCCCCCACCACCTCGGGCCCGGCTCCGGCACTGTCCAAAGTGCTCTTCGCGGGCGATTCCGTCGCCGTCGGCGAAGCACTGCCCTTGGCCGCGGCGTTCCGGGCCGGTGGCACCGCGTTCACCTCGGCGGCGGCCGACGGCGGCGGGAACGTGGTCGGCCCGGCCGCCGACGACAACGCGAAGGAGCTGGCCGGCCGGATCGCCTCGGCCAAGCCGAACGTGGTCGTCTACCAGCTCACCACCTACGACTGGGGCAGCCGCGCGGAGCAGCAGACGGCCTACGAGAAGCTGCTGGCGACGGCGACCGCGGCCGGTGCGAAACTGCTGTTCGTCACCATGCCGCCGATCCGGCCCGACGACTTCTACCAGCCCCACATGGCCGACCTCGAGCGCGCCCCCGACGTCGCCCGGACGGTGGCGAGCCTGCTCGACGCGACCGCGGTCTGGGGCGCCACCTACCAGCAGACCAAGGACGGCAAGCCCGACCGCAGCACCGACGGGATCCACACGTGCCCGCAGGGCGCCGCCCGCTTCACGGCGTGGCTGCTGGCCGAGCTGGCCAAGCAGTTCCCCGGCTTCACCCCGGCGCCGCCGCAGTCCTGGGCGAACACAGGCTGGTCGGCGGACCGCCACTTCCAGGGCTGCTGACGGCCGCGGTCAGTGCTTGCGGCGGATCTTGATCCGGCGCATGTCGGTCACCGCCGTGCGCAGGACCTGGTACGGGTGGCCGTGGGCGTCCAGCACCGCCAGCGCGCGCTGGGTCGCTTCCCGCTCGCCGTCTTCGGCGTGGCCGGCCGGCACCTGGCAGCGGAAGGTGAACGCCGAAACGCTGCCGTCGTGGGTGAACGTGCCCGCCTCGGTGAAGGCGGTGTCGCCGGCGGCCAGCACGGCGGCCTTCCCCGCCTCGTCCAGCTCGCCGAACTTGCCTCGGATGGTCACGCGGAACACGGCGGGTCCTTTCGGATGGCGTAGGTGAGAACGCGGTCGCCGAGCACGTCCTCGACGGCGGTCAGCAGGTCGAGCGTGGCCTCGGCGATCGCGTCGGGCCGGCGGCCCTCGGCGACGAGCTTGCCGATCTCGGCGTACACGAGGGAGTGGAAGCAGCCCAGCTGGAAGGCGATCACCCGGGGCAGCGGGTCGTCCGCGGCGGCGCCGGTCTCCCCGGCGAGCACGGCGGCGAGCGCGTCGGTCATCTGCCGTCCGAGCGACTCGAGCCGGGCGAGGAGCGTCGGCGCGGCCCGCATCATGGCGAAGACGCGGCCGAAACCCCCGGTCAACCCGAGCTTCCGGTCGCGACGGCCGACCTCCTCGCGCAGCTCGCGCAGGATCGCGTCCGCAGCGGACTCGCCGACGCGGCGCCGCCGCACCATGTCGGCGAGCCGCTGCGGAGACGCTTCCTCGGGCGGCAGAACGAGGTCTTCCTTGGCCGGGAAGTAGTTGTAGACGGTGTTCACCGACACCTCCGCGGCCTCGGCGACCTCCGCGATCGTGACGTGGTCGAAGCCGCGCTCGACGAACAGCCCCAGGGCCACCTCGATGATCCGCTGCCGTGTCCGGCGCTTCTTGCGCTCCCGCAGCCCCTCGGTCATGGGCCTAGCTTAACTCAACTCCAATTTTGGAGTCCACTCCAATATCTACCGGAAGGTGACCGTGAAGCCCGTGCAGGCGGCGCACTGGTACACCGTCTGGTTGCCCGGCTCGGTGTCCTGTTTGGACCACGCGTACGCCTTCGGGCAGTGCGACTTGATCGCGTCGCTGTAGCTCGTCGGCGCGTCGCGGTTCGGGTTGACGCAGTTGACCAGCGTGCCGCTCGGCGAGTAGCGGCGGTCCTCGGCCGGGCAGTAGGACAGCAGGTTCTCCGGGCAGCCCGCCGTGCCGCACGAGGCCGAACCCGGTGGCACGCTCGCGTTGACCGGCTCGATCGTGATCGGCAGGGAGAACGCGTTGACGTAGCTGACGTCGTACCACGGGGCGAGGCCGTCCGCGGTGTCGAAGTTGAACTCGGCCAGGCTCGCGGGCTGCTCGCCGGTCGCGCAGTGGTCGGCGTAGACGCCGCAGTCGCCGACCACGCAGTGGAAGTCCCGGCCCGAGGTGCCCGTGCAACCCTGGCGCGCGAAGAACTTGCCCCGCCAGTGCCCGGGCGCCGACGTCTCGGGGACCGTCACGGTCGCCGACTGGCCGGGCGCGAGTGCCGGCAGGCTCGAGAAGTTGACCGACTGGTCGGCGTTCACGGTGCTGCCCAGCCAGATCGTCTGGCCGGAGCCGTTGACGAACGTGACGGTGTGGTTGCCCGCCGCCTCGGCCGGAGCCGACGGCGAACTCACCGTCAAAGCCGCCACGATCGCCGCGGCGACCGCGAAGAAACGCCTGGAAAGCATGGGTTCGACCTCCGTTCTTGGCAACTCAGGCGCCGCGGTAGGCGACGCCGCTGGAGTTCGGGGTGGTGCCCGTGTAGAGACCGGTCGGCGTGGTCGACGTCGACAGCGAGAACCAGGCGTACCGCTCGACGAACGACAGCCCGTTCAGCATCGCCGTGGACCGGGTGACGAAGTCGGCCTGCTGGGCCGCGGACGGGTACCGCGGACTGGGGCCGGAGAAGTCGGTCAGCGCGTATTCGGTGAGCCAGATCGGCCGGTGGTAGCGGTTGGACACCGCCTGCAGGTAGGACTGCAGCTGCCCGGTCGCGGCGGCCGAGAAGTCGCCGCCGTACCAGTGCAGCGGGATGAAGTCGACGCGGTAGCCGCGCGCCGCCGCGCCGCTCATGAACCGGTCGAGCCAGCCGCCGGGCGTGTCGCCGCCGTAGGCCACCGCGGGCGCGCCCAGGCGCAGGCCGGTCGCCTGCAGCTGCGGCCACAGGTTCAGTGCCGTTTCGACGGACATGTTCGCCTGGCCGGCCAGGTCGGGCTCGTTGAACGCGAGCAGCGTGCTGCCGGCCGCCTTCGCCTGCGCCAGCTGGGCCGGGGTGACCGAGCCGGCGCCCCAGATCATCGGGACGAACTCCGTGCCGGCCGGTGCGGTGATGCCCTGGGTGTCCGACGCCCAGGTGTAGAACCACCGGGCGCCGACGTCGGCGAGGGCCGTCGTCACGCCGGTGAAGGCGGCCGCGCTGACGCCCTTCTTGGTGCCGGCCGCGCCTGCCGGGCCGGCCAGGCCGCCGAGGGCGGCCACGACCACGGCCGCGAGGACGAGGATCTTCCTTAACTGGTTCATACCACCTGCTCCCGAGGCAGAGGACCGGCCTGCCTCCGGCGGTGCCGCCGGAGGCAGGCGCTGAGGTCACGAGCGCACGAACGACCAGGTCACCGGGATGTTGCCCAGGTTGGTGTCGGCCAGCTGGGCGAACGCCGGCTGGCTGAGGTCGATGTGCGCGCTGTCGCAGCTCGGGCACTTGTCGACCACGGGCACGGTGATGGTCCGGCCGTTGTAGGACACCCGGATGGACACGCCCCGGCACAACGGGTCGTTGTTCGGGTTGGCCGTCGTCCAGTACGCGGCCGGCGCCGCGACGAGCAGCTGGGTGGCGGCGTTGATCTGGGTGCCACAGGCGCCGAAGCCGGCGTCGTTGTAGTAGGTGGCGCGCCCGTTGACCGATTGGTCGAACGGAATATCGGCCCACGCCGTACCGCTCGTCGTCAGGGGAAGCGCGGCAGCGGCGGCCAGCACGGCGAGCGACTTGATGGTCTTGCGCATTCCGTCCCTTTCCCTTGTTCGTGACGCATTACCGATTCTTGTCGGAGGCACCGCGAAATCGGGGTCGAGCCACACGGAGTGGCCGGTTTCCGCGGTGCCGCGCCAGATACTACGGCCAGGTGCAATACTTCGCTATGACAAAGAATTGTCCGGACAAGATCGGCTGTCATCGTTGACAACGGGGAGGTAATTCTCCCGATTCGGAATCGCTTGCCATGATCGCGGGCAATTCCCGAAATCGTCGGAAGATCACTACTGGGTGCCGGTCATTCGTACGGTGCGCGGGCCATGAGGCGGAACGCGCGGCCTGCCCGCCCTCGACGCGGTGGGCGGATTAACTGAATCGTGACAGGGCGGCGAGGGCGGGGGTAAAGGACGGCGCGGACGCTGGCCGCATGACCGAACCCGAGGTACCGCCGAAAGCCGCCGGCCGAGCGAGCTCGATCACCCGTGAGCTGGTCGAGCTCGCTGCCCTGTTCATCGCCACCGGGGTCGCCGACCTGTTCGTCAGCACGTTGTCGCACAACCGCGTCGGGCCGATCGTGCTGTTCGGACTGGGTGGGCTCCTGGTCGCCACCGCCGCGGCGCGCCGGTGGTGGACCCACCGTCCGAACCCGGCGCGCGGCGCCAAGGGCGGAGTCCCGCGGCGGACCGGGGTCGCGTGGCGGATGCGCGCCACGGTCAGCGACGTGCCGGGGAGCCTGGCGGGGGTCACGGCCGCGCTGGCGGCGCACCGCTACGACATCGTCTCGTTGCAGGTGCTCGCGGTACCGGACGGCGTGGTGGACGAGTTCCTCGTCCGCGCGCCGGACGGCGCGACCGCGGCGGACATCGCCACGGTCGCCGAGCTGGGCGGCGGCCGGGATGTGCGGGTGGTGCCGGCGGACGTGCACGAGTTCGTCGACCTGCCGACCCGCGTGCTGACGATGGCGGCCGCGGAGGAACCGGACCTGGGCCGGTTGCTGCCGGCGGTGCTGGGCGCTTGCGCCGTCGAGCGGAAGCCCGCCGGGCGCCGGGGGAAAGGGGCCGGCGAAGGCATCGACGGAACGGCGCTGCGCCTGGCCGACCCCGACGGCGGCGTGGTGGTGGTGACCCGGCCGCTGCTGCCGTTCACCCCGGTGGAGTTCGCGAGGGCCAAGGCGGCGCTCGACCTCCAGCGCCGTCTCGCCGGATCGCGGGCCACCGCAGCGGGCCGACCGCCGGAGGCGGATCTGCGCTGAATCCGCCCGGCTCGACACCGGACTTCGCGGCGTGCACCCGAGGATGGCCGAAAAGGCAGTCTTCCCCGACGCCGGTTGACGTTCCCGGGCTCCGGCCACCAGGATCCGCCCGGTCGGAGCCCGGCGCCGGAACACCGGCTGAGCCAGGAGGAAAGCCTTGATCGGCAGCCCGATGCGGTCAGCGGCGCGGTGGTTCCTCCCGCCGATGACACTGCTCGTGGCGGCGTGTGGCCCGGCCCGGGTGGCCGGTTCGGCGAGCCCGGCCCCGGCCGGCCCCGCCAGCCCGGCGGCGAGCAGCCCGGCCCGGTCGTCTCCGGCGCCGCCCGCTTCCGTCGCGAAAACGCCGGCAGTCGCGGTCGAGCGGTGGGTCACCGAGATCCTGGAAGAGCAGTACACCGAGGCCTGCCTTTCCAGCGCTCCTCTCCTGCCCGCCGGCCAAGACGCCGAGACCCTGTGCCGCAGCCCCCAAGCCGTGGCGAGCGCCAAGTCGCTGCGTTCGGCGTGGGCGAAGCCGGGCGTCGACCTTCCCCCGCGGGGGAAGGTCGAAGTGGCCGCCGTGACACCGAAGGGCGGCAAGGCCACCGTCCCGGACACGGCGGTCAAGCTCGACGGCCGAACGCTCCGCGATCTCGAGCTCATCGGTGCCACCGGCGACACCGGCTCGTTCAGCCTCGGCATCAAGGTGGCGGAACACGCGGGAGCCTGGTACGTCACGGGCTTCGACCTCAAGGCCTGACGCCGGGTCCTACAACAGCTTGTCCAGGGTGATGGGCAGGTCGCGGATCCGCTTGCCGGTCGCGTGGTGGACCGCGTTCGCGATCGCTCCCGCGACGCCGGTGATGCCCACTTCGCCCACGCCGATCAGGCCGAGCGGCATCGTCGGGTCCGGGTCGTCGAGGTAGCTGACGTCGATCGGCGGGATGTCGGCGTGCACCGGGACGTGGTACTCGGCGAGGCTGGGGTTCATGATCCGGCCCGTGCGCGGGTCGACCAGGGTCTCCTCGGCCAGTGCCATGCCGATGCCCATCACGATCCCGCCGCGCAGCTGGCTCGAGGCGGTCTTGGCGTTGATCACCCGGCCGACGTCGAACACCCCGACCCAGCGCGACACCCGCACCTCGCCGGTGTCCGGGTCGACGCGCACCTCGCAGAACTGGGCCCCGCAGGCGGCCTTCATCCAGCGCCGCTGGTCGCGGAGGAACTTCGCCATGAACTTCAGCTGCCCGGTCACCCGGCCGAACCGGGTGTCGGAGCCGACGGCGGCTTCGACCGACGGCACGCCGGCCTTGGCCAGGACCGTCGCCGGGCTGTCGCCGGTGGCACCGGAGCGGTTGGCGAGTGCGTCCAGTTCCTTCTTCAGCTTCTCGCACGCGGCCAGCAGGCTGTTGGCGATGCTCGCCGTCTGCATGGACCCGCCCGCCCCGGGGCTCACCGGCAGCGTGGAGTCGCCGTATTCGACCCGGACCGCTTCGAAGGGCACGCCGAGCGCGTCGGCGGCGATCTGCGCCTGCGCCGTCGCGCCGCCCATGCCCATCTCGTGGAAGCCGCACCGCACCAGGACGGTGCCGTCGACCGAGAGCCGGACCGTGACACTGGCGGCGAACTGCCAGGCCGGGTGGTACGCCGACGCGACGCCCATCCCGACCAGCCACCGCCCGTCGCGCATCGACCCCGGTTCCGGCGTCCGGTCGGCCCAGCCGAACCGCTCGGCGCCCTGGGCGTAGGCCTCGCGCAGCATCCGGTGCGCGAACTTCTTGCCGTCGATGGGGTTCACCGCCGGTTCGTTCCGCATCCGCAGCTCGATCGGGTCGATGCCGACCCGGTAGGCGAGCTCGTCGATCGACGCCTCCAGCGCGTAGGTCCCGATCGATTCGCCGGGCGCGCGCATCGAGGTGTTCGGGATCAGGTCCAGCTCGACCAGGTTCTGCTGGACCAGGATGTTCTCGGCGGCGTAGAGGTGCCTCGACTGCGACGTCACCTGCTCGGGCCCGCCGCCGACGCGCCCGGTGCGCGTCACGCTGGTGTGGATGAGCGCGGTCAGCCTGCCGTCGGTGCCGGCGCCGAGCGCGACCCGCTGGGTGGACGGCGTGCGGCCGCCGACCGTGCGGTAGACGCCTTCGCGGGTGAGCATCAGCCGGACCGGCCGCCCGGTCGCGCGGGCCGCGAGCGCGGCGAGGATCGTGCCGGGCCAGACCATGCCCTTGCCGCCGAAGCCGCCGCCGACGAAGGGGGCGATGACCCGCACGTTCGCCGTCGGGACACCGAACCGCAGCGCGAGGTGCGTGCGGACCCAGTCGATGTTCTGCGTGCCGTCGTGGACGGTCAGCCGGTCGCCGTCCCAGGCCGCGGTGGTCGCGTGCGGCTCGATCGCGTTGTGGTGGTGCGTCGGCGTGGTGAACCGCAGGTCGAGCGACACCGGTGCGGCGGCGAGCGCGGCCTCGGCGTCCCCCTTCTTCGCCGCGCCGGACATGATCAGGTTGCTCTTCTGCGGTTTGGCGTGCTGCTCTTCGGCCGCGAAGTCCACAGTGGACGGAAGCGGCTCATAGGTCACGGTGACCAGCCCGGCGGCTTCGCGGGCGGCGTCGAGGGTGCCGGCGACGACGACCGCCACCGGCTGGCCGTCCCAGTGCACCTCGTCGGTGTTGAGGTAGTCGACCGAAGTGCCGGAGACCAGCGTGGCGAGGTTGAGCGGGCTCACCTTCGGGGCCGGTTTCAGCGGGGGAGCGTTCAGGTGGGTGAGCACCGCGACGACGCCGGGTACCGCGGCCGCGGCGTCGGTCTCGATCGCGGTGATCCGGCCGCGGCTGATCGTCGAGTGGACCAGCGCCGCGTGCGCCAGGTCGGGGAGGGGGTATTCGGCCGAGAAGCGGGCGGCGCCGGTGGTCTTGGCCGTGCCGTCGACCCGGTCGATCGGCCGGCCGACGACGGGGCCGCCGGTTTCGGTGGCGGGCAGGGTCGTGGTCATGCCGCACTCCCGTCGGTGAGCAGCTGCCGCAGCGTCGCGGCGATCGTGCGCTGGGCCAGCTCGATCTTGAAGGTGTTGTCCGGCCGGCCCACCGCGGGTGCCAGCTCCGCCGCGGCCGCCCGGCGGAAGGACTCTTCGGTCGCCGGGGCGCCGAGCAGGATCCGCTCGGCCTCGCGGGCCCGCCACGGTTTGGCGGAGACACCGCCCAGGGCCAGCCGGACGTCGGTCACGAGGCCGTCTTCGGTCGTCATCGCCGCCGCGACGGAGACGAGGGCGAAGGCGTAGGACGCGCGGTCGCGCACCTTGCGGTAGCGGGAGTGCGCGGCCACCGGCAGGGCGGGCAGCTCGACGGCGGTGATCAGCTCGTCCGCGGCCAGCGCGGTCTCGACCTGCGGAGTGCTGCCGGGCAGGCGGTGCAGCTCGGTCAGCGGGAGACGGCGGACGCCGCGCGTGCTCTCCACTTCCACTTCCGCGTCGAGCGCGGCCAGCGCGACGGCCATGTCGGAGGGGTGCGTGGCGATGCAGTGGTCGCTGACTCCGAGGACGCCGGTGTTGCGGGCGAACCCGCCGATCGCGGCGCAGCCACTGCCGGGCTCACGCTTGTTGCACGCGGCCGCTCCGTCGTAGAAGTACAGGCACCGGGTGCGCTGCAGCAGGTTGCCGCCGACGGTCGCCATGTTCCGCAGCTGGGCCGAAGCACCGTTGAGGACGGCCTGGGCCAGCACCGGGTAGCGGGTCCGGACCAGGGGGTGGGCGGCGAGCCTGCTGTTGCGGACGAGCGCGCCGATCCGCAGGCCGCCGCCGGGCAGCTCCTCGATCCCGGTCAGCGGCAGCCGGGTGATGTCGACGACCACGTCGGGCTGCTCGATGTCCTCGCGCATCAGGTCGACGAGGTTGGTCCCGCCGCCGAGGAACTTCGCGTTCGGTTCGGTGGCGATCGCGCGGACCGCCGTTTCGACGTCCGGGGCGCTCAGGTAGGTGAACGACCTCATCTCGCGACCTCCTGGATGGCCTGGACGATCCCGTTGTAGGCGCCGCAGCGGCACAGGTTGCCGCTCATGCGCTCCCGGATCTCCGCGTCCGTCAGTTCGTCGCCGCCGGCGGCGAGGTGTTCGGTGACCGCGCTCGGCGCGCCGCCGGAGTGCTCGGCCAGCATCCCGATCGCCGAGCAGATCTGGCCGGAGGTGCAGTAACCGCACTGGAAGCCGTCGTTGCGGACGAAGGCCCGCTGCAGCGGGTCGTCGACGCCCTCGATGGTGGTGATTTCGCGGCCGCTGTACTGCACGGCCAGCGCGAGGCAGGAGTTGATCCGCTCGCCGTCGGCGAGGACCGTGCACGCGCCGCAGGCGCCCTGGTCGCAGCCCTTCTTCGTGCCGGTCAGCCCCAGCCGCTCGCGCAGCGCGTCGAGCAGGCTGACCTGTGGTGGGAGGTCGAGCAGCTCGTCGACCCCGTTGACCCGCAACCGCACTTCGACCACGTGGATCCCCTTCGCTCGTGACGGTGCCGCCAAATTAACAGGACGTCGTCCTCTTAACAAGAGAACGTTGTCCTGTTAAGTGGACCGTATGATGGCTGAGACATGTCTCAGTCGATGTTCATGCGGGCCAGGAGGCCGGAGCAGAAGGAGCAACGGCGCGCGGCCATCCTGGCCGCGGCCCGCGAGCTCGCGCTCGAATCCGGCGTGCGCAACGTGAGCCTGGGCAGCGTGGCCACGGCCGTGGGGCTGGCCAAGTCCAACGTCACCCGCTACTTCGGCACCCGCGAGGAGATCTACCTCGAGCTGGCGTCCGCGTGCTGGCGCGACTGGGCGGACGAGGTCACCCGCCGGCTCGCGGCCGGCCACGACGTCGTCGACGTCCTGGCCGAGACGCTCGCGGAACGGACGTTGTTCTGCGACCTGCTGGGCCACACCGCGACGTCCCTGGAGCACAACGTCTCGGTCCCGGCCGCCCGCGACTTCAAGCGAGGGGTGCTGAGCACCATCACCGAACTCGGCGCGGCGGTCGCCCGGGCACACCCGGACCTGACCGAGGGCGAAGCGTTCGAGCTGGTCGCGGCAGCCAGCGGCTTGGCGGGGATGCTGTACCCGGCGGCGAACCCACCGCCGACGCTGCGCGAGGTCTACGCGCAGAACCCGGACCTCGCCGCGGCATGCGTGCCACTCGCCCCGACGCTGAAGCGTGCGCTCGCCGCCTTGGCCGCCGGCCTGCCCTCCTTGCGCTGACGACCGATAACGCTACCGCCGGCCCGGACGGACATCGTGGTGCATTCGCCTCGGCGGTGTCACGATTCGTCGAACTCGGGAGACTCAAGGTCGGAGTCGAGGCCGGTGGCTGCCTGTGCGTTGATGTACGGGTCGCGCTCGATCCACTTCTTCCCCTCCGCCGCGATGCCCTCCAGGATGTGCAGGGTGTGAGCGAACCCAGCGGCGTGCAGGCTCATCATCGCCAGGGAGCGGGCGTCCTTGCCCGCATCGGCGGTGTCGCCGGCCGAGTCGGTGACCCGGATGTTCCGCGGCTCGCCGTTCATGAGCGTCAGCTCCAAGGTGTAGCTGAGTTCGGTGGTCGCGGCGACATGGACCGAGGAGACGGCATCGAAGCGGAAGTTGTTCCGTTCCTGCAGCTTGTGCACACCGTGCTCGAAGTCGATCTCGGTGCCGATCTCGCGCACGCCTTCCTGGGTGAGCAGGAAGATCCGGAGGTCGTACTTCGAGTACCGCCACGGCCCGAAGCGGTCCCGCGCTCGTTTGCACGGCCGACCGGGGGTTTGCAGGAACGTGTGGGCGAGGACATCGCGCCAGGCGAGCCGGTAGTGCTTCAACGCCTCGTCGAGCGCCATGGTCTTGTCGGCGGTGAGCCAGTTTTCCATCTTCGTCTCCGTCGGGCGCGTGTCGTCCAGCTTCCGCACCCAGCGTTCGTACTCGACCTGGCGGGCGGCCAGCACTTCGTCGTGCTCCTGCCAGCTGTCCCTGATCCGGCGGCGTTCGTTGAGGATGCGCGACCACCCCGCGCCGGCCGCCCAGGTCCCGACCACCGCGATGAAGACGGCTGCCGTGCTGGGGATCAGTGCGACGTCCACCGCCACCGAGACGACGTAAACGGCGAGGGCGAGGAAAGCGGTCGTGGACACCACGCAGCGAGCCTTCATCGACCTGGAGACGCGATACCGCTCACGATGGGGGAACAGCGTGCCGGCCGTCCAGCGCTTGTACGTCTCCCTGGTGAGGTAGCGGATGAGCCACCTGACGCGGCCGACGCCGATCCGCTCCTCGCGGTAGAGAACGGCGATCTCGTCGCACAGCGCGGCCCGGACGCCTTTGGTCTCGGACATCCACTTCTTGCGCTTCTTCCGTTCCGTGTCCGGGTCGGCGTCCGTGGGGCCGTATTTGATGAAGTAGTACTCGAACGAGCGAGCCACGTCCCGGGTGAACCCCGGAGCGGGATCGAGATCGGCGCTTCGCCTGACAAGGTAGAGCCGCTCCTTGGCGGCGAAGCGCCCGCGCCGGTATCCCCAGTTCAGGGCGCTGTGTGCGGCGACGTACGCGGTGGCGACGGCGAGCAGGCAGGCCACGATCGGCACGGGGCGCCCGCTCTGGATGATCGTCTTGATCACGAACGCGGTGGCGAGGCCGCCGGTCAGGGTGCCGATCGCGGCCCGCGCGCGGTCCCCCGGCGTGGTGGTGCTCGGCGCGGGACGGCGGGCTCGCGGCGGGATGGGATCGGGCTGGAAGTAGGCCCAGACGGAGTCCTCCCGCCCGTCGGCGAACCGCATCAGTTTCGCGTTCTGCCGGGTCTCAGCCCAGAAGTTGTCCCTCAGGCTGCCGGTGAGCACGAGGTCGAGGTGGCGCACGATCATCTCGCGCTGCCCCGTCGGCAGCTTGGCCAGTTCCTTGAGCGCGTGACTCGGGTCACCGCCGGTCTTTCCGAAGTATTCGAGCAGTTCGCACAAGGCGTTCAGCGACTGCGTCCATTCGTCCTCGAGCAGCTCCGCGCAGGTGAGGGGCACGGCCGCCAGCCGTTCGCGCTCTTCGGTGTTCAGGTCGCGGTACGAACGTTTGCTGAGCATGGCGAGGATCCAGTGGAACCGGACCTCGGCGCTGTCGAGACCGCGTGCCCTGGCGTCGTCGATGAGCCTGCGGGCTTCGGACGGCACGCCGTCTCGGAGGTAGGCCAGGCCCACCCGGTATTTCTCTTCGGGCGATGCGTTCGAGTCGAGCAGGTAGACGTTCGAGTTGTGGACTTCGTTGGCCTGGATACCGACATGGGATCCGCCGGTGGCGGTGTTTTCGGTCTTCGGGCCACTGTCCGTCATGACAATCCCTTCGCCGCCGTTATGAGGGCTGCGATCTTCGCCGCCAACCCGGCCAGATCCCCGATCAGGCCGCCGAGCCGCTTGAGCGCCAGCAGGAACGTCTTGTGGCTCTCGGGCGTCGGGGACTCCAGAGCCTCGTCGGCGATGTCGAGTTCGTTCCGGGCCGCCTCGTAAGTCGCGTTGTCGAGCTGTCCGCGGGAGCGTTCCCGCTTCAGTTCGGCGCGCAGGATGGCCAGTTCCGCGGCAAAATCGGGCGCGTCGGGACGATTCGGGGACGCGTTCTGCCAGACGGTGCTCCCGGTGACGGAGCCGGCCTGGATGCCGACCGGCCCGGTCGCGTAGTTGTACACACTGCCGTGACGGTCTTGGGTGGCGTTGTCGTCCATGGCGAGGAGTTCCTGTTCGTTGATGAGGTCACTGGCGAGCTGGACGGCGAATGCCGCCGCGTTGGCCGCGGCCGCAGGCTGCCACTTCCGGTCCGCACTGGTGGATTTGGTGCCGTCGGCCAGGTCGCTGATTCCCCGCACGACCGCGACGGGAGCGCCGTTGAGGTGCCCGGCTTGCGCGACGCCCGCCGCTTCCATTTCGATCGCCAGGGCGTCGTTGTAGTGATCGCGGATCCAGCGCGCTTCGGCGGACAACCGTGAGTTCTGCACGATCTCGCCGGCGGCGATGACCCCGAAGTGCGCCTTGGTGCCCGGCGGGGTGTCCCGGGCCCACTCGCCGGTCCGGGCCACGTGCTGGGCTACTTGACTGACCTCGTGCGCGATCTCCCAAACCCGCGGGCGAGCCTTGAGCCCGTCGTCCTCGCTGGTGCCGCCGTGGTAGGCGCAGACGTGGGTGGCGACGACGACGTCGCCGAGCGGGGTGTCCCACAACGCGCCCGCGACACCGACGAAAATGAGTGCGACCGGGGAGAAGTGCTGTATCGCGCGTTCGGCGAGGACGGCGGCGGGATGCGTTCCCTTGCCGGTGAGACTGAGCGCGACGCGGCACGACGTGCCCGGGATGGTGCCGATTTCGAAGCGGGTGCCTTTGTCGTGGCGGACGATCTTCGTATCGGTCAGCCTTTCGCGGACTGCTTGGTATTCGTCGTTGAAGGCGGTGAGCATCACCACCAGGTCGTCGGTCATGCGTTCCCCTCAGGTCGTGACGGTTCAGTTGGGGCGTACGAGCGGCGGATAGAGCGTGGTCTGGTTTCCGGCTTTGAAAAGACGGGCTGGGCGGCCGCGGCCGGCTCGGCGTTCGTCGCCGAGGGGCACGATGAAGTCGTTCGTCGCCTGGACCTTCCGGTAGAAATTCCGCGGATCCAGCTCGACTCCCCACACCGCCTCGTAAACCCGCTGTAGTTCGTTGATGGTGAAGGTGTTCGCGCAGAAGGCGGTGGCCAGAGCGGAGGACTCGAGTTTCGAGCGCGCGCGCTCCAGACCGTCGTCGAGGATGTCCCGGTGGTCGAACGCGAGCTTGGTCCGGCCGGCGAGGACGTCCGGAACCGGCGTCCAGGAGGCTCGGGCGGCATCGGTGCCCGCGAGCGGCTCGGGAAGACCGGGTGCGATGGCGAGGTAGGCCACGGAAACGACGCGTCCCCGGGGGTCGCGGTCGGGGGCGCCGTAGGCGCCCAGCTGCTCCAGGTGCAGCTGCGCCGCGTCGAGGTTCGCCTCCTCCTGCAGCTCCCGGTGCGCGGCGGCGAGCACGTCCTCCCGGTCGTGTTCGAGGAACCCGCCCGGGAGGGCCAGTGTTCCCCGGAACGGATCGACTCCTCGCTCGACCAGCAACACGTGGAGAACAGAGTCGCGAAGCGTGAAGATCACCAGATCGACGGCCAGCAGCACTGGAGGGGGAGTCCAATCGTTGTCTGCCACGCCCCAGACGGTACTTTACTGTCAGATAGACAGTAAAGGTGAAGTTCCCTGGTTCCGAGGTGACTGTGAGTGCGGGGACCGAGGCCATCCGGGTGACTTCGGCGTCGCCTCATGTCAGGTGATTGCGGCGGACGCGGGGACGTCGGACGCCACGGCGCCGGGTGGTCACGGACGCAACAGGTGGCCGAGCGTCCGCCTGCGGGCGGCGGCGTTGTCCCGCCGCGGGTCGAACACCGCGTCGAGCAGGGTCAGCACCTCGTCCCGAGCGGCCCTGGTGCGCATGATCCGCCGCCACAGCCACAGGTTCAGCGCGTGGCGGCGGGGTGAGGTGGTGGCCAAGCGGAGGACGTTGGCGACGTTGCGCCTCACCCGGTCCGGCAGCGTGGACAGGTCGGAACGCTGCTCGAGCAGTGTTTCCGGGAGCACGTCCAGGCCGTGCTCGATCATGAAGCCGAAGTCGGTGCGCCAGGCCGCCGCCCCGAGGTAGTCGACCATCCGGCACCAGCCGCGCAGGAACGTCAGTTCGAGCGGCGTGAACGGAGCCGGGTCGATGTCCGCGATCTTCGTGACCACGACGTCGAGGCAGGTCTTGTGCGCCTTCCACAGCGCGATCCGGAGTGGCTCGAAGTCGGTCGGGGCCCGGGTGCCGGTGACCATCGCGAAGTAGCGGCGCCACTGTTCGACGCTGGGTGCCAGCTCGTCCGGGACCACGCCGCCACGCACGTACCGGAACCGGGCGGCGCCGGGGGCGTCGGCGATTTCGAGTGGAGCGACCACCCCGGCCCGTTCCGCGCCCAGCCACGGGATCACGCTGAGGGTGTAGTTGCCGTAGGCCCACGGCGCGTCCGGATCGATCGTCCCGTCAGCGTGTGTGGTGGCTCCCAGCCGGTCGGTGCGGCACTGCCACTGGAGCTGGAACGTCCAGGCCCACAGGGGATTGTGCCGGTTGTCGGCCCCGAACAGCCCGCCCGCGTTCGTGGCGTCGATCAGGCGCCGGTAGGCGGCCATGCGGTGCTCGAACCGGAACGGGTCGAACCGGTCCGTCAACTCCGCCGCGGAGACCCAGACCGCGTAGAGGTCGAGGTCGGCCAGCTCCGGTGGATGGAGTGGGGTCACGTCGTGAATGTAGCGCGGTCCGGCGTCCCTGCCGCGTCCCACGGCAGTGGCATTCCCGCTGGTCCGGCGGCATGGGACCGTCCCGGCGTCCCGGGTCGGTCGCCGAAGGGCGATCGGCACCCCGGGCGCTGCCAGCCTTCACGCCATGCAAAGACTCGCTCTGGCCGTCGCGGTGCTGCTGGTGTTCCCCGCCGCGGCCGCGGCGGCCGCCGAACCCGTTGCGGTGTGCGGGCACACCGCCGGCCAGCCCACCCTGGCCCAAGGTGCGACCGGCGCCGCGGTCACCGAGGCGCAGTGCGAACTGAACCTGGCGACCAAGGCGAGCCGGTACGCGCCCATCGGCGCCGACGGCTCCTTCGGCCCGGCCACCGACGCCCGCGTGCGCGTGTTCCAGAAGTGCGCGGCCCTGAGCGTGGACGGCCGGATCGGGCCGAACACCTGGGCCGCCCTCAACTCCTGGTCCGCGCGGCCGCGCAAGTGCGCCACCCAGGGCACGGCCGACACCGCGCAGAGCGTCGTGTGCGGCCTTTCCACCGCCCGCCCGACCCTGCAGAGCGGTTCGGCCGGCACCGAGGTCAAGGAACTGCAGTGCCGGCTCAACCTCGCGATGGAGCCGGGCCACTACCCGCCGCTGACGATCGACGGGCAGTTCGGCGACGGCACCCGCACCCGCGTCATCCAGTTCCAGCACTGCGTCAACGCCAGCGCCGACGGCATCGCCGGGCCCACCACGTGGGCGAAGGTGACCGACTGGTCCAGCCGCAACACCTACTGCACGCCGCCGAAGCCCGCCGGGCACCCGATCGACGGCGTCGACACGGCGAAGTACCAGCACCCCGGCGGCGCGGCCATCGACTGGGGTGCGGTGAAGGCGTCCGGGGTCGAGTTCGCGACCGTCAAGGCGACCCGCGGCCTGAACGTCACCGACGACTACCTCGCCACGGACCTGCCCGCCGCCCGCAACGCCGGCCTCGCCGCCGGGCCGTACCACTTCTACACGGGCACGGCGGCGAACACGGGCGGCGCGCAGGCGGACCGGTTCATCGCCGCGGTCAAGGCCACCGGGTACACCGGCAAGCGCGCCGGTGACCTGCCGCCCGTGTTCGACCTGGAGTGGAAGGACGACGGCTCGGGCGGCTGCCCGCCGTACGTCACCGTCGCCGACGCCAAGGCGTGGCTGGACAAGGTCCAGGCGGCGTTCGGCCGGACCCCGATCATCTACACCCAGAAGTCGTTCCTGGACGCCTGCCTGGGCGGCACCACGGCGCTGTCCGGCTATCCGATGCAGCTCGCCGACTACCGGCAGTCCGTCACCCAGCCGGCGCTGCCCGCCGGGTCGAAGACCTGGCTGATGTGGCAGTACACCGACGCGGCCATCCCCGACGGCATCCCCGCGCCCGCCACCGGCGACGTCTTCAACGGCACCCAGGCCGATCTCGACCAGCTCGCCAACCGGTGAATCCCCGCTAGGAAAGGACGAGAATGACCCCCTCCATGAGCCGCCGCACAGTGCTGCGCGGCGCGGTGGTGCTCGGCGCGGCCGCGGCGGTCAGCCCCCTGTTGCTGACCGGCACCGCCCAGGCGTATTCGTGGTCCCGCACCCTCGTGCAGGGCAACACGGGCGCCGACGTGACCGAGCTCCAGATCCGCGTCGCGGGCTGGGCCGCCGACCACGCCAGCCAGAGCCGCGTCTCGATCGACGGCGAGTTCGGCCCCGGCACCGCGGCGGCGGTCCGCCGGTTCCAGGCGGCCTACGGCCTCGGCGTGGACGCGCAGGTCGGCCCGGCCACCCAGGCCGCGCTCAACGCGCTGGAGCAGAGCGATGGCTCCACCGCGCACTTCAACTTCAGCGAGTTCACCGACCGCGACAGCGGCACCTTCAACGGCGGCAAGGTCAGCGCGGCCACCGCCAAGGAGAACGCCCGGCGCTGCATGTACAAGCTGGAGGCGCTGCGCAAGAAGCTCGGGAACAAGCCGATCACGGTGAACTCCGGCTTCCGCAGCATCGCGCACAACGCCGAGATCGGCGGCGCGAGCGACAGCATGCACCTCTACGGCACCGCGGCCGACCTGAACGTGCCGGGCGTGGCCAACAAGACCGTCTACCAGAAGGCCGAGACGTGCGGGTTCTCCGGCCTCGAGACCTACAACACCGACCACCAGCACGTGGACAGCCGGGCCGACCTCGGCCGGTCGTGGTGGTGGGAGAACGGCACGGTCTGACCTGCCGCTGGGGGACCGGCGCGGGTCCCCCAGCAGGCACCGGCCGCGCTCAGTGCGCCTGCGGGGCCGCCAGCGCCGCCGAGCAGGCCGGCCAGTCGTGGAAGTCGTGGCGCACGCTCCACAGTCGGTGCGCCGCGTCGATGTTCCAGACCGGGTCGAACGCCTGCCGCGGCGAGCCGCCCAGCTCCAGCAGGCGGGCGTCGGAGATCTGGAACACGCCCCAGTTGCGGCTGCCGTTGGTGTTCGGCAGCACCCAGAGCGGATCGAGGAACGAGGCGCAGCGGGCGATCGCGACCGCGGTGTCCGGCACCTCGGTGAACACGGCCCGGACCCGCTGCTCCACCGAGGCCGCCGGCCAGGTCGCCATGCTGGTCCGGCGGTCGTACAGCGCGGTCTTGGTGGCCTCGTCGACCACACCGCGCGCGGGCAGTCCGGCGAGCACCTGGAACGCGGTGACCCGGCGCAGCGTCTCCGGACCGAACGAACCGTCGACCGAGAGCCGCCCGTGCGCCGCGACCAGCAGGTTCTGCACCTCGGTGACGCACTCGTCGTGCTGCCCCATGCTCACCGGGGGCTGGCAGGCGGCCGAGAAGAGCATCCGGTCGGCGTAGCGGCCGGAGGCGGGTGCGGACGCGCCGGTGGTGAGCCAGACCAGACCGCCGGCCAGCAGCACCACGACCGCGACGGCCATCGCGGCATAGGCAAGCCGTCGACGTGGCGGCGCGGCGCGGTCACCGGTCTCGGTCCCGGGTTCGTCGACGCGGTCGACGTCGGCCAGGGCCCACAGCTGGTGCAGTTCGCGCAGTTCCGCGGGCGAGGCACCGCAGACCTTGGCGAAGGAGTGGACGACGCGGTAGTCGGCGGGGACGCTCTTGCCGGAGCAGTACCGGTGCAGGCTGGAGCCACTGGCGCCGGCCTGCTTGCCGAGCCGTTCGTAGCCCTGCCCGCTGCGGTCTTTGAGCATGCGCAGGTAGGCGGCGAACTTGTCCGTGTGCAGTGTCACTGTGACTCGAACACCTCGCTCGGGCAGCGGATGACGGACGGAAGTTAACACCGTCGTGGAGCGGCCCGGGCAAAAACTGACGGATTGCGCCTTCCGGCGGAGTGCCCCCGGCGCTGACCAGCCCATGGGCCGAGATCTGCCGAAGGGGTGCACGCGGCCCGGTCAGGCTGCGCGGCACCCCTTCGGCAGACCTCTCGGACGCTGCCGGCGTCAGTGGGAGCGGTTCGCCCACCAGGACTGCCCGGCCTCGGGCAGCGTCGAGATCGGGTCGTAGTACGGGTACCGCCGCTGCAGCGCCTCCGGGTCCTCCAGCTCGATCCCGGTCCGGTAGTTCTTGGTCCAGTACGAGATCCCCAGCTCCCGGTCGTACTCGGCGAGCTGGTGCACCCACCGCTTCCCGACATACGGCACGTCGCACACAATCCGCGGCGTCGCATACCCGGGCAGGTACCCCATGATCGCGTGCTGCAGCTCCTGCGCCTCCCACACCGCAACGCGCCAGTGTTCGGCGTTGGGGATCATGTCGCACATGTAGAAGTAGTACGGCAGGATGTTCGCTTCCCCTTGCAGCGCAAAGCAAAGGTCCAGCAGCGCCGCCGGGGTGGCGTTGACGCCGCGCATCAGCACGCCCTGGTTGCGCACGTCACGGACGCCGACGTTCAACGCCGTCTGGGCCGCCTCCGCCACCAGGGGCGTCACCGACTGGGCGTGGTTGACGTGGGTGTGGATCGCCAGGTTGACCCCGCGGCGCTGGGCGGTCACCGCGACGCGCTCGAGGCCTTCGACCACCTTCGGCTGAAGCCAGTGCTGGGGGAGCGCCGCCAGGGCCTTCGTCGCCAGGCGGATGTCGCGGACCGTCTCGATGTCCATCAGGCGCATCAGGAACGACTCGAGCTGCGGCCACGGGACGTTGGCGACGTCGCCGCCGGAGACCACGACGTCGCGGACGCCCGGGGTCTTCTTCAGGTACGCGATCATCGCGTCCTGGCGGTCGACCGGCTTGAGCGTCAGCTTGTGCTTCTCGACCGTCTCGGTCGAGTTGCCGACCAGGTCCATGCGGGTGCAGTGGCCGCAGTACTGGGGGCAGGTCGAGATCATCTCGGCGAGCACCTTGGTCGGGTAGCGGTGGGTCAGGCCCTCCACCACCCACATCTCGGCCTCGTGCAGGGAGTCGCGCTCGGCGTGCGGGTGGCTCGTCCAGACCGAGTCGCGGTCGGAGCGCACCGGCAGCATGTAGCGGCGGATCGGGTCGGCGTAGAACGCCTCGGTGACCTTCGCCGGGTCCGTGCCGGCCGTCGGGGCCATCGTGTTGAGCATCTGCGGGGGCAGCAGCATCGACATCGTCGCCAGCTCGCGCTGGTCGGCGAGCAGGTCGTCGTAGAAGCGCTCCTCGAGCAGGTCGCCCATCAGCGCGCGCAGCTGCTTGACGTTGCGGACGCAGTGCACCCGCTGCCACTGCGCGTCACGCCACTCGGCCTCGGTCACGTCGTGCCAGCCAGGAAAGCGGCGCCAGTCGGGTTCCACCAGCTCGGCGCGGGCGTACTCGTAGGGCTGGTCGAAGGCGGCGGCAGGCGTCACAGGTTCCTGGATCGCAGTCACTTGTACTCCTAGTCGTCGGGAACGCGTTAAAATATCCTGTCATAACGTTCTCACGGAGTAAATCTTCCTGCCTGCTGGGGCGCCGTCCCCCACGTGGACGAAGGGGGCAGACTCAAGGGCGTGACGGACGAACACACGACGCTCCTGCTCGGCGGGCGCATCTACACCCCCGCCGGTCCCGACGCCACGGCGATGGCGGTCACCGGCGGCACCGTGGTCTGGGTCGGGCAGGACGCCCCGGCCCGCGCCCTGCACCCGACGGCCGAGGTGATCGACCTCCAGGGCGCCTTCGTCGCGCCGGCGTTCGTCGACGCGCACGTCCACGCCACCGCCACCGGCCTGCACCTGACCGGCCTCGACCTCACCGGCGTCCGCAGCGGCGCCGACCTGCTGGCCCGGGTCCGGGCCGCCGCCGAACCCGGGCAGGTCCTGCTCGCCCACGGCTGGGACGAGACCACCTGGACCGACCCGCGCCTGCCCAGCCGCGCGGAACTCGACGCCGCCGCCGGCGGCACGCCGGTCTACCTCAGCCGCGTCGACGTCCACTCCGCGCTCGTCTCCACCGCCCTGGTCGAGCTGGCCCCCGCCGCCCGCGACGCCGAAGGCTGGTCGCCCGACGGCCCGCTCACCCGCGCCGCCCACCACGCCGTCCGCGCGGCCGTGCGCGCCGCGATCACCCCCGAGCAGCGCGAACGCGCCCAGCGAGCCTTCCTCGCCGAGGCCGCGAAGCAGGGCATCGTCAGCGTCCACGAATGCGCCGGCCCCGACATCTCCGGCCGCGACGACCTCGCCGCCCTCCTCGCCCTCGCCGGACCCGGCACGCCCGAGGTCGTCGGCTACTGGGGCGAGCTCGGCGCCGTCGAAACCGCCCGCGAGCTCGGCGCGCGCGGCCTGGCCGGCGACCTGTTCGCCGACGGCGCCCTGGGCTCCCACACCGCCGCCCTGACCCAGCCCTACGCCGACCACGCGGGCACCGGAACGCGCTACCTCGACGCCCACCGCATCGCCGGGCACCTGGCCGCCTGCACCGAAGCCGGGCTGCAGGCCGGCTTCCACGTCATCGGCGACGCCGCCGTCGCCGATGTCGTCGAAGGCTTCCGGCTGGCGGAAAAGGAGGTCGGGCAGCGCGCACTGGCCGCCCGCCACCACCGGCTCGAGCACCTGGAAATGGTCACCGCCGAGCAGGCCAAGCAGCTGGCCGGCTGGGGCGTCGTCGCCTCGATGCAGCCGCTGTTCGACGCGCTCTGGGGCGGCTCGGAAGGCATGTACGCCGAACGCCTCGGCGCCGACCGCGCGGCCGGGCTCAACCCCTTCGCGACCCTGGCCGCCGAAGGCGTCCTGCTCGCCTTCGGCTCCGACGCCCCGGTCACACCGCTGGACCCGTGGGCGAGCGTTCGCGCCGCGGCCTACCACCGGACACCGGGGGCCGGCCTGTCCCCGCGGGCGGCGTTCACCGCCCACACCCGCGCCGGGCACCGGGCGGCGGGCGTCAACGACGGCGTCACCGGCAGCCTCGTCCCCGGCGCGCCGGCGCACTACGCGATCTGGGACGCCACCGACCTGGTCGTGGCCACCCCCGACAGCCGCGTGCAGCGCTGGTCCACCGACCCGCGGGCCGGCGTGCCGCCGCTGCCCCGGCTCGAACCGGACGCCGCCCTCCCGCGGTGCCTGCGCACGGTCCGCGCGGGTGCGGTTCTCCACGACACCATCTCCTAGAGTTGGTACCTGTGGCAGTCACCATGGCCGACCCCGAACCGGGCGCCCCGCACCAGTCCGCCCGCCCGCGGCGGGTCCCGCCGGCCTGGCTGCTGCGCACCGCCGCGGCGTGCGCGTCCGGATTCGCCTATTACCTGAGCTTCGCGCCGCGCCCGCTGTGGTGGCTGGCGCCACTGGCGTTCGCCGGACTGGCCCTCGTGCTGCGCGGCCGCCGCTTCCGGGCCGGCTTCGGCTACGGCTTCGCGTTCGGGTTCGTCTTCTTCCTGCCGCTGCTGACCTGGCTGCTGGACTTCCTCGGCCCCGACTTCGGCCCGTGGCCGTGGCTGGGCCTGTCGTTCGCGCTCGCCCTCTACCACGGGCTGGCGGGCGGCCTGATCACGCTGGTGTCCCGGCTCCCGGCCGCGCCGCTGTGGGGCGCGCTGGTGTTCGTCGCGCTGGAGACGCCCCGCGCGTGGTTCCCCTTCGGCGGTTTCCCGTGGGGCCGGGTCGCCTTCAGCCAGCCCGAAGGCGCGTTCCTGCCGCTCGCCTCGATCGGCGGCGCCCCGCTGGTCGGCCTGGCCGTCGTCCTCACCGGCTTCGGCCTGGCCGCGCTGGCCGCCCGGCTGTGGAAGGTGCGCAAGCTCACGCGGCCGGTGGTCTTCGCCGCACTCGGCACGCTGCTGCCCGTCGTCGCGGGCCTGGCGCTGTGGCCGACGATCGGCACCGGCGCCCAGGACGGCGAGCGCACCGTCGCCACCGTCCAGGGCAACGCCCCGGACATCGGGCTCGCCCTGCAGGGGGAGCGGACCGTGCTGCGCGACAACACCATCGCCGAAAGCCGGCGGCTGCTCGCGGACATCCGGGCCGGCAAGGTGCCCAAGCCGGACCTGCTCGTGTGGCCGGAGAGCGCCACCACCGTCACCGGCCCGGACCTGCAGGTCGACCAGCTCGTCGCCAACTTCGGCGTCCCGGCCCTGATCGGCGCCATCTACCGGCTGCCCGACGGGCACCTGCAGAACTCCGTCGTCGCCTGGGACCCGCGCACCGGGCCCGGCGAGCGCTACGCCAAGCAGCAGCTGGTGCCCTTCGGCGAGTACGTCCCGGCCCGCAAGGTCGCCGAGCTGGTCACGCCGTTCCTCGACTCCGAAACCGTCGACATGGTCCCCGGCGACGGCACCAACCAGGCCATGGCCGCCGCGGGCACCAAGGTCGGCGTGTTCGTCTGCTACGAAGCGGCGTTCGACTACCCGGCCCGCGACGCCGTGCGCGACGGCGCCGAGCTGCTGGTGGTGCCGACCAACAACGCCTGGTACGGCGAGAGCGAGATGAGCGTGCAGCAGCTGGCCATGTCCCGGCTGCGGGCGGTCGAGCACGGCCGGGCCGTCGTGGTGTCGGCGGTCTCCGGGGTCAGCGCGATCGTCGCCCCCGACGGGACCGTGACCAGCTCAACCGGCCTTTTCACGGCGGATTCCCTGGTCGGGCGCGTCCCGCTGCGGACGCAGACTACGCTGTCGGATCAACTAGGTGCGTGGACGGAGTACGGGCTGCTGGCTCTGGCGATCGCCGGGGTGGCCGGCGGGCTCGTACTCCGTTTTCGCACCCGGCGCACCAGCGCCGGCACGGCAGCAGAGGAAGCGGCGGACTGACCGCCGCGGATATCGGAGGAGCACGGATGTCGCAGGCGCCGCGGGGGGCCCGGGAAATCGAGCCGGTGCTGGTGGTGATCCCGACCTACAACGAGCGGGAGAACCTCGGCCCGATCCTGGATCGCCTGCACAAGGCACTCCCGCACGTGCACGTGCTCGTGGTCGACGACGGCAGCCCCGACGGCACCGGTGAGCTCGCCGACGAGCGCGCGGCCGCCAACGACCACATCCACGTGCTGCACCGCACCGAGAAGGCCGGCCTCGGCGCCGCCTACATCGCCGGGTTCCGCTGGGGCCTGGCCCGCGAGTACAACACGATCGTCGAGATGGACGCCGACGGCTCGCACGCCCCCGAGGACCTGCCCCGCCTGCTGGACGCGGTCGGCGACGCCGACCTGGCGATCGGCTCGCGGTACGTGCCGGGCGGCAGCGTCGTCAACTGGCCGGTCAAGCGCCAGGTCCTCTCCCGCGGCGCGAACCTCTACTCGCAGATCGCGCTCGGCATGAAGGTCCGCGACATCACCGCGGGCTTCCGCGCCTACCGCCGTCCGGTGCTGGAGAAGCTGGCCCTGGACGAGGTCAACTCGCACGGCTACTGCTTCCAGATCGACCTCACCATCCGCACCGACGAGGCCGGCTTCGAGATCGTCGAGGTCCCGATCACCTTCACCGAGCGCGAGATCGGCGAGTCGAAGATGAACGGCTCGATCATCCAGGAGGCGTTCCTGCGGGTGGCGAAGTGGGGCCTGGAGCGCCGCTGGCACCAGCTGCGCAAGCTGGTCAAGCGCGCCTGACCCGGTTTCGGCCGTTCTGGGCCATGATGGGCCGGGTGACGACGATCGTGGCCTTCCACGCCCACGCCGACGACCCCGTCCTGCTCAGCGGCGGCACCCTGGCCCGCGCCGCGGCCGACGGGCACCGGGTGGTCGTCGTCGTGGCCACCGACGGCATGGCCGCCGGGCACCCGACCCCGCGGTGGGCCGAACTGGAGGCGGCGGCGGCCATCCTCGGCGTCCGGCGGGTGGTGCACCTGGGCTACGCCGACAGCGGCCACGGTCCCGTGCTCTACGCCGACCCGCCCGGACGGCAGCGCTTCGCCCGCGCCGACACCGAGGAGGCGGCGCACCGGCTCGCCGCCGTGCTGCACGAGGAGCGCGCCGACCTGCTGCTCGGTTACGACGGCAACGGCGGTTACGGCCACCGCGACCACGTGAAGGTGCACCAGGTGGCCCGCCGGGCGGCCCGGCTGACCGGGACTCGGCTGCTGGAGGCCACCCTGCCCCGCGACTTCGCGCTGCGGTTCGTACGGGTGGTCCGGGCGCTGCGGATCCCGTTGGACTACGACGTCGAAGCCCTCAGCCGTGCCTACAGCCCGGCCTCGGCCGTCACCCACCGGTTCGACGTGCGGCGCTTCGCCGCGCGCAAGCAGGCGGCGCTGGCCGCGCACGTGTCCGACGTGCGCGGGACCGGGCGGCTCTCGGCGGTGCTGCGGCTGCTCGTGTGGCTGCCGGCGCCGCTGTTCGGGCTGGCGGCGGGCCGCGAGTGGTACACCGAGGTCACGCCCGCAGGATCGCCACGCCCTTCTCTGCAAGTTCCTGCACGTTCTGGTCGTCGGCATCGGTGACGATCCCGGCGACCTCGCCGAAGGGCAGCACGGTGAACCGTGACGCCGCGCCGAGCTTTTCGGCGCTGGCCAGCACGTAGGTGTCGGCCGCGCGGCGGGCCAGGGTGCGTTTCATCGCGGCTTCGTCGGCGTCGCCGGTGGTCAGGCCGGCTTCGGGGTGGACGCCGGTGACGCCGAGCAGGAAGACGTCGGCGCTGATCGACTGGGCCGCTTCGGCCGCGGCGGCGCCGCAGGTGACCGCGGAGTGCCGGAACAGCCGTCCGCCGAGCAGGAACACCTCGATGCCGTGGTGGTCGAGCAGGGCGACGGCGACGGTCGGGCTGTGGGTGACCACGGTGGCCTCGAGATCGTGCGGGAGGGCGTTCGCGACGGCCAGGGTGGTCGTGCCGCCGTCGAGGATGACGGTCGAACCGGGCCGGACCAGCGCGGCGGCGGCCCTGGCGACCCGCTCCTTGCCGTCCCGGGCGATGACCGTGCGGCTCGCGTAGTCGGCGACGGCGGGGGAGACGGGCAGCGCGCCGCCGTAGACGCGCTGGCAGAGGCCGGCCGCGGCGAGGTCGCGCAGGTCGCGGCGGATGCTGTCCTCCGAGACGCCGAGTTCGGCCGCGACGTCCTTGGCCAAGACCTTGCCCTCGGCGGCCAGCCGGGCCAGCAGCAGCTCACGGCGTTCCCCGACCAACATGCACGATCCTCCTTGTTGTTTCCGAGTCGTGCACATTATCGTCGCGGCATGACCTCTTCGACAAGCCCGGCCCGCAACCCGCGCGTCCGCGTCACCAACGTGGAACTGCTGTCGTCGGCCTGGTACGTGCTCCGCCGCACGACGTTCGACTACCAGCACGCCGACGGCCGCTGGACGACCGAGCAGCGCGAGACCTACGACCGCGGCAACGGCGCGACGGTGCTGCTCTACGACCTCCAGGGCGGCACGGTCCTGCTGACCCGCCAGTTCCGCTACCCGGTCTACGTCAACGACCACCCGGACGGCATGTTCGTCGAGACCGCGGCCGGCCTGCTCGACACCGACGACCCGGAGACGGCGATCCGCCGCGAAGCCGAGGAGGAGACTGGGGTGCGGATCGGCGCGCTGGAGCACGTGTTCGACGTCTACACGAGCCCGGGCTCGGTCACCGAGCGCCTGCACTGCTACGCCGCGCCCTACGACCCCGCCGACCGCGGCGAGGGCGGCGGCCTCGCGGAGGAGGGGGAGGACATCGAGGTCCTGGAGCTCCCGTTCACCAAGGCCCTCGAGATGATCGGCACGGGCGAGATCGCGGACGCCAAGACGATCATGCTCCTGCAGTGGGCCGCGCTGAACGGCCCCTTCCGCCCAAGCTGACCCCGTACCCGAACGACGTTCCGGGTACGGGGTCCGGGCAGGCGAAAGGCCCCCGCGGGGGGAGGTCGCGGGGGCCTTTCCGTTGTGGTGGGAGCTTGGCTACAAGGCCGAGTTCCGGAGGGTCACGCCGACCGTGAGGTGCGGCGGCCCTTCAGCTCGGCGAGACGTTCGTTGAGCAGGTCCTCGAGCTCGGGGATCGTGCGCCGCTCGAGCAGCATGTCCCAGTGGGTGCGCGGCGGCTTGACCTTCTTCTGCTCGGGCTGCCCGCCATCGACGATCTCCGATTCGCTCCCGTGCAGGCGGCACTCCCAGACCGTCGGGATCTCGGCGTCGTCGGAGAACGGCACCTCGAACTCGTGGTTCTTCGGGCAGGCGTAGCGCACGGTGCGGCGTGGGGCGAGGTCGTGGTTGCGGTCGGTCTCGTAGCTGACCGCTCCCAGCCGGCTTCCACGAAGAACACGGTCGGCCATGATGGGGGTCCTTTCAGTCAGCTCCGGGGTGGAGCCAGGGTGTTGCTCACCCTATGCAACGACCGGCGGCACCGGAGGATTCCCGGACCACCATGTCGTTGCTCACGATGAGCTGCGTCACCCGCCTGCATCAGCTTCTCCTAGTAGGAGGCATTTCGCGCTCCGGCGTGACGTCAATACGGCCTTCTTAGTGCTGATATCCCCCGGATGGGCTACTCGCGTCTCGCTCAGGTCAACCGTAACTGACCGTGATGAGCGGTAACCGAGCCCAAGTCACCCGATCGAAAGTGGCGGCGACACAATACCTGATAACGCACGGTAGCGAATTCGGCCTCAAAACGTGCTGAAGCTGAAGTTTCAACTACGGATTGTTCGGTATCTGCCACCACGACGGTATCGCCTTCACGCACCACCTCGCCGTCCACCACCCGCGCGTTGAACCGCCCGGGTAGCCCACACCAGCACAACACCTCCACCTGAACCGGCTGCAACTCGTCCGCCAGTTCGAACAGACGAGCGGCACCCGGGAACAACCGGCTCCGGAAGTCCGTCGCGATCCCGAAGCAGTACACGTCGATCTCCACCTCGTCGGCCAGCTCCGCCAGCTGGTCGACCTGGCCGGGGGAGAGGAACTGCGCCTCGTCCACCACCACGTAGTCCACGTGCCTGCCCTGCGCCCACTCCTGCCGCACCAGCTCACGCACGTCGGTGTCCTCACCGACCTCCACCGCCTGCCGGGTCAACCCGATCCGGCTCGAGATCTGCGGCGCCCCCGACCGGTCGTGGCGCACCAGCACCAGCCCCCGGCGGCCCTGCCGCGCGTGGTTGTGGTCGATCTGCAGCGCCAGGGTCGACTTCCCGCAGTCCATCGGCCCGTAGCAGAACTTCAGCTTGCCCACCGGCGGCGTCCCACGGCGCGAACCGGCCGCGGGAACCGAGGAAAGCGCGTCCGTGGGATCAGGGCCGGCGTCGTCGATCAAGGTCACGACGCCCGACCCTATCGGTGCCTCACAGCACCCCCGGCGGACGGTTGCCCGCCGCCACGATCGCCCGCCGCACCGGCACCAGCCACACCAGCACCAAACCCACCGCGAAGAACACCACCAGCGCCACGATGGCCAGCCGGAACGACCCCGTCGCCTGCCCCACCCCGGCGAACACCAGCGGCCCCAGCCACGACGTCCCCCGCTCACCCACCACGTAGAGCGAGTAGTACTGCGCGTCCTTGCCCGCCGGGATCATCTGGCTGAACAACGACCGCGACAACGCGTTCGTCCCGCCCAGCACCAGCCCGATCCCCACCGCCACCGCCAGGAACTGCAGCATCTGCCTCGGCTGGACAAAGTACGCCCCGGCCAGCACCACGATCCACACCACCAGGCTGCCCAGGATCGTCCGCTTCGCCCCGACCCGCCGCGCCACCAGCCCGTGCAGCGTCCCACCCAGGTACGCCACGAACTGGATCACCAGGATCGTCACGATCAGCACGCTGTTGCCGAACCCCAGCTCGTCCTTGCCGTACTGCGCCGACACCGTCACCACCGTGTTGATCCCGTCGGTGAAGACCAGGTAGCTGCCCAGGAACGCCAGCGTCAGCGGATACGCCTTCGCCGCCACCAGCGTCTGCCGCAGCTCCGTGAACCCCGCCCGCACCACCGAACGCCCCGGCGCCACGTCCACCGGCACGTGCCGGCGGGGGAGCCGCCGTACCGCCGGGAACGTGAACGCCGCCCACCACAGCCCCGAGGTCAGGAAGCAGATCTGCACCGCCAGGTCCTGGTCCACGCCGAACGCGTCGTGCTTCAGGTAGAACCCCAGCTGCAACGCCAGCGCCAGCCCGCCACCCAGGTACCCGAACGCCCAGCCCTTCGCCGAAATGCCGTCCCGCTCGTCCGGCCCGCCGATGTCGGCCAGGAACGAGTAGTAGACGACCAGTGAGCCGCCGTAGCCGATGTTCGCCACGATGAACAGCGCCGCACCCAGCTGCCAGTCCGAACCGGTCAGGAAGAACATCCCCGCCGCGGCCGCCGCGCCCAGGAACGCGAACCCGCCCAGGATCCGCCGCTTGTTGTGGCTGCGATCGGCCACCGCACCCGCGATCGGCAGCACCAGCACCTGCACCACCGTCGCCACCGACAGCAGGTACCCCCACACCGAACCGGCCGGGAAGTGCAGCCCGAACAACGACACGTCACAGTGCTGCAGCGTGTCCGTCTCACCCGCCGCGTTCAGGCACGCACGGTCCCCGTTAAGGGTGATGTTCGCCCGCGCGTCCGCCGCCGCGATCGGGCTCATCGACAGCGCCCCGAACACCGTCGTCGTCGACGAATAGAACGGCGAATTCGCCCAGTCGTAGAAATACCAGCCCCAGCGCTCGCGCTTGGTCGAGCGCGTCCCGGCCAGCGTCATCCACGGCTCCTCGATCTCAAGAACTTCCAGGTCAGCGCGGAGACTACGGGGACACCGCGACCCCGGTGACCACCCCGCCGAAACCGTGTCCGGTTTGTCGCTTCGTGATCATCCACCGCCACCGCGGGCCACCTCGTTCACCACCCACGGCGTGTCGCCGCCAAAAGTGAACAGTGTTTCATGTGAGACTTAAGCGCCCATCGTGTCTGTTGTGGTCAGTGGGACACGCTCCTACTGTGCACCCATGATCCAGAACCGCCGACGCACCGTGACGAGCCTCCTGCTCCTCACCCTCGCCGCCATGGGTCTGCCGCTGACCAACCCCGCCACCGCCACCGCGGACCCCGCCTCGAGCGCCTGGGCCAAGCTCCGCATGTGCGAGTCCAGCGGCCGCTACGCCACCAACACCGGCAACGGCTACTACGGCGCCTACCAGTTCGACCTGCCCACCTGGCGCAGCGTCGGCGGACAGGGCCGCCCCGACCAGGCCGCCCCCGCCGAACAGGACTACCGCGCCCTCTACCTCTACCGCATGCGCGGCTGGCAACCCTGGCAGTGCGCCGGCATGCTCAAGCTCGCCGCCGACGCGGACGCCCGCAGCAAACGCGTCCCCACCTACACCGAATCCGCCTACATCGGCGGGGGAGGACTCCCCACCCCGCCACCCGGCCCCGGCGGCCCCCGGCCCGCCTGGCCCGGCGTCGTCTACCGCTACGGCGACTGCGCCGACCCGCTTAAAACCTTCCAGCTCCGCATGAACGCCTTCGGCTACGGCTTCACCGGCACCGGCTGCTACCTCGAGAAGACCCGCACCGCCGTCCTCGACCTCCAACGCGCCAACGGCATCAACGACAGCGGCCTGCTCGGCCCCAAGACCTGGGAAGCCGCCTGGACCGGCAAACCACCCCGCTGACCCTCACGGCTCCTGCGACCGCTGCCACGCACCCCGCTCGATCAGCACCTCACGCAACAGATCCGGCCGATCCGTCACGATCCCGTGCACCCCCAGGTCCAACAGCATCCGCATCTCCGCCGGATCGTCGATCGTCCACGTGTGCACCTCGATACCCGACCGCCCGGCCACCGACAGGAACGCCTTGTCCACCACCCGCAACGCCCCCTGCCGCACCGGCACCTGAGCCATCGCCCCCAGCACCAGCCGCCCGAGGGGCAGCAGCGGCAGCCGGCCCCGCGCCCACAACGCGAACGCCGACCGCGGACCCATCGCCGTCACCAGCTTCGGCCCCGCCAGCTTCCGCAACCGCACCAGCCGCGCATCCGAAAACGCCGCCCCCGCCACCCGGTCGAACGCCTTCGTCCGCTCCAGCACCCGCACGAACGGCTCCACCGCCCGATCCGCCTTCACATCGACGTTGAACCGCGCGCCCGGCAGCTCCTCCAGCACGTCCTCCAGCCGCGACAACGGCGCCTTGCCACCCACCTTGACGTTCTTCAGCTGCTCCCACGTCTGCGAAGCGATCGGCCCCGACCCATCCGTCGTCCGGTCCAAGCTCGCGTCGTGGTGGACCACCACCACACCGTCCGCCGTCGCGTGCACATCCGTCTCCAGGTACCGGTACCCCTCCGCACACGCCCGCTTGAACGCCGGCAGCGAATTCTCCAAACCCTCGAGCTCGTCGAGGTGCCACCCCCGGTGCGCGAAGGCACGGGGGAGCGGATCGGCCAGGTACGGGAACGACGCCTGCATCCCCCAAGTGTGCACTTCCGCCATGACCCCGGCATGAGCAAACGGTGGCCAGCTAGGGTCTCCCGGGTGAGGGAAGCCGCCGAACTGACCCAGCCGACCACGATCGAACTCGCCCCGGCCCGCCGAGGCGCCCCCAAGCACTGCGGCTGGTGCGGACGACGCCTCCCCGAAGGCGGCAACGTCGGCCGCCGACGGCGCTACTGCGGACAGTCCTGCCGCCAGCGCGCCTACGAACGCCGCACCGCCCTCCAGCGCAGCGGCCTCCCCGAAGACGCGGTGGTGCTCTCCGACACCGAAATCGCCGCCCTCCAGGACCGCCTCTTCCAGCTCCGCTGCGCCGCCGAGGACATCGTCACCGCCGCCGACGACGGCGCCGACCCCCGCGAACTCCGCACCCTCGCCGAAGAAATCGCCCGAGCGGCCAAAGACCTCGAACAACTCCGCTGACCCACCGGACGACACGCGCACCCCACCGGACGACACGATCAGACCACCGCCGGGCGTCGTGTCGTCCATCCAGACACGCGTGTCGTCCGTCCAGGTACGCGTGTCGTCCGTTCCGGAACCTCAGCCCAAACCATCCAGGGCCCGGTACGTCCGGTTGCTCGCCGCCGCCGCACGCTGCTCGCGACCCGTCGCCTCGATGTAGTTCTGGCTCGTCGCCAAACTCGCGTGCCCCAGCAACGCCATGATCTCCGACGCCGTCGCCCCGTCCTCCGCCAACCGCGTCGCGAACGTGTGCCGCAACGCGTGCAGATTCGCCCCCACCGGCACCCGGTCGTGCAACCCCGCACCCCGGTAACACGACTTCACCAGGTACTCCAGCGCACCCCGCCCGATCGGCTCACCCGCCCGATCCAGCAGCAACGGCGAACCGGGGGAGAACCGCGCGTTCGGGAACCGCACCCGGCACGACTCCCGGTACCGCTCGATCAGCTCCGCCAGCACCGGCTGCACCGGGATCGACCGGTCCCGGCTGCCCTTCCCCTTCACGTGCAACCGCAGCTCACCCGCGCGCCCCACCAGCGACCGCGACGTCAACGCCCGCATCTCCGCCGCTCGCAACCCCGCCACCAAACCCAGCGCGATCACCAGCACGTCCCGCTCCGGCCACGGATCCCGCGCGCGCCGCGATCCGGCAGCAGCTGCCGAAAGCAGCTGTTCCGGGGTCTCCTCGCCCCGCAACGGCTTCGGCGTCAACGCCGGCGTCCGCGGCCGCGCCACCGCACCCATCGGATTGCCCGCCAGCAGCCCGTCCGCCACGCAGAACGTCAGGAACTGGTTCCACGTCGACCAAGCCCGCAGCACCGAGCTCTTCGCGTGCCCGTCCGCGAACGCGCCGAACGCCGACCGCAGCGCCGGGCCGGTCAGGTCGGCCACCTCGAGCTCCTCGGCCGGACGGCCGAGCTCCGAAACCAGGAGAGTGGTGATGCCGGCGAGGTCCCGGCGGTAGGCGTCGGTGGTGTGCGGAGAGTCCTTGCGGGGACGGCGGGCGGCGAAGAAGGCTTGCTGGGCCTCGGAAACCTTCATGTGGATCTTGTACCGCACACCACCGACAGTTTCCGCGGCCGGGCCCGATCCCGGCATTTCATGCATAATGGCAATTATGCATGAAATGCCGGGATGACCCAGGATCTTCCCCTTGGGGGACACGGAACTCTCCGGAGGCCGATCTGAGGCCGTCGGCGCCCTCGGATCGCGAACACGGGGACATGCGCACACATGTTCGACACCGGCTCGGCGGGAATCAGGCCGGCCACGGGAGCCCGTAGCGACGGATCGAGTGTCGCCGACCGCGCCACGCATACACGTTCAACCTCGGACAGCCTCGGTCAATTTCGTCACCGTGACGTTTTGAGGTCGAGTGACTGGACCCTGGACTCAAGCCCCTCAGGGGATCCTCTCAAGGCCTCGGATGGGTCGAATCGGGCCGGCAGCTTCACCGGGTGCCCTCAAAACCCTCACAGGAGCCGTCCTGGCGAAGCGAACACTCTCGCCGACCGAACACGGTCCGACCCCGGGTTCGGCACCCCTCCCGGGTCGTCCGCCCAGCAGGTCACCAAGTGCCGATAATGTACATTATGTCAAGTAACGTCAGTGCCAGTCACTGATCGCCACGTCCCGCGGGCTCGGGGCACCTTCCCCGGTCTCGACGAGCTGCTTGAGGCTCATCAGGTAGATCGCCCACTTGGTACTGCAGTGGTGCATGAACTCACCTGCCTCGCGCCAGCCTTCGTGCTTGAACAGGACGATCGTGTGGTCGGCGCGCTGCTCGAGTTCCCAGCGGATCGTCGTGCCGATCCACTCCGGCGGGCCGTCGACGACTTCCCAGCGGACGAGCCGGCCCGGGTCGAGTTCGAGGACCTTCATGTCGAAGCCGCCCGGGATGAAGCGGAAGGCGATGATGCCGCCGGGTTCGGTGTCCCCCTCGGTCTTCTCGGTCCACCAGTTCGAGAGGCCGTCGAGGGTGGTGATGGCTCGGTAGGTCTTGTCCGGGCTGGTGTCCTGGACGCCGATGCGGTGCAGGATGTCCATCTTCTACCGGTTCCTTTCGGTGTTCTTCTCGGTGTTCTTTTGAATGGTTTCGGCGATGTGCTTGATCCGGCGGAGCCTCGCGTCCCAGGCGTTGCCGACTTCGTTGAGCTGAGCGACGGCCCGGGCGAGCTGGGCTTCGTCGACGCGGAAGTGCCTTTCGCGGCCGGCGTTGCGGGCGTGGACGAGTCCGGCGCGGTCGAGGACGGCGAGGTGTTTGGCGACGGCTTGGCGGGTGACCGGGAGGTGTTCGCTGAGGCTGGTCGCGGTGCCGCTCCCCTCGTTCAGCAGGAGGTCGAGCATCCGGCGGCGGGTGGGGTCGCCGATGGCGGACCAGAGGTCGTCGTCCACGGTGGTGGTCACCGGGCGGCTCCCACCTTGGGGGCGTAGGTGGTCAGGCGGGGCAGGAAGTGGTCCCAGCCGCTGACGTGGTCGGCGTATTCGGCGGCGATCTTGGCTTCGTCCCAGCCTTGTTCGCGGAAGCCGGTTTCGGTCATGCGGAGGCGGGTGCCGGTGGCGGTGGGGTCGAGTTCGAAGACGACGAGGAAGGAGTTGCCGGGGGTGGCGGTCTCCCCTTCGGCGTGGGTCCACCGGAAGGAGAACAGCTTGTGCGGGATGGCGTCGACGACGGTGAAGCCGACTCGGGAGTCGCCGAAGCTGATGTGTCCCGCTCCCCCGGGTTCGGCGGGGTATTGGGCGTCGTCGGGCCACCATTCGCGGAGGTGCTGGGGGTTGCTCACGACGTCGAAGACGACTTCGGGGCTGGCGTCGATGTGGATTTCGCGTTCGAGTGTGCCGTGTTCCACGGGGGCTCCTTGTGCAACGTTTGGTTGCGTGTCACGTTAGCTCGCCGGGTGCGGATGTGCAACCTTCAGTTGCGCGAAGGTCCTTCTGGACCCAGGCGACGTCGCGCCAGGCGCCGTGTTTCCAGCCGACCCGGCGGTAGACGCCGGCGGGTTCGAAGCCGAGGGCTCGGTGGAGTCCCGCGCTGGCGTCGTTCGGCAGGGTCATGCCGGCGAAGGCGCGGCAGAACCCCCGCTCGCGCAGCCGCTCGAACAGTGCCTCGTAGAGGGCGCGGCCGGCGCCGGTGCGGCGGCGGCCTTGTTCGAGGTAGATGCTCGTTTCGCAGGACCAGCGGTAGGCGGCGCGTTCGGCGAAGCGGGTGGCGTAGGCGTATCCGGCGATCCGGTCCTGGTCTTCGAGGACGAACCAGGCGTGGGCGTGGCCGATGCGGCGGGCCATTTCGGTGGCGTCAGGTGGTTCGGTTTCGAAGGAAACGGCGGTGTCGGTGACGTAGGGGGCGTAGAGGGCGGCGCAGGCGGCGGCGTCCTGGGTGGTGGCGGCTCGAATCATGGCTCATATGGTAGCCAGAATGGCTCGTATAGTATCCACAGTTATGAGCGATCCCCTGACTGCCCGCCTTGCCGCCACGGTGTCCGCCGCCCGGGCCTCACGGGGTCTCTCGGCCGCTGCGCTCGCCGACCGGTCAGGGGTGTCGCGGGCGATGATCGGCAAGATCGAGCGGGGTGACGTGCAGCCGACGGCGGCGTTGCTGGCGAAGCTGTCGGCGGCACTGGGGCTGACGCTCTCGGAGCTGATCGCGCGGGCCGAGGGCGACGAGCGCCGGTTGGTGCGGGCGGCGGAGCAGCCGGTGTGGGTGGATCCGGACACCGGGTACCGGCGGCGGTCGGTCTCCCCCGCGGCCGGGCGGCCGCTGGAGCTGGTGGAGGTGGAGCTGCCGCCCGGGGTGGAGGTGCCGTTGACGTCGGGGACGTATGCGTTCCTGCACCAGCAGATCTGGGTGCTGGCGGGGCACCTGCGGTTCCACGAGGGCGCGCAGGTGCACGAACTGGAGGCCGGCGACTGCCTGCAGCTGGGGCCGGCGGCGGACTGCGTGTTCGCGAATCCGGGGGCGGTGCCGTGCCGGTACCTGGTGGCGCTGGTGAAGCGCCCGGCGTGATCAGCGGGAGGTGAGCCGCAGGGCGGCGACGGAGGAGTCGAGCCAGGCGGCGAGGAAGCGGTCCGGAGCGAGGTCGCCGGGCGTGTGTCCGATGAGGACGTCGAGGATCGGGTAGTAGGTCAGGGCCGCGACGAGCACGGCGGCGGTGGCCTCGGGGTCGCTCACGTCGGCTCTCCCCTGGTCTCGCAGGGCGGTGATCCACTCGGTCCCGCGTCGGTAGACGGTGGCGACCACGCCCTGCCACATCTGCTCGAAGAGCTCCGGGAAGCCGGTGAATTCGCGGATCATCAGGCGGATGAGGTCGCGGTCGGCGGCCATGAAGGCCCAGACGACGTCGGCGAGCAGGCGCAGGGCTTCACGGGGGTCGTCCGGCAGCTGGCCGCCGGCAGTGGAGGCCGTGCGGGCGGCCAGGCGCTCGAGGTTGTCGTGGACGGCGGCTTCGAGGAGGGCGGCTTTGGACGGGAAGTGCTTGTAGAGAGCGCCGCTGCCGGGGTGGAGGCCGCAGGCGGCCTGGATGTCGGCGACGGAGGTGGCGTCGTAGCCGCGGGTGGCGAAGAGGTGGACGGCTTCGTCGAGGATGCGGCGGCGGGTGACGCCCGGGGTTGTTCGAGCCATAGTGAGAAACTACTCTCTTTCTATGGTCGAGGTGATCGTGGAAGAGAGCGTGTCGTGCCCGCCCGAAGCCTTCCTGGCGCTGGTCATGGACCCGCGGCGGTACGCCGAGGTCGACCGGAAGCTGGGCCGGATCGACTGGGTGCACCGCGACGGCGACGTGACCGAGTTCCGGTTCCGTTCGGCGCTGCCCGGGCTCGGTCCGGGGCCGAAGGTCGTGTCCCGGATGACGCTGACCCCGGGACGACGGGTCGACGTCCGGCTGCCCGACGTGCCGGAGAACCGCCTCGCGCGTCGGGTCTCGACGTTCGAGGCGCACTTCGAGTGCGTCCCCGCCGGCGGAGGGATCCGGGTGCGGCGGCGGATCGCGTTCGGGTTCGCCGCTCCCCTGCGCTGGCTGGTCGAGCCGGTTCTGCGACGACGGCTGCGGGCGGACGTCGAGGCCGAGGTGCGGGGTGCGAAGCGGCTGCTCGAGCGTTGACTGAAGCAATGAATCAGTGCTTCACTTCTTGACGTGCCCTACCGCCGCACCCCCAAAGTGCAGGAACGTCTCGACGCCCAGCGCGAGACGATCGTCGCCGCGGCGACCCGGCGGCTGGCCGAACACGGCTACAGCGGGTGCTCCGTCGCCGCGGTGGCCGAGCGGGCCGGGGTCGCCGTCGGCAGCGTCTACCGGCACTTCCCCACCAAGGCCGACCTGGTCGTGCACGTGTTCCGGCAGGTCGTGACGCGGGAGGTCGAAGCGGTCCGGACGGCGTCGGCGACGGCGGGTGCGCCGGCCGAGCGGGTCCTGGCCGCGGTCGACACCTTCGCCCAGCGGGCGCTCAAGGCGCCGAAGCAGGCGTATGCCCTGCTCGCCGAGCCGGTCGACGCGCTCATCGACGCCGAGCGGCTGGAGTTCCGGCGGGCCTACACCGAGGTGATCGCCGAGCACGTCGCCGCCGGGGTCCGGGACGGCTCGCTGCCGCCCCAGGACGGCAGGCTGACGGCCGCCGCGCTGGTCGGCGCCGCCGCCGAAGTCCTGATCGGGCCGTTGACCAGCGGAAACGCCGGTGACGTCGCCGAACTCCGCACATTCATCCTTCGCGCTCTAGGAGGTTCCGATGCCCGCCACGCATGAGGTCACCAACCAGGTCCCGCCGCTGGCCGGCCACGACGTCGCCGACGACCCGGCGCTGCTGGCCGGGCTCGAGCGCGCCGGCGCGGGCTGGGCGGCGGGCGAGCTCCACGAACTGGGCCGGCTGGCCGGGACCGAACAGGCCCAGGAGTGGGGCCGGCTGGTCAACGAGAACGAGCCGGTGCTGCGCACGCACGACCGGTACGGCCACCGGGTCGACGAGGTCGAGTTCCACCCGTACTGGCACGAGCTGATGCGGGTCGCGACGAGCCACGGCCTGCACGGCACGCCGTGGCGGGACCCGCGCGAGGGCGCGCACGCGGCGCGGGCGGCGAAGTTCTACGTCTGGGGGCAGGTCGAGGCCGGGCACAGCTGCCCGATTTCGATGACCTACGCGGCGATCCCGGCGTTGCGCGCGAACCCGGAGCTGGCGGCGCGGTACGAGCCGCTGCTGGCGGCCACCGAGTACGACTTCGGGCTGCGCGAGCCCGGCACCAAGCGTGGCCTGCTCGCGGGCATGTCGATGACCGAAAAGCAGGGCGGCTCGGACGTCCGGGCGAACACCACGACCGCGACCCCGGCCGCCGACGGCAGCTACACCCTGGTCGGGCACAAGTGGTTCACCTCGGCGCCGATGTGCGACCTGTTCCTGACGCTGGCGCAGGCACCGGGCGGGCTGTCGTGCTTCCTGCTCCCCCGCGTGCTGCCGGACGGCTCGCGCAACCGGATCCTGCTGCAGCGGCTGAAGGACAAGCTCGGCAACCGGTCGAACGCGTCGTCGGAGATCGAGTACGACCACGCGGTCGGCTGGCTGGTCGGCGAGGAGGGCCGCGGGGTCCGCACGATCATCGAGATGGTCAACAACACCCGGCTGGACTGCACGCTGGGCAGCGCGTCCGGGATGCGGCTGGGTGCGGTCCGCGCGGTGCACCACGCCACGCACCGGCGTGCGTTCGGCAAGGCGCTGGTGGACCAGCCGCTGATGGCGAACGTGCTGGCCGACCTGGTGGTCGAGTCGGAGGCGGCGACGACGGTGGCGATGCGGCTGGCCGCGGCAGGCGACCGGCGGGAGGACGCGCAGGAGCAGGCGTTCCGGCGGCTGGGGCTGGCGGTGTCGAAGTACTGGGTGTGCAAGCGGGCGCCGGTGCACGCCGCCGAGGCACTGGAATGCTTCGGCGGCAACGGGTACGTCGAGGAGTCGGGGATGCCGCGGCTCTACCGGGAGGCGCCGCTGTCGTCGATCTGGGAGGGCTCGGGCAACGTCGCGGCGCTGGACGCGTTGCGCGCGATGGGCCGGCAGCCGGAGTCGGTGGCGGCGTTCTTCGCCGAGGTCGAGCAGGCCGCCGGCGGTGACGCCCGGCTCGACGACGCCGTGGACCGCGTCCGCAAGGAACTGACCGATCTGGACGGCATCGAGTACCGGGCGCGGCGGCTGGTCGAGGCGATGGCGCTGGTGCTGCAGGGCTCGCTGCTGGTGCGCCACGGCCACCCCGCGGTGGCGGACGCGTTCTGCGCGTCGCGCTTCGGCGGCGACTGGGGCATCGCGTTCGGCACGCTCCCGGCCGGCGTCGACACGGGAGCGATCATCGAGCGCGCGGCGGTCCGCTAACCGCGTTCGGCCCGCTGCTTGGCCAGTTCCTCGACCGCGCTGGGCAGGGTCTCCTCGAAGTCGATCAGCTTCGCCCAGGTCGGGGTGACCACGATCCGGACCATGCCGTCGTAGAGCGAGCGCACCTCGCGTTCCCATTCGGCGCGCTGCTCGGGGGTCATCTCGTAGGTGCCGTTCATCTGCAGGTACTCCTCGGGGATGCCGTCGACGACGTCCAGGTCCGCGCGGCCGCGGAGGAGGAGGATCTTGGGCGGGTGCACCTCGGTGTCGATGGTCAGCGCGACCGCCGGGTTGGCGCGCAGGGACGCCAGCTTCGGGGCGTTCTTGGTGGTGCACATGACGATCTCGGTGCCGTTCCAGGTGAAGGCGATCGGGATGGTGCGCGGGGTGCCGTCCTGCGCGACGTAGGCCAGCCGGGCGATGTCGCGGGCCAGCAGGTCGCGGCTGTGCGGCTTGGCGAGCACCTGGGCGATTTCGTCCTGCTGCATGGTCGTCTCCTTCTCCGGTCGCGGCCTTCGTGGCCGCTGTTGTCCCGGGGACGGAGCCGCCGGTGCGTTCTCGACACGCGCCGGGGAAGATTTTTCAGCGGCCGAGGGCGCCGAGGGCGCCGGCGACCGCGGCGGCCCTGAGTTCGGCGACCGGGACGTCGGGGAACTGCATGCAGACGTCCTGCAGGCCGCCGAGGGCCAGGATGGCCCTGGCCTGCTGTTCGAGCGTCGGTTCCGGGCCGCAGATCAGCTCGGTGAGCCGGGTCCGCCAGCCCAGGACGCGGTCGATGAGCCCGAGGTCGGCCAGGGTGGGCATCTCGGCCAGCAGCATGACGACGTCGGCGCGGTGGCGGTGGTTGAAGTCGAAGAAGCCTTCGATCAGCTCGCGCACCGGCGCGTTGCCGCGGGCTTCCTGGTCGAGGAGGAACTTCTCGCCGTCGTCGAGCAGCGGCTGGACGATGCTGCGGACCAGGTCTTCGCGGGACGGGAAGTGGTAGTAGAGCGCCGGTTTGGTGATGCCGAGCCGGTCGGCGATGTCCTGCAGGCTGGTGCGCTGGACGCCTTGGCTGGTGAACAGGTCGCGGGCGACGTCGAGGATGCGCTGCTTGGTGTCGGAGGGCTTCGGCACCGCCCCAGCATAACTGACTTAACGATAGGTAAGGAACTGTGGTACAACTTACCTACCGTTAAGTCAGGGAGGTACTCATGCGGATCCTCGTCTCCGGCGCCAGCATCGCCGGACCGGTGCTGGCGTACTGGCTCACCCGGCACGGCTTCGACGTCACCGTGGTCGAGCGCGCGCCCGCGCTGCGCAAAACCGGCGGCCACGCCGTCGACCTCTTCCGGCCGGCCATGGACATCACCGAGAAGATGGGCGTCCTCCCGCGCGTGCGGGCCGTCGCCACCGGCACGAACCGGATGACGGTGCACCGCGAAGGCAGCGCCCGGCCCATCCAGGTCGACCTGGCGAAAGTCTTCCAGGCAGCGTCCGACCGGCACGTCGAGGTGATGCGCGACGACCTCAGCGAGATCTACTACGACGCCGGCCGCGACGACGTCGAGTACCTCTTCGGCGACTCGATCACCGCCATCTCCCCCGACGGCGACGTCACCTTCGAGCACGCGCCGGCGCGCCGCTTCGACGTCGTCGTCGGCGCCGACGGGCTGCACTCGAACGTCCGGCGCCTGGTGTTCGGGGAAGAAGCCGGGCTGACGACGTTCATCGGCGCGTACCTGGCCGTGCTGTCCCTGCCGGAGACCTTCGGCCTCGACGGCGAAGCCATCACGCACGTCGGTCCCGGCCGCTCCGCCTCGATCTACAGCGCCGCGCACCTGACCGACGCGCGCGCGGTGTTCCTGTTCCGCCGCGACGAGCCGCTCGACTACCACCACCGGGACGTCCCCCGGCAGCAGCAGCTGCTCCGGGCAGCGTTCTCGGGCATGCACCCGCAGGTCGACGGCTGGCTGGCCGGGCTCGACGGGCCGGGCCCGTTCTACTTCGACTCGATCACCCAGCTCCGGCTGGACACCTGGTCCCGCGGAAGGGTGACGCTCGTCGGCGACGCCGGCTACTGCCCCGGCCCGGCCGTCGGCGGCAGCACGAGCCTCGCGGTGCTCGGCGCGTACGTCTTGGCCGGAGAACTGGCCGTGGCCGGCGGAGACCACGAGCGCGCCTTCGCCGCCTACGAGCGGGAGATGCGTGAGCTGGTGCGCCGCAGCCGCGCCTTCGCCGTGGGTGCGGCGCGCAGCCTGATCCCGGCTTCACGGGCCGGGGTGTGGGCGCTGGCCCGCGGTGGGCAGCTGGTCTCGGCGCTGCCGGCCGGCCTGACGCGGTCACTCGCCAAGCTCAACACCGGCGGCGTGCGCATGCACGACTCGATGCGGGTCAAGGACTACGCGGTGAAGACGAGGGCTTGACGCTGGAGGGGACCCGTTCGTGGCAGCCCCCTCCAGCTTCGACAGCGGGTGGGAGGTCACCGGCGGAAACCGGGCGGGCGCGCGGGAGAGCCCGCGCGCCCGCACCCCCAGTGGCCCGGCGGAACCCGCCGTCGAGGGACAGGAGACAACGAGTACCGCGCTGGATACCGGGAAAACTGGCGGATTTCCACCCGGTACGGCGGCACCCGCTCACCGGGTGCCCGGAGCCGGTTCCGCTCACCGGCGAACGCGGATCGCCCGGCCGATGCACCCAGCGGAGCACCGCCGATTCCGGTCGGCGCAAGCAACCGGCTCGGCTCAGCAGCGACCGCTGCCCAAGCGCTCAGCCCACCAGCAACCCCGGGTCGCTTTCCGGCGCTCCCGCGGGCCACCACTCCTCCCCTTCGCGCCGGTACGGGTGCCACCGGCCCCGGCGGTCCAGCCGCAGCTGCACCTCACCCACCGTGCAGTGGTTCCGCTCGAACACCGGCTCCCCCTCGACCTCCGCCAGCGCCGCTCGTGCCGCCGCCATCACCGCTTTCGGCGGAGACCACGGTGTCCGGAGCACTTCCAGCCCGTCCGGCCCGCCGAACCGCCACGCCGCGACCGCCCGCGCGAAGCCCGGCCCCGAACCCAGCCGCCCGGCCGCCTCGGGGAACTCCGCGGCCAGACGCACCGCGTCGTGCCGTCGGCCGGTGAGCGTTCGTCCCGCCAGCAGTGCCTGTGCCCGGCCGGCCGCGTTGGCCGTCAGCAGCGCGAACGCCTCGGCCGGCACGCCCGGCGCCGCCGGGATCGACGGGGCTCCCGACGGGCCGAACTCCGCCAGGTCGGGCAGCTCGCCCGGGACCCGGTCCGCCGCCGGCTCCGCGTCGGGCGCCGGTGCAGTGCGGCTCTCCAGCTCGTCCCGGATCTCCCGCTCGCCCTTGCCGCGCATCAGCAGCAACAGGAACGGGTCCGCGTCCAGCAGCCACGACGTCTGGAACGACAACGCCGCCGCGTGCCGGCACGGCAGCTCCCACCCGGGGCAGTCGCATTCGGGGTCGAGGTCGCCGATGCCGGGCAGCAGCTCGACGCCGGCCACTTCGGTCAGCTCGGGCGGCAGGTCGCGGTCCAGCAGGGCCGCCAGGTGCCCGGCGCGGGCGGCGACCCGGTCCAGCAGCCGCGTCCAGTCCGCCTCCGGCAGTTCCGCCAGCCGCAGCCGGGTGCGGTACGGCCCGCCGTCGGCGTCCTCGACCGTCGCCGCGATCCGGCCCGGGCTGATCGTGATCGGGCCGACCAGGCCGGCCGCGGCATACTTGCGGCCCTGCTTCAGCTGACGCAGGTCCAGCGCGGTGTCCTCCATCGCGCGCACCCACGCCCGGCCCCACCACGAACGGGCCAGGTGCCCGCCCGCGCCGAACGCGGGGAAGCCGCGTACCCGGTCGTCGCTCATCGGCGGCTCCTCAGTTCGACGAGCTCGGCCAGCTCGGTGTCCGACAGTTCCGTCAACGCCGCCTCGCCACCGGCCAGCACCGCATCGGCCAAGGCCCGCTTCTCCCGCAGCATCGCCGCGATCCGGTCCTCCACCGTGCCCTCGGCGACGAGCCGGTGCACCTGCACCGGCCGGGTCTGGCCGATCCGGTACGCCCGGTCGGTCGCCTGGTCCTCCACCGCCGGGTTCCACCAGCGGTCGAAGTGCACGACGTGATCGGCCCGGGTCAGGTTGAGCCCCGTCCCCGCCGCCTTCAGCGACAGCAGGAACACCGGCACCTCGCCGTTCTGGAACCGCGCCACCAGCTCTTCGCGCCGGGGCACCGGCGTGCCGCCGTGCAGCAGCTGCGTCGCGATCCCGCGCCCGGCCAGGTGCTTCTCCAGCAACCGGGCCATCGCGACGTACTGGGTGAACACCAGCACCGCGCCGCCGGCGGCGAGGATCGTGTCCAGCAGCTCGTCGAGCAGCTCCACCTTCCCCGACCGGCCGCCCGGCTCCTTGAGGTACTGCGCCGGGTGGTTGCAGATCTGCTTGAGCGCGGTCAGCAGCTTGACGATCCGGCCGCGCCGGGCCATCCCGTCACTGGCGGCGATGTCGGCCATCATCTCCCGCACGACCGCCTCGTACAGCGCCACCTGGTCCGCGGTGAGCGCCACCGGCCGGTCGGTCTCGGTCTTCGACGGCAGCTCGGGCGCGATCCCCGGATCGGACTTGCGCCGCCGCAACAGGAACGGCCGCAGCAACCGCGAAAGCCGCTCGGCCGCCGCGGCGTCCCCGGCCTCGATCGGCTTCGCCCACCGCGTCCGGAACTCGGCCGGCGACCCCAGCAGCCCGGGCGCGGTCCAGTCGAGGATCGCCCACAGCTCCGAGAGCGTGTTCTCCACCGGCGTCCCGGTCAACGCCACCCGCGCCGCCGCCGGCACCAGCCGCAGCGCCTTCGCCGTGCCCGAGCGGTGGTTCTTGACGTGCTGGGCCTCGTCGGCCACCAGCAGCCCCCACCGCACCGCGGCCAGCGGCGCGGGATCGGTGCGCAGCGTGCCGTAGGTCGTGAGGACGAACCCGGCGGCGTCCTCGACGTCCTCGAGGGAGCGGGCGCTGCCGTGGAAGCGCCGCACCGGGACGCCGGGGGCGAACCGGCGGATCTCGCGTTCCCAGTTGCCCAGCAGCGACGCCGGGCACACCACCAGCGTCGCTCCCGAAGCCCGGTGCAGGTGCAGCGCGATCAGCGTGACCGTCTTGCCCAGCCCCATGTCGTCGGCGAGGCACCCGCCGAGGCCGAGCCCGGTGACGGTGGCCAGCCACTGCAGCCCCCGCAGCTGGTAGTCCCGCAGGGCCGCGGCCAGCCCGGCCGGCGGGGCCTGCGGTTGCGGCGGCGCGGACAGCCGTTCCCGCAGCCGCGCCAGCCAGCCGTCGGTGACGACCTCGACCACTTCGCCCTCGACTTCGGTGGTCCCGGACAGCACCGCACCCAAGGCGTCGACCGGCGTCAGCGGCTTGAGCGCCCGCTCCCGTGCCTTCGCCGCCAGCGCCGGGTCGACCAGCACCCACCGCTCGCGCAGCCGCACCACCGGACGGCGTGCCTCGGCGAGCGCGTCCAGTTCCGCCTCGGTCAGCACTTCGCCGCCCAGCGCCAGCTGCCAGTCGAACGCCAGTGCGTGCCCGCCGCCGAAGAACGACGGCAGGTCGCCCGGGGTGTCCCCGGCGCGGACGACGGCCCGCGCGGACAGCGAGCCCGCCAGCTCGGCCGGCCAGTGCACGTCGATCCCGGCCGCCGCCAGCTGCGGACCCGCGGCCGCGACCAGCTCGGTGACGTCGTCCTCGCCCAGCTCCAGCTCGGCCGGCACCGCCGAGGTCAGCAGCGGGCCCAGCGCCGGCCACACCTGCGCGCCGCGGCGCAGCGCCAGCAGGACGTCGATGCGGGCCCGCGGCCCGAACCGCCCGGTCTCCCACAGCTCCGCCGCGTCGGCGAGCTGCCCCGGATCGGCCAGGCTGTGCACCTGGACCACGGCGTGGAAGCGGCCGGCCTCGAACCCGCCGGGTGCCTCGATCCGCAGCGACACCCGGATCCCCGAGTCCAGGCCCGCGGCCAGTTCGCCCGCCCAGTCGCGCAGGGCTTCCGCGCGCTGCGGCGCGACGGCGGCGAACAACCGCGTCCCGGCGGCTTTGGCCGCGGCGGGCGTGCGGGGCAAGGTGTCGGCGACCGCGTCGAGGAACGCCCGCAGCAGCGGTCCCGGCGCGCGCTCGTCCGGTGGCATCGCGGCCGCGAGGTCCCGCAGCCACGCGGCCTCCGCCGGTTCCAGCGGGCCGACGCGCCAGGCGTCGTGCCCGGCGGCGGTGACGCCCGGCAGCAGCCGGCCCGCCGCCACCAGCCGCAGCGCGGCCTGGGCGGCCGTCGCCCAGAACCCGCCGGCGCCCAGCAGTTCCGGCAGACCGTCGGCAATGGTCAGGTCACGGCCGTCGACCAGCAGGCGGCCCGCCCGCGGTGGTTCGCCCGGCTCGAAGCAGACGTTCAGTTCCCCAGCCTCCCGTACCGGCGCACCGACAACGGCACGAACACCGCCAGCAGCACCAGCGGCCAGACCACCGCCATCGCCACCGCGTGCGCACCCACCCAGGACGTGCCGGCCGCGCCCGGGTTGCCGAACAGCACCCTCGCCGCGGTCACCGTCGAAGACAACGGGTTCCACTCCGCCACGGTTCCCAGCCACGCCGGCATCGTCGAGGTCGCCACGAACGCGCTGGAGAGGAACCCGAACGGGAACTCCAGGGTTTGCGCCAGCGTCACCATCGACGGGTCCGAGGTCAGCAGGCCCAGGTAGATCCCGGCCCACACCAGCGCGGTCCGCAGCAGGAGCAGCAGGCCGAGCGCGGCGAGGGTCTCGCCGAGGCTGCCGTGCGGGCGCCAGCCGACGGCGAACCCGCAGCCGACGAGCACCGCCAGCGCGAGCACGGCGTTGACCAGGTCCGCCGCCACCCGCCCGGTGAACACCGCCGACGGTGCCATCGGCAGCGACCGGAACCGGTCGGTGACGTCCTTGCCGGTGTCGTCCAGCACCGCGACCATCGTCCCCGACAGCCCGAAGGCCATGGTCATCGCGAACATCCCCGGCATCAGGAACTCCTGGTAGGAGCCCCCGCCGGGCACGCTCATCCCGCCGCCGAGCAGGTAGGCGAAGATGAGCACCATCAGGATCGGGAACGCCACGACCCCGGCCAGCCGGGCCGGGCGCCGCGCCAGCTGTGCCAGGTAGCGCTGGGTCAGCGTCCAGCCGTCTTCGACCGCCCACCTCATCGCGCCACCTCCGCCCGGCCGGTCAGCTGCAGGAACACCTCGTCCAGCGTCGGCTGCCGCAGCGCCACGTCGGCGAACGCCAGCTCGGTCGCCGCCAGCTCACGCACGACGTCGGTCAGCATCGACGGCTCGGCCGGCGCGCTCACCCGCAGCTCTTCGGTGACCGGCTCGGCCCCGGTGACCCGGGCCAGCAGCCCCGCCGCGGCGCCGAGGGCGGCGGAGTCGGCGAGGTCGGTGAGCACCAGCTCGATCCGGGTCGCCCCCAGCGAGCCCTTCAGCTGCGCCGGGCTGCCTTCGGCGATCACCCGGCCGTGTTCGACCAGCGAGATGCGGTCGGCCAGCTGGTCGGCCTCCTCCAGGTACTGGGTCGTGAGCAGCACCGTCGTACCGTCCGCGACCAGCGCCCGCACCGCCCGCCAGACCTCGGCGCGGCTGCGTGGGTCCAGCCCGGTCGTCGGCTCGTCCAGGAACAGCACCTGCGGGGCCGCCAGCAGCGAGGCGGCCAGGTCGAGCCGCCGCCGCATCCCGCCGGAGTAGGCCGACACCGGCTTCGACCCGGTGTCGGCCAGACCGAACCGGTCGAGCAGGTCGTCGGCGCGGCGGGCGGCTTCGGCGCGGCCCAGGTGGTGCAGCCGCCCGAACAGGACCAGGTTCTGCCGCCCGGACAGGATTTCGTCGACGGCGGCGTGCTGGCCGACCAGCCCGATCGCCGAGCGCACTTTCGCCGGCTCGGTGGCGACGTCGAACCCGGCCACGCGGGCGACGCCGCCGTCGTGCCGCAGCAGCGTGGAGAGCACGCGGACCGCGGTGGTCTTGCCCGCGCCGTTGGGTCCCAGCAGGCCGCACAGGGTGCCGGCCGGGACGGAGAGATCGAACCCCTCGAGGGCGTACGCGTCGCCGTAGCGCTTGCGCAGTCCCTCGGCGTGAATGTGCGGAGTCATCCTGCCCCTCTAACTCTGTACGGTGTACGAAGAAGAGGTTAGCACAACTCTGTACGTTGTACGGAAATCAGGTGGGCAGAATGGGCGGCGTGCACACGCAGGACAACGGGGACGGCGACCCGCGCCGGGCGATCGAGCTGCTCTGGGGCGTCTCGGCACCCCCGCGCCGCGGCCCCAAGCCGAAGCTGGCCACCGCCGACGTCGTACGCGCGGCGGTGGCGCTGGCCGACGCCGACGGCATCGAAGCCGTCACCATCCGCCGGGTCGCCGAGCAGCTCGGCGTCGCCCCCATGTCGCTCTACACCTACGTCCCGGGCCGCGCCGAGCTGCTGGACCTGATGATCGACCACGCCCACGGCGAACTGGCCGCCCTCGAAGACGGGCTCGGCTGGCGGGCCGCGCTGACCGCCCTCGCCGAGGACCAGTGGGCACTGCTGCACCGCCACCCCTGGCTGCTGCAGGTCACCACCAGCCGCTCGGCGCTGGGCCCGCACAGCTTCGCCAAGTACGAGCGCGAGCTGCGCGCGATCGAGGGCATCGGCCTCGGCGACGTCGAGATGGACGCCGTGGTCGGCCTCGTCACCGGCCTGGTCCGCACCACCGCGCGCAGCTCGCTCGACAACGCCCGCCTGGTCCGCGCCACCGGGATGACCGACGCCCAGTGGTGGGAGCGCGCCGCGCCGGTGCTGGCCGGCATCCCGGCCGCCGACGCGGCGCACTACCCGATCTCCTCCCGCGTCGGCCAAGCCGCCGGCGAAGCCCACGAAGCCGCCGAGAACCCGGCCTACACCTTCCGCTTCGGCCTGGCCCGCGTCCTCGACGGCATCGAAGCGCTGGTCCTACAGCGCCAGCAGTAGCCGTGCGGGACGCCAGGTGCCGCCGTCGGGCGCCCGGGGGACGTCCTCGGTCAGCGCCAGGCCGGGGAAGCGGGCGAACAGCGACGACAACGCCACCTCGGTCTGCACCCGCGAGATCGAGGCGCCCAGGCAGAAGTGCGGCCCGTGCGAGAAGCCCAGCTGCGCCGGCCCCGAACGGGTGATGTCGAAGCGGTCCGGGTCGGCGAACGCCCGCGGGTCGCGGTCGGCGGCCACCATCGCCGCCGTCACCCGCTCGCCCTTGCCGATCACCTGCCCCTCGATCTCGACGTCCTCGCGCGCGAACCGCGGCGTGGTCAGCAGCTGCGGGCTGCAGAAGCGCATCAGCTCCTCCACCGCCCCCGGCCACAACCCGGCGTCGGCACGCAGCAGAGCCAGCTGGTCCGGGTGCCGCAGCATCGTCTCCACGGAGTTGGCGATGAGGTTCACCGGCGTCTGCCCGCCCAGCACCAGGTGCCAGACCAGGGTGACCAGCTCGGTGTCGGTGAGCCGGTCGCCGTCCTCCTCCTGCACCCGCACCAGATCGCCGATGAGGTCGTCGCCCGGCTCGGCCCGGCTGCGCGCCACCGCCTCCTTCGCGCCTTCGACGATCGCCGGGATCGCCGCGGCGAAGTCCGGACCCATCCCGCTCGCGACCGCGGCCCCGTACCCGCGCCAGCGCGGCCGATCGGCCTCGGGGATGCCCACCAGCTCGCAGATCACGTCGATCGGCAGCGGCCGCGCGAAGTGCGGCACCAGGTCGACGACGCCGTCTTCGGCGTGTCCGGGCAGCCCGTCGAGCAGCCGCGCGGTGATCGCCGCCAGCCGCGGCCGCAGCTGCGCGGCCCGCTTCGGCGTGAACGCCGGGGCCACCAGCCGCCGCAGCCGCAGGTGCTCGGGCCCGTCCTTCTCCGACATCGTCTCCAGGTACTGCAGGCAGTGCTCGGGAACGCCAGGCGGGCGCAGGAAGCTGCCGGAGTTCACCTCGAACCGGGTGTCGGTCAGCATCGCGCGAGCTTCGGCGTAGCGGGTCAGGGCCCAGAACGGGCCGAAGCCGGGGATGACCAGCTTGGCCACCGCGCCCTGTTCCCGCGCGTGGTCGTAGGCGGTGAACGGGTCGGTCAGCACCTTCGGGTCGGTCAGGTCGATCTCGGGGGTCATCCACCACTCCAGATGTTGAAATCAGATGTTCTTATCATCTCAGTGGTCACGGTATCTTGGCTCGCGACCCCGCGGCAAGGAGGACGATTGGTCAGGCTCAGCAGGGCGGAGACGCAGGAACGCAACCGCGCGAAGGTGCTCACCGCCGCCCGCGACGAGTTCGCCCGCCGCGGCTTCCGCGAGGCGAAGATCGACGTCATCGCCGAACGCGCCGAACTCACCCGCGGCGCGGTCTACTCCAACTTCGCCGGCAAACGTGCCCTGTACTTCGCCGTCCTGGCCGACCTCGCCGAACGCGCGCCCCGGCCCGCCACCCCACCGGCGGACCCCACCGCGGCCGACGTCCTCGCCGCCTTCGCCCGCGCCTGGATCGCCCGGCTCCCGCTGGCCACCGACACCGACAGCGAAGAAGCCCGGCTCGCCCGCGACCTGCTGCCCGAAGTCCTCGCCGACGAGCACACCCGACGGCCGTTCGCCCAGCTCATGCGCGTCGACGCGATCCTGCTCGGGCTCGCCCTCGAACGCACCCGCCCGGGACGGCGGCTCGTGCGGGTCGCCGAAGCCGCGCTCACCACACTGCACGGCGCGAGCCAGCTCGCCGCCGCCGCACCCGGCTTCGGCGAACCGTTCCACCTCGTCACCGCCTGCGCCGCACTGCTCGAACTCGACCTGGACGACGACTGGCCGGCCGAGCCGCCGATCACCGCCCAGGCCCGGTCCGACGACCGGCCGTGGGACCCGCCGACGGCCACCGACCTGCTGACCGGCGAAACCTTCCGGCCCGGCGACGGCGTCACCGCCGTCCTCGGCCTGCACCGCGCCGCCGCCTTCGAAGAAGCCGTCCGCACCGGCGCCGACGTCACCGCCGTGCTCGTCACCAGCGACCCCGGCGAGCTCGCGCCACTGGCCCGCCTCGCCGTCGCCGACCTGCGCGGCTGCCTCGACCAGGCGATCGCGCCCCCGGCCCGGCCCCGGCTGCGGCTGGTCTGCGACGCCGGCGGCGAACTGGCCGCCGCGGCCGGCGTCACCGCCGTCAGCGACGCCACCGAGGCCGCCGTCCGCGTCGAAGACGGCCGGATCGTGGCGCGCGCCGAAGGGTTCGGCGCCTGCCACGCCGCAGCTGTCGGTCCCGGGCCGTCCCGTTCGTCGGAAGGGTGAAACCGGCGGAAGGAGCGAAGGTGGACGTCGAGACCGCGGTCGCCGCAGCGTTCCGGGAGGAGTGGGGCCAGGTCGTGGCCACGCTCATCCGGATCACCGGCGACTGGGACCTCGCCGAGGAATGCGCCCAGGAAGCCTTCGCCCAGGCCCTGCGCACCTGGCCCCGCGACGGCGTCCCCGCCTCCCCCGGCGCCTGGCTGACCACCGCCGCCCGCCACCGCGCCACCGACCGGCTCCGCCGCGACGCCGTCGGCGCCGCCAAGCTCCGGGAGGCCGCCCGCATGCCCGTCCCCGGCGAACCCGAACCCGACGACAGCGGCGTCACCGACGACCGGCTGCGGCTCATCTTCACCTGCTGCCACCCGGCACTGGCCACCGAAGCCCAGGTCGCGCTGGCCCTGCGCACCCTCGCCGGCCTGTCCACCGCCGAGATCGCCCGCGCCTTCCTCGTCCCCGAAGCCACCATGTCCCAGCGGCTCGTGCGGGTGAAGCGCAAGATCCGCCACGCCCGCATCCCCTACCGCGTCCCGCCCGCGCACCTGCTGCCCGAACGCACCACCGCCGTGCTCGGCGTGCTCTACCTGACGTTCAACGAGGGCTACTCCGCCAGCGCCGGCCCCGACCTGCTCCGCCCGGACCTCGCCACCGAAGCACTGCGGCTGGCCCGCGTCCTCGCCGAGCTGATGCCCGACGAACCCGAAGCACTCGGCCTGCTCGCCCTGATGCTGCTCCAGCACGCCCGCCGCGCCACCCGCGCCGACGCCGACGGCGTGCTCGTCCCCCTCGAAGAGCAGGACCGCACCCGCTGGGACACCGCCGCGATCACCGAAGGCACCACCGTGCTGGAGACCGCGCTGCGCCGCCGTCGCCCCGGGCCGTACCAGATCCAGGCCGCCATCGCCGCCTGCCACGCCACCGCCGCCCACGCCGCCGACACCGACTGGCCCCAGATCGCCGGCCTCTACGACCAGCTGCGCAAGCACGTCCCCAGCGCCGTCGTCGAACTCAACCGCGCCATCGCGATCGGCATGGCCGACGGCCCCGAAGCCGGGCTCGCCCTGCTCGACGCCCTGCCGCTGGCGGGCTACCACCTGCTGGCCGCCACCCGCGCCGACTTCCTCCGCCGCCTCGGCCGCCACGCCGAAGCCGCCCACTGGTACGCGAAAGCCCGCGACCTCGCCGGCACCGAAGCCGAACGGACCTACCTCACGCGAAGAATCTCGGAACTGGTGTCGGTCCCCGGCGGCGCCGTTCGTCGGTCGGGTGAAACCCGACCACCGGAGGAAACCCCATGACCACCCTCGCCGTCCCCGGCGCCACCCTCACCTACGACGTCCACGGCACCGGTCCCGCGCTGCTGCTGGTCCCCGGCGGCCCCGCCGACGCCCAGGTGTTCACCCACCTGCGGCCGCTGCTGGCCGAAGACCACACCGTCGTCACCTTCGACCCGCGCGGCCTGTCCCGCAGCCCCCTCGACGGCACCCCCGGCCCGGACCCCGTCGGCGACCACGCCGGCGACGTGCACCGGCTGCTGGCCGAGGTCGGCCCCGCCGACGTGCTGGCCAGCAGCGGCGGCGCGATCACCCTGCTCGAACTCGTGCGCCACCACCCCGCCGACGTCGGCACGGTCGTGCTGCACGAACCGCCGGTCACCCGGTACCTGCCCGCCCTCGACGGCCCGGACATCCCCGCCCTCTTCCGCGAACAGGGCCTCGCCGCCGCCTTCGCCGCGTTCATGAAGATCGTCGGCGTCGACCCCGCCCCGCCGCTCGACCCGCGCGCGGAAGGCAACTTCGCCTACTTCTTCGGCCACCTCATGCCCGCGACCGGCGCCTACGAACCGGACCTCGACGCACTGCGGGCCACCCCGGCGCGCCTGGTGGTCGCCGTCGGCGAAGAGTCCACCGCACTGCCGGTCCACCACGCCGCGCTCGGGCTGGCCGCGGCCCTAGGCGCCGACGTCGAGGTGTTCCCCGGCGGCCACGGCGGGTTCGACACCGACGCCGAAGCCTTCGCCGCGCGCCTGCGCGAAGTCCTGAAAGGATGCTGACATGCAGTACCTGCTGATGATCTGCGGCGACGAAACCGCCGAAGAACACGCGAACGACGGCTGCGGCGGCTGGAGCGAGGACGTGGAACGCCGCGGCATCGTCCGCGGCGGCGGTGGCCTGCGCCCACCCTCGGAAGCCACCACCATCCGGGTCCGCGACGGCGAAGTGCTGCTCACCGACGGGCCGTTCACCGAAGCCAAGGAGCAGATCGGCGGCTTCGTCATCCTCGACTGCGCCGACCTCGACGAAGCCCTCGAACTCGCCGCCCGCCACCCCGCCGCGACCTACGGCAGCATCGAGGTCCGCCCCATGCTCGGACCGGAGGACTTCGCCTGATGCCCACCGTCGTCGAGCGGCCCGCCCAGCACTACGTCGCCGAACGGGCCACCCTCGCCGTCCCCGACTTCCCCCGGATCGCCGACCGGCTGCCACCGCTGATCGGCACCCTCGCCACCCGGGGCATCGCCCCGGCCGGAGCCCCGTTCTTCCGCTACCGCGTGCTGCATCCGGGCCTGCGGTTCACCGTCGAAGCCGGCGTCCCGATCGAGGGCGGCCACACCCCGGACGAGCCCGCCTTCCTCGGCGAGCTCCCGGCCGGCCGGTACGTCCTCGACACCTACGTCGGCGCTCCGGACGGCCTCGCCGCGGCGACCGAGGCCGTGCTGGCCTGGGGCGACGCCGAGGGCCTGACCTGGGACCGCGCCGCGGGACCGGACGGCGAGGAATGGGGCTGCCGGCTGGAAGTGCTGCGCAGCAACCCCCGAGAGGTGCCCGACCCCGTCCGATGGGTCACCGACCTGCTCTTCCGCCTCAAGGACTAATCGCGCCGGGTGAGCACGGCCGCGACCAGGCAGCCGAAGCCCGCCGTGCTCACCGCCGCGCGCACGAGGTTCCAGCGCACCCACGTCGTCTCGAACGCCGCCCGCGCCGCCGTGTAGTCGTCGCCACCGCGGTCGAGGGTGTTGTTCAGCGGGATGTGCACCGCCCCGGTGAGCAGCACCATCCCCGCCAGCAGCACGAACCCGGCGATCACCCACGGCAGCGACGGCGAACCGAAGTGCAGGAACACCGCCACGCCGGCCAGCAGCGGCGCCCCCAGGAACGTCACCATGAACACCGGGTTGACGATCGCGACGTTGATCCCGCGCATCCCCTCCACGAACGTCTTGTCGTCCCCGCGCGCCAGCCCCGGCAGCACCGAGCAGGCGTAGGCGTAGAACAACCCCGCGATCAGGCCCGCCGCGACCAGCGCGGCCACCAGCACCACCGTCGACATCGGTTTCCCCTTCCCCTTCACCGCGTCCAGACCCCGGTCGCCGCGGCGTCCCGCGCGAAGCCGGCGAAATCCGTCGCCGGACGGCCCAGCACCCGCGCCACGCCGTCGGTCACCGATGCGTTGCGGCCGTCGAGAACGCGGGCGAACAGCTCGGTCAGCGCGCCGGCCTCCTCCTCGGGCATCCCTTGGCCGGCCGCCGCGGCCGCGAACTCCGCGGCCGAAACCGGAACACAACGGACCGCCCGCCCGGACGCGGCGGCGATTTCGGCCGCGGCGTCGGCGAAACCCAGCAACCGCGGCCCGGTCAGCTCGTACAGCTGCCCGGTGTGGCCGGGCTCGGTGAGCACCTTCGCGGCGACGTCGGCGATGTCGCGGACGTCGACGAACGGCTCGGTCACCGTCCCCGCCGGCAGCACGATCTCCCCGGCGCGCACCGCGTCCAGCAGGAAGTGCTCGCTGAAGTTCTGCGCGAACCAGCTGCACCGCAGGACCGTCCAGCCCGTCCCGGCCGTCCGGACGATCTCTTCGCAGGCCTCGGCTTCCGCTTCGCCGCGGCCGGACAGCAGCACCAGGTGCCGCACCCCGAACGCCACCGCGAGTTCGGTGAACGCCCGGATGTCGCCGGCAGCCCGCGGCACCACCAGATCGGGGTAGTAGGTCAGGTAGACCGCCTCGACGCCGGTGAGTGCTTTCGCCCAGGTCCCGCGGTCGGCCCAGTCGAACGGCGGCGCCCCGCGCCGCGACGTGATCCGCACGGGCCGACCGCGCTCACGCAGCCGGTCCGCCACCCGGCGCCCGGTCTTGCCGGTGCCGCCCACCACCAGGAAGTTCGTTGTCATGCCGCTCAGTGAAGCGGCCACCGGTGAGACTCTCCATAGTTCACAGGCTCGATAACATGCGCCAGCGTCTACAGTTGCCGGCATGGACCCGCTTGCCGCGCTCCTCGACGGCCCCCGCGCCCACGGCGCGTTCCTCCTGCGGTCGGTGCTGACCCCGCCGTGGTCGCTGCGCATCGAAGACCGGGCGCCGCTGACCGTCGTGGCGGTGGTGCGCGGCGACGCGTGGATCGTGCCCGACGGCGGGGAAGGCGTCTCGATGGGCGAAGGCGACGTCGCGATCACCCGCGGCCCGGACCCGTACCTGGTCGCCGACCACCCCGCGACCCCGCCGCAGGCCCTCATCCTGCCCGGCCAGGAATGCCGCACCCCCGACGGCGGCCACCTGACCGAGCTCGCCGACGTCGGGGTCCGCACCTGGGGACACGGCACCGACGGCCCGGTCGTGCTGCTCACCGGCACCTACGGCATGGAAGGCGAACTGAGCAAGCGGCTGCTGGCCGCGCTGCCGCCGCTGCTCGTCCTGCGCGCGGCCGACTGGCCCACCCCGCTCGTCGGGCTGCTGGCCACCGAGATCGGCAAGGACGTGCCGGGGCAGGAAGCCGTCCTCGACCGGCTGCTGGACCTGCTGCTGATCGCCGCGCTGCGCGCCTGGTTCGACCGGCCGGACACCAGCGCCCCGGCGTGGTACCGGGCGCACGAGGACCCGGTCGTCGGGCAGGCCCTGCGGCTGCTGCAGCACCAGCCGGCCGAGCCGTGGACGGTGGCCAAGCTCGCCGCCGACGTCGGTGTGTCCCGGGCCGCGCTGGCCCGCCGCTTCGCGGCCGCGGTGGGCGAGACCCCGATGGCCTACCTGACCGGCTGGCGGCTCGCGCTGGCCGCGGACCTGCTGCGCCAGCACCCGGAAACGACGATCGCCTCGATCGCCCGCCAGGTCGGCTACGGCAGCGCGTTCGCCCTCAGCGCGGCCTTCAAGCGCGAATTCGGTGCCGGCCCGCGGGCCTACCGGGCCGGGTAAGCGGTCACTGCTTCAGTTCGTCGCCCAGCCGGTCGAGCCAGTCGCCGGTGCCCTGCTCGCGCCACTCCGGCTTCTCGGCGCCGTCGAGGAAGGTGTCCTGCTCGGTGAGCACCAGCCGGGTGCCGTCACCTTCGGCGAACAGCTCCACAGTGGTGGTCGAGACGGTCGCGAGCGCACCGTCGCCGGTGAGCGTGCCGGAGAAGACGATCCGCTGCTCGGGCACGATGTCGTGGTAGGTCGCGACGAAACTCAACACCCCGCCGGCGGGCGTGCGGCCCTCGACGGCTTCCCGGCCACCGGCGCGGAAGTCCAGTTCGTGCGCGCCCGCGGAAACGAACCAGCGCTTCTTCGCCTCCGGGTCCGCCCAGGCGGAGAACACCCGCTCCGGCGGCACCGGGTAGCTGCGTTCGAGGCTGAACGTGCTGTGCAGGACGGTCATGACGTGCTCCCTTCCGACGTTCCTGGCGGCTCGGCGAGGAAGTCGCCGAGCCGGTCGAGCTTGCTTTCCCACGTGGTGCGCTGCCCGCTCAGCCACTGCTCGGCCGCGCGCAGCATCGCCGGTTCGATCCGGCAGGTGCGGACCCTGCCGACCTTCTCCGACCGCACGATCCCGGCGGTCTCCAGCACCTGCAGGTGCTGCACGACCGCGGCGAGCGACATGGTCAGCGGCTCGGCCAGCTCACTGACCGACGCCGGGCCGCGCACCAGCCGCGCCACCAGTGCCCGCCGGGTCCGATCGCCCAGGGCGCGGAACACCAGGTCCAGCGACTCCTCATGGTTAAGCACCTACTTAAGTTAACGCCGCGCCCGTCAACGGTCAAGTAACTGCTTAAGTTTTTCGGGCAGGTCGGGCGTCTCGCGCAGAGCGGTCAGCACGTCCGCCAGCTCCCGCTCGGCGGCGTCGGCCCGGCCGGCCGCGGTCCGCAGTTCGGCACCGAGGCCGGTCGTGGTTTCGTGCATCGACCGGACGGTCTGCTCGTGCGCCGCCTGCAGCTCGGCCAACCGCTGGTCGAACGCGGCGCGGGCGGCTTCGTGTGCCGCCTGGAGTGCCGCGACCGCCTTGGCGTGGTCGTCGCGCACGGCGTTGAGCGCGGCTTCATGGGCCGCGGTCGCCTCGGCGTGCTCGTCACGTGCCGCATCGAGCCGCGCCTGGACGGCGTCGGCCCGTTCCACGGCGGCCTGAACGCGGCCGCGTTCCTCCCCGAGTGCGGCCTGGGCGGCCGCCAGCTCGGCGGTCAGCGCGGCGATCACCGTCGCACGTTCACCGGCGAGGGCCGCGGCAGCGTCGGCCCGCTCGGCAACCCGGCCGAGCTCGTCACGGACCGCGGCCAGCTGCCCCTCGGCCCGCTGCTGCTCCTGAACGGCCGCCCGCCGGGCCGCCAGCTCCTCATCCCGCTCCGCGAGCGCGGCCGCCTTCGCCTTCTCGGCCGCGGCTGCCGCGGCGACGGCGGTTTCGGCGGTCTCCCGGGCCTGGGCGGCTTCGGCTTCCGCGCGGCCACGCCGCAGACGGTGTTCGTCCGCCTCGGCCACCGCGGCGTCCCGTTCGGCCAGCGCGGTGGCCGTGGTGGCCTCGAGCTGGTGGCGCAGCGTCGTGAGGGTCTCGACGAGCCCGCGCGCCGGCTCGAGCACCCGGTCGACCTGACCGGCGAGGGCGGTGACAGCGGTGTCGTCCAGCTCGGTGTCGCTTTCCCGCAGCGACTCCGCGTCCGAGAGCACGGCCTCGGCGTCCCGGCAGCTGAGGTTGCGACGGCCCCAGATTTTCCCGTCCTGGCAGAACCGCGCCCGGCTCCCGCGTCCCACCGCCGGAGGCAGCGGCGCCCCGCACCTCCGGTACTCGCACACCCGCGCTTGACCAGCGTCTTCCGTCATGGGCCGGACTCTATCAAAGCTTCTAATCAGAACTAGATGCAGCTGTTTCAAAATCAAAAGATTGGTTCCGAAGAACCTGAGTTTGGATAAGGTCACATATCCAAACCCAGAACAGCCGAGGAGACCCCGGGGTGACGGCGGTGGGTGGATGGGCGAGTCTGGAACCGTGAACGACGCCCCGCACCCCCAGGTGAAACCGCTCCGGACCGTCGACGGCGTCTCCTACGGCGTCGCGCTCACCAACCGGCCCTGGGAGCTGCCGGTGGATGCGCTGGTGGTCTCCGTCGGCGGCGGGTTCGGGCAGGTCGCCGCCGCCGTGGAGGAGCAGTTTCCCGACCCGGGCTGGGACTCGATCGACCTGAACCAGGTCAAACCCGGCGAACCGGCGGTGCTCGACCTGAGTTCGCACAGCGGCGGGCATCAGCTCCGGATGGCTGTGCTGGCCACGCCACACGCCTCGGACGAGCGCCAATCGGCCACTCCGCAGGCGATCGCCACCGCGGCGCGGGAAGCGATCTTCGCGGCCGCCGATGCCGGGGCGACTTCGGTCGCGCTGCCGCTGTTCGCCACCGGGCAGCTGGGGATGGAACCGGTCGTGGCCGCCGATGCGTTGATCGGAGGCGCGCTCGGCGCGCACACCGCCGTGCGGAAGGTGGTCTTCTTCTCCCTCCGCGAAGACCACGTGGACACCATCGCGGCACGGTGGACCTCCGCGCACTTCCCCCGAAGGCCCCCGGCGCGCGGGTTCTCGGCCGACCAACTGGCCGGCGGGCTGACCAAGGACCTCGTCGACCCCAACGAATGCATCCCGCTGAGCCGCGACCACCTCGGCGTCAAGCCGTACGTTTCCATGCTGGCCACGGTGATCGCCGCGAAGGACACGCCGCTGCCGCTGTCGATCGGGGTGTTCGGCGAATGGGGCGCCGGGAAGAGCTTCTTCATGGGCATGCTCCGCGGCCAGGTCAAAGAGCTCGAGGGCGCGCCCGGCCAGTGCCGGAAGATCGCGCAGGTCGGGTTCAACGCCTGGCACTACGCGGACGCGAACCTGTGGGCCAGCCTCGGCGACGAGATCTTCCGCCAGCTCGCCGAACCGGTCCGGCAGCCGGGCGAGCCGCACGCCGAGCACCGCGCCCGGCTCCGCGAAGGTGCCCGGCTGCGTGACCGCCTCGCCGGTGAACTCGAGCAGCGCAAACAGCTGACCGCGGTGACCGAGCGCGCCCAGGCCGAGGCCGCGGCGCTCAAGCTCAAGATCGGCGAAGCGCGCGGCAACCGCCGGACGCGGGCCCTCGACCTGGTCCGGGCCCTGCGGAAGTCGCCCGTGCTGCGGGAGCAGTACGCCGAGGTGTGGCGGAAACTGGGCGTCGGCGATCCGGCCGAACAAGGCAGGCTGCTGGCCGGCGAACTCCGGGAGACCCGGGAGGAAACCGGCGAACTGCGCCGGATCAGCCGCTACCGCCACGGCCGGACGGCGCTGGTCGTCGCGGCCGTCGTCCTGCTCGCCGGGGTGGGCCTCACGGCGTTCGTCCCGGACGTCCGCAGCTGGCTGATCGGCGTCGGTGCCGTGTTCGGTGCCTTCACCGCCGCCGGGCTCACCCTGGTGCGGGCCGCCCGCGGCGGGCTGCGGCGGCTGCGGGACCTCGCGGAAGACCTGCAGAACGGCCTCGACGAGGCCGCACAGCGCGAAGTCGCCGCCCTGCGCCAGGCCGACGCCGAACAGCAGATCGCGGAACGGCAGCTGGAAGAGGTCGTCGCCCGGATCGGCGAGCTGGGCCGTCAGCTGACCGAGCTGACACCGGGCCGGCGGCTCTACGCCTTCCTCGCCGAGCGCTCCCGCACCGACGACTACCACGGCAACCTGGGGCTCATCTCCACCATCCGCAAGGACTTCGAGAAACTCGTCGCGCTGATGACCGACGGCGAAGACGACGGAACCCGGCCGCTGGACCGGATCGTGCTCTACATCGACGACCTCGACCGCTGCAGCCCCCGCCAGGTCGTCGACGTGCTCCAGGCGGTGCACCTGCTGCTCGCCTTCGACCTGTTCGTGGTGGTCGTCGGGGTGGACCCGCGGTGGCTGCTGCGGTCGCTGAGCGCCCACTACGACCGGCTGATCGAAGCCGACCCCGTCGTGCGCGCCGACGGGTGGCACGTGACGCCCGAGGACTACCTGGAGAAGATCCTCAACATCCCGCTCGTCCTGCCCCGGATGCCCGACGGCAGCCTCCGGCGGCTGCTGGACGGGATGGCCGAACCGCCGGCCGCAACGGCGACGGCGCCGGCCGAACCGGAACCGCCCGAGCTGGAACCAGCCGCCTCCTCCCTGTGGGACCGCCCCGTCACCGACCTGCCGGTGGAGCCCGGCTCGCAGGTGGCCGCGCAGCTGGACCCGGCCGAGCCGCCCGCGAAACCCCGTCCGCTGACCGAACCGGAGATCGCCCTCCTCGCGCGCCTGGACCGGCTGGTCGACACGCCCCGGGACGCCAAGCGCCTGATCAACCTCTACCGCATGCTGCGGGCGACGCGGGACCTGTCCACGGCGTCCGCCTTCCTCGACGGCGAGTTCGAGGCCGTGGTCGTGCTGCTCGGGACGTGCACCGCGCACGGGCGCCTGCTCGGCCGGTTCGCCGACGCGCTGCTGCACCGGGCGCCGCAGACCTCGTGGGCCGATTTCGTGGCCGGCCTGCAGCCGGTGGAGAACGGCGGCCAGTGGCGCAGCGAAGCCATCGGTGCGATCGCCGACGGCGAGGTCGCGCACTGGGCGCACCTGCACCGCAGCCTGGCCGACCTCGCGCCGTCGATCACGCTGCCCGACGTCAGCCTGTTCCAGGCCTGGGTGCCCCGCGTCCGCCGGTTCTCCTACGTCCTCTCCCCCGGCACGCGCTGACCACACGCGGCCAGCTTGCTCCGCAGCAGGTCGCGTTCCACGGCGTTGCGCGTGAGATCGATGGCCGCGGTGTAGGCCGCGACCGCGTCTTCCGGACGGCCCGCCCGGTCCAGCAGGTCGGCCCGGATCGCGTGGAACAGCGGGAAACGCGGCAGGTCGAGCTCTTCGACCAGCGCCAGCGCCACGCCGGGGCCGTCGACCTCGGCGACCGCCACCGCCCGGTTCAGCGCCACCACCGGCGTCGGCGAGTGTGCCAGCAGCTGGTCGTACAGCGCCTTGACCTGCCCCCAGTCCGTCGGCGCGTCGCTGTGGACGGCCTGGATCGCCGCCTGGATCTGGTACGGGCCCGGCTGGTTGCGGCGCAGGCAGCGGCGGACGATCTCCTGTCCCTCGGCGATCAGGTCCGCGTCCCAGCGCGACCGGTCCTGATCGGCCAGCAGCACGATCTCGCCGTCCGCGGTCGTGCGCGTCTCGCGGCGGGCGTCGATCAGCAGGATCAGCGCCAGCAGTCCCCAGACCTCGGGCTCGTCGGGCATCAGCCCGGTCAGGACGCGGGTCAGCCGGATCGCCTCGCGGCACAGCTCGGCGCGGACCAGCTCCTCCCCGGCGCTGGCCGCGTAACCCTCGTTGAAGATCAGGTACAGCACGGCGAGCACCGCGACCAGCCGGGCCGGCAGGTCGGCGTCACGCGGGACGCGGTACGGGATGCCCGCGTCGCGGATCTTGTTCTTGGCCCGCACGATCCGCTGGGCCATGGTCGGCTCGGCGACCAGGAACGCGGCCGCGATCTGCGCGGTGGTCAGGCCGCCTAGCAGCCGCAGCGTCAACGCGACCTGCGCGGACCGGGCCAGCGCCGGGTGGCAGCAGGTGAAGATCAGCCGGAGCCGTTCGTCGGGCACGGCACCCTCCTCCACGACCTCGGTTTCCGCGCGCAGCAACGCGGCTTGGGCGTGCTTGCCCGCCCGGGCGGCCTCCCGGCGCAGCCGGTCGATCGCCCGGTTGCGGGCGGTGGTGATGATCCAGCCCGCCGGGCTCGGCGGGAGCCCGGCGGCCGGCCACCGCCGCACGGCCTCGGCGAAGGCGTCCTGCACGGCCTCCTCGGCGACGTCGATGTCCCCGAACACGCGCACCAGGACCGACACCGCCCGGCCGTACTCCGCGGCGAACACCTCTTCGACGGTCATTCGCGGAACGGCCGGACCTCGACCGGCAGCGGGGCGACGGCGTCGGCCAGCCGGCCACCCCAGGTGAGCGCGGCGTCGAGGTCGGGCGCGGTGATGATGGTGAACCCGCCGAGGTGTTCCTTGCCTTCGCTGTAGGGGCCGTCGGTGACCAGGGTGTCGCCGTCGCCGGCCCGCAGCACGGTGGCGGTCGAGGGCGGGTGCAGCCCACCGGCGAACACCCAGGCACCGGCGGCCTGGAGATCGGCGTTGAGCGTGTCGAGCTTGCGCACGATGCCGTCCAGGACCTCCGGCGGCGGGGTCGGGCCGTCGGGCTGGTACACGCTGAGCAGGTACTGCTTCACTTCGTCCTCCTCGGGATCGGTGCTCCTCACCGCTGACACGAACGGGACACGGCCGGATCGACACCTCACCGGCCCGCATTCTCCGCCCGGTCCGGGAGATCGACATCCCGTAACCTCGGCGCGTGCCCGACCTGGAACCGGTGACCGACGCCGCGCTCAGCGCCCACGAGCGGCTCGCTCTGCTGGACGAAGCCGCCGCCCGGCACGTCGACGAGCAGCGGCCGCCCAACACGCTCAAGGCCTACGCCCAGGACTGGCAGGTCTGGCAGGACTACACCGCCGAAGCCGGGATCCCGCCGCTGTCGGCGACGATCGGCGCGCTGACCGGGTTCGTCGTGTGGCTGGAACGCGGCCGCACCCTGCGCCCGGACGAGCGGGCCGTGCCCGAAGTCCCCGAACGCGCCGCCCCGGCGGCGCCCTCGACGATCGAGCGCCGGCTCACCGGCGCGCTCGCGGGGCTGCGCCACCACAAGGTCCTCGTCGATCCCGAAGCCAGCCGCGCTGCCTGGCGGGCGTTGAAGGGGTACCGGCAGCGGCTGGCGCGGGAGGGGATCCAGCGCGGCCGCGGCAAGGCCACCATGGTCACCCTCGCCGACCTGCGGGCGATGTCGCGCGCGTGTCCGGACACGCTGGCCGGCGCCCGGGACCGGGCGATGCTGCTGATCGGCTTCCCGATCGCCGCGCGCTGCTCCGACCTGGCGAACCTGCTGGTCACCGACGTGCAGCCGGTGGACGACCGGGGGCTGGCGGTGACCGTCCGGCACGGCAAGAGCACCGGTGACATGGTCGTCCCGCGGCGCGAGAGCGCCGACACCGATCCGGTGCGGGCCTGGCACGCGTGGCGGTCCGGCGCGGGGATCACCGAAGGGCCGGCGTTCCGCCGCGTCGATCGGCACGGCAACGTCGGCGAGCCGGCGTTGAGCACGACCGGCGTCAACCAGATCCTCACCCGGGCCGGTGTCCGCGCGGGCCTGCCGTACCCGGTGACCGGCCACTCGCTGCGGTCCGGGTTCGCCACCGAGGCGCGCCGGGCCGGGGCCGACGACCTCGCGATCGCCGATCAGGGCCGCTGGGTGCGCGGCAGCCGGGCGCTGTACGAGTACATCCGCCGCGTCGACCAGTGGAACGACAACGCGGCGGGCGTGCTCGATCTCTGAGCCGGGTCAGGGTGTCGAGCGGGTGGCGCCGACTATTTCGCCGTCCCAGCGGGCGAGCCAGCTGCCGCAGACGCAGCGCACGTAGTCGAGGCGGCGGGTGACGGGCTGCGCCGCGGCCGCCGGGAGTTCGGCGAGCGGCCAGCCGCAGCGGGGGCAACGGTTCCGGTCCATGCCCCGATCGTGCTGTAATGACTCAGTGCACTTCAACCCTTACGGCGGCCCGGCCGCGCTGGTGGCCGCCGATCTGGTCAACGCCGGGTCCGCGAGCGAGCTGCTCGACGGGATGGTCCGCAACGGCATGGCCATCCAGGCCCTGACCGACGCCGAAGAGGCACTGATCGGCGCGTGGGCCGGCCGGCTGCGCCCGGTGTTCGCCGCCGGCGCCGCCGAACGGCCCGACCTGGTCAACGAGCTGCTGGCCGAAGCGGCGTGCCGCCCGCACATCACCACCCACGACGGCAAGCCACCGCACCTGCACTACTCGGCCGAGGACGCGGGCCCGGTCGGCCGGGTCCGCGCGTACACCGCGGGCGGCCTGGCGCACCTGGTGTGCGAGGCCCCGGACCGCTTGGGCATCTGCAGCCGCGAAGGCTGCGAAACGGCGTACGTCGACACTTCGCGCAACGGCCGCCGGCGGTTCTGCTCGACGCGGTGCGCGACGCGGGTGCACGTCGCCGAGCACCGGGCCCGGCAGGTCGGCGTCTAGGACAGCGAATGGACCGCCGCCGCGCGCGGGTCCTCCGACAGTCCCAGGAGCAGCGTCCGGTCCGGGAGCGTGGCCGCGCCCAGGACGTCCCCCCAGAAGCTGGGCCGGAACGGCCGTTCGGAGCCGTCCCGGAGATCCCACACCGTCGTTTCCCCGGGGGCCCAGCCGCACGCGACCGCGACCGGGGTGCCGTCCGGCAGGTGCGTGCACACCAGGGCCGCCTTGGCTTCGACCAGGCCGGTGATGGTGCGGAGCAGCGTCTGGCGGCGCAGGTCCCAGACGCGGATCGTCTTGTCCTGGCTCGCGGACACGACGACCGGGGTCCCGTCGGGGAGGACCGTGGTGTCGATCGCGGTGACCGTCTGCGTGTGGCCGCTGAGCCGGAACCGCAGCTTCCCGTTCGCGAGGTTCACCACCCGGAGGTGGTTGTCTCCCCAGTCGGCGACCACGGCGACCGGCGTGCCGTCGGGGAGGACCGCCGGGACCAGCCGGTCGAACGCGGCGACTTCGCGCAGGTCGTGGCGCTTCTTGCGGTCGCGCAGGTCCCATGTCTGGATCGTGGAGTGGCCGTTGTGGACGACCGCGGCCGGAGTGCCGTCCGGCAGCGAGAGGCACCGCACCGTCGCGGGCTCCTTGGCCAGTCCCGGCAGGGTGCCGCGCGAAGAGCCGTCGCGGAGGTCCCACACCCGGGCGGTCCGGTCCGGGCTGACCGTCACCGCGACCGGGACGCCGTCCGGCAGGACCATGGCCGCGACTCCGGTCACGTCGTGGGTGTGGCCGCTGAGCGTGTGCCGCCACGAGTCGCCGGTCAGGTCCCACACCCTCGCGGTGTTGTCGCGGCCGCCGGTGATCGCCAGCGGGGTGCCGTCGGGCAGGACCAGGGCCGTGACCGACAAGAGGTCGCCCTTGTGCTCGCCCAGCGCCCGTTCCCGCGGCCGCCACTCGGCCGGGTCCACGTCGACCCACTGCGGTTCGGCGGGCAGCGGCGGGAACCGGATGTCGGCATTGGCCGCGCCTTCCGCGGCGATGGCCGCAGTGGTGGTGCGCTTGGCCCACAGCAGGATCCCGACCAACGTGATCGCCGACACCGATCCGACCACGATGGCGAGCGCGGTCAGCCCCGCTATCCCGAAGACGATCACCATGCCGGTCAGGACGAACCAGGCGAAGGCCGCGATCTTGGCCGTGGTCATCGCAGTCTCGAACGACGGCGGCTTCCGCGCGGGCAGGTCGACCGGCGGCGCGGGCGGCAACGCGGTCGGCGGAGCCGGTTCCGGGGCCGGCTTCGGCAGGTCCGCCACGAGCCTCGTCAGCTCGTCGCGCAACCGTGCCGCGTACACCGCGCGCACCCGCTCGTCGAACTCCGGCAGGTCGAGCACGCCCGCCTCGACGGCGTCGTGCAGTTGCGCCACCACGGCTTCCCGGTCGGCGTGGGAGGCCCGCGGCGACCGGGCCGGGGCCGCACCGGCGGGCAGGTCGGCCACCAGCGCGGCCAGCTGGGCGTCGGTGGTCGCCCGCCGGACCGCGGCCACCCGGTCGTGCTGCTCGGCCGGGTCCAGTAGCCCGCCGGCGACCGCGGCCTCGATCCGCGCGACGGCCTGATCGCGTTCGGTGTCGCTCGCCTTGGCGTCGAGGTTGCCGACGACGGCGTCGACGTCGGCGTAGGTGACCGCCCGGTTCAGCAGGGTCTCGGCGTCGGCGTAGGCGCGGGCTTCGAGGCGCCCGTCGGTCAGGGCGCCGGCCAGCCGGACCAGGGCCTGTTCCCGGTCGGCGGTGGAAATCCGCAGGTTGGGGCCGGTGCGGCGGGAACCGCCGGGTAGATCGGCGACCGCCGGGGTCAGGTCCTTCCGGACCTTGGCGGCCTGGACGAGCACCAGCCGCCGTTCGTACTCGGCCAGATCGAGCCGGCCTTCGCGCAACGCCGTATCCAGTGTGCGGGTGGCCGCCGCGCGGGCGTCGTTACCGATCCGGACTTCCCCAGCCATCGCGGGAGCATAGCGACACGGCCAAGTCCTACGGCTTCCTCGCCCGCCAAGCGAGCACCGTCGGGGTGGGCGCGCCCCCTTCGGCGAACCGCTCGAACACCAGCCCCGCCTCGAGCACCGCGCCCAGCAGCGCGGGCAGCGGCCGGTGCGTTGCGCCGACCTTGTCGCGCAGGCCCTGGTCGGTCCACGACTCCGTGGTCCAGCCGGGCTCCCGGTAGCCGGGCCGGATGACGACGGCGCGGCCGTCGGTGCGGTCGGCGAACCCGCCGCAGAAACACGGGTGCACGCCGACGTGCACGAACACGCCACCGGGCGCCAGCACGCGGGCCGCTTCACGCAGCACGGCCGGGTACGCGGGCATGTCGGTGTGCACCATGATCGCGACGACGGCGGGCAGCGCGCCGGTGGCGATCGGCAACGCGGTGGCGTCACCGCGCGCCACCGGCAAGCGCGCCGCCGCGTGCCGCAGCATGCCCGCGGAGACGTCAACGCCGAGCGGGGTGCGGCCGAGCTGCCGGATCCGCCCGGCGTGGGCGCCGGTGCCGCAGCCGAGTTCGAGGCACGGCCCCGTGCCCGGCCCCAGCAGGTCGCGCAGCACCGGCCCGAACTCCAGTGGATCCGCACGCCAGCTGGGGACGAGCGTGGTTTCGTACCAGTCGGCGATGGCGTCGTAGGAGCTCACCTCTCCCGTGTTACCGGTCCAGGGCGCGGCGAGCCACGGATTCCGCGCCGGGCGGAACCCGGCGCCGGTCACCCGTGGCGGGCCGGCCGGTAGGTCAGCACCTGCGTGTGACCGTCGAAGGTGCGGGCCTCGAGCAGTTCGAGGTCGAAGTCGGCCACGCCGTCGAAAACCCGGTCGACGCCGGTTTTGCCGGAGAGCACCGGGAAGACCGTCACCTCGACGACGTCGACCAGGCCGGCGTCGAGCAGCGCGCGGTTGAGGGTCAGGCTTCCGTGCGAGCGCAGCGGCACGTCGGAGCCGGCCTTGAGCCGCCGGACCACCTCGACCGGGTCGCCGGCCTCGATGGTCGTGCCCGGCCAGCCGAGCGGGTCGGTCAGCCCGGTGGAGAGCACGGTGACCGGGGACTCGAACATGCGCGTGATCCACCCGTCGAACCGGCGGCGATCGAGGCCCGCACGCAGGAACGGCGCGTTCGAGGCGTAGGTCCTGGCCCCGAGCACCATGCGCAGGGGATCGCGGTAGGCGGCGGCGCGGTGGGCCAGGAACTCCGGGCCCTGCTTGCCCCAGTAGCCGCCCCAGTCGCCGTCGTGGTTGGCGAAACCGTCGAGCGTGGAGAAGACGTCGAAGGTGTAGGTGGCGGTCATGGTGCACTCCTCACGGTGGATCGGTCGCGCCCGGTGGCGCCTCACCCGTGCCACGAACACCGCGTCCCCGATCCGACAGGCCCTCGGAGTTTTCTTCCGCGGCGTGCCTACACTGGACACATGAGCAAGCGCTTAGTGACCCTGGGGGACTCGTTCACCGAAGGGGTCGGCGACGACGATCCCGCCGCCCCGAACGGCGTGCGCGGCTGGGCCGATCGCGTTGCCGAACAGCTCGCCGCCCGCGAGCCGGGCTTCCGGTACGCCAACCTCGCCATCCGGGGCAAGCTGCTGCCCCAGGTGCTCGCCGAACAGCTCGAGCCGGCGCTGGCCATGGAGCCCGACCTCGTCAGCCTCTACGCCGGCGGCAACGACCTGATGCGGCCCAAGGTCGACATCGACGCGATGCTCGCCGACTACGAAACGGCCGTCGCCCGGATCCGGGCGACCGGGGCCCGCCTCATCCTGTTCACCGGGGTCGACGGGGTCGAGGACCCGCTGTTCCGCGCGATCCGCGGCCGGGTGGCCATCTACAACGAGCTCGTGCGCGGCATCGCGGCCCGCCACGACGCGCTGCTGGTGGACCTGTGGTCGATGCGGCAGCTGTGCGACCGCCGGTTCTGGGCGCCGGACCGCCTGCACCTCAACGCATTCGGGCACACCGAGGTCGCCATCGAGGTGCTGCGGGTGCTCGGTGTGGAGCACCCGCTTGTCACCCCGGAACTGGCGCCGCGTGCGGTGCTGAGCCCGGCCGCGCGGCGGAGCCAGAACCTGCAGTGGGCGCGGGAGCACGCGCTGCCGTGGGTGCGGCGGCGGGTGAAGGGCGAGTCGTCCGGGGACACCATGGCCGCGAAGCGCCCGGTGCTCGCCCCGGTGGACTCAGCGCCGGTCCCCCGCTGACGGGCGCAGGCCGTCGAAGAGGATCGCCACGGCCCGGTCGCGCAGGTGCGCGTCCGGGCCGGCGTATTCGGCGGCCCGCGCGACGCCGATGATCACCGGGATCAGCTCGCCGACGACGAGGTCGTCGCGGACCGCGCCCGCCCGCTGTGCGCGCGAAAGCAGCACCCCGAGGGCCGACAGCAGCCGCGCGCCGGTGTCGGACTTCGCCACCGGCACCGTGACCCCGGCCGCGGTGAGCGCCTCGAAGTAGGCGTTCTTCGCGCTCGACATCTCGACCCAGCTGGTGAGGAAGGTGAAGAACGCGTGGCCCGGGTCGGCGGGCTCCGCGGCCACCGCCGTCTCGGCCTCGTCGACGAACCGGCTCAGCCGCGCGTAGAGCACCGCTTCGAGCAGGGCCTCCTTGGTCGGGAAGTGCCGGAACACCGTGCCGATGCCGACCCCGGCGACGCGGGCGACCTCCTCGGTGGGCGCCCCGGTGCCCTTGGCGGCGAACACGCTCTCGGCCGCCTCCAGCACGCGCGCCCGGTTGCGCCGGGCGTCGGCGCGCAGCGGTTTCGGCTCGGCTTGGTCAGCGGCGGGGGTCACCACCCGATCGTAACGGGGCGGGATCGGGCAACGAGTCCAGCAGCCGCGCCAGCGCCCGCGGCACGTGGGTGCGCCAGCCACCTCCCATGATCCGGCGGGAGACGCGCTGGAATTCGTCGTCCGGGTCGAACCCTTCGTGGCTGAGGAAAAGCCGGGTGCCGGTGCCTTCGGGTTCGAGCCGCCAGGTCACCGTCCACTGCGGACCCCAGCGGATGCTGAGCTTGCGCTCGGGCTCGACCTCCAGTACCTCGCACGCCACCGGGCCGCCGGCGAACCCGGCCGCGGGCACCGGCTCGGCCAGCAGCTCGAAGCGGTGCCCCACCACGGGTTTGATGTCGTTGGGCATGCCGAGCCAGCGTTCGAGCAGCTCCGGTTCGGTCAGCGCGCGCCACACCTTGCGGGCCGGGTGGGCGAGGAACTGGTCGACGTGGACCGCCTTCGGGTCGTCTTCGGTCACTGGTCTTCCTCTTCGTCCAGCAGGTCGCGCAGGGTGGCGAGCTTGGTGCGCCAGAAGCGCTCGTACGGGGTCAGCCAGTCCGCGACTTCCGCCAGCGGCGCCGCGTCGAGGCGGTAGACGCGGTTGCGGCCCTGGCGCTGCTCGGTGACCAGGCCCGCCTCGCGCAGCACCCGCAGGTGTTCCGAAAGGCTGGGCCGGGCCATCTCGAACCGCTGCGCGATCGAGCCGGCGGCCATCGGGCCGTCGAGCAGCAACCGCAGCACTTCGCGCCGCGCCGGGCTGGCGAGCGCGGCGAAGACGTCGTCGTTGACCGGCATCAGCGCGGCACGGCGCCGAAGTCCGACGGCTCGAGCAGGCCGACGGTGTGGCCGTCGACGTCCTGGAACGACGTCGCCCGGCCCCACGGCTGCGGCTGCGGATCGGCGACCTCGACCCCGGCCGCCCGCAGCGCGGCGACATCGGCGTCGACGTCGGTGGTCTGCAGCTGGAAGTGCCGCGGCCCCGGCTCGATCCCGGTGACCTGCTGGTCGGTGAGCACGACGCCGGTCTGCGCACCCTTCGGCGCGACCATCACGAACCGTCCGCCCTGGGGCGTGCGGCGGTCGACGAGCGCTTCGAAACCGAGTTTGCCGACGTAGAAGTCCCGCGCGCGGGCGTGGTCGGCGACCGGCAGGGTCAGGAACTGCACGTGGGTGATGGTCATGCGGCCGACAATACGTAGGAGATATCCTACGCGTCAAGCGGGTGCCCGAACCACCGTTCGAGGGCCGCGCGCAGCGTCTTGCGTTCGGTGTCGTCCGGCTCCGCCGAACTCGACGCCCAGGCCACGTACCCGTCAGGCCGGACCAGCAGCGCGGTCGCGGCACCCTCCGCGTGACCGGGAACGAGGTCGACCCGGTCGGTCCAGCCGCGCAGCTCGTCGCCGAGCGAGCCGGTGAAGTCCAGCAGCAGCGGCCGGGCTGTCGTGGTCAGCTCGGCGAGCCGGGTGCCGTCGGCCAGCACGAGGTCCGGCGCCCAGCGGCCGTCGAGCGGGTGGTCGGTGCCCGGCTCGTACCGGACGTCGGCGCCGGACATCAGGTCGGCGATGTGCTGCACCGTGCCCGGGAGCCGCAGGAGCTCGCCGAACAGCTCGCGCAGCGCGGTGGTGTCGCGCCCCGGGCTGATCAGCGCGGACTGGGCCTGGGTGTGCATGACGACGCGCTCGGCGACCGGCCGTCGCTCGCTCTCGTAGGTGTCGAGCAGGCCCGCCGGCGCCCAGCCGTGCACGGTGGCGGCCAGCTTCCAGCCGAGGCCGACGGCGTCCTGCAGGCCCATGTTCAGCCCGGGACCGCCGATCGCCGAATGGACGTGGGCGGCGTCGCCGACCAGCAGCACACGGCCGTCGCGGAACTTCTCGGCCAGCCGCGTGTTGCGCCCGCGCAGGCGCCGCAGCAGGTGCGGCCCCTCGCCGTCGGGTTCGCCGAGGGGCAGGTCGAAGCCCAGGACCCGCCGGACGCTCGCACGCAGGTCGCCGAGGGTCATCGGCGGCTCGTCGGCCGGCTCTTCGTCGTCGGTCCACTCCATGGTGCTGAGCAGCGGGCCGGCCGGGAACGGCGCGTAGACGAACAGCCCGGTTTCGGTGCGGTAGTGGAAGAACGGCGGGATGACGCCGTGGCCGGGCACCCGCAGCCCGCCCGACGCCGGGTCGGTGAGCTCCGCGGGCACGGTGGCGTTCGCGGAACAGGACAGCGTGCGGTCCTCGGTGACGCCGGGGAAGCCGATGCCGGCCAGCTTCCGGGTGACACTGCGGCCGCCGTCGGCGCCGACGTGGTACCGGGTCCGCAGCCGGTACGGGCCATCGGGCCCGGTGACGTCGAGGGTGACGGCGTCGGCGTCCTGGGCGAGGCCGGTGAGCTCGTGGCCGCGCCGGATCCGCACGCCGAGTTCGGCGGCGCGTTCGTCGAGCATCGCCTCGACCCGCCGCTGGGGCACGCCGAGGATGTGGAGCGAGTTGCGCTCGGCGAGGGTGAGGTCCAGGCGCATCGCGCCGAAGACGAACGCCGGCGCGGGCGGGGTGATCGGGCCGGCGAGCCGCTCGTGCAGGCCACGGCGGTCGAGCAGGCGGACGACCTGGCCGACGAGCCCGTTGGCGCGGTTCTCGGTGGTGGGTTCGGGCAGCTGCTCCAGGACCAGCGGCCGGAGGCCGGCGAGGGCGAGCTCGCAGGCGAGCATGAGGCCGTTGGGGCCGGCTCCGGCGACGACGACGTCTTCCATGGCGGGAACTCCTTGCGTGACAGGGAAAAAGGGCATGACGAACCAGCCCGGCGGGTGCCGGGCGCCCCAGGGTGGTTCAGGTGGTCAGCGCGGTTCGGGCAGGCCGGCGGCCAGCCGGCCGAAGACGTCCCGCAGGAGGTCTTCGAGTGACGGCCGCGGGTCGGCGACGAGCCACTGCTGGGTGACGACGTTGAGCGCGGCGCCGATGACCCCGGCGACGAGCCGCGGGTAGACGTCCCGCGCGGGGTCGGCACCGGTGCGTTCGGCGACGGCGAGCGCGAACTCGGCTTCGGCGGCCGCACCGGCCTTTTGGAACTCGCCCTGCAGGGTGGGCTCGGCGACCATCAGCCGCAGCCCTTCGACCCAGCCCTGGTCGGCGGGCCGCCCGTCGGGCACCGGCTCGCCGAGCGCGAACCCCTCGAGCGCGGCCTGGGTGACGGCGGTCCAGATCGGCTCACCGGCCGGGCGTTCGCGGAGCGCGGCGGCAATGGCGCGCGCCCGGTCGTGGTGCCGGGCGACGATGGCTTCGCCCTTGCTGCCGAAGTAGTTGCTGAAGGTCCGCGTGGACACCCCGGCTTCGGCGGCGATGTCTTCGATCCGGACGTTGTCGAAGCCGCGTTCGACGGTCAGCCGGATCGCCGCCCAGCTCAGCGCGATGCGCGTTTGCTGCTTCTTGCGGTCGCGAAGGCCGGCTCGGTCGGTGTCCATGACTTCACGGTACCGAACTTTGCCGAATCTGCAAACTTGCCTAATCGGCAAGCTTCTGGGCGGGGCGCAGGACCCGGCGCACGGCGTCGCGCAGCCACCGGTGGCCGCCGTCGGCGGCGTGTCGCGGGTGCCAGGCCATGCCGATCTTCAGGGGTGGCAGCGGCAGCGGGATGTCCAGCAGGCGCAGTCCCAGTGCGTGCGCGACGTCGGCGAGTGGCGAGGGAGGCTCGCCCGGCAAGGCGGCCGGGACCAGGCAGACCACGTCCCCGGCCGCGGCCAGCGCCATCGCCGCCAGGTGCCCGGGCAGCACGGCTCCGACCCGGCGGGCGAGGCCGTGTTCGGCCAAGGCGGCGTCCAGGGGGCCGGCGAAGCGGCCGCGACGGCTGACCGCCACGTGCTCCGCCGCGGCCAGCCTGGCGGGGGTCAGCGTGGCGTCGGTCAACGGGTGCCCGGCGCGGACGCCGGCCGCCATCCGCAGGGTGACCAGGTCTTCCACCCGGGTTTCCGGGTCGGCGTGGCCGATGCTCCCGACCTCCAGGTCGATCCGGCCGTCGCGCAGGGCGGGACCGGCCTCCCACTCCTCGGCCAGCACCCGCAGCGAGACGCCGGGGGCTTCGCGCCGGGCCAGCTCGAGCAGCCCCGGCGCCACCGCCGCGCCGACCACATCGGCGGCCTGGACGGTGAAGGTGCGCCGCAGGCCGGCGGGGTCGATCCCGCCACCGGGGGTCAGCAGGGCCGTCAGCGCGCGCACCACCGCGGCGGCCTCGTCCCGCAGCGCTTCGGCGCGGGGCGTGGGCACCATCGCCTGCCCCGCCCGGACCAGCAGCGGGTCCTGGAGCACCCGGCGCAGCCGGGCCAGGGTGCGGCTCATCGCGGCGGGTGAAGTGCGCAGCCGCTCGGCGGCCCGGGTGACGCTTTGCTCGGCCAACAGGGCGTCGAGGGCCACGGCGAGATTGGCGTCGAGGTTCGGCAGAAGGTCGCTCACCAGCGTTGTTCCGTTTCCGGCAATGATTGCTTGTTGAAGTTCCCATTGTGGCAATGCGGTGCGGGTCCGCACGATCGAGGGGTCATTCCGATCCGACACAGACCGCGAGGTTCCATGATCGTCATCACCGCGCCCACCGGCCAGATCGGCGGGCGCCTGCTTTCCTTGCTGCTCGAAGCCGCGCCTGCCCGCGGCGAACAGCTGCGGGTCGTGGTCCGCGACCCGGCCCGGCTCCCCGGGTCCGTGCTCGACCGGGTCGAGGTGGTCGTCGGCTCCCACGGCGACGCCGCGACCGTCGAACGCGCCTTCGCCGGGGCCGACGCGGTCTTCTGGCTGGTGCCGCCGGACGGCTCGGTCCCACCCGAGCAGGGGTACCTCGGCTTCACCCGCCCGGCGGCACGGGCGTTCGCCGAGCACGGCGTCGGCCAGGTCGTGGGCATCTCGGCGCTCGGCCGCGGTACCGCGCTCGCCGACCGGGCCGGGCTGGTGACCGCCACGCTGGCCGTCGACGATCTGATCGCCGGCTCCGGCGTCGCCTACCGCGCGCTGGCCTGCCCGTCGTTCTTCGAGAACCTCCTGGAAGAGGCCGGTTCGATCCGGGAACACGGGGTCTTCGCCGACACCGCCGCCGCGGACCGCCCCGCGCCGCTGGTGGCCGTCGCCGACATCGCCGCGGCCGCGGCCGGACTGCTGCTGGACCGGTCCTGGACCGGCGCCGGCAGCGTCCCGGTGCTCGGCCCGCAGGACCTGTCGCCGGACGAGCTGGCCCGCATCATGACCGAGGAGCTGGGCCGCCCGGTCCGCTACCGGCGCCAGCCGCTCGACGAGCTGCGGACCGAGCTGCTCGGTTACGGCCTCGACGCGGAGTTCGTCGAGGCCATGGTCGCCATGAAGCGCGCCAAGGACGAGGGCCTGGACGCCGGTGCCGTCCGGTCGGGGCCCGCGGGCACCGGGTTCGCGCAGTGGTGCGCGGAGGTCCTCAAGCCCGCCGTTTTCGCCGTCCCGGAGGCCGCCGATGTCCGCTGAGCCGGCGGTCACCGCGTTCATGCTGGTCAAGACCACGCCCGAGTGGCTGGCGCTGCCCGTGCCCGAGCGGATCCACGCTTTCGAGACCGAGATCGTCCCTGTGCTCGAAGCCCGCACCCAGGGCGTCCGCTCGCGCTTCTACGACACGGAGTTCTACTCGGCGCGGGTCACCGACGTCTGGGTCTGGGAGGCCGACGACCACGACGCCTACCGGCTGCTGATCGACGCGCTGCGGGAAACCCCGTTCTGGGACCGCTACTTCGAGGTCGTGGACCTGCTGGTGGGCACCGAGAACGGCTACGCGCGCACCTACGGCGTGGCGCCGGTGGCCACGATCGCCACCTGACCGCGCAACCGGCCGGCGTCCCCCGCGTGGCGCCGGCCGGTTGCGCGGTCACCGACTGGACAATCAGCGCGCCATCGATCGCCGAAACCCGCGCCGGGCGTCACACTGTCGTGTGACATCAGTCACCGGAGGTGTTGCGAGATGGTTCTGGGAGACAACGGCGTCACTCAACAGGTGACGGCGGACAGCAGAGTTCAAGTACGGCGGGCCGCGCTGGCAAGCGCCGTCGGCACGACCATCGAGTGGTACGACTTCTTCCTCTACAACACCGCGGCGGCCCTGGTCTTCCCGCACCTGTTCTTCCCCGCCTCCAGCGCCTACGCCGGGGCCATGCAGTCGTTCGCCACCTACGCGGTCGGGTTCGCCGCGCGGCCGGTCGGGGCGGCCATCTTCGGGCACTGGGGTGACCGGATCGGGCGGAAGGCGACGCTGATCGTCACCCTGCTGCTGATGGGGATCTCCTCCGGCGTGGTCGGGATGCTGCCCGGGACCTCGGCGATCGGGTTCGCCGCACCGCTGGTCCTGGTGCTGCTGCGGCTGGTGCAGGGCATCGCCATCGGCGGGGAGTGGAGTGGCTCGGTGCTGCTCGCGATGGAGTGGGGCAACCAGCGCAAGCGCGGCCTGCTCGGCAGTTTCGCGCAGATCGGCGTCCCGGTCGGGCTGGTGCTGGGCACCGGCGGGATGACGCTGCTGTCGGCGACGCTCTCCCCCGCCGCGTTCGACTCCTGGGGCTGGCGGGTGCCGTTCCTGCTCAGCCTGGTGCTGGTCGCGGTCGGCCTGGTGATCCGGCTGAAGATCCTCGAGACGCCCATGTTCGCCAAGCTCGTCGAGAACCGGCAGACCGCCCGCACGCCGGTGCTCGACGCGATCCGGCACCACTGGCGGGAGATCCTGCTTTCGGCAGGCGTCCGGTTCAGCGAACAGATGCCGTTCTACCTGTTCACCAGCTACGTGCTGATCTACGTCGTGTCGCGGCACGAGTTCAGCAAGACCTTCGTGCTCAACGCGGTCCTGGTCGGGGCCGCGTGCGAACTGGCGCTGATCCCGCTGTTCTCGGCGCTGTCGGACACCTTCGGCCGCAAACGGGTCTACCTGTGCGGGGCGGTGCTGACCGGGCTGATCGCCTTCCCGTACTTCACGATCCTGGCGCACGGCAGCCACGCGCTCGTGTTCGTGGCGGTCGTGGTGTCGTTCATCCCGCACGCGCTCCAGTACGGCCCACAGGCGGCCTTGATCGGGGAGAGCTTCCCGACGCACCTGCGCTACGGCGGCGCGGGGCTGGGCTACCAGCTGGCGTCGGTGTTCGCGGGCGGGCCGGCGCCGCTGCTGGCGACGTGGCTGCTGCACACGACCGGGACGCCGTACGCGATCTCCGGCTACATCGTCCTGTCGGCGGTGGTCACCGTGCTGTGCGTGATCTTCCTGCGGGACCGGTCGAAGGCGGACATCGACGACGTCAGCGTCTACCAGCGCACCTGAAACGCGTGAAGGCCGCCTCGGACACCGAGGCGGCCTTCACGGCGTTCGTACTGCGTCAGCGGCGCGGGCCGCCGAACGGGGGCTGCTGCGGGAACGGTCCGCTGCCCGGGTTCTGCTGCTGCGGGCCGCCGAACTGGCCCGGCGGCGGGGCCTGGTACTGGCCACCCGGGGGCGGGCCGGCCGGGGCCTGCGGCTGCGGCAGCGCGGGCTGCCCGCCCTTCGGGGTCGACGGCTGCTGGGGCGGGGGCACGGCCTCCGTGCCGCGGTCCTCGTCGGCCTCCGGCTCGGGCTGCTGCTGGGCCGGGCGCGGGATCGACGGCCGCGCGGGTGGCGAGGACGGCGCCCCGATCGCCGGGACCTCCTTGCGCGCCACCGCTTCCGCCGCCGCGACGGCCTCGGCGACCTTCGGGTCGCTCTTGGTCTCGAACCAGCTGGAGACCTCTTCGTCCTCGAGCTCGGGCTTGTCCGGGACGTCGTCCTCCTTCGGCGGCTCGTACCGGAACACGCCGTCGTCGCCCGGGGTGCCGAGCGCGCGGGCGAAGCCTTCGAGGGCCTTGCCGTAGTCGCTCGGGATCATCCAGACCTTGTTCGCGTCGCCCTGCGCCATCTGCGGCAGCGTCTGCAGGTACTGGTAGGCCAGCACCTCCGGGGTGGGGCGGCCGGCCTTGATCGCGGCGAACACCTTCTCGATCGCCTTCGCCTGGCCCTGCGCCTGCAGGTAGCGGGCGGCCCGCTCACCCTGGGCCCGCAGGATCCGGGACTGCCGCTCGGCCTCGGCGGCGAGGATGGTCGCCTGGCGGGCACCCTCGGCGGCGAGGATCTGGCTCTGCTTCTGGCCTTCGGCGGTCTTGATCGCCGATTCCCGCTGACCTTCGGCGGTGAGGATCATCGCGCGCTTCTCGCGGTCGGCGCGCATCTGCTTCTCCATCGAGTCCTGGATGGACGGCGGCGGGTCGATCGCCTTCAGCTCGACGCGGGCGACGCGGATGCCCCAGCGGCCGGTGGCCTCGTCGAGCACGCCGCGCAGCTGGCTGTTGATGGAGTCGCGGGAGGTCAGGGTCTGCTCGAGGCTCATGCCACCGACCACGTTGCGCAGCGTGGTGGTGGTCAGCTGCTCGACACCGACGATGTAGTTGGAGATTTCGTACACCGCGGCGCGCGAATCGGTGACCTGGAAGTACACGACCGTGTCGATCGACACCGTCAGGTTGTCTTCGGTGATCACCGGCTGCGGCGGGAACGAGACGACCTGCTCGCGCAGGTCGATCCGGGCGCGCACCTTGTCCAGGAACGGCACGAGGATGTTGAGGCCGGGCGAGGCGACCGTGCGGAACCGGCCGAGCCGCTCGATCACGGCCGACTGCGCCTGCGGCACCACCATGACCGCCTTGGCTATCGTGATGATCACGAGCAAGGCCAGCGCTATGACCAGGCCGATCACAAATCCGGTCAAGTGAATTTCCCCTTACCTAGTACCATTCTTGCGCGGTTGACGGCGTTCCGGGCGCCGCGGGCGGGCTCACCGCGAGCTCCAGTTCCTTCGTGGTGATGCCCCAGCGGCCGGTGGTGTCGTGCAGGACCGTCCACACTGTACGGTGCAGGTCGCCCGGGGCGGTGACGGCGCGCTCGGCCGTGGTCAGGCCGGCCTCCTGCCGCAGGGCGGTGCGGGTCAGCTGCTCGATCGCCAGCGCCGGGGCGGAGATTTCGTAGGTGGCCAGGCGCGGATCGGTCACCGCGAAGACGACCTCGAAGCCGATGAAGACCTCCTGCCCGTCACCGGCTTCGACCGGGCGCGGCGGGGCCGAGAGGATCTGGTCGCCGAGGTCGAAGCGGGCCCGGACCCGGTCGGCGAACGGCACCACGAGGTGGCGGCCGGGGCCGAGGACGGTGCGGAACCGCCCGCCGCGTTCGATCACCGCGGCGTGGCCTTCGCCGACGACGACGAGTCCCAGGCTCACGGCTCGGCCGACACGACGGCGGTGGCGCCGGAGATTTCGACGACCGTGACCTGGGTACCGGGGGCGATAGGCGGGAGGTGCTCGCCGAGGCTGCGGGCCGACCAGACGTCGCCTGCCAGTTTCACCTGACCCGCCTCGGCGTCCACTGTGGACAACACGACGGCGCGGGCGCCGATCAGCGCGTCGATGCCGGTGTGGTGGGCAGGCCCGCCGAGCAGGCGCCGCTTGAGCGCCGGGCGGACCAGCAGGAGCATGCCGACGGAGGCGACGGCGAACACGGCGACGTCGATGACCAGGTTCCCGGTGAGGACATCGGCCCCCGCGCCGAACAGCGCGGCGACGCCCAGCATGACCAGCACGAAGTCGCCGGAGACGACTTCGGCGATCACCAAGGCGATCCCGACGATCAACCAGACCAGTGCCCAGGACATGGCTTCATGCTCTCAGATCGCGCCGGTTCGCACCGGCGCAGTGACGGGACGTAACCTTCGCGTGACCTTGGACAAAACGAACATTCAGCCCTCTTCCGCGGGTTCGGTGACGAAGTCGATGAGCCGCTCCACGGCCCCGATGAGCGGGGTCTCGAGGTCGCGGAAACTGCTCACCCCGCTCAGGACACGCTGCCAGCCTTCGAAAGGTTGCCCCCAGCCGAGCGCGTCGCAGATCCCCTGCTTCCACTCGGTCCCGCGCGGGATCTTCGGCCAGGCCTCGATCCCGACCGCCTCGGGCCGCACGGCCTCCCAGACGTCGATGTACGGGTGGCCGGTGACCAGCACGTTCTCGTCGCGGATCGCCTCGACCAGCCGGGACTCCTTGCTGCCGGGCACCAGGTGGTCCACCAGGACCCCCAGGCGGCGCCCGGGGCCGGTGCCGAACTCGGCGATCCGGTCGGCGAGCACGTCGACGCCGTCGAGCGGCTCGACGACCACGCCTTCGACGCGCAGGTCGTGCCCCCAGACGCGTTCGACCAGCTCGGCGTCGTGCTTGCCTTCGACCCAGATGCGCGAATCGCGGGCGACGCGGGCCTTCAGGCCTTCGACGCGCACCGACCCGGACGCCGAGACCCGCCGGGCCGGCGCCTTGGCGGGGGCCCGGTACGGCACCAGCGTCACCGGCTTGCCCTCGAGGAGGAACCCGGCGGGCGCGAGCGGGAAGACGCGGTGGCGGCCCTTGGCGTCCTCGAGCACGACGTTGCCGTACTCGATCTTCACCACCGCGCCGCAGTAGCCGCTGGCCGGGTCCTCGACGACCAGACCGGGTTCGGCGGGGACCTCCGGCACCTTCTTGCGGCGCGGGCCGGCGAGCACGTCGTCATAGGAGTGGGAGCGCACGACCTGGGAACCTAGTGCGCGCGGCCGCTCGAGGCGGTCATGCCACGCCGGTCAGCGCGCCATCTCCAGCAGGGCATCGGTGAACGGCGTGTGCGCACCGCGGCGCAGCGGCGGGTGGGCGGCCAGCGGAGCCAGCGCGGCGCACCACGCGCGAGCGCGGGCGGCGTCGAGGCCGGGCAGGTGCGGCCGGAGCGCCTCGATGCCGTCGTCGAGCGTGCCACCGGCGGACAACGGCAGGTAGAGCCAGTCGGCGAGGTCGAAGGCGGGGTCCCCGACGCTCGGGCGCGGGTCGATGGCCACCACACCGCGGCGGGGGCCGGCGTCGAGGACGTTGCCGGGGTGCAGATCGCCGTGCACGACCGCCGCGGGGCCGCCTGCGGCGAGGGCGAGGGCCCGGTTGCGGGCGCGGGACAGGAGTTCGGGTGTCAGGTGCGGTTCGGCCGCCGAGCCGGGGACGGTGCGCTCGGTGATGTCGAACATGAACGTCACGCGATCGGTCAAGGGCGGCAGGCCGGACGGGGGTGCGACCGCGTGCAGCTCGGTGAGCAGGGCGCCGATCTCCGGCCACGGGACCTCCCGGCCGCGCAGCTCGGTGCCGGGGACCAGTCCTTCGAGCAGGATCGCCCCGGCGTCCAGGTCGGCGTCGAGCACCTGCACGGCCCGCGAGCAACCGTGCCAAGCCCGCAACCCGGCGAACTCGAGCCGAGCGACCTCGGGGTCCGGGGTCAGCTTGAGGACCTGCAGGTCACCTCCGGGACCGGTGCACAGCAGCGTCCGGCCGGAATTGCCGGGCCGAGCCTCGCGGATCGTGAGCCGCCACTTGGCGGTGAGGCGGGCGACCAGGCCGGGCAGCGTGTCGCACCAGGGTTCGGCCAGTTCCGCGCCGAAGCGGTCGACGAGCCGGGCCCGCGCGGCGGCGTCGATCAGAACAGCGGCCAAGGGATGGCTCGCCAGTCGTCGCCGGGTTCGGGGAAGATGCCTTCGGCGAGCAGCACGTCGGTGCGCTCGGCCAGTGCCCGGATCTCGAACTTGGTGATGTGCTCGGCGAGGGTCTTGCCGAGGCCGCCGTCGAGCTCCGAGCGCAGCTTGCGCAGCTTCTCGATGGTGTCCGGCGGCACCGGCTCGCCGATCCAGCCCCACAGGACGGTCCGCAGCTTCGGGTCGGTGTGCAGGCAGATGCCGTGGTCGCAGCCGTAGACGCGGCCGTCGACACCGGGCAGCAGGTGGCCGCCCTTGCGGTCGGTGTTGTTGACGACGATGTCGAGCACGGCGAGGTCGCGCAGGCCCGGGTGGTCGGCGTGGGCCAGTACCGCGGGTTCGCCGAGCCGGTCGTGGGCGTGCAGCACCGGGCGCCAGCCGTCGGGGACGTCGTCGGGCGGCAGGACTTCCACCAGGTCGTCTTCGGTGGTTTCCACCCACAGCTGGACCATGCCGGGGCCGAACGGGCCGTCGCGCAGCACGGTCGGCGGGATGGCGCCGATGCCGGTGGCGTCGGCGATGATCGCGGTGGCGACCTCGCGCCCGGCGAGGGTGCCGTCGGGGAAGTCCCACAGCGGCCGCTCCCCCGACACCGGCTTGTACACGACCCGGCCGGTGACGCCGTCGAGTTCGATGGCGCAGAAGAGCGTGACGTTGGAGGCGTCGACCAGCCGGCCTTCGACGTCGATGCGGCCGTGGGCGACGAGTTCGCGGGACGCGGGGTCGGCCGGGGTGGGCGCCATGGTCAGTCTTCTTCGCCCGCGTCGGTTTCGCGCCGGTAGCCGTTCTGCCGGGGGCAGATGTGCCCGGTCGGGTCGAGCGGCTCGGCGCACAGGGGGCACGGCTTGCGGCCGGCGTTGACGACGCGGTCGGCCCGCTCGGCGAAGGCGCGGGCGGCGGCCGGGGTGAGGAAGACCCGGACGGCGTCCGGGCCCTCTTCGGTGTCGTCGAGCACGACCGTTTCGTCGACCTCGCCTTCGGTGATGGCGAGCAGCTCGATGACGACCGCGCTGCTGTCGGCGTCCCAGCCGAGGCCCATGGTGCCGACGCGGAACTCCTCCTCGACCGGGACGGTGAGGGGGTCGGCGTCGACGAGGTCCTCGGGGACCTCGTCGGGCACGTCGGCGCCGAACCGGCTGGCGACCTCCTCCAGCAGCGAGCTCAGCCGTTCCGCGAGGACGACGACCTGCTGTTTTTCGATGGTGACGCTGATCGTGCGCACGTCCTCCGTCGCCTGGAGGTAGAACGTGCGATCGCCGGGCTCGCCGACGGTGCCGGCGACGAACCGATCCGGCTGGCGGAAGACGTGGATTACGCGAGACATAGCACTGACGACCCTAGGCCACCGGCGCATGATCGGCATCCGCCGCCCCACCGTTCGCGGGCCGCTAGCCTCGGGGGGTGTCTCGGATCTCGCCGTACGGAACCTGGTCTTCGCCCATCACCGCCGCCGAGGTGGCCGCCGCCGGTGGCGGCCCGCAGTGGCTCGACGTCGTCGGGGACGAGGTGTGGTGGGCCGAGGCGCGACCCGGTGAACAGGGGCGGGTCGCGCTGGTCCGGGCCGTGCCGGGCGGTACCGAGGACGTGTTGCCCGCGCCGTGGAACGTCCGCAACCGGCTGCACGAGTACGGCGGCCGGCCGTGGGCGGCCGCCGACGGGGCCGTGGTGTTCACGCACTGGGCCGATCAGCGCGTGTACGCGCAGAGCGAAATCGGCGTGGTGGCTCTCACGCCGTCCCCGGCGGAGCCGCAGAGCGTCCGCTACGGCGACCTGCGCGCCGGACGGCCGGGGGAGGTGTGGGCCGTCCGCGAGCGCAGCACCGGCCCCCGGCCCACCGACATCGAGCGGGAATTCGTCGCGATCGCCGTGGACGGCGGCGGTGAGCGGGTGCTGGCCGCGAGCCACCGGTTCCTGACCGTGCCGAAGCTGTCGCCGGACGGGCGGCACGCGGCCTGGTTCGGCTGGGACCACCCGCTGATGCCGTGGGACGGCACCGAGCTGTGCGTGGCGCCCGTCGGCGAGGACGGCGTCTTCGGGCCGCACCGGGTGCTGGCCGGCGGCGCGGACGTGTCGGTGTGCCAGCTCGAGTGGGAGACCCCGGCGGCGCTGCTGGCGCTGGCCGACCCGGACGGCTGGTGGAACCTGCACCGGATCGGCCTGGACGGGTCGGTGGTGAACCTGGCGCCGGTGGAGCAGGAGCTGGGCGGGCCGCTGTGGAAGGCGGGGTCGCGCTGGTTCGCGCCGCTGGGCGGCGGACGGCACGCGGTGCTGTCCGCGGGCCGGCTGGTGGTCCTCGACGAGGCGGACGGCTCGGTGACGCCGGTCGCCGGCGAGCTGACGGCCTGGTCTTCGACGGGGTTCGCGGTCTCCGGCGGCGACGTCGTGGGCGTTGCGGGCGGCCCGGCCCGGGAGTCCGCCGTGGTGCGGGTCTCTTTCGACGGCGCGGTGACGGACCTGACGCCGCAGCCGGAGCTGCCCGCGGCCTACCTGCCGGAGCCGCAGGAGCGGGTGTTCAGCACGCCGGACGGCGAGACCGTGCCGGTGGTGCTGTACCTGCCGCGGAACCCGGAGTTCACCGCGCCCGAGGGTGAGTTGCCGCCGCTGCTGATCGACGTCCACGGCGGCCCGACCGGGCAGCACTTCGCCGAGCTGAACCTGGAGATCGCGTACCTCACCAGCCGCGGCATCGCCGTGGCGGCGGTGAACTACGGCGGGTCGACGGGGTTCGGGCGGGCCTACCGGGAGCGGCTGCGGGAGCAGTGGGGGGTGGTGGACGTCGCCGACTGCGTGGCGGTGGCCGAAGCGCTGGTGGCGGCCGGGCTGGCCGACGGCGACCGGCTGGGGATCCGGGGCGGCAGCGCGGGCGGGTTCACCGCGGCGGCGTCGATGACGACGACGAAGACCTACCGGGCGGGCACGGTGATGTACCCGGTGCTGGACCTGGCCGGCTGGACCGGCACCGAGGGCGACACGCACGACTTCGAGTCGCGGTACCTCGACGGGCTGGTCGGGCCGCTGCCGGAGGCGCGGCAGCGGTACGTCGAGCGTTCGCCGCTGGCGAACGTCGGCGGGCTGGCCGGGCCGGTGCTGTTCCAGCAGGGACTGGAGGACCGGATCTGCCCGCCGGAGCAGGCCGACCGGTTCGTGGCCCGGCTGGCCGGGCGCGGGATCCCGTACGCCTACCAGCGGTTCGCCGGTGAGCAGCACGGGTTCCGGCAGGCGGCGACGATCGTGGCGGCCCTGGAGGCGGAGTTGTCGTTCTACGGTCAGGTGTTCGGCTTCGAGACGCCGGGCGTGGCGCGGCTGGAGCTGTCGAAGTGAGGCCGCCGCGGTTGCGGGCCGGCGACACGCTCGCCCTGGTCGCACCGGCCGGGCCGGTGCCGGCGGACCTGCTGGAGAAGGCGTTGCCGGTGCTGCGAGGCTGGGGTGTCGAGGTGCGGGTCGGGCCGTGCGTGCGGGCGGAGCCGGGTTCGCCGCCGTACCTGTCCGCGCCGGACGCGGCGCGGGCGGCGGAGTTCACCGAGGCGTGGCTGGACCCCGGGGTGCGGTGCGTGCTGGCCGCCCGGGGCGGCTACGGGGTGCAGCGGATGCTGGACCTGGTGGACTGGGCGGCGCTGCGGGCGGCGGGGCCGAAGGTGCTGGCCGGGTCGTCGGACATCACGGCGCTGCACCGGGCGGTGGACGTCCACCTCGGACTGTCCACTTTGTTCTCGCCGATGCCGGCGAGCGTGCTGTTCGACGACTTCGCTCACGAGCACCTGCGGCGGGCGCTGTTCGAGCCGGAGCGCAACCTGGTGGTCCGCGGCGGGGCACCGCTGGTGCCGGGCCGGGCGTCGGGGATCCTGACGGGCGGGAACCTGTCGCTGCTGGCGGCGGGGATCGGCACCCCGGAACACGGCTCGGCGCGGGACGCGATCGTGCTGCTGGAGGACGTCACCGAGAGCGTGTACCGGCTGGACCGGATGCTGACGCAGCTGCTGCGCAGCGGCTGGTTCGACGGCGTCCGCGGCATCGTGCTGGGCTCGTGGGCGGCGTGCGGGGACCCCTCGCAGGTGCGTGCGGTGATGCTGGACCGGCTGGGGCCGTTGGGGGTGCCGCTGGTGGAGGAGTTCGGGTTCGGGCACGTGGCGTCGTCGCCGACGTTGCCGCTGGGGGTGCCGGTGGCGCTGGACGCGGACCTGGGGACGTTGACGTTCGACTCCCCCGCGCCGGCATGACGCCGTCGGAGGCCCGCGAACGGTTCGCCGCGGCCCGGGTGGCGCGGCTGGCGACGGTGTCGGCGGCCGGGGTCCCGCACCTGGTCCCGGTGACGTTCGCGGTGCGGGGTGACGTGGTGGTGTTCGCGGTGGACCACAAGCCGAAGTCGACGACGGCGCTGCGGCGGCTGCGCAACATCGAGGCGAACCCGGCGGTGTGCTTCCTGGCGGACGGCTACGACGAGGACTGGTCGCGGCTGTGGTGGGCCCGCGCGGACGGCGTCGCGCGGGTGCTGCCGGACGACGAGCGGGCCGAGCCGGTCTCATGGCTGGCCGCGAAGTACGTGCAGTACGCGGTGCGGCCGCCGGAGCACGCGGTGGTGGTCACCGAGGTGCACACCTGGCGTGGGTGGACCGGGTCGTGAGTGGACCGGCGAGTTTCTGGCCAAGGTCTAGGTCGTGACTTCGACCAACCGCTCATCACCCGACCACTGGAAGCCGCGGTAGGCATCCCGGCGTCGGGCTTCATTCGTCGATACTGAGGCTCTCTGAGATGCGGGCAAGATGTGCCACTTGTTCTTGAATCTGCTTGTTGCCGATACCGCCGCTGCGAGCCAACGACGCCAAAGATTTGCTGATCGCGTCTAGATGCTTCACCGCCTGGGTCAGGCGTTCCTCGGGATGCCTGGACGACGTGGCGAACGTTCGATTACGGATCAACCCGACATCAAGCGCGAAGCGGTCAGTGTACCGCTCGCCGTCAGGTGCTGTGGAGCTGATCGTCACCGTGAAAGCATCCGGAAACGGGTCGTTGTTCTTCCAGCCGCCGTCGTGGTCGTCGATGCCGTCAAAGTAGATGTTGTCCAGTTCCATGCCCGGAACCAAAGTGGGGACAGGTTTTTCGTACCGGGCCTTGAGGAAAACACCAAGGCTTTTGTGCGCGGCATCGGGCAGCGGGTCCGGCAACGGCGGGTCAAAAGTCACCACGACATCGCGCGCGACCGCAGGACCGTAGTTCTTGATCACGAGTATCTGTGTGCCGCGCACATAGGGCACCTCTCGCAGCTCTGCCGCCACCATCGGACGTGTGCGTGCCTGGCTGTCCCGGTCCGAACGCTTCAACGTCCGGTTGCCGTTGGTCGCCGACCAGATTGCCGCGCACGAACTGACCACAGCCGCGCCGCCGGCGATCCACGCGGGCTCGATCATGGGGCTAGCCTCCTGGGCCGCCGTACGAAACACCGAAGACCCCGAATGGTAGCCGTCGCAGGCCCGGCTAGCCGCGTCACACGCGGATGCCCGCGAGCTGGATAGACGGCCGGCAGACAGACTTGATCAGTCCCGAAGGAACTTCTCCGGGCGGCGCCAGGCGTCGATGATGCCCATCGGGTCCGGGCGCAGCAGCGAAGCCGCCGAGTACAGGCTGGCCAGGACGACCCCGGCGATGAACCACCAGTCGTAGAGCGCCTGCTCGCCCGTCGGGTAGTACACCAGGGTCACGAACACCGACACCGCCACCACGAGCGCCAGGTGCCGCGGCTGCCACTTGAACGCCGACAGGAGCACGAAACCCCAGGTCAGGTACCACGGCAGGGTCGGCGGCATGAGGATCGCCACGGCCAGGAGCGAGATGCCCGCCCGGTACACCGCCTCCGTGCCGCCGCCGCGGGCGAGCCACCACTGGCGGACGCCGAAGCCGATCAGCAGGAGCATGCCTGCCGCGCGGGCGACCGTGACGAACGGGGAGACCTGGACGTCCACGATGAGGTGGACCAGGTTGTAGAACACCTCGCCGATGCCGGTCGGGATGTTGAGCCAGTTCGCGATGAGCTGGGGGGCCTTGAGCCCGGACCACCAGCCGAGGTTGAGCGAACCGAGCGAGATCCACGTGCCCGCGACGAACACCGGCAGGAACAGGCCCACCGAGGCCGCGCCGGCGCGGAGGAAGTTGCGGACCTTCGATTCTCCCGTGAGGTGGTTGGCCCACATCCAGACGATGAACGGCAGCGCGATGGCCGCGGTCGGCTTGATCAGCATGCCGATCGTCACCAGGATGACCGCCACGACGTGCTTGCGTTCCAGGGCGGCGAGGACGCCGATGGTGAGGAACGCGAGCATCATCAGGTCGTTGTGCGGGCCGCCGAAGAGGTGGATGACCATCATCGGGCTGGCCACCGCGAGCCACAGCGCGACCGGGAGCTTGCCGCCGAGGTGCTTGACCAGCCGGGGCAGCGCCCACAGCGTCCCCGCGAGCCCGGCCAGCAGCACGACGCGCATCAGGATGACGCCGAGGATCATGTTGTCGCCGGTGGTGGCGACCACGCCCTTGGAGATCAGCAGGAACAGCGGGCCGTACGGGGCCGGGGTGGTCTGCCAGAGCGGGTGGACGTTCTGCACCACGTTCGGCAGCACGTCGAGCTCGGCGGGACCGTTGGCGTACGGGTCGAGGCCGTAGAGCAGCTGGGCGCCCTGGCCGAGGTAGGAGAAGACGTCGCGGGTGAACAGCGGCGGCGAGATGAGCAGCGGCGCCATCCAGCACCCGGCGGCGACCAGGACGGGGCGGCTGCCGACCCGGCCGAGCAGCACGTAGCGGCCGAGCCGGACCCAGGCCCACACGACGAGACCGAAGCCGGTGTAGAGGACGGCGTTGGCGAGCATGCGCCCGTGGCCGTAGCGGATCCACGACAGCGGGCCGTGGCCGAGCACGGGGTCGGAGATCAGGATGCCGCCGGCGCCGAACGCGGCGAGCATGAGCAGGGTGCTGCCGACGGTGCCCATCGCGATCGTGCGGTAGGGGAACCGTGAGGGCACGCGGAGCCGCTCGGCCAGTCCGGTCGAGGGCGTCTGTGCGGGGTCGGTGGTGGTCGCCATTTCCGTTCGGAGATTACACACCGCGCTCGCGCGGAGTTCCCGCAGTATCAGGTTTCCACCGTGCGGCGCTGGGCGGTGCCGCCGGGGAGGGCGGCCAGGAGGGACTTCGTGTAGTCGTGCTGCGGGTCCAGCAGGACCTGTTCCACCGTCCCGGTTTCGACCAGCTCGCCGCGGTACATCACGGCCACGCGGTCGGCGATGTTCCAGGCCAGGCCCAGGTCGTGGGTGATCACCAGTGCGGCGAGGCCGAGTTCGCGGCGCAGCCGCAGCAGCAGCGCCAGGATTTCGCCGCGGACGGAGGCGTCGAGCGAGGCGACCGGCTCGTCGGCCACCACCACCGACGGTTCGAGCGCCAGCGCCCCGGCGATCACGACGCGCTGGCGCTGGCCGCCCGAGAGCTGGTGCGGCAGCCGGTCGGCGTACTTCTCGGCAGGCCGCAGCTCCGCGGCTTCCAGCGCCCGGTGGACGACCGCGCGCTCGTCGGGCAGCTTGTGGATCCGCGGTCCCTCGGCGACCGCCTCGTACACCGTGTGGGCCGGGTTGAGCGCGCTGGTGGGGTCCTGCAGGACGAGCTGGACCTGACGGCGGTAGGCCTTGAGGCCCGCTCCCCCGATCGGCACCGGCTTCCCGGCGTAGCGGACCACGCCGGAGTCGGGTTTCTGCAGGCCGAGCAGGGTGCGGGCGAGGGTCGTCTTGCCGGAGCCGGACTGGCCGACCAGTGCGACGATCTCGTCGCGCGCCACGGTGAGGTCGACCCCGGCGACGGCGTCGATCCGCTTGCCGGTGCGGTCCCGGAAGGACACCCGCAGATTCTCCGCGGCCAGCAGCGGCTCGCCCGCCGTCCGGTCCGGGGGTTCCGGCGGCAGCGGGGTGCTGGTGGCCGGGGCGAAGCGGGACACCGGGTCGCCGACGGTGGGGAACGCGGCGGCCAGCGCGCGGGTGTGTTCGTGCTTCGGCGAGCCCATCACCTCGGCGCTGGGGCCTTCCTCGACGATCTGCCCGTCGTACATGACGGCGATGCGTTCGCAGGTGGCGGCGAGCACGGACAGGTCGTGGCTGATCATGACCAGGCCGATGTGCTGTTCGGCGACCAGCTTGGAGAGCAGGGCGAGGACCTGGGCCTGGACGACGACGTCGAGGGCGGTGGTCGGTTCGTCGGCGATGATCAGCCGGGGCGCGCAGGCCAGGGCCATGGCGATCATGACGCGCTGCTTCTGCCCGCCGGAGAGCTCGTGGGGGTAGGCGCCGGCCCGGCTGGGGGGCAGGTCGACCTGGGTGAGCAGTTCGGCGACGCGGGCGTCGACCTCGGCGTCGGTGTACGGCTTCCCGGACGGCGGGTGCAGCCGCAGCGGCTCGGCGATCTGCTCGCCGATCCGGCGGACCGGGTTGAGCGCGTGCATGGCGCCCTGGAAGACCACCGACGCCTCGGCCCAGCGGACCGCGCGCAGCCGACCCCACTTCATGGTGGTGACGTCTTCGCCGTCGAGCAGGATCTCGCCGGTGATCTTCGCGGTGCGCGGCAGGAGCCGCAGCACGCTCATCGCGACGGTGGACTTGCCCGAGCCGGATTCGCCGGCGACGCCGAGGGTGCCACCGGGGTCGAGGGTGAGGCTCACCCCGCGGACGGCGGGCACGTCCTTGTCCCCCACCGCGTAGGTGACGTTCAGGTCCTGGAGCTGCAGCAGCGGGGTGGTCACTTCTTCAACCTCGGGTTGAACACGGTCTCCAGGCCCCGGCCGACCAGGGTGAAGAAGAGGACGACGAGGACGATGGCGATGCCCGGCGGGAGCACGTTCCACCAGGCGCCGCGGCTGATGGCGCCGTTGTTGAGCGCGTCTTCGAGCACCTTGCCCCAGCTGACGGAGTTCGCGTCGCCGACGCCGAGGAAGGACAGCGTCGCGTCGGCGATGACGGCGTTGCCGACGACCAGGGTGGTGTTGGCCAGGACCAGCGGCATCACGCCGGGCAGGACGTGCCGTCCGATGATGTGCAGGTGGCCGCCGCCGAGGGCGTGGGCGCGCTCGATGTAGGGGCGGCTTTCGATGGTCAGCGTCTGGGCGCGGACCAGCCGGGCGGTGCTGGGCCATGCGGTGAGGCCGATGGCGATGATGATCGTGCCGACGCCCTTGGGCAGCACCGCCGAAAGCGCGATCGCGAGGATCAGCGAGGGCAGGACCAGGAAGAAGTCGGTGAACCGCAGCAGGGTCGCCGACACCCAGCCGCCGAAGTGGGCGGCGGTGATGCCGATCAGGGTGCCGATGACGACCGACAGCAGCGCGGCGGAGAACCCGACGAGCAGGGAGATCCGGGTGCCCCAGGCGGTCATCAGCAGCACCGAGCGGCCGAAGTTGTCGGTGCCGAGCCAGAACTCGGCGTTCGGCGGGGACAGCGGCGTCCCGGTGGCCTTGGTGACGTCGAGGCCGGTTTCGTCGCTGATCAGCGGCAGGATCAGGGCGACGAGCACGGTGGCGCCGAGCAGGACGAGCCCGGCGAGCGCGGCCCGCTGGCCGGCGAACTCGCGCCAGGTCCGGCGCAGTGACGCGCGGCGGCGGCTCCAGGCGATCTGCCGCGGTGTCTCGGCGGTGGTCATGAGGTACGCACCCTGGGGTCGAGCACGCGGTAGAGCAGCTCCGCGAGCAGGTTCATCAGCACCACCGCGCTCGCCAGCACGGTGAACAGGCCTTGCAGCACCGGCAGGTCGGGGCCGTGCAGCGCCTCGTAGGTGAGCTGGCCCAGCCCGGGCCAGCTGAACACGGCCTCGACGGTGACCGCGCCGGCGAGCACGTGGCCGAACTGCATGAACACCAGCGTGGTGGTGGGCAGCAGGGCGTTGGGAACGGCGTGGCGGCGGCGGACGAGGTCGTCGCGCAGGCCCTTGGCGCGGGCGGTGGTGAGGTAGTCGGCGTTCATCTCCCCCAGCAGCGACGACCGCATGATCAGCATGTACTGGGCGTAGAACACCGCCAGCAGCGTCACGCACGGCAGCACCAGGTGGTGCAGGACGTCGAGGGTCTGGGAGAGGACGTCGGGCGCGGCGTCCGGGGAGTGCATGCCGCGGCTGGGGAACAGGCCGCCCGTGACCACCAGCAGCATCAGGCCGAGCCAGAACTGCGGGACCGACCAGAAGGTCAGCGCGATCCCGGTCTGGGTGCGGTCGAAGAAGCTGTCGCGGCGCCAGGCGGCGCGGATGCCCAGCCACAGCCCGAGCAGGACGGCGAGCACGGTGGCGCTGCCGACGAGCAGGATGGTCGGCCAGAGGCGTTCGCCGATCATGTCGGCGACCGGGCGGCCGTTGTTGAGCAGCCGGGATTCGCCGAGGTCGCCGTGCAGCAGGTTCCAGAAGTAGGTGCCGAACTGGACGACGACGGGCTTGTCGACGCCCATCTTCTCGCGCAGTTCGGCGATCTGCTGGGGGCTGGTGACGCGGTCGCGGGTCATCGCCGCGACCGGGTCGCCGGGCAGCAGCCGGAACAGGAAGAAGAACAGCACGATCACCAGCACGATGCTGACCAGCGCTTCGGCGATCTTGGTGAGGACGAACCGGGCCGTGCCGGTCCCGCCGCGGTGCTCGCCGGGATCGGCGAGCACCGCGGCCTGTTCGGGGGCGGTCATGGTTACTCGCGGTCTTCCGAGGTCTTGTTCCGGCGGCTGAGGACGATGCCGCCGGCCACGAGGACCACCACGACTACGGCGCCGACGACGATCCACACGACGGTGGTGTCGGAGCCGCCGCCGGTGGCGCCGGCGGCCTTCGTGCCGTCGGAGCCGGCCGGGGTGGCGCCGTAGACGCCCCAGTAGCCGGTCTGCTCGAGGATGGCGCCCTTGGGCTGCGGCTGGGTGGTGAAGCCGGTGAACTTGTCGGAGCGGTAGGCCTCGAGGGCGTTCTGGTAGTCGAGGACGATCGTCGGGAACTGGCTGTAGAGACGGGCCTGTGCCTGCTTGACGTACCCGGCGCGCTTGGTGTCGTCGGTTTCGGTGAGCTGCTTCTTGTAGAGGTCGTCGTAGGCGGCGTCGCAGAAGAAGGTGTCGGTGCTGCCGCCCTTGCCGTCGGCGCTGGGGCGGGCGGCGCAGGTGTGCAGCGACAGCGCGTAGTCCGGGTCGGGGCTGGTGCCGTAGCCGCCGATGGCGAGGTCGTACTTGCCGACGGCGGTGCGGTCGGACAGCTCGTCGTCGGAGACGAGGTCCTGCTTGACGGTGATGCCGATGTCCTTGAGCCAGCCGGTGACGTACTGGGCGACACCCTGGTCGTAGCTGCGGTTGGCGTGGCCGGTCAGGCGCAGTTCGAGCTTGGCGCCGCCGGGTGCGGTGCGGACGCCGTCGGCGCCCTTCTGGTAGCCGGCCTGGTCGAGGGTCGCGTTGGCCGCGGCGAGGTCGAACTTGACCTTCTCGGCGGCGGCGGGGTCCCAGTGGTAGGCGGCGTAGACGGGGGGCACGATGCCGCCGCCGACCTGGCCGAGGCCCTTGAGGACCTTGTCGACGATGGCCTGGGTGTCGACGGCCTGGGTGATGGCCTTGCGGAGGTTGATGTCCTTGAGCACGGGGTTGCCGTCACCGATCGGGTTGTTCGCGTTGTCGGTGACGCCGAAGTTGATCGACAGCTCGTCGTAGCGGCGGCCGGGGGCGGCGTTGGTGGTGATGCCGTCCTGGCCCTGCAGCGCGGCGAACTGGTTGGGGTTGAGCCGGTTGATGACGTCGACTTCGCCCTGCTTGAGCGCGTTGACCGCGGCCTCGGTGTCCTTGAACTGCAGCAGCTGCAGCTCGTCGATCTTGGGGGCGCCGCGCCAGTAGTCCTTGTTGGCCTTGAACTTGACGTACTCGTTCGGCTTGTATTCGGTGATCTGGAACGGGCCGTCGGAGACGCCGGCGACGGCGAGGCTGTCGGTCGAGGCGGCCTTGAGGTCGGTGACCGGCTCCCAGATGTGCTGCGGCACGATCGGGACGTCGAGCAGGTTCATGTTGACCTGCACGGTCTTGGTCTTGATGACGAGGGTGGTGTCGTCGGGCGCGGTGACCGTCTCGAAGTTGGCGACGTAGTTGCCGTTGGCGGTGCGCGCGTTCTCGTCGGTGAGCATGCGGTTGAACGTGAACGCCGCGTCCTTCGCGGTGACCGGCTGCCCGTCGCTCCACTTGACGCCGCTGCGGATCTTGAAGGTCCAGGTGAGCTTGTCCGGCGACGGGGTCCACGACTCGGCGAGCGCGGGGGCGGCTTCGGCCTTTTCCGCGTTCGGGACGGTCAGGAACTCGAAGGTGAACCGGCCGATCTGCGTGGAGGCGGCGAGCACGGCGGTGAACGGGTTGAGGTGGTCGATGCCGGTGGTGAGCGCGACCCGCAGCACCTTGGCCTGCTGGGCCTGGGCGGGACCGGCGAGCGGGATCGCCGCCAGTGTCGCGGCCGCGACGACCGCGCCCACGCGGGCGAATCGCCCGGATCTGCGTTGGAACTGCACCGAAAACCACCCCATCGTTCGCTTGTGAGCCTCCCCCAAGGACGAGAAGTAACCACATATCGGGACAACCGCGCAATATGTTGCCGCCTCGGCGAGTGCCCGATCGTTATCGACGCGAGAGTCGTCACGCTGAGTGACATTCGGCGAAGGGGGCGTTCCGCCTCCCGGGACCGGCCGCGCTGGTTAGAGTGCCCGGCATGCGCATCCTGATCTCGGCGGACATGGAGGGCGCCACCGGCGTCACCTGGACCGACGACGTCGTGCCCGGTTCGCCCCAGTGGGACCGCTTCCGGCGGCTGTTCACCGGCGACGTCAACGCCGTGCTGGCCGGGTTGTTCGAGGCGGGCGCGAGCGACGTGCTGGTCAACGAAGCCCATTCCTCGCAACGGAATCTGCTGCTGGAGGACCTCGACCCGCGGGCGCGGATGCTCACCGGGCGGCACAAGCCGCTGTCGATGATGCAGGGCGTCGATTCCGGTGTGGACGGTGTGGTGTTCCTCGGCTACCACGCCGGCGCCGGGTTCGACGGGGTGCTTTCCCACACCTATCTGGAGAACCAGATCACCGGGGTGTGGCTGGACGACGTCCCGGCGAGCGAGGGGCGGCTGAACGCGGGCATGGCCGCGGAGTACGGCGTCCCTGTCCTGCTCGTTTCGGGTGACGACAAAACGTGTGACGACGCCCGTGATTACGCTCCGGAGGCGGAGCTGGTCCAGGTGAAGGAATGCGTGAGCCGGTACGCGGCGATCTGCCTGCCGCCCTCGCGCACCGCGGAGCTGCTGACCGGCGCGGCGGCCGACGCGATGGCGCGGGCCGGGCGCGAGGAGCGGCAGGTCCGGGGGCACCGGATCGAGGTGGAGTTCGACGCGAGCCACCTGGCGCAGGCGACGGCGGTGATTCCGACGGTGGAGCAGATCGGCACGCGGCGGGTCGGGTTCGACGCGCCGGACATGACCGAGGCGATGAAGTGTTTCAAGGTCGTCACGGCGATCGCGGCCGGGGCGGTGCAGGGTATCTATGGCTGACCTGCCCGACGTCGTCGAACTGTGTGCCGGCCTGATCCGGTTCGACACGACCAACCGCGGGAACAACGACGCCCGGCCCGAGCGGCCGGCCGCGGAGTACGTGGCCGCGTTCCTGGACGGCCTGGGCATCCCGTCGCGGATCCTGGAGGCCGCGCCGGGGCGGGCGAGCGTGATCGCGCGCGTGCCGGGCACCGATCCGTCGTTGCCGGCGCTGCTGGTGCAGGGGCACCTGGACGTCGTCCCGGCGGACGCCGCGGACTGGTCGGTGCCGCCGTTCGCCGGCGAGGTGCGCGACGGGTACCTGTGGGGCCGCGGCGCGACCGACATGAAGGACTTCGTGGCGATGGTGCTGGCGGCGCTGGCCGGCGGGGTGCGCCCGCGGCGGGAGCTGGTGCTGGCGTTCGTCGCCGACGAGGAGGACCGCGGCGAGTGGGGCGCGCACTGGCTGGTCGCCCGCCACCCCGAGCTGTTCGAGGGGTGCGCGGCGGCGATCAGCGAGTCGGGCGGCTACACCTACCACGTGCCCGCCGCCGACGGCCGGGACGTGCACCTGTACCCGGTGGGGACGGCCGAGCGCGGCACGGCGCACCTGCGGCTGACCGCGCGCGGCCGGGCCGGGCACGGTTCGCGGCCGAACGACGAAAACGCCGTCACCCGCCTGGTGGGTGCGCTGCACCGGATCGCCGCGCACCGCTGGCCGGTGTCGCTGACCCCGGCGGTCCGGGCGTTCCTGGAGCGGACGGGGGCGGCGCTGGGGGTGCCGGTCGAGCTGTCCACTTCGGAGGGTGTGGACGCGGCGGTGGCCGCGCTCGGCCCGGCCGGCTCGCTGGTGGTGCCGACGGTCCGCAACAGCACGACCCCGACGATGCTCGAGGCGGGCTACAAGGTGAACGTGATCCCGTCGACGGCTTCGGCGCAGGTGGACGTGCGGGTGCTGCCCGGGACCGAGGAGTCGTTGTTCGCGGCGCTGGACGAGCTGCTCGGCGAGGGCGTGACGCGGGAGTTCGTCGCGCACCAGCCGCCGGTGCAGGCGCCGGTGGATTCGCCGTGGTTCACCGCGATGGCTTCGGCGTTGCGGGCGGAGGACCCCGAGGCGGTGGTGGTGCCGTACTGCCTGGGCGGCGGAACGGACGCGAAGGCCTTCGCCCAGCTGGGCATCGACTGCTACGGCTTCGCGCCGCTGTGGCTGCCGAAGGGGTTCCCGTACCGGGCGATGGCGCACGGGGTGGACGAGCGGGTGCCGGTGGCGGGCCTGCACTTCGGCACCCGCGTCCTGGCCCGGTTCCTGGAGAACTGCTAGCTCAGCGCGCGCCCGAGGAGGGCGAGCAGGCTGTCCCAGTGATGTTGCCGGGCGGTGGGGTCGAAGGCGTCGGTGTCGGCCATGGTGAAGCCGTGGACGGTGCCGGGGTAGATCTCGGAGGTGTACTCGACGCCGGCGGTGTCGAGGGTCCGGTTGAGTGCGGCGAGGGCTTCCGGGGTCAGGTCGGTCGCGGCGTGGCCGAAGTGGATCCGGGCGGTGATCCGGTGCAGGCTGTCCTCTCCGGCGGCGGCCACCGGGGCGTGGAACCCGGCGAGGGCGGCCACCCGGCCGGGGTGGGCCGCGGCGGTGTGTGTCGCCAGGAGGCCGCCGATGCAGTAGCCGGTCGTCGCGACCGGGCCGGGCCGGACCTCGGGGCGGCTGGTGAGGAACGCCAGGTAGGCGTCCGCGTCGCGCCGGATGCGGTCGGTGGTGTGCGCCTCGATCATGGGCATCAGCTGGGCGAAGACCGCGGGCCGGGCCTCCTCGCCGATGTGTTCGGGGAGGTCGATCACCGGCGCCGGGCCGTGGCGGTAGAAGGGGTTGGGGACGAGCACGTAGTAGCCGTGCCCGGCCAGTTCCTCGGCCATCTCGCCGAGCACGGGCCGGATGCCGAAGCCGTCGGGGTACATCAGGACCCCGGGGTGCGGCCCGCCGTCGCCGGGGAACGCGGCGACGGCGTCGGCGTGGCCGTCCGAAGTGGGGATGCGCAGTGACTGAAGGGGCATGATCGCCGAGCCTAGGTCACCGGATCAGGGACGACGACGAGTTTTCCGGTGGCCCGGTCCTCCTCCATGTACCGGTGGGCCGCGGCGATCTCCTCCAGCGGGAAGACCCGGTCGACGTGCGGCCGGTACGTGCCCGCCTCGACTTCGCCGATGATCCGCTGCAGCAGCTGCGTGCTGCCTTTGAGGGTGTCGCTGTGGAAGGCGGTCAGCTTGGTGCCGGACGGGATCTTGGCGATCGGCTCGAAGTCCGGGACGATCCAGCCGCTGAGCGAGCCCGCCACGCAGACCGTGCCGCCGCGGCGGACCAGGCGCAGCGAGTCCACGGCCGTGCGGGCGCCGACGAGGTCGAGGACCCAGTCCGGGCCTTCCGGCCACAGTTCGGCCAGGGCGGTGAGCGGGCCGCCGTCGTCGATGAGGACGTGGCCGGTCAGCGCCGCGGCTTTGGCGGGCCGGCGGGTGGTGGTGGCGACCGCCAGGCCGTGGCCGGTCGCGATCGAGGCGGCGGCCAGCCCGACCGAGGACGTGCCGCCGCGGATGAGCAGCCGCCCGGTGCTGCCCGGGCCGATCCCGAGCGCGTCGAGCGCGCCTCGAGCGGTCAGGTACGTCTCGGGGAGGGCGGCCAGGACGTCCCAGGACAGGGTGGTGGTGACCGGCATCAGCAGCGGGTTCGGCAGCAGGGCGTATTCGGCGTAGCCGCCGTCGAAGGCGCGGCCCATCTCCCCCATCACCGCCGCGACCGTGGTGCCGTCGGGGATCCGCGGGTCGGTCGAGGCGGCGACGGTCCCCACGCATTCGATCCCGAGCACCCGCGGGAAGACCACGTCCGGGGAGTGGCCTTGCCGGGTCCGCAGCTCCGACCGGTTCAGGCCGGCGCCCTCGACCCGCACCAGGCTCCAGCCGTCCCGGACCGCCGGGACCAGCAACTCCCGGATTTCCAGCACTTCCGGGCCGCCGGCCCGGACACACACCGCAGCTCGCATCGTGTTCATGCGATCCACCCTCACCGGCGCGGGCGGTGGCCGACCACCGGTAGAATGCCAAGTTATGCCCATCGGCCGCCAAGCTTCGCGGATCTGGCCGTCCGGTGGCGTGCACCTGTGGCCGCCGGGCGCCACCAGCGAGGCGGACGTCCACGACCGGGGACACCTGGTCTACGCGGCCCGGGGCGTGCTGTCGGTGCACACCGAGCGGGGGACGTCGATCGTGCCGGCCAACCGGGTGGCCTGGACCCCGGCCGGGTTCGTGCACCGGCACCGCGCGCACGGCCACACCGACATGCGGATCGTGTTCCTGCCGGCGTCACTGGCCCGGCTGGTGCCCGCTCGCCCGGCGGTGTTCACCGCGTCGGATCTGGCCCGCGAGGTGCTGCTGGCCCTCACCGGCCCGCGCGAGTACGACCGGGCCGCGAGCGCGCGCCTGCGCCGGGTCCTGGTCGACGAGCTGCGCGAAGCCCCCGAGCAGCCGCTGCACCTGCCCGAGCCGCGCGACGACCGGCTGCGGGCGATCGCGCGGCGGCTGTACGAGGAGCCCGGCGACACGACCTCGCTGGCGGAGCTCGGGCAGCGGATCGGCGCCGGCCCGCGCACGCTGAGCCGGTTGTTCCGAGACGAGCTCGGCATGACGTTCTACCAGTGGCGCACGCAGGTGCGCATCGGCCACGCCCTGGTCCTGCTGGCCGAGGGGCACGACACCGCCCACACCGCGCGGGCGTGCGGCTGGGCGAACCCGAGCCACTTCATCGCGGCGTTCACGGCCGTGGTGGGGACGACCCCCGGCCGGCACCGGGCTAACGGGTGAAGGTGGCCCAGTAGCGGGCGCCGTCGCGGACGGTCTCCAGGCTGAGCAGCCGGACGCCGTCCTGGGCGACCGATTCGACCTCGGTGCGGCTGAACGGCCACGGCGGGCTCTGCCAGTTCGCCATGTCCATGTTCTCCTCCGCCACCTCGCACACGATGGCGGTGCCGCCCGGGGCGAGGAACGAGGCCAGTGACTTGAGCGCCGCGGGGCGGAAGTCGCGGGGCATGGCCTGGATGTTCATGATCTCCACGACCAGGTCGAACTCCTGTGTCCACTCCGAGGGCGGGTTCAGCAGGTCCGCGACCACGTAGTCCACTTCGGACTCCGGGAACCGGGCCTTGGCCGCCGCGACGGCGGTCGGGGCGACGTCGAAGCCCGTCACGGCCCAGCCGTGGGCCGCGAGCAGTTCCGAGTCGTCGCCCAGCGCGCTGCCGACGACCAGGGCGCGGCGGCCGGCTCCCGGGTGGGTCCCGGCCCAGGCGGCGAGGTCGATGCCCGGTTTGCCGCGGGTCCACGGGACCTCGGCCTCGCCGCGCGCGGCGGCGGTGTAGAGCTGGTCGAACCAGGCGGTGGGGTCGCCTTCGGCGAGGGAGGCGCGGGCGAGTACGCGGTCGGCGGGTTCCGGCGTCGTCATGATCGTGACCCTAGCGACGACGCCGGACCCGCGAGACCGGTTTACGGAGCGACCGGCCCCGGAATCGCGTACAGCCGCTCCCCGGCCCAGTGGACGACGTCGCGGGCCGGCGAGGACGGCGGTGCGGGCCGGAAGTTGGCGGCGTCGTCGATGCTGCCGGTGCCGTCGTAGACCGCCCGCTGCGGGTAGGCGAACACCGGCCGGGTGCGGGTGCCGGTCCCGTCGGCGTTCTGGCCGGTCGCGGTGACCACGGTGGGGGTGGTGCCGCGTTCGACCCAGGCGACCAGCTGCTTGAGCGGGTCGAACCGGGTGAGCGTGCTGCCGCCGCCGCAGTGGTAGAGCGACGGGACCATGAACAGCCGGGCCCAGTCCTGTGGCCGGCCGTGGGTGAGCCGCCGGTAGTAGTCGAGCGTGCCGGCGGGCGGGATGGCTTCGTCGTTCCAGCCGTGCCAGAGCAGCAGCTTGCCGCCGCGCCGCTGGAACGCCGAGAGGTCGAGGCTCAGCGCGTCGTAGCGGACGCCGACCGGGGTGAGCCGGTCGAATTCGCGCCGGGTGAAGGCGAAGGTGTCGACGGTGGCGGCCGGGGCGCCGATCGGGTAGCCGAGGTAGCGCAGGTAGTTGTCGGCGAGGTCGCGGGCGAAGGCGAAGCCGCCGGTCTCGGGGGTGGCGATGATCCACCCGGCCCAGGACAGCTCGGACCCGGGCAGCTGGCCGCCGGGGTAGAGCAGCGTGCCGCGCTCGTCGGTGGGTGGCGAGTACAGCTTGCCGGCGACGGCGACCTGGGCCGGGGTGAGGCAGGTCGGGGTGTCGGCGCCGGTGCAGGTCAGCGTGGCCGGGTCGAAGCGGCAGGTGCGCGGGTCGTCGAGCTGGCCGTCGGCGAGCCCGTCGAGGCGGTCGCAGGCGGCGAGGACGGCGTTGTGCAGGGCGGGCAGCTTGGCGGCGGTGAGGATCGGGCTGCCGTCGGCGGCGCTGTTCACCCGCGCGAGCCACGTCTGGTAGACCCCGAGCAGCGGGCCCCAGTAGTTCGCGGGGGCGCCGACGTCGATGCCGTCGAAGTCCGCGGGGTAGCGCTGGGCGAGCAGCAGGCCTTCGCGGCCGCCGTCGGAGCAGCCGCTGAAGTAGGACTTGCGCGGCGGGGCGCCGTAGAAGGCCTGGATGATGGCCTTCGAGGCGCGCGAGACGACGTGGGGTGCGCGGAATTCGAAGTCGTTGCGGGCGGCCTGGTCGTGCGCGCCCCAGCTGCCGTCGTCGACGACGGCGGGGGTCTTGCCGACGTGCCCGTCGTCGGTGGCCGCGACCGCGAAGTCGCCGCCGTGGGGCAGGCCGCAGTCGGCGAAGGCGGGCGGGTTGACCAGGCCGCAGAAGCCGCCGCAGCCGTACTGCAGGTAGCGCCCGGCGTAGGTCCTGGTGGGCAGGCGCAGCTCGAACCGGACGGCGGGTTCGACGTAGCCGGCGACACCGCAGTATTCGGGGTCGGTCGCCGTGGCCGGGACGACCACCGCGGAGGTGACGTGGGTGGGCGCGCCCGGGAGGGCGAATCCGCGGGCCAGGTCGGCGCAGGCGGTGACCGGCCGGATGGCCGCCTCGGTCGCCGCGGCGGCGGCGACCGGGGTGAATGTGGTGGTGGCGAGCGTGAAGGTGGCTATGGCGGTGCAGATCCTGAACGTTCTCATCGGGCCCCCGTTTTCCGCGTTGTCTGATTCCGGCCAGGTTTGGCGAGCGGTCTTGACATCGATGTCACCCGCGCGTTTCCCTTCGTTGGCGCCGCCGGTCCCCGCCCGCGCGGCGCTGCTGAATCCGCCCTCCGAGCTTGGAGCAACGATGCCCCGAAGCGCCAGACCGCCGGTTGCCTTCCTGGTGACCGCCGCTGTGGTCGCCGCCGGCCTGGTCGCCCTCCCCGCGGCCTCGTCCGCCGCCGAAGACGCCCTGCCCGCCGATTTCTCGTCCTCCTTCGAGCCCGGTGACGTCCAGCCGACCTGGACCGACACGGTCGACACCGACGCGGCGGGCAAGCCGCGCGCGTCCGGGATCAACGGCGCGAACGGCACCGCGATCCCCGGCGACATCCGCGGCAAGGTGACCGAAACCAGCGCCACCAGCGAGAACACCAGCGGCGGCGAGGTCGTCTCCAACCTCGTCGACGGCACCACCGACACCAAGTGGCTGTCCTGGGACCCGACGGCCTCGGCGCAGATCACGCTGTCGGAGCCGACGTCGATCACGCACTACGCGATCTCCTCGGCCAACGACTTCGCCGAACGCGACCCCAAGGACTGGACCCTGCAGGGCTCCAACGACGCGTCGAACTGGACCGACCTGGACAAGCAGACCGACCAGGCGTTCACCGCGCGGTTCCAGCAGAAGGACTACCCGCTGGCCGCGCCGATGGCGGCGTACAGGTACTTCCGCCTCGACATCACCCGCAACAACGGCGGGCCGATCCTGCAGCTGTCGGAGCTGCTGCTGGCCAACGACGAGCCGGCGCCGCCGCCGCTGCCGAACATGCGCAGCTTCACCGACGCCGGCCCGACCACCGGCTACACGAACAAGAACCGCGTCGGCTTCACCGGGCTCAAGGCGTTCCGCTACTCCGGCAGTCAGACCCAGGCCCACGGCTGGTCCTACAACAAGGTCTTCGACGTCGACGTCCCCGTCGTGCCCTCGACCGAGCTGTCCTACAAGGTGCAGCCGCAGTTCATCACCGGTGACCTGAAGTACCAGAGCACCAACGTCGCGATCGACCTGGTCTTCACCGACGGCACCCGGCTGCGCGACCTGGGCGCGACCGACCAGTACGGCTTCCCGCTCACGCCGGAGGGCCAGGGCAGGAGCAAGGTCCTCTACACCAACCAGTGGAACCTGGTGCGCTCGGCGATCGGCACGGTCGCCAAGGGCAAGACGATCGACCGGATCCTGGTCGGCTTCGACAACCCGGACGGCCCCGGCTCGCTGCAGGGCTGGCTCGACGACGTCAAGATCTCCGCGACGCCGACCCCGCCGGCCAGCACCCGCCCGAGTGACAACGTGCTCACCACGCGCGGCACGATGGCCAACGGCACGTTCTCCCGCGGCAACAACTTCCCGGCCACGGCGGTACCGCACGGGTTCAACTTCTGGACCCCGGTCACCGACGCCAACGCCGACAACGGCGACGTGCGGTGGATGTACAACTACCACAGCCAGAACAACGAGCAGAACCTGCCGGAACTGCAGGCCTTCGCCGTCAGCCACGAGCCGAGCCCGTGGATGGGCGACCGGCAGACCTTCCAGGTGATGCCGTCCGCGGCCACCGGCGTCCCGGACGCCAACCGCGACGCGCGGGCGCTGGCGTTCAAGCACGACAACGAAACCGCTCGCGCGCACTACTACGGGGTGCAGTTCGAAAACGGGATCAGGACCGAGATCGCCCCGACCGACCACGCGGCGGTGTTCCGGTTCTCCTTCCCGGGCAGCGACTCCAGCCTGATCTTCGACAACTACAAGAACCAGGGCGGGCTGACCCTCGACACCGCGAACGGCACGCTCTCGGGCTACACCGACGTCAAGAGCGGCCTGTCGGCCGGGGCGGGCCGGATGTTCGTCTACGCCACCTTCGACAAGCCGGTCACCGCGGGCGGGAAGCTCACCGGCCAGGGCCGCGACAACGTCACCGGCTACCTGCGCTTCGCCGCCGGGGCCGACAAGACGGTGACCATGCGGATCGCGACCTCGCTGATCAGCGTGGACCAGGCGAAGAAGAACCTGACGCAGGAGATCGCGCCGAACGCGACCTTCGACTCCGTCCGCGACGCCGCGCAGCGGACCTGGGACGAGCAGCTGAAGGTGATCGAGGTCGAGGGCGCGTCGAAGGACCAGCTCACGACGCTGTACTCGAACCTGTACCGGCTGTTCCTCTACCCGAACTCCGGGTTCGAGAACACCGGCACGAAGGAGACGCCGAAGTACCAGTACGCCAGCTTCGTCTCGCCGAAGGTGGGCGCGGACACCCCGACGCAGACCGGGGCGAAGATCGTCGACGGCCAGACCTACGTCAACAACGGGTTCTGGGACACCTACCGCACCACCTGGCCGGCGTACTCGCTGCTCACGCCGGACATGGCCGGGAAGATGGTCGACGGGTTCGTGCAGCAGTACCGCGACGGCGGCTGGATCTCGCGCTGGTCCTCCCCCGGCTACGCGGACCTGATGACCGGCACCAGCTCGGACGTGGCCTTCGCCGACGCCTACCTCAAGGGCGTGCGCAACTTCGACGTCAAGGCGTCCTACGACGCGGCGCTGAAGAACGCCACGGTGACCCCGCCGAACAACGCCGTCGGCCGCAAGGGCATCGACGAGGGCATCTTCCTCGGCTACTCGCCCAACACCGCCGACCACGGGTTCTCGTGGTCGATCGAGGGCTACGTCAACGACTACGGCATCGCCAACCTGTCGAAGAAGCTCTACGACGAAGCCCCGGCGAGCGACCCGCGCAAGCCGGAGTACCTGGCCAACTACGAGTACTTCACCAGCCGCGCGCAGCAGTACGTGAACCTGTTCGACCCGAGTGTCGGGTTCTTCCAGGGCCGGGACGCGGCGGGCAAGTTCAGCCGGTCGCCGCAGGACTACGACCCGCGGGTGTGGGGCATCGACTACACCGAGACCAACGGCTGGGGCATGGCGTTCTCCGTGCCGCAGGACGGTCAGGGCCTGGCGAACCTCTACGGCGGCAAGGCGGGCCTGGCGAAGAAGCTGGACGCCTTCTTCGCCGACCAGGAGACCGCCAACTTCCCGGGTACGTACGGGGGCGTGATCCACGAGATGCGCGAGGCCCGCGACGTGCGGATGGGCCAGCTCGGCCACTCCAACCAGGCCTCGCACCACACGCTCTACATGTACGACTACGCGGGCCAGCCGGCCAAGACGCAGGAGAAGGTCCGCGAGGCGCTCTCGCGGCTCTACACCGGCAGCGAGATCGGCCAGGGCTACGCGGGTGACGAGGACAACGGCGAGCAGTCGGCGTGGTGGACCTTCAGCGCGCTGGGCTTCTACCCGCTGCAGATGGGCAGCCCGGACTACGCGATCGGGTCGCCGCTGTTCAAGAAGGCCACGATCCACCTGGCCGGCGGCAAGGACCTGGTGATCAACGCGCCGAAGAACAGCGCGAAGAACCTCTACGTCCAGGGCGTGAAGGTCAACGGCAAGGCGTACTCCTCGACGTCGCTGCCGCACGAGCTGATCGCCCGCGGCGGGGTCATCGACTTCGGCATGGGCCCGAACCCGTCGTCGTGGGGCACCGGCCCGAACGACGCGCCGAAGTCGATCACCCAGGGTGACGCCGCCCCGGCGCCGCTGCACGACGAAACCGGCCCGGGCCGGGGCACGCTGTCCACTTCGGACGGCTCGAACGCGGCCGCGCTGGTGGACAACACCTCGCGGACGCAGGCGGCGGTCACCGGCGCCGTACAGTACCAGCTGAACAACACCGACGAAGCCGTCACGAACTACACGCTGACGTCCCAGACCGGGGCGGGCGACCCGAAGAGCTGGGTGCTGAAGGGTTCCTACGACGGCAAGACGTGGGCGGTGGCCGACCGGCAGGAGAACCAGGCGTTCAGCTGGCGGCAGCAGACCCGCGCGTTCAAGGTGGCCGACCCGGCGCACTACGCCTACTACCGGCTCGAGGTGACCGCGACCAGCACCGGCGCCCCGGCGCAGCTGGCGGAGTTCGAGCTGCTGGGCAAGCCGGACGCGGCCTGCACTCGCACCATCTCGGGCGTGTCGTCCGGGCCGCTGTCGATCACCTCGGGCACGGTGTGCCTGGAGAACGCGACGGTGTCCGGCCCGGTCACGGTCGGTCTCGGGGCGTCGCTGGTCGTCCGCGGCGGGGAGCTGAAGGGCCCGCTCGCGGCGACCGGTGCCGCTCAGGTGGTGCTCAACCGCACGAAGGTGGGCGGTCCGGTGGCGATCACCGGGGCGACCGGGGTGGTGTCGATCGAGCTGACCGACATCGGCGGCCCGGTGGCGCTGACCGGCAACCACGGGCCGGTGCTGACCTCGAGCACGGTCGGCGGCCCGCTGGCGTGCGCGGTGAACAACCCGGCGCCGACCGACCACGACCTGTCGAACACGGTCCGCGGGCCGGTCGCCGGGCAGTGCGCGAAGATGTAGGTCCGTTCGAGGTCGCCACGCGGTGCGGTGCAACCGGCCGCACCGCGTGGCGCCACGGTGGTTCCGCCGGGATGTGGACGTGGCCGCTCCGGCCGGGGGATCCTGGGCGCATGTCGTCCGCTGACGGATCACCGCAGGCCCGGTTGCCGTGGTGGCTGGTCCAAGGCCTGAACATGCTGTCGATCGGCGCGGGGGCCAACGGCCTGTACGACGCGATGCACCCGCTGCTGGTCGGCGCCGTCGTGGTGGTGGCGCTGTTCGTGTACTTCTTGAGCCGGCTCGAGCCGGCGCAGGACATCGCCACGCACCTCCCGCGCGCGTTGCTCTACCTCACGGTGACGGGGGTCGGGCTGCTCGTGACCACGCCGCCGTCGTGGACCGGCCCGATTGCGGTGGCCTCTGTCGTCTGCGCGATGTGTGCGGCCCTGGCCGCACAGGACCGGGCCGGCGCGCTGGCGACCTTGTTCGGCGTCAGCGTGTTCACCGTGGGAGCCGTCGGAGCGACCGAGGCCGTTCATGCCGCGACCGCGACGGGACGAATCCTGCTCACCGGCGCGGCGGGCAGCGTCGCCCTGGCGGGGCTGTTGTGCCTGGGCAATCGGCGTAGCCTCCTCGGGCCCACCGGGATCACCATGCGCACCCTGCGGACGAACCCGATGGTGTGGGCCCGGCTCAGCGTGCTGGGCATACTCGGGATCGTCACCGGCTTCGCGTGGGGCGGCCACGGACATCTCGTCGCCGCCCTGCTCGCCGTCGTCGGCGGCGCGTGCTGGGTGGGAGCCGCCATCATCTTCTCCTTCGCGGAACGCCATGACGCACTCACCGGAACGCTGCTGGCGACGGCCGGCTTCTCGCTCGTCGGGCTGGGCTGGATCGCTTTCGGCGCAAAGGAATTCGTCGCGGGCCTGATCTGCATGACGACCGGCGCGACCTTGGCGGTCGGCGGGCTCTGGCTGCTCGATTCGGCGGGCCTCTCCGGCTGGCTGGGACGCCAGTTCAAGCCACGGCAGCCGAGCTAGCCGCCGTAGCGGTCGGCGATCGCCGTCGCCCGGGCGCGCAGGGCCGTGCGCAACGACGCTGGGCCCAGGGCTTCGGCGTCCGGGCCCAGCTGCCACAGCGCCCACTCGGCGTGCCAGGCGTCCTGGTAGGTGACCTCGAACCGCAGCCACCCGTCGGCCCCGGGTTCCTCCGCGCGGACCGCCACCGCCGTGCCCAGCAGGTCTTCCCGGCGGCCCGGACGCACCCGGACCCGCACCGCGAGGTGCCCTTCGGCCAGGAAGGCGGCGCAGCGCTGCCGCCACACCCGGCCGAGATCGACCTCGTCCGGCCGCTGGGCCGGTTCCGCGAGGCACTCGGCGGCCGTGATCCGTGCCAGCCGGTAGGTCCGGTCGGCGCCCGACCTGGTCGCCAGCAGGTAGCCGCGGTCGCGGACGGTGACCAGGCCGATCGGGTCGACCGTGCGCCACCGCGGCTCCTGGCCGGTGGCCGCGTAGTGCAGGCGCAGCCGGCGACCGGTGAGGACCGCGCGGCGCACCTCGAGCATCGCCGGGTGGTCCACCTCCTCGGCCGCGGACCGGCGGGAGAGCAGGTCCGTTTCGGGCTCGACGAGGAACCGTTCGGCGCGGGCCACCTGCGTCTCGGGCAGGGCGTCGGCCACCTTCCGCAGCGCCGAGGCCAGCGCCGGGCCGAGGCCGAACGCGCGCCCGGTGGTCAGCAGGGCCAGCGCTTCGTCGTGGTTCAGGCCGGTGAGCTCGGTGCGGAAGCCGGGCAGCAGCGCGAACCCGCCGTGACGGCCGCGTTCGGCGTAGACCGGGACGCCCGCCGCCGAGAGCGCGTCGATGTCGCGCAGCACCGTGCGGGTGGAGACCTCCAGCTCGCGGGCCAGCACGTCGGCGGTCAGCCGGCCGCGCCGGCGCAGCAGCAGCACCAGGGAGACCAGCCGGTCGGCACGCACCCGCAGAACAGTAGCGAAAACACGACACAGGATGTCGTGATTGCCCGGAAAGGTCCCCGGCGCAGCAATCGCGACGAACGGAGCTGAAGTGGCACTGGAACGAACGGCGGTCAACCCGGTGACGTGGTCCCTGGAACTGGGCTTCAACCAGGGGGAGCTCGTCGCCGGGCAGACCCGCACCCTGTACTGCTCGGGGCAGACCTCGACCGACGCCGATGGCAAGCCCCGGCACGACGGGGACGTGGCCGCCCAGCTCGCGCTGAGCGTGGACAACCTGGAGGCCGTGCTCGCCGAGGCGGGCATGTCCCTGGCGAACCTGGTCCGGCTGAACGTCTACACCACCGACGTCGACGGGCTGTTCCCGCACTACGGCGTGCTGGCGGCGCGGCTGGGCGCCGCCGGGGTGGCCCCGGCCACCACGATGCTGGGGGTGAGCCGGCTGGCGATCCCGGGCCAGCTGGTCGAGCTCGAGGGCACGGCCGTGGCGTAGCGCGGGCGCTGCTGCCCGCACCGGCGCGGGCAGCAGCGTTCAACACGCTGCGCCGTTCGGCGGCGGATACGGTGAGCCCATGTCCGACGCGGTGTTCTTCTCGTCCTTCGAAACCGGCGACCCGCAGCCGGCGGATCCCGGCCTGCACGTCGGCGGCGGCCCGGACCGCTCCCCCACGGCCAAGACCGGCGTCGGCTTCACCGGCACCCGCGCCCTGCGCTACACCGCCCGGCCCCGCGCCGTCCTGTTCGAACTCGACGCGCCGGTGACCGCGCGCACCGAGCTGTCCTATGTGGTCTTCCCGGTGGCCGACGGCGACATCCCCGCCTACCACGCCACCCGGGTCGCCCTCGACGTCGAGTTCGCCGACGGCACCTCCGCGGGGTTCGAGCCGGTCGACGACAAGACGCTGTGGGTGGACCAGTGGAACCTCGTCCGCCGCCCGCTGGGGGCGTTCGCCGGGCGCCGGATCGCCCGGCTCGTGCTGCGCACCGACGCGCCCGGGGAGATCACCGGCTGGCTCGACGACGTCCGGATCGCCGACCGCCCCGAGCCGCCGCGCGACCCGGTCGACTGCGTCCGCACGACCCGCGGCACGCACTCCAGCGGCGAGTTCTCCCGCGGCAACAACTTCCCGGCCACGGCCGTGCCGCACGGGTTCAACTTCTGGACCCCGGTCACCGACGCCGGCGTGACCAACTGGCTCTACTCCTACCACCGGCACAACGACGAGCAGAACCGTCCCGCCCTGCAGGCGTTCGCGCTGTCGCACCAGCCGAGCCCGTGGATGGGCGACCGGCACACCTTCCACGTCGTGCCCGGCACCGGCCCGGTCGAACGCGACCGCCGCAAGCGCGCCCTGGCCTTCTCCCACGAAGACGAGACCGACTCGCCGCACCACTACGGCGTCCGGTTCGCCAACGGGATGACCGCCGAGCTCGCGCCGACGTCGCACGCGGCGATCATGCGGTTCACCTTCCCGAGCAAGCACGGCTGGCTGCTGTTCGACAACGTCCGCAACCGCGGCCGCATCCGGATCAACCCCGACACCGGCGTGATCACCGGGTACACGACCGTCCGCAGCCGGCTGTCGGCCGGGGCGCGCCGGATGTTCGTCTACGCCGTGACCGACGCCCCGGCCACCCGGGGCGCCAAGGTGCACTTCCCGCCGTGGCGGCGGGTCTCGGGCTACTTCGAGTTCGACGGCCCCGACGTGACGCTGCGGATCGCGACGTCGCTGATCAGCCTGGCCCAGGCCAAGCGCAACCTGGAGCTGGAGATCCCGGCCGGGACGACGGTCGAGGAGGTCACGGCGCAGGCGAGGCGGCGGTGGCAGGAGGAGCTCGGCCGCGTCGAGGTCGAAGGCGCCACCGAAGACCAGCGCACGACGCTGTACTCGAACCTCTACCGGCTGTTCCTCTACCCGAACGAGGCACACGAGAACACGCCGAAGGGCATCCGGCACGCCAGCCCGGTCGTGCGGCGCTGGTGGCCGAGCACCCGGCGGCGGACCGGCGCGAAGGTCGTCGACGGCGAGCTGTACGTCAACAACGGCTTCTGGGACACCTACCGCACCACCTGGCCCGCGTACGCGCTGCTCACGCCGGAACGCTGCGGCCGGATGATCGACGGCTTCGTCCAGCAGTACCGCGAAGGCGGCTGGATCGCCCGCTGGTCCTCCCCCGGCTACGCCGACCTGATGACCGGCACCAGCTCCGACGTCGCCTTCGCCGACGCCTACCTCAAGGGAGTTCGCGGGTTCGACGTCGAGGCCGCCTTCGACGCCGGGCTGAAGAACGCCACCGTCACCCCGCCGCGCCGCGCGGTCGGCCGCAAGGGCCTCGAAGAGTCGATCTTCCTGCACTACACGCCGGTGTCGGTCCACGAGGGACTGTCCTGGGCGCTGGAGGGGTGCATCAACGACTTCGGCCTGGCCAACCTCGCCGAAGCGCTGTCCCGCGAAAGCGAAGGGGCGCGGGCCCGGACGTATGCCGGCTACGCGGCCTACTTCCGCGAGCGGGCGAAGGACTACGTCCACCACTTCGACCCGGCGATCGGCTTCTTCCAGGGCCGCCACCGCGACGGCCGCCGCAAGTTCGCCCCCGAAGGCTACGACCCGGCCGCCTGGGGCGGGGACTTCGTCGAGACCAACGCCTGGAACACCGCCTTCACCGCACCGCACGACGGCCCGGGCCTGGCCGCCCTGCACGGCGGCACCGAGGCCCTCGAAGCCAAGCTCGACACGTTCTTCGCCACCCCGGAGACCGGACGGCGGCCGGGCGCCTACGGCGGCCTGATCCACGAGATGACCGAGGCCCGCGACGTCCGGATGGGCCAGTACGGCCACTCCAACCAGCCCTCCCACCACATCCCCTACGTCTACAACCACGCCGGCGCGCCCGCGAAGACCCAGGCCGTCGTGCGGGAGGTGCTGCGGCGGCTCTACCTCGGCAGCGACATCGGCCAGGGCTACCCCGGGGACGAGGACAACGGCGAGATGTCCGCCTGGTACGTCTTCAGTGCCCTGGGCTTCTACCCGCTGCAGATGGGCAGCCCGCGCTACGCCATCGGCTCGCCGCTGTTCGAGAAGGCGACCGTGCACCTGGGCGAGGGCCGGAAGCTGGTCGTCCACGCCCCCGGCAACACCGCCGACACCGTCTACGTCCGCGGGCTCACGGTGAACGGCGAACCGCACGACGCCACCTCGATCGGCCACGCCACCCTCGCCGCCGGCGCCGAGCTGGTCTTCGACCTGACGACCGAACCCACCGGCTGGGGTGCCCCACCGCCCCCGGCCGAGCGGCCGGCCCCGGTGACCGACCTGACCGGCACCGCGACCAGCTCCGACGGCACCAAGGTCGGCGCCCTGTTCGACGACACCACCCGCACCCAGGTCACCTTCCGCAGCGCCGCCCCGGCGATCGAGTTCACCGTCACCGGCGAACCCCGCGAGGTGACCATGTACACGCTGACCTCCGGCACCCGCGGCAGCGACCCGAGCGCGTGGGTGCTGGAAGGCTCCGACGACACTGACGGCGAAGACTGGACCACCCTCGACGAACGCGACGGCGAACTGTTCCGCTGGCGGTGCCAGACCCGCCCGTTCGTCCTCGCCACCCCGGCCGCGCACGCCCGCTACCGGCTGCGGATCACCGCCACCCGCGGCCGCCGCGCCACCCTCGCCCAGTGGGAGCTCCTTGCTCGATGAACGACTGCCCGATGAACCACCTCCGCACCGCCGTTCTCGACCGGCTCGTGGCGGCCGACCCCGGCCTGGTCCGGTTGCGCCTGGCCGGCTCCGCCGTGCTCGGGATCGTCCTCGCCGTGGTCGCGCTGCTGCCCGCGCACGTCCCGCTGACCGTCACCCTCGTCGGCGCCATCGCCGCGATGATGACGGCGTTCACCGTCAACGACCCGACCCCGGGCGGCCAGGCCGTCACCCTCGTCCTGGCCTTCCTCACCGGGGCGGCGTCGATCACCGTGGCCAGCCTCGGCTCGGCGATGCCGCCGCTGGACAGCGTCGTGTTCGTCCTGCTGATCTTCGTCGCGGTCTACGCCCAGCGCTTCGGCGCCCGCGGCACCGCACTCGGCTCGATCGCCTTCTTCCTGTTCTTCTTCCCGATGTTCCTGCAGGCCCACGTCAAGCAGGTGCCGCAGCTGCTGATGGCGCTCGGCGTCGGCGTCCTCGCCAACGCCGTCGTCCGGTTCGTCCTGCTCCGGCACAACGCCGAGGCCGAGTTCCTCCGCGTCCGCCGGGCGTTCCGCGCCCGCCTCGGCGCGGTCGTGCGCGCCACCGAGGCCTACCTCGCCGTGAACGGCAGCGAGCGCACCCGCAAGCAGCTGCGCTCGGCGCTGGCCCGGCTGCACGAATGCGTCCTGCTCATCGAGGACGCCGCCCCCGACGTCGTCGACGCCCGCGCCGCCGACCGGCTGCGCCGCCGCGCCATCGAAGTCGAGCTCGCCGTCGGCTGGCTGGCGATCACCGTCCAGCGCACCTGCTCCGCCGAACTCATCGCCGAGGTCCGCGACGACCTGATCGCCCGGCTCGCCCGCTTCCGCGCCCTGATGGAGCGCGACCCCCGCGAGCTGCCGCTGATCAGCGAAACCGGCGAGTACAGCCGGATGCTCGTCGAGGGCAGCCGGATCGACGAGCACGCCGCGCCCGGCGACGGCGTCCGCAAAGCCCTCGCCGAACTGGCCTTGGCCGACGACCGCGCGCAGCGTGCCGCCGCCCCGGAGGCCACTCCGGACCCGCTCGCCCCTGACGCCGACGAAACCGACGAGCCGGCCCCGAAGTTCGCCTACGACAACCGCACCCGCAGCGCCATCCAAGCCGTCGTCGGCGGCGGGCTCGCCGTCCTCGGCGGCACCCTCGTGTCCCACCAGCGCTGGTACTGGGCCGTGCTCACCGTGTTCGTCGTGTTCATCGGCGCCTCCAGCGCCGGCGCCACCTTCGTCAAGGGCGTCCGCCGTCTCGGCGGCACCCTGATCGGCATCCTCGGCGGCGTCCTGCTCGCGCTGCTGGTCGGCGGCAACACCGCCGCCACGCTCGCCCTCATCCTCGTGTGCGTCTTCGGGATGGTCTACACCGCGCGGGTCTCCCAGGTGGTGATGGCCTTCTTCGTCACCAGCATGCTCGGCCTGCTCTACAGCCTGCTCGGCACGTTCAGCCTCGAAGTGCTCTGGATCCGCGTCGCCGAGACCGCCGTCGGCGCCGCTGCCGGCATCCTCGCCGCGGTCGTCATCGTCCCGGTCCGCACCCGCTCGGTGATGCTCGACGACACCACCGCGGTGCTCGACGACCTCGAAGAGTTCCTCGAGCACACCCGCGGCCTGCTCGCCGGCGAGGAGAACGTCAACATCATCGAGCTCTCCCGCGACCTCGACCGCAGCGTCGACCAGGTCCGTACCACCATCGAACCGCTGACCCACCCGGTGAACCTGCGCAGCGCCCGCCGCGACTACGGCTGGCACGTGCTCACCACCCTGGAAACCATCGCCTTCCGCGCCCGCCACGTCGCCGCGCGCGCCCAGCCCGGCCAGCTCACCGGCGCCGACGCCGACCGGCTCCGCCGGTTCACCGGCCGGCTGCTGGCCAACATCGACGTCCTCCGCACCGCGCTCGACGCCCCGGGTGGCCCCACACCCGGCACGCTCGTGCGCGACGACGGCACCCCGGTCTCCGACCGCGTCGAAGCGGCCGAAACCCGGGCCGTCCTCTCCAGCCTCAGCCACCTCGACGAGGCCCTCGTCTCCCTCGGCCGCGTCTTCGGCGTCGAAGCCACCGATCCCCGGACCCCGGCCAAGCCCTGACCGGGGCCGGGGCGGCGCAGTTGTCCACCGCGCCGCCCCTCTGGACCTCCGGTCACCCGGAGCCGATCACGGGCAGGTGAGCCACGCGAAGTGGTAGGTGGTCGTGATGCTGCCGTCGGTCGAGTCCATGGTGACGTAGCTGGTCGTCTTCTTCGGATCCGACGTCCCGACCGCGGCCCGCAATTCCGTGTTGATGTTCAGGTTGCGTTCCTCGCCACACGGCTTGAAGACGATCGCACCCACCTCCGTCGAATCGGTGAAATGCCAGTCGTCATCGAGCAGTCCGGCCAGCGGGTGCTGAATGTACGCTGTCGGCGAATTCCCCTGGAAATAGTAGTTCGCTCTTTCCAGGCCGGTCGCGCCGCGTTCCAGGTGCGCGAATCCGCGGTAGTCGGCCTGCGCGATTCCGTAGGTGAAGCCCTGCGGAACGTGCACCCGCAGGCCGATCTGGCAGTTCTTCCGGGCGTCCAGCGGGCCGGCGCCGACTCCGACCAACGCCGTGTAGGCGCTATAGGTCACGGTGAACGCCGTGTTATCCTGCGAAACCGCCACCGCGGACGTGCCTGCCGGACACCCGGTGCCATTGGCGTTGACCACGTCGATGACGATTTTGTCAGGCGGCGGAGGGGTGTTCCACGAATGCGGGGTGACCACTGAGGACAGCGCCATTACGGCAGCAACGACCGCAGACAGCATCGGAATCCTTCCCAATACATTCAAATTGGGGATGGGGGCCGGACCATGGTAGCCGAAGGATCATGGAAGCAAACCCCGCTGAACGGAGCAACGCTGGACACGCGTCCCATCAAGCGACATTGCTCACCTTTCGACAATTTTCGTAAACGCCATTCCGGTGAGCGTGAATAAATGCGTGGAGAAAACGATTTCGCGCCCCCGCTCCCCCGGCGGCCGGCCACGATCACCCGCGTGACGTCCGGCTCAGCCGATCAACGCCGCCGCCCGCCCCAGCGTCGCCACCCCCGCCACCGGCCACGGACCGGCCGTGATCACCACCGCGTGCCCGATGCCCCACCCGGCGAACTCCGCGCAGCGCCGCGCGAACGACTCCGCCGGCTCCCCGGGCGCCAGCCGGGTGCTGATCGTCTTCTCGATCTCCCCGTACGGCCGCCCCACCTCTTCGCAGTGCCGCCGCAGGACGGCGAGCTTGTGCCGCACCGTCCGCCCACCGTCGGGGACGTCGAAGACGTTGCACGCGTCGGCGTACCGCGCGACCAGCCGCAGCGTCCGCCGCTCACCCGCCCCGCCGACGAGGATCCGCGGCCGCCGCACCGGCCGCGGATTCCCGATCGGACGCTCGAGCCGGTAGTGCTCGCCTTCGAACGGCGACTCGTCACCCGCCCACATCCGCAACGCCAGCCGGATGGTCTCCTCCAGCTGCCCGAACCGCGCGCCCACCGGCGGGAACGGCAGGCCCATCGCCAGCGCCTCGCCCTCGTGGTGCCCGGCACCGATACCGAACCGGGCCCGCCCGCCGGAGAGGACGTCCAGCGTGGTGACCGCCTTGACCAGCAGTGCCGGCGGCCGGAACGACACCGCCGACACCATCGTGCCCAGCCCGATCCGGGTGGTCCGGCCGGCCAGGAACCCCAGTGTCGTGTACGCCTCCAGCATGGCCGAGTCCGCGGAGCTGTGCGGGTCGGCCTGCAGCAGGTGGTCGGCGACCCACAGCGTGTCCAGCCCCGCGTCCTCGGCCGCCACCGCGACGGCGGCGAGCTCACCCGTCAGGCTCCCCGCCCAGGAGAAGTCCGTGACCCCGATGCTCAACCGCATGACCGCCCCCGGCCCGACAACTCGATGGCCCACTCGATCGTGTGGTTCACCGCTGGTCCCCACCGGGTGCGAACGGGGCGCCGATCGGGCTCAGATGCATCCCCGCCAGCCGCCACTGCTCCCCGTCGCGCACCAGGACGTGCGCGGCGCGGAAGCGGCCGTTCACCGGGTTCCCCCGGTGCGTGGCGACCTGCTCGTGCACGCCGATCGCGATCGCGGTGCCACCGAAACCGCGGACCTCGACCTCGGTCCAGTCCAGCTTCTCGGTGATCAGCCCGCCGCCGTCGTAGCGCGCCAGCCACTGGTCGCGGTCCAGCACGAACCCCAGCGGCCCGACCAGGCGGAACCCCTCGGTGGCCAACCCGGCCAGCGCCTCGGTGTCGCCGCGTTCCTCCGCCGCGGCCCACACCCGGCCGAACTCGCGGACCTGCTCTTCGGTGCTCATCACGTTCCCCTTCCGTTCGATGCCTCAACGTTAGAAGTCTAACCATTAGATGTCAAACGCTTCGACTTCTCGGCATCTGCGCTAGGGTCCCCACGTGCCCAAACCCGCCACCGCCCCCATCGGCGTCGTCCTCGCCCGCACCGCCAAAACCGCCGCCCGCGCCTTCGACCACGCCCTCGCCGCCGCCGGCGGCTCCCAACCCGTCTGGCAGATCCTCATCTCCCTCAAAACCACCCCCGTCGCCAACCAACGCGAACTCGCCGACGCCGTCGGCATCCAAGGCGCCACCCTCACCCACCACCTCAACGGCATGGAAACCGCCGGCCTCGTCACCCGCCGCCGCGACCCCGCCAACCGCCGCGTCCACCTCGTCGAACTCACCGACGACGGCGAACAGCTCTTCCACCGCCTCGCCACCGCCGCCATCGCCCACGACCAGCGCATGCGCCAAGGCCTCACCGAAACCGAGGTCGCCCAGCTCGCCGACCTGCTCCACCGCCTCGCCGCCAACGTGACGGATACCTGATCGATCCAGCGAGAGTGACTGGACGCACCCGAACAGCGACGCCCGGGAGGGATAGGCTCCAAGGCACAAGCCAAAGTCGTCTCAAGCTGGAGAACCGCAATGACCCAAGCCCCCGTCAACGTGACCGTCACCGGCGCCGCCGGCCAGATCGGCTACGCGCTGCTCTTCCGCATCGCGTCCGGTCAGCTCCTCGGCCAGGACGTCCCGGTGAAGCTGCGGCTGCTCGAAATCCCGCAGGCGGTCAAGGCGGCCGAGGGCACCGCCATGGAGCTCGAAGACGGCGCATTCCCGCTCCTGGCAGGCACCGACATCTTCGACGACCCCAAGCAGGCCTTCGAAGGCACCAACATCGCCCTCCTCGTCGGCGCCCGCCCCCGCAGCAAGGGCATGGAACGCGGCGACCTCCTCGAAGCCAACGGCGGCATCTTCAAGCCCCAGGGCGAAGCCATCAACGCCGGCGCCGCCGACGACATCAAGGTCCTCGTCGTCGGCAACCCCGCCAACACCAACGCCCTCATCGCCCGCTCGCACGCCCCCGACGTGCCCGCAGACCGCTTCACCGCGATGACCCGCCTCGACCACAACCGCGCCCTCGCCCAGCTCGCCAAGAAGCTCGGCGTCCCGGTCACCGACCTCAAGAAGGTCGCCATCTGGGGCAACCACTCCGCCACCCAGTACCCCTCGGTCCAGCACGCCGAATTCGGCGGCAAGGCCATCGCCGACGCCGTCGACCAGGCCTGGCTCGAGAACGACTTCATCCCCACCGTCGCCAAGCGCGGCGCGGCCATCATCGAAGCCCGCGGCCTCTCCTCCGCCGCCTCGGCCGCCTCCGCCGCCATCGACCACGTCTACACCTGGGTCAACGGCACCCCCGCCGGCGACTGGACCTCCGCCGCCGTCGCCTCCGACGGCTCCTACGGCGTCCCCGAAGGCCTCATCTCCTCCTTCCCGGTCACCGCCGAGAACGGCCAGTACAAGATCGTCCAGGGCCTCGAGATCGACGACTTCTCCCGCGCCCGCATCGACGCCTCCGTCAACGAGCTCGTCGAGGAACGCGACACCGTGCAGAAGCTCGGCCTCATCTGAGCCGACCCACCGCACCGGGGCCGCCGTCCGCAATGGACGGCGGCCCCTTTCGCGTCCGGCGAACACCGCACGCCCAAAGCGAAACCACCACCGCGAACCGGATCCCGCGCCCTACCGTCGGCCCATGACCCTTTTCGCCGTGCCCGACATGCAGGCCCCCACCCAGTCCCCGGACGAAACGGTGTACCAGCAGCTCCTGCGCGACCGCATCGTCTTCCTCGGCTCCGAGGTGACCGACGACACCGCCAACCGGATCGTCGCCCAGCTGCTCCTGCTCGCCGCCGACGACCCGGACAAGGACATCACCTTCTACATCAACTCACCAGGCGGCTCGGTCACCGCAGGCATGGCCATCTACGACACCATGCAACTGGTCAAACCCGACGTCGCCACCTACGGCCTCGGCTTCGTCGCCTCCATGGGCCAGTTCCTGCTCTCCTCCGGCACCCCCGGCAAGCGCTACCTGCTGCCCAACACCCGGATCGTCATGCACCAGCCCTCGGCAGGCATCGGCGGCGCCGCCACCGACATCGCCATCCAGGCCGAGGTCTTCGGCCGGATGAAGCGCCGCATCGCCGAGATCACCGCGCGCCAGACCGGCCAGAGCGTCGAACGCATCACCGCCGACGCCGACCGCGACCGCTGGTTCGACGCCGACGAAGCACTGACGTACGGCTTCGTCGACCACATCGTGTCCGCCGGCTGATAGGAGCCTGTCCCCGTCTTTGCGGTTTTTGGCAGGAAAAGCGCCGGGGCTGATTTTTTTAAATCAGCCCCGGCGTATAGGTCGTTATACAGTTGTTGAGTTGATCCGACCGGTGCGTGCCGGTCGGTCGGGCTCAGACTCCGTCGAGGCCTCGGCGGGCCAGGAGGGGTTCGATCTCGGGGTCGCGGCCGCGGAAGGCGCGGAACGCGTCCATCGGGTCGATGCTCCCTCCCCTGCCGAGGAGGGTGTGGCGGAAGTGGTCGCCGTTGGCCCGGGCCAGTCCCCCGTTTTCGCGGAACCACTGGACGGTGTCGGCGTCGAGGACTTCGCTCCAGATGTAGGAGTAGTACCCGGCGCTGTAGCCGCCGCTGAAGATGTGCGCGAAGTAGGTCGTGCGGTAGCGCGGCGGGATGGCGTCGACGGCCACGCCGGCCTTCACGAGTGCCTCGGCTTCGAACGGCTGGACCTCTCCCACGCGGTCGTCGACGCCGAGCCCGTGCCAGGCCTGGTCGAGCAGGGACGCCGCGAGGTACTCGGTGGTGGAGAACCCTTCGCCGTACTGCTGGGCGGCCAGCAGCTTTTCCACCTGCTCCTGCGGCAGGGCTTCGCCGGTCTCGTGGTGCTTGGCGTAGTTGGCCAGTACTTCGGGCCACAGCATCCACATCTCGTTGACCTGTGACGGGTACTCGACGAAGTCGCGGGGCACGTTGGTGCCGGAGAAGGTGGGGTAGCGGACCGCGGAGACGAGTGCGTGGAGGGCGTGGCCGAACTCGTGGAAGGCGGTGACGACCTCGTCGAAGGTGAGCAGGGTCGGCTCCCCCGCCGGCGGCTTGTTGACGTTGAGCACGTTGACGACGACCGTTTTGCGGCCGAGCAGCTCGGACTGGTCGACGAACGTGTTCATCCAGGCGCCGCCGCGCTTGGCGTCGCGGGTGTAGAGGTCGAGCAGGTAGAGGCCCAGCGGGGTGCCGTCGGCGTCGAAGACCTCGAAGGTCCGGACCTCCGGGTGGTACTTGGGCAGGTCGTCGCGCTCGGTGAAGGTCAGGCCGTACAGCTTCGTCGCCGCGAAGAAGACGCCGTCGAGGTAGACGCGGTCGGCCTCGAAGTACGGGCGCAGCGCCTCGGTGTCGACCTCGAACCGCTCGCGGCGGACCTGGGTGGCGTAGAACGGCCAGTCCGACGGCCGCAGCGTCGCGCCCGGCACGTCGGCTTCCAGCAGCTGCTGGAGTTCGGCGGCTTCGGCGCGGGCGTTCGCGACCGCGGCGGGCGCCAGCCGTTCCAGCAGCCCGGCCGCGGCCTCGGCCGTCTTCGCCGTCTCGTCCGCGATGACGTACGCGGCGTGGTTCGGGTAGCCGAGCAGCACCGCCCGTTCCGCGCGCAGGCGGACGATCTCGGCGACGACGGCGTTGTTGTCGAAGGCGTTGCCGCGGTTGCCCCGCGCCATCGAGGCGGTGTGGATGCGCTCGCGGACCTCGCGGTTGCGCAGGGTTTCCAGCGGCGAGGCCTGGCTGGTCGGCAGGCTGAGGGTGAGCACGTACTTGCCGTCCTCACCGCGGGCGGACGCCGCCTCGGCCGCGGTGGCGATCGCGCCTTCGCCGAAGCCGTCGAGCTCGGCGCGGTCGGCGATGACGACGGCCAGCTCGTTGGTGTCCTTGAGGAGGTTCTGCTGGAACTTCGTCTGCCACGTGGAGAGCTGCTCGTTGAGCTCGCGCAGCCGCGCCTGCTCGGCCTCGCCGAGACCGGCGCCGGCGCGGCTGAAGTCGGTGTGCCGGCGTTCCAGCAGCCGCAGCGACTCCTCGTCGAGACCGAGCTCGCCGCGGCGGGCGTGGAGCGCGTCGATCCGGGCGAACAGCTGCGGGTTCAGGTGGATCGCGTCGTGGTGGGCGGCCAGCTTCGGCGCGAACTCCGCCTGGATCTCCTGGATCTCGTCGGTGCTGTTGGAGCCGGACAGGTTGTAGAACACGCTCGCCACCCGGCCGAGCAGCTCGCCGGCGCGCTCGAGGGCCACGATCGTGTTCTCGAACGTCGGCTCGGCGTCCTGCGCCGCGATCTGCTCGATCTCCGCCGCGTGCTCGGCCAGCCCGGCCTCGAACGCGGGCCGGTAGTGCGCGTCGGAGATCCGGTCGAAGGGCGGCAGGCCGTAGGGCAGTTCGCTGGGTGCGGCGAACGGGTTGTCCGGCGAAATCATCGGGCAGGCTCCTGGTCGGGGACAGACACTCGGTCTTGCCACCCTACGGGGTCCGCCCGGGTCGATGTCAGCGCTTTCCGGAGGTGGCCGGAGTCACCGTCCCGTGGTACCGCCCACCACGGCGTCGCTGCTCGACGCGGCCTTCTTGCCCCGCTTCGGCTTGGGTTCCGGCGGCACGATGCCGCGCAGATCGCCACCGTGGTCGTTGACGCGCATCACGAACGGCCGCGTCTCGGTGTAGCGCACGACGGAGATGGACGCCGGGTCGACGACGATCCGCTGGAAGGCGTCGAGGTGCTGGCCGAGCGCGTCGGCGAGGATGGACTTGATCACGTCGCCGTGGCTGCACAGCAGCCAGACGGCGTGGTCGCCGTGCTCGGCGGTGATCCGCCGGTCGTGCGCGCGGACGGCGGCGACTGACCGGGCCTGCATCGCCGCGAGTCCTTCGCCACCGGGGAACACCGCCGCCGAGGCGTGCGCCTGCACGACCCGCCAGAGCGGTTCCTTCGCCAGGTGCTTGAGTTCCTTGCCCGTCCAGTCCCCGTAGTCCACTTCGGACAGCCCGGGCTCGACGACCTTCTCGAGCCCGCGGGCGGTGGCCAGCGGGCCGACCGTCTGCTTGCACCGCAGCATGGGCGAGACGACGAGCCCGGAGAGGGGGACGCCGTCGAGGCGTTCGACGAGCTTCTCCGCCTGGGCGCGGCCGGTGTCGTCGAGGTTGACCTTCGGGGAGCGCCCGGCCAGGACGCCCGAGCCGTTGGCCGTCGACTTGCCGTGCCTCAGCAGAATGACCGTACTCACGGGTCCCACCCTACGTGGGGACCGATCAAGCGGTCCCCACGCGGGCGGATCAGTGGCCGACCGGGCCGGCGTTGGGGTCCAGCGCGCCGGTGAAGATGAGCACGAACAGCAGCACGCCGAGCACCAGCCGGTACACCACGAACGGCACGAAGCTGCGCTTCTTGATGTAGGCCATCAGCCAGGCGATCACCGCGTACCCGACGCCGAAGGCGACCAGCGTGGCCAGGATCGTCGGGCCCCACTGGGCAGGCACCCCGCCGGCGCCGATGTCCTTGAGCTTGTACACCCCCGAGCCGAACACCGCCGGCAGCGCCAGCAGGAACGAGTACTCCGCCGCCTCGGAACGGGTGTAGCCGAGCAGCAGGCCCGCGCTGGTCGTGCCGCCCGAGCGGGACACCCCCGGGATCAGGGCCAGCGCCTGCGCGAAGCCGAAGCCGAGCCCGTGCGGCACGGTCAGGTCGTCCAGCGTCCGCTCCTGCTTCCCGACCCGGTCGGCGACCAGCAGGATCAGGCCGAACACGATGAGCACGCTCGCGGTGATCCGCAGGTCGCGGAAGGCGCTGTCGATCTGGTCCTGCAGCAGCAGCCCGAGCACCACGATCGGCAGCGAGCCGACGATGATCAGCCAGCCCAGCCGGGCGTCCGGGTCACGGCGCCACTCCGCCCGGTACAGCGAGAAGAACCAGGCCCGCAGGATCTTCCCGATCTTGGGCCCGAAGTAGATGATCACCGCGAGCTCGGTGCCGATCTGGGTGACGGCGGTGAACGCCGCGCCCGGGTCGTCCCAGCCCGCCAGCGCCGCCACGATCCGCAGGTGCGCGCTCGAGGAGATCGGCAGGAACTCGGTCAGGCCCTGGACCAGGCCCAGGACGAGTGCTTCGAACCACCCCACGTCAAGCCACCCCCGCCAGTTCGAGAGCCTCGACGGCCGTGCGCAGCGCCGCGGCCGGCTCGGACGTGTAGGGCGACACCGACAGGGTCGTCACGCCGGCTTCGGCGTATTCCGTCATCTTCTCCGCTATCCGTTCCTTCGGGCCCAGCAGCGACGTCGCGTCGAGGAACTCCGGCGGCACCGCCGCCATCGCCCCCGCCCGGTCGCCCGCCAGGTACTTCTCCTGCACTTCGGCGGCCTCGGCCGCGAATCCCATCCGGCACGCCAGCCGGTTGTAGAAGTTCTTCTCCTTGCTCCCCATCCCGCCGAGGTAGAGGGCCGCGTAGCCGCGCACGGCGTCCGCACACGCCCGCCAGTCCTCGCCGGGCACCAGCGGCACCGAAGGGACGACGTCGAAGCCCTCCAGGGTGCGCCCGGCCCGCTCGGCGCCGGCGCGGACGTGGGCCAGCTGCTCCCCCGCGTGCGACGGCGAGAAGAACACCGGCAGCCAGCCGTCGGCGATCTCCCCGGCCAGCTCCAGGTTCTTCGGGCCGATCGCGGCCAGGTACAGCGGGATGTGCTTGCGGGCCGGCCGGACGGTCAGCCGCAGCGCCTTGCCCGGGCCGTCCGGCAGCGGCAGCGTGAAGTGCTCGCCCTCGAACCTCAGCCGCTCGCGGCGCAGCGCGGTTCGCACGATCGAGGCGTACTCGCGGGTGCGGCTCACCGGGGAGGCGAACCGGACACCGTGCCAGCCCTCGGACACCTGCGGGCCGGACACGCCGAGGCCGAGCCGGAACCGGCCGCCCGAGAGCGTGTCGAGGGTCGCGGCGGTCATCGCCGTCATCGCCGGCGTGCGCGCCGGGATCTGCAGCACGGCGGCGCCGACGTCGATCCGCGACGTCCGCGCCGCGATCCACGAGAGCACGGTCACCGCGTCCGAGCCGTAGGCCTCCGCGGCCCACACGACCGCGTACCCCAGCTCCTCCGCGTGTTTCGCCAGTGCCAGGTTCGCGGGGTCGTTCCCCGTTCCCCAGTAGCCGAGATTCAGTCCGAGTCGCACGCGGACAGACCCTAACGGGGGCCATGATCGCGACACGACTCACCTTGGTCTCCTCCGGAGGAGGCTGCCCACTAGGCTCGGCGGTCGTGGAAAAGCGACTGCTCGGCCGCTCGGGACTGCGCGTCTCCCGTATGGCGCTCGGCACCATGACCTGGGGTGGCGACACGGACGCGGAGGAGGCCGCCAGCCAGCTGGTCGCCTTCGTCGACGCCGGCGGCACCCTGGTGGACACGGCCGACATCTACGGCGAGGGCGAGAGCGAACGGGTGCTCGGCTCCCTGCTCGGCGACCTCGTGCCCCGCGAAGACGTCGTCCTCGCGACCAAGGCCGTGGCCAAGCGCACCGACGGCCCGTTCGGCGGCGGCGCCTCCCGCGGCGCGCTGCTCACCGCGCTCGACGGCTCGCTGAAGCGGCTCGGCACCGACCACATCGACCTCTGGCAGCTGCACGCCTGGGACGACTGCGTCCCGCTCGCCGAGACGCTCTCCGCCCTCGAGTACGCCGTGACCAGCGGGAAGGTCCGCTACGTCGGCGTCTCGAACTACGCGGGCTGGCAGCTGGCCACCGCGGCCGCCGGCGCTTCGGCGCTCGCGCCGATCGTCTCCACCCAGGTCGAGTACTCGCTGCTGGAGCGCGGGGTGGACCGCGAAGTGGTGCCCGCGGCCGCGCACCACGGCATCGGGCTGCTGCCGTGGGCTCCGCTCGGCCGCGGCGTGCTGACCGGCAAGTACCGCACCGGCACCCCCGCCGACTCGCGCGGCGCGAACAGCGCCTACGCCGGGTACGTCGAGCACCACCGCACCGACCGCGCGGCCCGGATCGTGCAGGCGGTCGCCACCGCCGCCGACGGGCTCGGCACGTCCCCGCTCGCCGTCGCGCTGGCCTGGGTCCGCGACCGGCCCGGCGTCGTCGCCCCGGTCGTCGGCGCCCGCGACACCGGCCAGCTCACCGGCTCGCTGACGGCGGAGGACATCACCCTCCCGCCCGCCATCCGGTCCGCGCTCGACGACGTCAGCGCGATCGAGGTCGGCTACCCCGAACGCTGGCCCCGGTGAGCGCCAGGTGTCTGTTCGGTGACACGCACGTGACGGCACGGGGATCAAGGAGCATGCTGGTGAAGACCAACCGCCGAGGGACGCCTGGAGGCCGCAACGTGCATCGGCTCGCCGCCGTGTCGTGGATCGCGCTCCCGCTCGCCGGTGCCCTGGTGCTCTCGGGCTGTTCGTCGGCCAAATCGACCTCCGACGACCTGCAGATCGTGGCGAACCCCACCGCGGCCCGGCCTGCCGTCTCCCCCGCGGTCACCGTGAAGCCCGCCGGTCAGGTGCTCGGTTCGGGCTCGGTGTCGGCCGTCGCCGTCGACCCGAAGACGGCGACCCTCGTCGTTGCGGTTTCTTCACCACCGGCTTTGCAGCTGTACGACCTGAACGCGCTCGCGTCACCCCCGGTGAATATGTCGTTATACAGTGCGGCGTCCCGGTTGACGGTGACGCCGGGGCGGGTGGAGATCGCCGAGCCCGGTCGGGGTGTGGTGCAGGAGCTGACGTTGCCGGACCGGAAGCTGACCGAGACGCAGACGGGCGGGCAGCCGGCGTCGAGCATCGTCTACGGGGCCGATCGGCTGGTCGCGATGGGGGCGGGCAAGGACATCCGGGTGCTGACGGCGGCGGGTCCGGCGCGGACGATCGGCGGGCAGCTCTACAGCGCCGACGACGTAGTCGACACCGGCGGCGGTGTGGTGGTGCTGGACCGGTTGCGGACCGCGGTCTTCTCGGTCGACGTCGCCGCGGGGAAGGTCGGCGAGGGCCTGCGGGCGGGTGACGGTGCCGCGAACGCCGTGGCGGACTCCTACGGGCGGGTGCTGGTGACCGATGTGCGGGCGGGGGCGCTGCTGGCGTTCTCGGCGGGCCCGCTGATCCTGAAGCAGCGCTACCCGGTGCCCGGTGGGGCGTACGGGATCGCCTACGACGCCACGCGCAGCCTCGCGTGGGTGACGCTCACCGAGCGGAACGAGGTGGTGGGGTTCGACGTCCGCGGCGGCGAGCCCGTGGAGAAGTACCGGTTCCCCACCGTGCGCCAGCCGGACTCGGTGGGGGTGGACGAGAAGAGCGGCCGGGTGATCGTCGGCTCGGCCGCGGGAGAAGGGACCCAGGTGATCCAGCCATGACAGCGGTCAGCGAGGCGGTGGTCGAAGGGGATTGGGAGTATCGCCGTCTGCACCTCCCCCCGGGCGTGTCCCGGCGTGCGGCGGCGATCCAGCTCTCCATCCACGCGGAGTTCGCGGGCTGGGAACTGCGGACGGTGCGGCTCTACGCCGACGGCACGCGCCGGGTCTGGCTGCGCCGCAAGAAGACGGCGCAGAGCCTTCCCGGCGCCCTGCCGACCTAGCGGTTCGGGGTGACGCCGCCGGGTCCGGTGCGCGGCCGCCGGGCTGTCAGCCGAGCACGTGGTGCAGCCAGTCGCTCCAGGTCTTTTCTTCGGCGTCGGCGTCGGCACCCGGGGTGAACAGGTGGTGGCAGGCGACCATCGCGCCCTGGAAGCCGCGCACGAACCGGAACATCGCGTCCGGTGTCCGCACGCCGGCTGTCTGGTCGTTGACCGCGTAGACCATGCCCTCCTGTTCCTGGCCGATGCGGACCCGGTCGCCCTCGACGGGCCGCGCCGCCAGGCCCAGCGCCCGGCCGAGCCGCGTCCACGCCTCGTCCCAGTCCCCCACCGGCGGCCCGAAGGCCGTCACCGGTGTCGCCGTCCGGCCCGCGAAGTGCGTCACGTATTCGACCAGCGTGCGGAAGAACAGCTCGCCGCCCGTGGTCATCGCCTCGAACTCGTCCTCCCAGTCGTCGCCCGGGAGGAACCCGCTGGTGACGCACCGGATCACCGTGCTGCCGCCGCCGCGGCCCTCGATGAGGAACTCGTAGGCGATCCGCCGTCCGTCCGGTGCCGTGTCGCTGCCGTAGGCGAGCTTGGCCGCCGGGTCCCATTCGCGGATCCGGAACTCGGGCCGGTAGCCGCCGAAGGCGCCGCGGACCGTGCCGCCGGTGCCGCCTTCGACCTCGTTGCGGCCCATGAACCACGAATCGATCCCCGGCCCGGTCGCGATGGCTTCCCAGACCTGTTCCGGGGTCGCCCCGACCTCGGCGACGTCGGTCAGTTCGAACTCGTACCCCACCTCAGGACTCCTCCGGGACGCTCGGGTGCACGGCGACGACCACCCGGTACGAGCGGCCTTTCTCGGCCGTCTCGTCGTGGTACTTCCCGACGAGCGTGGTGACCGCGGCCGCCAGCTCCTCGGCGAACGCGGCCCGGTCGGCGGCCGAGGCGAACCGCACCTCGCCGTCGAGCGCGAAGGTCGCCAGGCGCTGCTTAGCCTTGGCCGCGCCGGTGATGAGCAGCCCGACGTCGCGCACGAGCCGGCCGGCGACGGCGAGCAGCCACCGCGCCGAGAGCCGGTCCGGTGAGCGGGCCGGGTCCGGCTGCACGGCGGCCAGCGCCGTCGGCGAGATGACGTACGACGCCGCCGTCGCCCGCATCATCCGCTCGGTGACGTTGCCCTTGCGGCGTTCCTCCACCAGCTCCACCAGGCCGTGGCTCTCCAGTGCCCGCAGGTGGTAGTTCACCTTCTGGCGGGGCAGGCCGACGCGCGCGGCCAGCATCGTCGCCGAGGCCGGCTCGGCCAGTTCGGCCAGCAGCCGGGCCCGGACCGGGTCCAGCGACACCTCGGCCGCCGCCGCGTCTTCGATCACCGCCACGGGAAACATGGGCCCAGCATCCAGCCGAACAGAGAAGTTGTCAAGAACGATCGAGCTGTCGGTCGAGCAGGCCCTGGAAGTGCGGGCACGCCATGAGGTCGTCATGCGTGCAGTCGCCCTCCAGCAGCTCCAGCGCGGCCTGCGCCCGGGCGATCCGGGTCCGCAACCGCGCACGCTGGCGGGCCGCCATCGCCGCCCGGCCGGCCGCGGACCGGTCGGTCAGCATCGAGCGGATGTCCGCGAGCTCCCACCCGGCCTCCTTGGCGACCAGGATCGCGGCCACCTGCCGCACGTCCGCGTCGGTGTAGCGGCGCCGGGTGCCCACCCGGGCCGGCGTCAGCAGCCCTTCCGCTTCCCAGTACCGCAGCACGTGGGCCGGGAGCCCGAACCGGGCCGCCACTTCGCCGATTGACTTCATCCCGGCATTAAGTCGCAGGATGGGCGCCATGTCCACGTTGCTCTCCCTCCTCGACGCCCTCGACGACCGCCCGCAAGCCGTCGACCTGCGGGAACGTACCTACCGAGCGCTCGGCGGCACCGTGGTCGACGTCGGCTGCGGCAGCGGGCGAGCCGTCGGCGAACTGGCCGCGCGCGGGGTGCGCGCCATCGGCGTCGACGCCGACCCGGCCATGGTCGAGGTCGCCACCGCACGCCGGCCCGACGGCGAGTTCCACGTCGCCGACGCCACCGCGCTGCCCCTCGGCGACGGCTCGGTCACCGGTTACCGCGCCGACAAGGTCCTGCACGTCCTCCCCGACCCCGTGCGCGCGGTCGCCGAGGCCCGCCGCGTCCTGGCCCCGGGCGGCCGGGCGGTGCTCACCGGCCAGGACTGGGACACGATCGTCATCGACTCCGACGACCCCGCGCGCACCCGGTCGATCGTCCACGCGCGCGCGGACGGCATGCCCCACCCGCGGATCGCCCGGCGGTACCGCAACCTCCTGCTGGACAGCGGGTTCACCGACGTCACGATCGAGGTCCACACGATCGTCTGGACCGACGCGGCGGCCTTGCCGGTGCTGGCCAACCTCGGCGGCGACGGAGCTTGGCTGGCGGAGCAGGCCACCCGCGCCCGCGAAGACCGGCTGTTCGTCGCCGTGCCGATGTTCCTCGCCACCGGCACCCGCCCCGGCTGAGCTCAGCTCCGGAGACTCGCGTTGACCAGCGCGACCACCCGCGGCAGCACCTGGGCCGCGGCCTCCAGCGGCACGACGTGCCCGACCCCGGGCAGCACCACGGCCGTGCCGTTGCCGAGGCCGCGGACCCACTGCTCCACATCGGACGCCCGGACGATCCGGTCCCGCTCCCCCACGATCGCCGTCACGCGCAGGTCGGCGACCTGCGTCAAGGCCGCGTCGCGCGCGTAGGCGTCCATCGCCGGGCGGAACAGGGACACGGTGTGGGGCCAGTTGCCGCGGACCATCTTCACGGTCAGTTCGACCAACTCCGGGTCCGGGTCGTCGCCGAACAGCCACCAGCGCAGGCCCGCGCTGACCGCCCGGCTGGTGTGTTCGCGCACGACGCCGAAGAGCTTCGAGCCGAGCACCGCCTCGAGGTCGCGGGCCAGCTTCCCCAGGGCGTTCGGCCAGGTCGCCGACACCTCGGCCGCCAGCGTGCCCGACGAGGTCGCGAGCAGTACCAACCCGGAAACCCGCTCGGCGAACACCGAAGCATGCCGCTGGGACAGCGACATGATGGCCAGGCCGCCCATGTCGTGGCCCACCAGCACCACCCGGCCCTCGGGCACCTCGCGCGCCAGCAGCTCGGCGAGGTCGTCGCCGAGCTGGGCCATGGTCGCGGTCCCGCGCCGCGCCCGCCCCGAGCCGCCGTGGCCGCGCTGGTCGTAGGTCAGCACGGCCACCGGCCCGTCGGCCGCGGCCGGCACCAGCGGCGCGATCCGGCCCCAGCTGCGCTGGTCGAGCGCGTAGCCGTGGACGAACACCACGGTCACCGGCGCGGCCGGGTCGCCCCTGCGGATCACCTGCAGGAGCGTGCCGTCGGCGAGCGCGAACCCGGTCATCAGCTGGTGCGCAGGAACCGGTCCAGCACGCGGGTGCCGAACTTCAGCGCCTCGACCGGGACCCGCTCGTCGACGCCGTGGAACAGCGCCGAGAAGTCGAGGTCCGCGGGCAGCTTGAGCGGCGCGAAGCCGAAGTTGCGGATGCCGAGGTACTGGAACGACTTCGCGTCGGTGCCACCGGAGAGCATGTACGGCAGCGTTTTCGCGCCCGGGTCCTCGGCCAGGACCGCGGCGCTCATGGCGTCCACCAGCGCGCCGTCGAAGGTGGTCTCGACCGGCGGGAGCTCCATCCACTCCTTCTCGATGTCCGGGCCGAGCAGCTCGTCGAGCTCGCGGTCGAAGGCCTCCAGGCGGCCCGGCAGGATCCGGCAGTCCACCGCGGCCTCGGCGACCGAAGGGATCACGTTCGACTTGTAGCCGGCGGTGAGCATGGTCGGGTTGGCCGTGTCGCGCAGGGTCGCGCCGATCATCCGGGAGATGTTGCCCAGCTTGGCGACCGAGCCCTCCAGGTCGTCCTCGGGGAAGTCCCAGCCGGTGAGCTCGGTGACGCCGGCGAGGAACTCCCGCACCGAGTCCGTGAGCACGAGCGGGAACCGGTGGTTGCCGAGCTTCGCCACGGCTTCGGCCAGCTTGGTGACCGCGTTGTCGCGGTGGATCATCGAGCCGTGCCCGGCGGTGCCGCGCACCCGCAGCTTCATCCAGCGGATGCCCTTTTCCGCCGTCTCGATGAGGTAGGCGCGGACGTCGTCCTTGAGGGTGATCGAGAAGCCGCCGACCTCGCTGATCGCCTCGGTGACGCCCTCGAACAGCTCCGGGCGGTGCTCCACCAGCCACTGCGCGCCGTAGTGGCCACCGGCCTCCTCGTCGGCCAGGAAGGCGAAGACCAGATCGCGCGGCGGCACGACGTTGTTCAGCTTGTAGTGCCGGGCCAGCGCGAGCGCCATCGCGCACATGTCCTTCATGTCGACCGCGCCCCGGCCCCAGACGTAGCCGTCCTGGATCGCGCCGGAGAAGGGGTGGACCGACCACTCCGAGGGATCGGCGGGCACGGCGTCGAGGTGACCGTGGATGAGCAGTGCGCCCCGGGACCGGTCGGCGCCTTCGAGCCGGACGATCACGTTGTGCCGGTTCTTGCCGCCCGACTCGACGTAGGTGATCTCGTAGCCGGCGTCGGTCAGCTTTTCGGCCACGTACTCCGCCGCCGCCCGCTCGCCGACCAGCGTTTCGGGATCGCCGGTGTTGGTCGTGTCGATGCGGATGAGCTCGCTGGTCAGCGTGACGGCCTCGGCCGCGGCGGCTTCGATCAGGTTCGGTTCGGTCACCGGGCATTCCTATCATTCGCGCCGCCGCGCGCGCTGATCGTGGGAACTCCGGCGACCGCTCAGAACGGGACGTCGGGCCCGAGCCTGCGGACGTCGCGGATGTAGGGCTCGAGTTCGCCCATCTCGAACCGGGTCATCCCGATCACGTGCCAGAACTGGCCGCCGACGTCGCCTTCGAACTTGTACCGGCCGTCGGGGGCCAGCGCGGCCCAGCCTTCGGGCAGCCCGAGCAGCGCCACCTTCGCCTCGGGCCGGTCGCCGCCGACGGACCAGAGCCGGGCCGTGCCGTCGTCGCCGCCACTGGCCAGCAGGTCCCCGGCCGCGCTGAAGGCCAGCGACCAGACCGCGCGCGTGTGACCGATCAGGGTGTGCAGGTGGGTCCCGGACTCCGGGTCCCACAGGCGGATCGCGAGGTCGTCGCCCGCGGTGGCCAGCAGGTCCCCCGCCGGCGAGAAGGCCGACGCCCACAGGCGGCCGAGGTGGCGGGTCAGCACGTGCCGGGTCCGGCCGGTCGCGACCTCCCACACCCGCGCCGTCGAGTCCCACGAGGAGCTGACGAGCAGCCCGTCGCCGAAGGACACCGAGTAGACCCGGTCGGTGTGCCCGTCCAGCGTCCGGACGAGCTTGCCCGTCGACGCGCTCCACAGCCGGACCTTCGAGTCGTCGCACCCGGTCGCGATCAGCGTCCCGTCGCCGTTGAACGCGATCGAACGCACCCGGCCGCGGTGCTCGGCCAGCGTGTGCAGCATCCGCCCGGTCGTGCGGTGCCACAGCCGGACCGTGTCGTCGTCGTTCGCCGTGGCCAGCTCGTCGCCGGACGGGCTGAACGCGACCGCCCAGATCGGCGCGGACTCGACCGCGATGTGCCGCTCGTACCGGCCGGTTTCGAGGTTGCGCAGGTTCAGCCTGCCGTCGTTGGTCACGGTCGCCAGCCGGGCCGCGGCCGGGCTGAAGATGGCGGACTCCACGGTGAACAGGCGGTCTTCCGAGCCGAACAGCCGCTGCAGCTGCTTGCCCGTCACGGGGTCCCACAGCCGCGCGACGCCGTCGTTGCCGCTGGTCGCGAGCATCGAGCCGGTCGCGTCGAAGCGCACCTTCGTGACCTGCCGCCCGTGGCCGGACAGCGTGTGGCGGCACAGGCCGCTCGCCGGATCCCAGAGCCGGGTGGTGAACTGGTCGTCGCTGACGGCGAGCTGGGCGCCGTCGGGGCGGAACGCGAAGGGCCACACCGACCCGGTGTGGCTGGTCAGCTTGCGGTGGATCTCGCCGGTCGCGGTCTCCCACAGGAGCACCAGGCCGGCGCTGTCGCCGGTGGCCACCAGCCGGCCCGACGGGCTGAACTCGACCCAGTAGATCGCGGCGCGGTGCCGCGTCAGCGGGAAGCGCAGCTTCCGCGTCGCGAGGTCCCAGATCCGCACGTTGCCGTCGGTGTCGCCGGTCGCCAGCAGCCGTTCGTGCGGGTGGAACGCGAGCGTGTAGACCCCGCCGGTGTGCCCGGGCAGATCGGCGATCCGGTGCCCGGTCGCCGGGTCCCACAGCCGGACGGCCCCGCCCTGGCCGCCGGTGGCGAGCAGGTCCCCGGACGGGCTGAAGGCGACCCGGTACACCGAGCCCATCGCGCCCGTCAGCTCACCGAGCGACGCGCCGCTCGCGCTGTCCCACAGCCGGACGCTGCCGTCGCGGTACGCGGCCGCGAGCAGCTGCCCGTGGAAGGCGGCGCTGAACACGAAGCCGAGGCCGCTGGGCAAGGCGTGGCGGAGGTCGCCGGTCTCCAGGTCCCACAGCCGCAGCACCCCGTCGGCGTCGCCGGTCACCAGCTCGGCACCGCCGGGGCCGATCACCAGCGGCCACGGCCATTCGTGGTGGCCCTCCAGGGTCCGCAGCCGACTGCCGGTCGCCGGGTCCCAGACGCGGACCCGCCCGTCGGCCGACCCGGTGACCAGGAAATCCTCGCCGTAGGTCACCGCGAACACCCGGTCGCGGTGACCCTGGAGCGTGCGCAGCGGCAGCCCGGTCGCGCTGTCGCAGATCAGCACGCCGCCGTCGTCGCTGCCGATCGCCAGCGTGGCGCCGTCCGGGCTGTAGTCGACGACCTGGGGAAGCCGGCCGAGCTCGGCGTGGAAGCCGTGCCGGACCCCGATCGAGGCGGGCGCGAGCTCGGTGTCGACGGGCTGGCCGGGAGCGATCGCGGCGCCGCGCAGCTCGGGCGCGTCCCGCAGGTCGGGGACGCCGGTCGCGGCGATGAGCGCGGCCCGGCGCCACCGGCTGCCGGTCAGCTTCACCCCGGTGAGGTCGGCGCGCGACAACCTGGCGCGGCTGAGGTCCGCGCCACGCAGGTCCGCACCCTCGAGCCGGGCCTCGTCGAGCCGGGCCGCCACCAGCCGGGTGTCGCGCAGCACCGCACGGCTGAGGTTGGTGCCGACCAGGCGGGCGCCGGTGAGGTCGGCGCCGGTGAGGTCGACCTCCTCGAATTCCCGGTACGAGAGGTCCTCACCGGTCAGGGACGCGCCGCGCAGGTCCGCGGTGGCGGGCGTCCGCAGCCGGGTGCTCACCTTGATCGCGTTCGTCCGTTCCACGTCGCCGGCGTCGGGGTCGTGGAGCACCTGGTCGGCCCAGGCCTGGCAGGCCTTCGCTTCGGCGATGTCGCAGAGGAAGTCGACGGTCGGCTGGGAAAGCTGGCGCTGCGCCAGCTCCGGCGGCGCCGCCGAGCCGCCGTAGAACCGCCCGGCGATCGCGTTGGCGACCAGCCACTCCACGACGGAGCTGTGGATGAAGCCGAACAGGCCTTCCTCGGTGCGCACGAGCAGGCTGCCGGACCCCATCGCGTGCGCGGTCTGGTGGCGGGACAGACGCCCGCCGGCCAGGCCCGCGAGCGTGTCGGCGACCTCGGTGAGCTCCGCCAGCGGCACGTAGGACTCGCCGGACTCCCACAGCCGCAGGGCGAGCGTGGTCACCGCCAGCCAGAGGTCGTCGACCCCGAGCCCGCCCGGCGCACCCGGGCCGCCGCTCGCCCGGGCGGCTTCGTGGCCGAGCCAGAACTGCAGGATCTCGCGGTACAGCGCGGCCGGGCTGAGGGTGTGCTGGGCGCGCACGGCGGCCCGGACGCGATCCTCGTCCAGGTCGGCGATGAAGCTCAGCATGCGCGGGTTCTTCGACAGGCCCAGCAGGTCCTGGACGCCGCTGATCAGCGACAGCCGGGCGTCGGCCCGCCGCTCGTCGCCGCCGTAGCGGTTGACCAGGTACGACCGGATCTGGGCCGGGGTGAAGTCTTCGACGCCGAGGATCCGCCGGTGCGGCATCAGCCCCACCCGCTCGCCGAGCGCGGTGAACACCTGGGCGTGGGACTTGAAGTGCTGGGTCCGGCTGGCGACGATGATCTTCGCCTTGTCCTGCGCGGCGTGCAGCAGTGTCTCGAGGTGGTCGGCCGCCCGGTCGTAGGCGACCCGGGTGACCAGCTCGTCGAAGCCGTCGAACAGCAGCACGATCCGGCCTTCGCGCAGCATGTAGTGGAACGCCTTGAGGTCGATCAGCTCTTCGCCGTGGTTCGCCAGGTGGGCCGCGACCAGCCCGTCGACGGAGTGCGCCTTGTCGAGTTCGCGCAGCTCGATGAGGATCGGGATGAGGCCGGGCGCCCGCTCGGTCAGCCGCCTGGTCACCTCCCGCAGCACGAACGTCTTGCCGCGGCCGAAGTCGCCGAGCACCAGCACGAACCTCGCGTGGTCCCCGGTGACCAGGTGCACGACCTCCTCGGCCAGGTCGTCGCGGATCTGCTGCTGGTTGCGGTCGAGCTCGCGGAACCGTTGCGGCACGTACAGGTCGAACGGGTAGCGGCGGTCGGCGTGCAGCCGGACGGTCTGTTTCGCGAGGTAGCCGTCGAGGTCGAGCAGGCCCTGGAACTCGGTGAAGCTGCGCAGGCGGACGCCCCGGCGCGCGGCTTCCTCGCGCAGCGCCTGCGGCGGGGGCGCGCCCTGGTACACCAGTTCCGACCCGTGGCCGGGCTCGTGCGCGAGGAAGTCCTCGACGACCTCACGGGTCAGCTCGCCGACGTGGACGCCGACCCGCCACTGCGGGGTGAAGCCCTCCTCCTGCCGGGTCACCAGCAGGTGGGGCGGCTTCGCCTCGACGCGGCGGATCTTCGCGCCCTCGTGCCGCGTGGCGCAGACCTCCGCGACGCGGTCGAGCAGGCGGCTGTGCGGATCGCTCGCCCGCAGCGGCTCCTCCTCGGGGAGCTCCGCCGGCGGCTCGGCCAGCTCCGAGAACCCCGCGGCCTGCGCGGTGAAGGTGCCGCCGACCGCGTGCCACTGGCGCGGGACCAGGTTGTCCTCGCCGAGACGTTCGTCGTAGGCCGAGAAGCGCCGAAGCCCCTCCGCGGTCACCTGGACGATTTCGTCGCGGCCCGCGGCGGTGGCCGACACCGCGAGCAGGCCGGAATCCAGGAAGTCGACCGGTGCGCGCGCCGGGCCCGGCCCGTGCAGCAGGAAGTTCAGGTGCGGGCCGAGCAGGCCGTCGAGCTGCCCGGCGTCGCGCAGCAGCACGGGATCGGGACCGGCGAGCCTGCCACCGGGCGTCGGGTCGTGCCTGAGCACCCCCATCCGCAGCCAGCCCGACTCCTCGAAGGGCCGCATGCGTTCGGCGAACCACGCGGCCTGCGCTTCGCCGATCCACCCGTAGTCGTCCTCGGGGCGGTGGCTCATCGCGATCGTCGAGTTCATCGCCGCGACGGCCACCCGCAGTTCCGGCACCGCGAAAAGGGTCCACGGCTGCGCGACGTCGAAAACCGGCCCGTCGAGCCCCTGGTAAAGCTCCGCGAACAGCTCGGCGTAGTGCTCGAGCTTGGGGAAGAACGGTTCTTGGGGAACGCGATCGCGCGATTCGCAGTGCGCGAAGTACGACAGGCAGGCGGCCTTGGACACGTCCCGTGCGCCCGGCACGATGACCATCCGGTGCGGTTCGAGCCCCAGCAGCACCCGCAGCCCGGTCAGGAAGCTCAGCGCCTCGTCCACCTGGCGGGGCCGGGCCGATTCCGTCAGGTCGCCGCTGACCACGATCAGGTCCGGCTCCGGGACCCCGGCGTCGGTGAGCCTGCTGACGTTGGCGCGGATCCTGGCCTGCAGGTCCCGGGCGCCGATCGGCTCGCCGGCCGCGACGGTGCCCCGGCCGAACCGGGGGCCGGGCACGTGCAGCACGGTCACCCCGTCCGGCCGCGGCCGCGCGGCGGCTCCGGCCGGCGGGTACGTCGGCTCGGCCACCGGTGCCCGCCGGGTGCGAGCCGGCTCGCGGTTCACCGTCGGCTCCGGCTCCCGGTGGTGCAGCACCTCCCCCGGGCCGAGCCGGTGCGCGGGGAAGCCGGGCTCGGTCACCGGCTTGGCCCGGCCCGCGAGCAGGTGGCGCAGCTGGCCGAGCAGGGCCGCCCGCGCCGCGGCGGCGTCGTCGATGTCGAGCAGGTCCAGGTAGGTGATCGTGCCGAGCAGCCCGTCGAGCGGGCAGTCCTCGATCCGGACCGTGACGAGCTTCCCCGGATCGGTGCGCAGCGCCGCCTGCCATTCCATCGTTCCGTAACGCGATTTCAGGTAGTTGCGCGACAAAACCGCGACAACCACCGCGGCATCCCTGATCCCGCGATCCATGAAGTCGATGAAATTGGTGCCCGGCACGAAATCCCAGGCCTGGATCAGCGTGCGGTGTCCCGCCGCCTCCAGTTGCCAGGCAATCCAGGACGCCCAGCGCTCGTCGGCAGGCGAATAACTGAGAAAGAAATCTATCGGTGAGTCCTCGTTCATTCGCCCGCCTCGCCACGTCATAGAAGCAAGTATTCCGCCTGGCGGTGACGTTGTGCTGAGCCATTCGGGTCACGGGAAATGACCACCTGCCAACTGCGCCCGGGGCACCCGGCAGGATGTCCCTATGACTCGGCTGCGTTCCCTCCTGGCCAAACCGGGTGCACTCGACTGGATCCGGATCGGCCTGCTGGCGGCGGGCGTGCTGTGCGTGCTCACCGGTCTGCTCCCGGTGGCCGAGGCCAAGGCCAGCATGAGCCGGATCGCCCCGCTGCTGCTGTTCCTCGGCAGCGTGATCGTGCTGGCGACGCTGGCCAGGCACGCGCAGGTCTTCGACGCGATCGCGGCCCGCCTCGCGCTCATCGGCCAGGGCAACTACCTGGCCCTGTTCCTGCTCTGCGTGGCGTTCGCGACGGCGACCACCGTCGTGCTCAACCTCGACACGACCGCCGTCCTGCTCACCCCGGTCTTCCTGGCGCTGGCGCCGAAAGCCAAGATCGCCCCGCTGCCGCTGGCCATGACCACCCTCTGGCTGGCCAACACCGCCAGCCTGCTGCTGCCGGTCTCCAACCTCACGAACCTGCTGGCGGCGGACCGGGTCGCGCTCGCCGCGCCCGCGTTCGCCGCCCGGATGTGGGCGCCCCAGCTGGCCTCGGTCGCCGCCACGATGGTGTTCCTGTGGGTGTGCTACTGGCGGCGGGGCAAGCGCGGCGGCGATCGGTACCTGCCCCCGCCCCCGGTCGAACTGGACGGGGTCCGCAGCCGGGTGCTCTTCTGGGTCGCCGGCGCGGCCTGCCTGCTGTTCATCCTGGCCATCCCGTTCATCCGGGACGAAATCGGCTACGCGGCCGCGGTCGCGGCGGCCATCGTCGTCATCGCGTTCGCCGTGCTGGACCGGGCGAAACTGCGGCCGAGCCTGATCCCGTGGCAGCTGCTGGTGTTCGTCACCGGCCTGTTCCTCGTCGTGCCCACCCTGAGCCGGTACGGGCTGTCGGAGATCATGACCGCGCTCATCGGCGCCGACGGCGGCGGGCTCGGCGAGTTCCGGGCCGGCGCCGCGGGTGCGGCACTGTCCAATGTCGTCAACAACCTCCCGGCGTACACGGCGGGCGAAGCCGTGGTGCCACCGGGGAACGGCGACCAGCTGCTCGCGCTCCTGGTCGGGACCAACGTGGGACCGATCGTGACGCCTTGGGCGTCACTGGCGACTTTGCTGTGCCTCGAGTCGTGCCGCCTGCACGAACTGCGGGTCCCGATGGGCCGTTTCGTACGCAACGGCGCCGGTCTGGCCGTCGTGGCCCTGGTCGTGAGCATCGCCGCGCTCCTGCTCACCCGGTAGGCCGGTCACGGTGACCCGCCCGGCGACCCGGACCAGTTCGAGCAGCCCGGGAATGGCCCGCGGGTGCCCGGCCACGAAGCTGCGGTCGTGGGCGAGGCCGATGCGCTCGTCGAACGGAGCGCCGTCGAAGCCGTGCACGACGAGGCCGGCTTCCCGCGCGATCAGGCTCCCGGCGGGCAGGTCGACGGCCTCGGCCCGGTAGCCGACGAACCCGTCGATGTCGCCGCGGGCCAGCAGCACCCAGGCCAGCAGCGGGGCCCACAGCCGCAGCACCCGGCGGGCGCTGGACTCCAGCACCACCCGCAGCCCGCGCGCGACGACGTCGTCCCGGCGGACTTCGTAGCCCTGCGCCCAGGCGAGCACCGGGCCGTGGGCCGGCGTCCGGTACGGCGCCCGCTTCAGCGTGCCCGCCGGTCCCCACGTGCCCCGGCCGCGGATCGCCGACCAGCTCTGCCCCCGCACCGGGTCGTGCACGACGCCGAGCACCGGCGTGCCCGCCTGGCACAGGGCGATGCCGACGACGTAGTCGCTCAGGCCGATGGCGACGTTGTTCGTGCCGTCCAGCGGATCCACCAGCCAGGCCCACGAGTCGTCGCCCGCGTCGAGCAGGCCCGCTTCCTCCGCGATGATCCGGTGCCGGGGGAAGGCGGCCCGGATGTGCCGCACGATCAGGGCTTCCGCGGCGAGGTCGAGATCCGTCACGACGTCGCCGGTCGTGCTCTTGGTGCGGACCCCGAGCGTCCCCTTCGCCCCGGCGAACAGCAACGCGCCCGCCTCTTCCACCGCCCGCAGCGCGACGGCACGGGCGTGGTCGAGATCGACCGGCGTGCTCAGGGCCTTCCTCGCTCGCATAGGTCCTCCCGGGGACGCGGTTCCGGAATTCGGCCGAGCCGCTCGACGACCATCGCGGCGACGAGCGCCGTCTCCTCGCGGTCGCAGAGCTGCCGGGTCGTGCGGTGCGTGACGGTGTCCACCGCGCCGACCGACAGGTCGACCGCCCCCGGACGGCCGCTCCCCAGCGCGACCGTGGCCACTTCGCCCTCCGCCACGGTCTCGTGGAACACCCCGGCGGGGAGCGTGTAGACGTCGCCCTGCCGGTACAGCTCGCTCGATCGGCGTTCGCGGCGCACGAGGCTGGACGTCCGCCGGATCTCGTCACCGCGCTCGTCGCTGCCGATTTCGCAGACGCGGTGCGTCGGCTCGTCCGGCGCGTCGGTCACCGAGACGAGCTCGTTGCGCAAGGTCCCGTAGAGGACGTAGCTGACCAGGTCCCAGCTGTGCGCGTGCGTCGAGGAGGTCGTCGGGCGCGCGTGGGTCAGGCTTTCGCTCCAGACGTGCAGGCAGATGCCCCGCTCACCGGCACGTTCCAGCGGCAGGCACAGGAACCCGAGCGGGTGCCGGACCGCCCGGAGGCCACCCCGGCCGTGGGCGACCGCGGCGAGCACGCCTGCGGTCCAGCGCGGGACCACGTTCCCGGCCTCGCCGTCCATGAGTGCGCGGTAGATCGTCTCGTACATGCGGCCTCACCAATACGGATTCTTGGGCCGCAGTGCCCGGCGCACGAGGTCGGTGACGTCACGATCGGTGAACGAGCCCGGCAGGTCCAGTTCCAGCAGGGCGAACAGCTTGCGCGCCTCCTCCACCGTCGGCTCGTCCGACAGCCGGAGCTCCTTGGCGCGCGCGATGTCGACCTGCCGGGTCTGCTCGAAGCTCGCCGCCAGCTCCCTGCTGTACGCGCGGTAGTGCGGCCGGCCCTTCTCGAACAGGATCGCGGGCGCGGACGGGTCCTCCTGCGTCATGATCACCCACACCGAGGAAAGGTCCCAGCGGAACGTCGTCATCACCTTCGAAAGGCCCACTTCGACCTTGAGGAAGGTGAACCGCTGCCGGTACCAGCACGCGGCCAGGATCGTCGCGAACGATTCCTTGCGGGTGCGGTCCAGCGTCCACGTCTCGCCGGTCCGATCCGGCCCCGGCGTCAGGGACGACCGGTATTGGGCGTACTCGTTGCACAGCGATTCGTCGGTGGGGTCGATGATCTCGATCTGCATGCGCAGCGGGCGTTTCGCGCGGCGGGCGCTTTCCACGCATTCCTTCATCGTCACCGCACGCAGGTAGGTGCCGGTGCCGCCCTTGAACATCCACTGCTCGGTCTCGTGGTGGGCTTCGGCGTGCACCCGGCCGACTTCGGGACCGTTGACCAGCCGCACCGCGGACAGGTCGGCCAGCGCGGTGGCCGCCGTTTTCCGGTCGCGCAGCAACGTCGCCGCCAGCAACGCGAGGGTCAGCAGAATTGCCGCGTTGATCTCGCCGGTTCCGAGCACGTCGAGCACCCCGAGCAGCCCGACCGTCGCCGCGATCAACAGCGCGAAAAAGCCGTCCGCGTTTTTCTTGAGCCACCCCGCGAACCGTCCCATTATCGGGAGGGTACTCATCGAATCGGCCCGGCGGACCCCCTGACGGCCGCCTTTCACTCAGGCGGCGGCGGGGTGTGGATCCGTCTCCGCCGCCGCACCGAACCGCTCCGGTGGCCGATCGAGGGGAATCCGAAGGCGGCCGGGCACGCCGAGCGGACCCTCGAGCTGCCCGGCTACAACGGCGCGCTGTCCCGAAGCGGCGCGATCGTCGCGCCGGCCACCGGCGGGCAGGTGAGCAGCCGGTGCTCACCTGCCCGGGTGTCGACCACGGACGCCAGCAGCCGCACCGCCTCGCGGCCCACAGCGCGCCGCGGCACCTTGAAGCCGCTCACCTCCGGGCCGGCGGTCCCGGACGGCGGGCGGCCCAGCACCGCGAGGGAAAGGTCGCCGGGTATCTCCACGCCGGCCACTCGGCAGGCCCGCTGCACCGGGGCGAACAGCGCCTCCTCGACGACCAGCGCGGTCACCCCTTCGGCGAGCCAGCCGCGGATCGCCGTCGCGAGGCCGGTGCCGTCGGTGCGGACCACCGAGCCGGGCTCGGCGCCGACGCCGCGCTCGTGCTCGCGCGCCGCCGGGGTGTCCGCCGGCTCGCGCAGGTAGCGGATCCGCCGGTGCCCCGCCTGCCGCAGCCGGGTGCACACCTCGGCCGCGGCGGACGCGTGGTCGGCGTCGACGCAGGGCACCCGGCGGCCCAGGTCCGCACAGTGTCCGATGTGGACGATCGGGAACCCGGCGGCGAGCAGTTCCGGTGGGACGGGGCCGCCGAAGAACAGGCAGCCGTCGGCGAGCCGGGCGCGGCGGACGAGCGCGGGGCCGGCCGCCGCGAACATGATGAGGTCCTTGCCGAGCGCGGCCGCCTCCGCCGCGATGCCGGCCAGGATCGCCTGGTGCGCTTCGAAGGCCGGTGAGGCGGCGCAGATCCCGAAGAGGTCGTGGCACGCCGGCCGCTTCGCCAGCGGATCGGCGTACCCGAGCCGCCGGGCGGCTTCCAGCACCCGCAGCCGCGTCGCCTCCGCCAGCCGGACCCCGGTGCGGTTGCCGCCGAGCACCACCGACACCGTCGCCTGGGAAACCCCCGCCACGCGCGCGATGTCGGCCTGCCGCACCCTGCCCATCGCCGCACCTCGCTCGCCGGTCGCCGGGGTCAGCTGATCGATTCAGATTGCTGGCCCGCTTCGGTGTGCGTCAACGGTTTTGCCCGAAACTCCAGCGGATCCGTCCCCGGCGTCCTGATCGGCGCCGCGCCGGGTGGCAGGATGCGGCCATGCGCTCCTTGCCCCTCGACGGCGTCACCGTCGTGTCGTGCGAACAGGCGGTCGCCGCGCCGCTGGCCACCCGGCACCTGGCCGACCTCGGGGCCCGGGTGCTCAAGATCGAGCGGCCGGGCACCGGCGACTTCGCCCGCGGCTACGACGAAACCGTGCACGGCCTTTCCAGCCACTTCGTGTGGCTGAACCGGTCGAAGGAGAGCGTCACGCTCGACCTCAAGAGCGACGCGGCGGCCGGCGTGCTGGCCGCGCTGCTGGACCGCGCCGACGTGTTCGTGCAGAACTTCGCGCCCGGCGTCGCCGAGCGGCTCGGGCTGGGCGCGGCCGCGGTGCGCGCCACGCGGCCGCGGCTGATCACGTGCTCGGTGTCGGGGTACGGTTCGACCGGGCCCTATCGCGACGCGAAGGCCTACGACCTGCTCATCCAGTCCGAAGCGGGGCTGGTGTCGGTCACCGGCTCCGCGGCGGAGCCGGCCAAGAGCGGCATCCCGGCCGCGGACATCGGCGCCGGGATGTACGCCTTCTCCGGCATCCTGTCCGCGCTGTACGACCGCGAGCGCACGGGGCAGGGCACCGAACTCGAGGTCAGCCTGTTCGACTCGCTGGTCGAATGGATGGGCTTCCCGCTGTACTACGCCGGCTACGGCGGGACGCCGCCACCGCGGACGGGCACCAGCCACGCCGCGATCGCACCGTACGGCACGTTCGCCGCGGGCGACGGGACCGAGGTGGTGCTGGCGGTGCAGAACGACCGCGAGTGGGCGGCGTTCTGCGAGCACGTGACCGCGCGCCCGGAGTGGGTCACCGACGCCCGGTTCGCCACGGGCAGCGCGCGGGTCGCCCACCGGGCGGAGCTGGAAGCCGAGATCGACGCGATCCTGGCCGAGCTGACCGGCGCCGAGCTCGAGGGCCGGTTGACGGCAGGCCGCATCGCGCACGCGCGTCGCCGCGACCTGCCGGAGGTCTTGGCGCACCCCCAGCTCACCGCGCGTGACCGCTTCACGGACGTCGAGACGCCCGCCGGGACGATCCGGGCGACGCTGCCCCCGATCGCGATGACCGGCCGGGCGCCGCGGATGGACCCGGTCCCGGCCTTGGGCGAGCACACGGACGCGGTGCTGACGGAGTTCGGCTTCGACGCGGCGGCCCTTCGCCGCCAAGGAGCGGTGTAGCCCGGTTCGCGACGGACACCGAATGCCCCGCCGCCCAGGACCCGGCGGGTAAGGGCTCCCGGCGCCGGAGGTGCGTGATCACCCGATGCGGACGGCGAACCCTCAGGACGAACGTGGGCTCCACGACGAAAGGAGCCACCGTGCGAGGCGACTGGATCCACGACTGGGTACGGGTGGAGATGGAGTACCGGGCCGGGCGGCCCCCGGCACCGGTGGTGCGCGAGCGGCCGGCTTCGCACCCGTGGAAGGCGCTGTGGGCCGGGTTGTTCCCGCCTCGCCGCGTCGAGGTGCGCCACCCGTGACGGCGGTCAGCGGGCTCCGGCGTGCACCCGCTCCACCGTCTCGGCCAGGCCGGCCAAACCGGGCAGGACCGCGTCCGCCACCGCCGGGTCCTGCGGCCCGGCGTGCCGGTTGACCCACACGCGCGGGATGCCCAGCGCCTGGGCGGGCACCATGTCGTGGAAGTGGCTCTGCGCCACGTGGACCCAGTTCCCGGCGGTGGCGTCGAAGGACGCGGCGAACCGCCGGAAGTGGCCGTGCCCGGGTTTGTACTCGCCGACGTCCTCCGCGGTCACGATCGCGTCGATCGGCACCGCGAGCCGCCGCTGGGTCTCGCCGATCAGATCGCGGTCGCAGTTGGTCAGCAGGGCCAGCCGCCAGCCCGCTTCCCGCAGGGCGGCCAGCGCCGGCCGGGTGTCGGGGAAGACCGGCCAGTACGGCAGCCCGGTGCCGAGCACCGACGCGTCGTCCGCCACCAGCTCCAGCCCGGCTTCCGCCGCGGTGCGGCGCACGGACTCGGCGAGCACCTCCCGGTACCGCCGCACCGGCTGCTCGGCCTGCACCTGCGGCTCGAACCGGTGGTAGACCTCGAGCAGCTCCGCGCCGCGGCCGGGGAACAGCAGCTCCAGCCCGGTGGCGATGCCGTGGCGCCAGTCCACCAGCGTGCCGAAGCAGTCGAACGTCGCCCAGCGGATCATCCGGTCTTCCCCTCCGTGCCGGTCAGGTCCGTGCCGGTCAGGTCCGCGAAGATGTCCGCGAACTCGAAGATCACCCGGGACCGCCGGCCGGACACCCACGCCAGGCACACCTCGTTCGGCGGCAGGTCCTCCACCGGCACGAGCGCCACGTCCGGCCGGGTGTAGTACTCCGACGTCGACCGCGGGACGATCGCGACCCCGCGCCCGACCGCCACGTGCTCGAGCTTCTCCTCCACGTTCCGCACCGGCCGCCGCGCCGGTCGAGTGCCTTCGCGCAGCTCGACCGCGATGTCACGCCACTCCGGCACCGCGTCCGGGTCGTTGAGCAGGTGCTCGTCCGCGAGGTCGCCGACCCGCAGCGACTCCTTGCCGGCCAGCCGGTGGCCGGCGGGCAGCACGGCCACGCGCGGCTCGCGGAACAACGGCCGCACGCTCAGCCCGCGCCAGTCCACCGGCAGCCGGACGACGCCGACGTCCGCGCGGCCGTCGTGGAGGACTTCGGTCTGGTCGTCCCAGGTGGTGCGCAGCAGCTCCACGGTGAGGCCGGGGTGCCGCGCCGAGAGCTCGCGGACCGCACCGGTGACCGTGATGCCCGGCATGAACGCCACGGTGAACGCCGAGGTGCCGCGCGCGGCCGTCGCCACCCGGCGGCGGAGGGCGTCGGCCGAGGCCAGCAGCGGCCGGGCGTCCTCCAGCAGCTGGCGGCCCGCCGCGGTGAGCTCGGTGGACCGCTTGTCCCGCACGAACAGCCCGGCCCGCAGCTCGCCCTCCAGGGCCCGGATCTGCCGCGAGAGCACCGGCTGCGCGATGTGCAGCCGGGCGGCGGCGCGCCCGAAGTGCAGCTCTTCGGCGACCGCCACGAAGTACCGCAGCTTCCGCAGATCGACGTCCATCGGGCCTCCCTGAGACCTCCAGGGTATGGGGTGCCGGCTCAGCCCGGCCGGACCGTGACCGACTCGCCCGGCCGGAGGGTGACGGTCCGGTGCCAGGCCCCGGCCCGCACCTCGGTCCGCGTCCCGCCGACGCTGCGGATCACCGCCCGGGTGACCTCGCCGTCGCGCCAGGCGAGGTCGACGTCGAACCCGCCCCGCGCGCCGATCCCGGTCACCCGGCCCGCCGCGGCCCACGCCGACGGCAGCGCGGGCAGCAGCTCCAGCACCCCGGGTCGCGAGTGGACCAGCATTTCGAGCATCGCCGCCGGCGCGCCGAGGTTCGCGTCGATCTGGAAGATCGTGTAGCTGCCCTGGCTGTACATGTCGAAGAAGTTGGGCGCGGTCCCGTTGCCGTTGTTCACCGACGGCCGCAGCACGGTCAGCAGCAGCCGGTACGCGCGGTCGGCGTCCTTCAGCCGGGCCCAGCACGCCGAGCGCCACGCGGTCGCCCACCCGTAGCTGTCCATCCCGCGCGCGACCAGCAGCGATCGGACGCCGTCGAGCAGCTCGCGCGGTGCCGTGCCGGCCGCGATGCGGTCGCCCGGGAAGAAGCCGATCAACGGCGAGAGGTGCCGGTGCGTGGTCTCGCCGAGGTTGTCCGGCGACATCCACTCCTCGAGCCAGCCCGTCGTCGGGCTCACCTTCGGCAGGTACAGCTTCTTCTGCAGCCCGGCGATCCGGTCGCCGTACGCGCGGTCGCGGCCCAGCACCGCGACGGCTTCGCGGTAGTGCTCGAACAGGTCCCAGACGATCTCCTGGGCGTAGGTGATCCCGCGGGCGTCCTGCGGGCCGTGCTCGGGCGACCAGTCGTGGTCGTCGACCAGCACCTCACGGCCGTCGACGGTCATCGGGAGCAGCCGCGCCTCCCAGAACTCGGCGGCCCCCTTCAGCAACGGGTAGATCCGGGCGAGGTAGGCCTTGTCCTGGGTGAAGGCGTAGTGGTCCCAGAGCGAGTTGCACAGCCACGCGTTGCCGCCGGGGTGCCACCACCAGCCGGAGCCGCCGTAGATGTTGGTGGAGAACGCGACCGCCCAGCCGGCGACCTTCCCGCTCGTGTTGCGGAAGCGGTTCCTCGGGTCGTTGAACAGCCGCTTCGTGTTGTCCGTCCACACGGGAAGCTGCGCGAGGCAGTAGCCGGCCAGTGCAGCGAAGCTCTCCGGCAGCGCCGCGCGATCGGCCAGCCAGTAGTTCATCTGGAGGTTGATGTCGGTGTGGTAGTCGCTCATCCAGTCCGGCGTGTTGCTGTTCTGCCACAGGCCCTGCAGGCCCATCGGCAGGCCGTCGCGCGAGCCGGTGATGGTCAGGTAGCGCCCGAACTGCAGGTAGCTCGCCTCCAGCTCCGGGTCGGGGACGCCCGGGTCGTCGTGGCGGGCGACCAGCCGCGCCCAGGTGTCCAGCGCCCGTTTCGCCGGCGGCGACTGGCCGAGGTCCACGCTCATCCGGTCGTACAGCCGCCGGTAGTCGGCGACGTGGGTGTCGCGCAGCGTCCCGCCGGCCACGGCCAGCGCCGCGGCCGCCTTCCGCTTCGCCAGTGCCAGGGGGTCGAGGGAACTGTCGAGGAACTTGCGCGCCGCGTCGGGCACGTAGTTCGTGCCGCCGCTGAGCACGATGACGACCTCGCTGCCGCTGAAGGCGAGCCCACCGGAGGTCGTCACCGTGCAGGCGTACTTCAGGCCGTTGGCGAAGGTGCCGGTGAACGCGCCCGCACCGGCCGGCGCCTCGCCGCGGGTGGGTTCCAGCGTCACCGAGCCCGTGACGGGGCCGCCGCTGAGCCGGATCACGACGACGTCGTCGGGGTGGCTCGCGAAGTACTCGCGGCGGTAGCGCACGCCCTGGTACCGGTAGGTGAGCACGACCAGGCCGTTGCTCAGGTCGAGGGTGCGCCGGTAGTCCGTGACCCCGGTGTGCGCCGGGACGGCGATCCGCAGCTTCGCGAGCAGGCCGAGGGTGCCGAACCTCTCGGTCTCGTACGGGAACTGGCCGTCGTCCTGGAGGACGGCGTTGGGGCCGCCGGTCCACAGGGACGCGTCGGCGAGGTAGAGCAAGTCGGCGGCCGGGTCGCCGCCGACGAGGGCACCGATCCGACCATTGCCGATCGGCAGGCCCTGTTCGATGATCTTGTTCTCGCTCGCCGGTGCCGGGTACCACAGGGTGGTGGCCGACGACTCGGGGACGAGCTCCTCGCCGGCAGGTCGGATGACTTCCGCATGGGCACTGAACGGACGAAGGCCGCCCAACGCCACTCCGGCGCCGACCGCGCCACCGAGCTTGAGGAAGGTCCGACGCGACGGCGGGAGAGGCAGTTCCGGCATGGGTCATCCGTTCGGCGTTGGGCGGAAAACGGCCGCGAAGCCCGCCAAACATATGACCTATCCGATCCGATGGTCAAGAATCTTCGAGATGGCCGGGTTACCCGTGATCGGCTCGCTCGGCCAGGTACTCCCGGAAGGTGATCTCGCCTTCGCGGTACCCAGGAGCCAGGTGGCCGCCACCGGCGTAGGCCCGGAACGTCTCCCCCGGCACCTTCAGCGGGACGATCCGCCGGCGCCGCCCGCTCGCCTCGCCGACCGCCTGGGCCAGCTCGGCCGCGGCGAGGATCTCCGGGCCGCCGAAGTCGGGCGCCCGGCCGGCCGGGTCGTCCAGCGCGTGCGCGGCGAGGCGGCGGGCGACGTCCCGGACGTCGACCGGCTGGAAGGAGATCCGCGGCACCGGCACCACCGGCAGCCGGGACGCCCCGGAAAGAACGGCGCGGACCAGGCCGTGGAACTGGGTGGCCCGCTGGATCGTGTACGGCAGGCCCGAGGCGGCGAAGTGCTCCTCGGCCTCGTGCTTGGCCCGGTAGTAGCCGAGCGGCACCCGGTCGACGCCGACGATCGAGACGTACACCAGGTGCGGGCCGCCGGCCCACCGCGCCGCCTCGATCAGCGTGCGCGCGAGCTGCGTCTCCCGGCCGAAGTAGTCGGTGGCGCAGTGCACGACGACGTCCACGCCGGCGAGGGCGCTGTCGATGCCGCGTCCGGTGCGCAGGTCGCCGCGGACGACGTCCGGCGCGGCCCGCCTGCTCAGCACGCGGACTTCCTCGCCCGCCGCCCGCAGCCGCGCCACGACCGCCGAGCCGAGCTGCCCGGTGCCGCCGGTGACCAGGATCCGCACGTCGACCACCTCCGGCGCCATCCTGGCACGGGTGCGCCCGCCGGGAAACGGTTTCCCGGCGGGCGCAGCCGCACTGCCTCAGTTGCGGTTGATGGTGAAGGTGGTGGTGCGGTTGCGGATGTCCTCGGCGTTGTCGGCCAGAGTCAGCCCGGTGAAGGTCGCCGAGCCGACGGCCGGGCCCTGGCCCGGTTCCGGCAGCTCGTTGGCCCAGATCCCGATCCCGGACTTGGCGTCGAAGGCGTCCCCGCTGCGGTGGGCGCCGGTGATCGACACGTTCGTCAGCACGGTGTCCTCGACCGGGTGCTCCGGACCGCCGTTGTACTTGGTCTGGAACATGATGCCGCTGTAGGTCGGGCTCTGGATGTCCACGTCGGACACCCGGATGCCGCGGAACTCCTTGGACGCGGAGAACAGCCAGATCGCCGGGAACGTCTGCTGGCCCCAGAAGTGGCCGCCGTCCCGGACCAGCGAGGCGTTCTGGACCGTCGTCGGCTGCGGCCCGAACCCGAGGAAGGGGTAGCCGAAGTCGAGCGAGCTGATCGTGATCGCCGAGTAGGTCAGCGTGTCCGCGATGTAGAGGTTGCGGAAGGTGTTGTTGTACCCGCCGTACACCGCCAGCCCGGCCGCGCGCCACGGGGTGAGCGCGGTGAGGTTCTCGAACACGTTGTCGTACTGGTTGCCCTGGTTGATGTCCGTGGCGGCGAACAGCGCGAAGCTGTCGTCACCGGTGGACCGGGCCTCGATGTTGGTGACGTGGTTGCCGGTGCTCCCGTTCGTCAGGTTGACGCCGTCGGCGAAAGTGTCGCGGATCCGGGAGTTCCGAATCGTGGTGTTGTCCACGTTCGTGCCCCAGACCATGACCACCTGGTGCTCGACCCAGAGGTTGTCGATGGTCAGGTTCGCCACGTTGGTCAGGTTGAACACCTTGCCGGGACCGTCGATGCGGGACGTGTAGTTCCCGAACACCGCGAACCCGCTGAACGTCGAGCCGTTCGCGCTCGGCTGGACGTCGATGCCGATGTCGGTGTTCTCCTGACCCGAAGGCGCGGAGAACTTCGTGAACCACGGCCCGGCGCCGGTGACGGTGACGGCCTTGCCGTAGACGTTGAGCTTGCTCGACAGCGCGTAGTTCCCGGCCGGCAGGTAGACGCCGGTGAGCGTGGTGTCCTGCCGGACCTTGTCGAGGGCGCTCTGCACGTCCTGCTGGGTGAACCCGGTGGGCACCGCGAAGTGCGCCGGATCGGGGTTGGCGGCCGCGGTGGCCTGCTCGAAGTTGACGAAGTCGATCGCGTAGTTCGTCGTGTTGGCCGCGTCCTTCTGCAGCTTGATCCGGCTGCCCGCGGGCACGGTGGTGCCGAGCAGCATGCCGGCTTCGTCGTAGATGTGCCGCGGTCCGGCACCCGGCGAGTTGCCCGGGCCGGTTTCGGCGCCGTAGAGCCACGCGTAGTGCGAAGTCAGGTCGATGGCCTTGAGGAAGGTGCCGTCGACGTAGACGTCGAGGGTCGCGTTGATCCCGCCGCCGCCCGCGCTGTCCGGGATGGAGAACCGGGTGACGAGGGTGTTGGTCGCGGCGCGGGTGGTGAACTCCACCGACGAGCCGGTCGAGTTGAGCGTCACGGCCTTGCGGCCCGAGGCCTCGCCCGCGAGGTCGCCGATCGTGCGGTTCGGGCCGACCACGGCCGCCCCACCGGCGAGCACGCCGTCCTCGGCCTCGTACATGTCGTAGGGCATGTTCGCGCCGCGGCCGGCGAACAGCGCCTGGGTGCTGGTGTTGTTGGCCTGCTTGACGGGCAGTTCGTTGGCGTCGTTCGCCACGACCGTCTTGACCGTGTACCGGCCGTTGGCCGCGGTCCAGGTGCCGGCGGTCACCGGCGCGGCGGTCGCCCCGGCGGCGATGGCCCCGGTGTAGCTGCCGGTCAGCGTCTTGACGACGGTGCCGTTCTGGTCGGTGATCGTCACCGTGACGGCGTGGGCGCCGCCCGCACTGGCCACGGTTCCCTGGTTGCGCAGGGTCGTGGTGAAGGTGACGGTGTTGCCCGCGGACGGGTTGCCCGGTGACCACGCCGTCGCCGCGACCAGGTCGGAGCTCTGCACCGGGCTGACGACCAGCGCCGTCGAGCCGGTGTAGGAGTTGTTGGCCTCGTTCTGTTCGATCACGGCGTTGGCCTCGTCGACCTTGGCCGTGAGCTGGTAGCTGCCCGCGTCCCGGGTGCCGATGTTCGCCGACACCGTCGCCGCAGCACCGGCGGCGAGCGCGCCGACGTTCGCGGTGCCGACCTTGGTCGTGCCCAGGTAGAGGTTGACGTTCGTCGCGCCGGAAGCGGCGGTTCCGGCGTTGCGGACGGTCGCCGACGCGGTGATCGCGTCGGTCTCCACCGGGTTCTGCGGTGACCAGGACACGCCCGAGATCGTCAGGTCCGGGTTGGGCGCGGGGACGCCGAAGACCTGGAACTCCGCGGCCTGCCCGCCGCCCGCACCGGAGTTGGCGGTGACGCGGAGGCGGACGTCGGCGGCGCGGCCGCCGAGCGGGATCGTCACGGCGTTGCCGGTCGCGGGGCTGAAGCTGTAGGTCTGCGCGGCGGCCAGGGTGGTGAAGGCGGACGCGCTCTGTTCCCGCCCTTCGACGGCGATCGTCTGGGTCCGCGGGCCCCACGCCGGGTCCGGGTTGAGCCTGACCACGACCTGGTTCAGGTCGGCGTTCGCGCCGAGGGCGACGGTCAGCAGGTTCGGGTAGGTCCCGCCGCCGCCTTCCCAGTAGGTGGCCGGCGAGTCGTCGTTGGCGTTGGCCGCCACGTACGTCCACTCCGTCGAGGACGCGGTGATCGGCTTGCCCAGTGCCAGGTTGGTGCCGACCTGGGTGCCGGTGCGCGTCACCGTGTTGCTGTCGGCCGACTGGTTGCCCGCGGCGTCCTTCGCGCGGACGAAGTACGAGACGGTGGCGCCGTCGGGCTGGCTGTCGGTGTAGGTGAGGACGTTCCCGCCGACGCTGCCGCGGAGCTGGTTGTTCGCGTAGACGTCGTAGCCGGCGACACCGGTGTTGTCGGTCGAAGCCGACCAGGTCAGCCGGATCTGGCCGCTCGCGGGCTGGGTGTAGGCGAGGTTGCCGGGCGCGGACGGCGGCTGGGTGTCGCCGCCGGCGGGCCCGTGCACCTCGAACTCCGACAGCTGGGCGGCGGGCCAGCCGGTGTTCGCGGTGACGTTCAGCCGGACGTACCGGGGCTTGCCGCTGACGTCGACGGTGACCGTGTTGGCCTTGGCCGGGTCGAAGACGTACCCGGCCGACGGCTTCAGGTCCGTGAAGGTGGTTCCGTCGGTGCTGCCCTGGACGCTGAACGTCTCGGTGCGGGCGCCCCAGTTCGCGGCCGGCAGCTTGAGCACCAGCTGCGCGACGTCCGACGGCGTGCCGAGGTCCGCCTGGACCCACTGCGGGAACTGGTTGTTCGTGCTTTCCCAGTAGGTGTCCTGGTTGCCGTCGCCGACGTTCGAGGCGGGATAGCCGGCGAGCTGGCTGCTGGCGGTGTAGGTCGCGGCGGCGGCCAGCGCGGCGGCCCGGACGGCGGGCGCGCCGGCCGGGGCGGCGCTCACCGGGGCGGCGGGCGTGGTCAGGAGCAGGGACAAGGCCGCGAAGGCGGCCGCGGGTGACAACACTCGCTTCGTTCTCATGCGGTTCCTCTGATCCGGGGAGGAGGGAGACGACTCGGAGCGAAACCGGAATCTTCCTGACATCTGCCGTGATATACCGGTCATCTGTCAGGTTCTTGCACTGATTCGTTCAAGACTTACAGTGACGGGGGCCACAAGTCAACGGGCGGACACGGAAAAGGCCTCCTCGCGGGGATGCGGGGAGGCCTCTCCGAGGTGGACGGGGGTCAGTGCACGGCACCGAGCCGGATCACGCGGGTGCCCGGGGCGTTCGCCGGGTCGCCGCAGTGCGCGCAGACGGTGGCCGGCTCCAGCACCTCGCCGCAGGCGTGGCGCCAGAGAGTGGGCGGTTCGCCCTGGTGGACGTACTTGTCACCCCAGGCCATCAGCCCGAGCAGGATCGGCTGCAGCGCACGGCCGGCTTCGGTCGGGTGGTACTCGTGGCGCGGCGGGTGGGCTTCGTACTGGACCTTCTCGAGCACGCCCGCGTCGACGAGCTTGCGCAGCCGCGCGGCCAGGATGTCCCGGCTGGCGCCGGTGTTCTCGGCGATCTGGTTGAACCGCCGCTCCCCCAGCATGATCTCGCGCAGCGCGAGCAGGCTCCACCGCTCGCCGACGACCTCCAGTGCCTCGGCGACCGAGCACTCGCGACCCCGCCGGACCATGCCACCTCCACGGATTGAAAACCCAACCTAGCACGTCAACAGTATGTGATGTGCGGAACAGCTAAGTTGTGGATTCCAACTCACCCGGCGTATACCGAAGACATCCCCAGCTGCGAGGAGGCAGACGCCATGACGGACGCGGTGATCGTCGACGCGGTACGAACCCCGATCGGCAAGGGCAAGCCGAACGGCACCCTGGCCGGCGTGCACCCGGTCGACCTGCACGCCCACGCCCTGCGTGCCCTGGTCGAGCGAGCCGGCGTCGACCCGTCCCGCATCGACGACGTGATCAGCGGAGCGGTCGGCCAGATCGGCGAGCAGAGCATGAACACGGCCCGCTGGGCGGCGCTCGCGGCGGGCCTGCCGGAATCGGTGCCCGCGGTGACGGTCGACCGCCAGTGCGGCAGCAGCCAGCAGGCGATCCACTTCGCGGCCCAGGGCGTGATCGCCGGCGCGTACGACGTGGTGATCGCGTCCGGCGTCGAGTCGATGAGCCGGGTCCCGATGGGCAGCCAGGCGGCGGGCCGCGACCCGTTCGGCACCCAGGTCGCCGCCCGCTACCCGGACGGCCTGGTACCGCAGGGCATCAGCGCGGAGCTCATCGCGGCGAAGTGGGGCTTCACCCGAGCGCAGCTGGACGAGTTCGCGGCGGAAAGCCACCAGCGCGCGGCGAAGGCATGGGCGGACGGGAAGTTCACGACCGAAGTGGCTCCCCTCAAGGCGCCCGGCCCCGACGGCACCCTGCGCGAGGTGACGACCGACGAAACGGTCCGCCCCGGCACCACCCCGGAGATCCTCGCCGGCCTGAAGCCGGCATTCCGGGCGGACATCTGGGAACAACGCTTCCCGGACCTGGCCTGGCACACCACCGCCGGCAACTCCTCACCGATCAACGACGGCGCCGCAGCACTGCTGATCACCAGCAGCGAGACGGCGGCCGCACTGGGCCTGAAGCCCCGGGCCAGGATCCACAGTTTCGCGGTGGCCGGCGACGACCCCCTGCTCATGCTGACCGGCGTGATCCCGGCCACCCGGAAGGTCCTGGCCCGCGCCGGCCTCAAGGTGGAGGACATCGACGCATTCGAGGTCAACGAGGCATTCGCCAGCGTGGTACTGGCCTGGCAAAAGGAGATCGGCGCCAACCCGGCGAAGGTCAACATCAACGGCGGCGCGATAGCGCTGGGCCACCCCCTGGGCGGCAGCGGAGCCCGCTTGGCAACAACGCTGCTATCGGTGTTGGAGCAGACGGGCGGCCGCTACGGCCTCCAGACAATGTGCGAGGCAGGCGGCCTGGCCAACGCAACAATAGTCGAACGCCTGGACTGACCCTTCAGCAGGAAAGCACGTCAGCTCGGGTCAGGAGGCTCCTCGACACCATCCCGATCAGCCCACTCCAGCAACGGATCCAGCGAGAACACGGCGTCATCGATCCCGGCATGAAGATCCCCCAGCTCGGCAAACCGAGCGGGAACGGTGGCAATGGTGAAGTCCCCCGGCTCGGCATCATCGATCTCCTCCCACCGAACCGGCGTGGAAACCGTCCCTTCAGGATTCCCCCGAACCGAGTATGCGCTGGCAATGGTGTGATCCCGGGCATTCTGGTTGTAGTCGACGAAGAGCAGCCGCGGATCCCGATCCTTGCGCCACCACGTCGTGGTGACGTCATCCGGAGCCCGCCGTTCAACCTCGTGGGCAAAAGCCAGCGCAGCCCGCCGAACGTCGGAGAAACCCCACCGAGGCGGGATCCGGACGTAGATGTGCAACCCCCGCCCACCGGACGTCTTCGGCCACCCCACCGCACCAAGCTCATCGAGAATCTCATGAGCGACGTGCGCAACCCGCCGCACCCGGTCGTAACCGCATTCCGGCATCGGATCGAGATCGATCCGCCATTCGTCGGGCTTCTCGGTGTCCGCCCGCCGCGAGTTCCACGGATGGAACTCCACAGTGGACATCTGCACCGCCCAGGCCACGTGTGCGAGCTCGGTGACGCACAGCTCGTCGGCGTGCCGGTTGTACCGGGGGAAGGTGACCCGGACGGTCTCCAGCCACGGCGGCGCACCGTTCGGCACCCGCTTCTGGTGCACCTTCTCCCCCGCCACCCCGGACGGGAACCGGTGCAGCATGCAGGGCCGTTCACGCAGGGCGTTGACGATCCCGTCGCCGACCGAGAGGTAGTAGTTGACCAGGTCGAGCTTCGTCTCGCCGCGGGCCGGGAAGTACACCCGGTCCGGGTTGGAGATCCGCACGGTGTGCGGGCCGACCTCGAGCTCAACAGCCTTGACCGCCATGCGACAGACGGTACAGCGGCGGGGAGGAAGGCGGAGGTGCACAATCGGGCGGGTGCACCTCCCGACGGACGGTCACGTCCACACCGAATGGTCCTGGGACACGGTCACCGGCTCGATGACCGGCTCCTGCGAGCGGGCGATCGAGCTGGGCCTGCCGTCGGTGGCCTTCACCGAGCACGCGGACCTGACACCGTGGCTGCTCCCGGAGCCGGTCCGGCCGCTGCTGCCGGACCACTTCCGGGTGCGGCTGCGCCCCGACGGCGTCCTGGAGCCGCCGGAGCTGGACGTCGCGGGGTACCTGGCGTGCGTCGAGGAGTGCCGCGCGCGGTTTCCCGGGCTGCGGATCCTGTCCGGCGTGGAGCTGAGCGAGCCGCACTGGCACCGCCCGCGCGCCGACGCCCTCCTGGCGGCCCATGGCTTCGACCGCGTGCTCGGCTCGGTGCACTCCCTCCCGGACGGCGAGCACCACCGCGAGCTGACGGTGGTCTCGGACCGGCCGCCGGGCGAGCTGCTGCGCGCCTACCTCGGCGAGGTGCTGGGCCTGGTCGAGTCGACGGCGGACTTCGCGGTGCTGGCCCACATCGACTACGCCCTGCGCTCGTGGCCGGGCGAAGGCCCCCCGTTCGTGGCGGCGGAGTTCGAGGAGGAGTTCCGGACGGTGCTGCGGGCCCTGAAGGCGAGCGGGCGCGCGCTGGAGGTGAACACGAAGGTGCCGCTGCCGGGCGAGGTGATCCGCTGGTGGTTCGAGGTGGGCGGCGAGGCGGTGGCGTTCGGCAGCGACGCCCACGAGCCGGGCCTGGTCGGCCACGGCTTCGAGGACGCGGCGGCCCTGGTGGAGGCGTGCGGCTTCCGCCCGGGCCGCGACCCGCACGCCTTCTGGCGCCGCTGACCGGCACGCTCACCCAAGCGCCCCAAGGCGGCCTTGGTTGCGTCTCACGCACCGAGGGCCACCTTGGGGCGCTGGGGGCCAGGCCGAGCCGAGGGTGAACACTTAGGCGAGTGCGTGCCGGCCGTGGGCGCGTGACTCCGCGCTCTGGTCCATCAGCCGGGCCGCGACCCGCCCGATGGCCGCGTCCAGCTCGGCGCGGTTGTTCGTGCCCCAGTCGCCGAGCCGCTCGGCCAGCCAGTCGTGCCAGGCCCGGACCACCTTCCCGAACTCCTCCCGGCCCGGGGGCGTCAGCTCCCAGCCGTCGCGGGTGTAGCGCAGGTGCCCCGTCAGCTCGAGGCGGTTGAACGCCGGCTCCAGCACCTGCGCCGGCACGCCGAAGTGCTCACCGATCGCCCGCAGCGTCGCCGGCGAGCCGCGGCGTTCGCGCAGGTGGACCTGCAGCAGGCACCAGATCCCGCCCTCGTCGAGGTCGCCTCCGGCCCGCTCGACGATCGCGGGCGCCATTTTGCGGCGTTCGCGGAAGAACAGCGTCGCGACCGCGCGTTCGAGCTCGCGGTCGTCGGTGCGCGCTTCCGGCATCGCGAACCCGTCGCCCAGGTCCGGGGCCGCCGCGCGGGCCGTGTCGCGCAGCGGGACCTCCTTCAGGAAGAACGCCAGGACCAGGGCGACCAGGCCGACCGGGGCGGCCGCGAGGAACACGACGTGCAAGGAGTCGCTGTACGCGCGGATCACCGGTGCCGAAACCGACGAAGGCAGCGCGTGCAAGGCCGTCGGTACCTGCAGGGCCCGCGGGTCCACCCCCGGCGGCACCGGAAGCGCGGCCAGCTTGGGGGTCAGCTGGTTCGCGTACACCGTGCCGAAGATCGCCGCGCCGAACGAACTGCCGATCGACCTGAGGAAGGTCACGCCCGAGGTCGCGACCCCGAGGTCGGCGTAGTCGACGGTGTTCTGCACCGCGATGGTCAGCACCTGCATGCCGAGCCCGATGCCGAGGCCCAGCACGGCCATGTACGCCGACGCCTCCCAGAACCCGGTGCCGGTGTCCAGCCGGGACAGCAGGTACAGGCCGATCGTCATGCCCGCGGCCCCGGCCAGCGGGAAGATCTTGTACCGCCCGGTGCGGCTCACCGCGTTCCCGGCGGCGATCGACGCCACGAGCAGGGCCAGCACCATCGTCAGCAGCCGGACGCCGGACGTCGTCGCGGACGTGCCCTGGACGTACTGCATGTACGTCGGCAGGTACGACAGCGCGCCGAGCATCGCGAAGCCGACGACGAAGCTCATGATCCCGCCGACGGTGAACACCGGGTTGCGGAACAGCCGCATCGGCAGCATCGGTTCCTTCGCGCGCAGCTCCACGAAGACGAACGCGGCCAGCAGCACCACCGAGCCGATCGCCATCCCGATGATCACCGGCGAGCCCCACGCGTACTGCGTGCCGCCCCAGCTCGTCACCAGGGTCAGGCCGCTCGCGGCGAGGCCGATGAGCAGGATGCCGAGGTAGTCGATGACCGGCTTGACCACCGCGCGGGCGTTCGGCATCGCCGAGGACGCCACCACCAGCACCACGACGACCAGCGGGATGTTGACGTAGAACGCCCACCGCCACGACAGGTGGTCGACGAAGAACCCGCCGAGCATCGGGCCGGCCACGGTCACCACGCCGAACACCGAGCCGAGCACGCCCTGGTACTTGCCGCGCTCGCGCAGCGGGACGACGTCGGCGATCAGCGCGGTCGAGGTCACCATCAGCCCGCCGCCGCCCAGGCCCTGCACCGCGCGCCAGACGATCAGCCAGACCATGCTGCCGGCGAACCCGGCGCAGAACGAGCCGACGCCGAACACGACCACCGACAGCTGGAACATCAGCTTGCGGCCGAACAGGTCGCCGAGCTTGCCGACGACCACGGTCATGATGGTCTCGGCCAGCAGGTACGACGTCACGACCCAGGACAGGTGCCCGGCGCCGCCGAGGTCGCCGACGATGGTGGGCAGCGCGGTGCCGACGATGGTCTGGTCCAGCGCCGCCAGCAGCATCCCGAGCAGCACGGCGCCGAACACGGCGTTGACCCGGCCGCGGCTCAGTGCGGGCGGCGCCGCGGCGCCCGAAGACACCTCCGCGGTGGCCGTCATCTCTCCAAGCTAGTGGCCGCAGTCCACTGTGGATAGCCACCCGTTCCGGTGGTCCACGCCGCTCAAAGGGTCCAGCGGTCCCGCGGCGGGGACTCGAGGGCGAGCTCGCCGCCCACGGCCGCGGCGATCTCCTCCACCGTCCAGGTCTCCCGGTGCAGCACGGGCCGGATGATGGCCGGCTGCCGGACGGCGTGCAGGTGCCCGTCGGCGAGCCGCAGCACCTGGCCGGTGACGCCGGCCGAGAGGTCGCTGAGCAGGTAGGTCACCAGCGGCGCCACCCGTTCGGGCGGCGGCGCGTCGCGGTTTCCGTTGGGGTCGGCGGCCATCAGCCGGGTCCAGGCGATCGGGCTGACGGCGTTCACGCGCACCCCGTGCTCCGCCAGGTCCACGGCCCACGAGTAGGTCATCGACGCCACCGCGCCCTTCGACGCCGAGTATGCGGCGGCGCGGCGCTGCCCGATCATCGACCCCGACGTCACGTTGACGATGACACCGCGGCCCTTGGCGCACATGACCTTCGCGGCCGCGGTGCCGCAGTGGAGCGGACCGAGCACGTTGGTCTCGACCAGCGCACGGGCCCGCTCGGCGTCGTCGTCCTCCCACGGCGGCGCGTGGTACCCCACGGCGGCGTTGTTGACCAGCCCGTCCAGGGCCCCGAACCGGCTGCAGCAGAGGGAGATCAGCGACCGGGCGTAGTCCGGGACGGCCACCGAGCCGACGCTCGCCACGGCGGTCCCGCCGTCCGCTTCGATCGCGGCCACGGTCTCGCCTGCCGGTTCCGCGTCGATGTCGTTGACGACGACCGCGGCGCCGTTCGCGGCCGCGTGCCGGGCGAACGCCCGCCCCAGTCCACGTCCGGCACCGGTGATCACCACGGCCCGCCCGTCCAGGAAGCCCATGCGTAACAGTGTGACCACGGTCGGTCCGGACCGCAGGCTCAAGCCTCGCGGACCAGCTTCACCTCGAACGCACGGAATCCCTGTGCACGGTAGAACGCCAATGCACCGTCGTTCTGCGCGTACGCCTGCACGACCAGCTGGTTCGCGCCGTGCGCACGGGCCCACTCCACGAACGCGCCCACCAGCGCCTCGCCGACTCCTTCGCGCCGCCGCTCCGCCGCGACCCGCATACTCTCCAGCGCGGCCCGGACCACCCCCGGCCGCAGTGGATCGGCGGGCAGCAGTCGGCCGATCAGGTGCCCCGCCGCCGCGCCGTCCTCCGCTCGCGCCAGCAGGCAGAGGGCGGTGTCGTCCTCGACGAGATTCCGGTAGTAGGCCGCGCCTTCCCGGTCCGGCCAGCCGAGATCCATCGACGGGTCACGGGCGCCGGCGTCTTCGGCGAACAGCGCCGCCGCCGACGCGACGAGTTCGGGGACTTCCTCGGTGACGTGCACGGAAACAGCCATGTCCAGCACCGTATCCGCTGGATTTTTCAGAGTAAATTTCACAGGTACGCGAGATTCTCCAGCGCCAGCTGTTCCAGGTGCCCGGCCGCCGCGGCGCTCCCCCCGGCCGCCTGGAACGACGCCGCCACGACTTCGGCCGCGCGGCGGTACGACGGTTCCGTCAGGACCTCCTCGACCGCCGTCGCGATGCGAGGTGCGTCCGCGCGGCCGAAACGCAGGCGGACACCCGCGCCCGCCGCGACCACCTGGGCCGCCACGATCGGCTGGTCGTCGCGGATCGGGGCGACCACCAGCGGCAGGCCGTGCCACAGCGTCTCGCACACCGTGTTGTGGCCGGCGTGGCAGAGCACCGCGTCGACCCGCGACAGCAGTGGCAGCTGCGGGACACTCGGCCGCACCAGGACGTTCGGCGGGACGTCGCCGAGCACACCGCCCGGGTCGGCGATCACCGCGCGCGCGGGCAACCCGGCGAACGCCTCGGCCGTCGCCGTCAGGAAGCCGGCGCCCGCGGTCGTGTTCGCCGTGCCGAGGGAGACCAGCACCGTCGGCCGCAGCGGGTCGAGCCACTCCCACGGGAAGTCCGTTGTGGACGGACGCACGCCGAGGGCGGGGCCGACCAGCCGCACCGACGGCGGCAGCGCGGCCGCGCCGAGCAGCTCGCGGGTGGTGAAGGCGAGGACGCCGTGGGGCGAGAACCGCGGATCCGCCGCGCCCCGGCCGCCGGCGATCCGCGCGCGCAGCCCGTCGAGCAGCGCACCCACCCACTCCGCCACCTTCGGCATCCCGGCGAGGGGGTCGACGAGCTCGGCCGACGTCGTCGCCGACGTGACCCACGGCAGGCCGCGGGCGTCGGCGAGCAAGCCGCCGGCCAGCGCCTGCTGGTCGGCCACCACGACGTGCGGCTCGAAGGCGTCGAGCGCCGCGGTCACCCCCGGGGCCATCGCGTCGGCGAGCGGGACGAGGAAGTCCTGCCACAGGAAGCGCAGCGCGGCCGGGCCCTTCAGCTTGGCCGGGCGCTCGGGCTGGTCACGCGGCACGGCGCACGAAAACACCAGCGCCTCCGGGCCGGCCAGCTGCCACAGCAGTTCGTCGTGGCCCGCCCAGGCGACCTCGTGGCCGCGCGCGGCGAGCTCGGCCGCCACGCCGACGGCCGGGTTGACGTGCCCGACCAGGGGCGGGACGACGAAGAGGAACCGGGCCACTACCGCACCCGCGCCTGCGTGCGCGCGGTGTCGCGGACCCACCCGGAGACGAGCTCGACGACCTCCGCGGTCCGCTCGACCAGCACCGAATGCCCCTGGTCGGGCAGCACGACCGTGCGGCAGCCCGCCAGGTGCGTTTCGAAGTGCGGCACCTGCGCGGCCAGCCCGGAGTCGCCGCCGAAGATCGCGAACACCGGGCAGCGCACCGCCGAGAGGTCCGCCGCGATCGTCGCGCTGTTCGGGATGTCCTCGGCGATCGTGGTGGTCTGCAGGATCTTGTTCGCGGCCTTGGACAGCCGCGCGGTGTGCGCGCCGTGGTTGTCGGCGATCCAGCCGATCACCTCGTCGATCGCCAGCCGGGTCTTGGCGTCGGCGAGGCCGTCGGCCATGTGCCGGGTCCACTCCGCGGTCGGCGGTTCGCCCTCGATCACCACGACGCTCGCCACCCGGTCCGGCCGCGCGGCGGCCAGCCCGAACGCCACCGAAGCGCCGAAGGAGTTGCCGACGACGTGCACCGGCCGGGTGACGTCGCACGCGTCGAGGACCGCGACCAGGTCGTCGACGAACCGCTCCAGGTGGTACCCGGAAGACGGCCGTGTCGTGCGGCCGTGCCCGCGCAGGTCGTACATCAGCACGTCGAGCCCGCGTTCGGCGAAGGCGGGCCCGAGTGTGAAGTAGTAGCTGGCCAGGCTGTCGGTGAGCAGGCCGTGCACGCACACCACGATCGGCGCGTCCCCGTCGAGGGGCACGTCCGGGGTGAGCCGCTGGACGTGCACGTCCAGCTCTCCCGCCCGGACCCGGCTCACGCCGTCGCCCGCAGGGACGCGACGATGTACCGGACGAGCTCGCCGACGGTCAGCGCGATGATCTCGTCCAGGTCGCGCTCGGCGATGAAGTTCGCGAAGTTGACGCGGTCGCCGTAGTGCTCGCGCAGCTGCCCGGACAGCGCCACCAGGTCGACGCTCTCCAGCTCGAGGTCGTCGTGGAACGTCGTGTCCATGGTGATCTCCACAGTGTCTTCCGCGTCCAGCCCGTACTCCTCGAGCAGCTCCCGCAGCATCTCGCCGAGCTGGGCGAGCACGGTCACCTCGTTCGCGGCCGTGGTCTCGATGCTCATCCGGCAGTCTCCTTCGTCTCTTCGGTCCAGGCGACGACGTAGCGGCGCGGCGGCGCACCGGGCGGGTTCCCGACGTCGGCGCAGCGCACGAGGTATTCGCGGCCCGCGACGCGGACGGACAGCTCTTCCGGGGTCGCCGCGACGACCTCGAAGTCACGGGGTTCGCCGCGCAGCCCGGTGCCGCGCAGCTTCGCCACGGCCTCCTTCGCCGTCCAGAACCGGGCGAACCACTGCTCCGGGTCACCGGGCAGGCTCGCGAACAAAGCCAGCTCGCCGGGTCCGAGCGCGGCCTCCACAGTGGACTCCGCGCGCGGGACGACCTCTTCGATGTCGATGCCGCAGCGCCCGTGGCGGGCGATCGCCACCCCGGCTTCGGCGCGGTGCGCCACGGAAATCGTGACCGGTGGCAGCGCACGGCCGTAGGCACCGGTCGCGAGCGGCCGGCCGGCTTCGTCGTTGCCGATGCGCAGTTCCGAAGGGAACATCTCGGATTCGCCGCGAGCCCAGAGGAACTGGCGGACCGCGTCCTTGGCCGCGATCCGGCCGAGCAGCCACTGGCGCCGCCCACGCGGGGGACGGCTCTCGTAGGCGTCGCGCTCGGGGCCGGCGAGGTAGTTGCGCATGATCAGCTCGCGGGTGGCCAGGTCCGGCCACTGCTCGTGGACCAGCGCCCAGCCACCCGGCTGCTCGTGCGACAGCGTCGAGCGCTCGGGCGTGCGGTCGGCCTGGCGGATGTGCGCGGTGCTGTCGAAGCGCCGGTCGCGCCAGCCGGTGAACTCCGCCCAGACCCGGCCGTGGTGGACGAGCTGCATGTCGGCGTCGAGGAACTCGTCGGTCAGCCCGGTGATCCGGACCAGGCACTCCAGGCGGTCCCCCGGGGCCGGGTGCGGGCCGTGGAACCGGATTTCGCCCATCGCGACCGGGAAGACGGTGGTGCGCTCGGGCAGCCGGGACATGATCCAGTAGCCGAGCACCTGGCCGACGTTGTCGAGCAGCCCGCCGGGCGCGGCCGGCGTGGTCAGCACCGCCCGCACGTGCCGTTCGCCGACGGCGGTCAGCTCGGTGACGCCCTGGAACCGCGGGCCGTGGAACATCCAGCGCTCGTCGTACAGCTGTGCCGCCGTCGTCTCGGGGACCCGTTCGGCCGACGCCGGGAACCGCCACGGCGCGGGCGCGCCTGCCGGGTACTCCGAAGCGAGTTCCACGACGGCCTGCGAGTAACCGACGACGGCCGCGTGCACCCGGTCGGTGCCCTGCGGCCGGACGCGCACCGGCACGGTGACCGCCGGGACCGCGGTGATCCACTGGCTGAGCCGGACGTTGTGCACGGCCACCGCGTGCCGTCCGGGCGCGGCCTGCTCGGCGAACCGCATCAGGTGGTCGATCACGGTGGTGGCCGGGACGACCGGCCAGCGGTCGCCCGGATCGGCCTGGGGCGGCTGTTTGAAGAAGCAGTGGTCGAGCAGGTACGGCATCGACTCGAGCGACACGGTCAGCGTGGTGTCCAGCGCCCGCGGTGGCGGCAGACGGCGGGCCGGTCCGGAAAGGACGGTGGACGCCAGCTCGGCCGTATCGGCCAGCAGGGCGGCGAACTCGGCGGCGAGCGGGCCCTTCGCCGCCAGGTCGTCCACGCCCGCCCGGCGGGTGGCGGGCAGTGCGATCCGCGCGCGCACCTGCTCGTCCAGGGAGATCAGGCGGCCGCCGAGGTCGAGCTTGACCGCCTTGGGGGCGGCCGGGCGCTCGCCGGGCAGCCGGGCGAACCCGACGTCGAAGCCATCGGCCCACAGCGCGGTCGCGACCCGGCGCAGCTGCGCGAGCCCGGGGCGCTGCCCCGAGTGGGCCGCCACGACGAGGTGCTCCTCGCCGTGCAGGGTGTCGCCGACCAGCGAGCCGAGCTGCCCGGCGCCCACCTGGACGAAGGCGCGGAACCCCGCGTCGTGCAGCGCCCGCACGAGCGGGCGGAACCGGACCGGCTGCAGCAGGTGCCGCACGAACAGCTCGCGGACCTCGGCCTCGCCCGCCGGGTACTCCGACACCGTGGTCGCCGACCAGAGCGGCAGGGCGGGCGGGTGCAGGGTGAAGTGCTCGGCCGCGGCGCGGATCGGGTCCAGGTACGGCCGCAGCATCGGGGTGTGGAAACCGGACCGGAAGGGCAGCACCTGCGCCACGATCCCGGCGTCCCGGAACTGCCGCACGAGCACGCCGACCGCCGCTTCCGGACCGCAGATCATGGCCTGGTTCGGGGAGTTGTCGTGGGACAGGACGACGTCCGCCCGCCCGGCCAGCTCCTCGGCCACCCGCGGCGCGGGCGCGCCGACCGCGGCGAAGGCGAGCCCGGGGACGACGAGCGCGTCCGGGTCGAACCCGGCGAGGAACGCGTCGACCTCGTCTTCGGCGTAGACGCCGGCGACCGCCATCGCCGTCCATTCGCCCAGGCTGTGCCCGGCCACGGCGTCCGGGGTGACGCCGAGCTTGCCGAGGGCGGCGTGCAGCAGCCTGCCCAGCTCGAACACCGCGGCGCCCTGGCGTCCGACGTCGCCGACCTCGACGTCCGCGTGCTTCCAGCGCAGGCCGAAGTGCCGGGCGACGTCGGCGCAGTTCAGCGTGAGCTCCGACTCCAAGCCGGGGAAGAGGAAGGCGATCTTGCCGCCGCCCGGCCCCAGCAGCGGGCGGTCGGCGAACCAGACGTCGTTGCGGCCGCGCCAGGCCCGGCCGCGCGCGAGCACCTTCCTGGCCAGGGCCAGCCGCTTCTCCGTCGGGTCGACGATGCCGAGCCGGACCGGGCCGTCGCCGGTTTCCGGGGTGCCGGGCCGGTCGAACGCCTCGCGCAGCGCGTCGAGGGTCGGTGCGGCGAGCCGCAGCACGCGTTCGGGCTCGCGCACCACGGCCGGCTTCGCCCGGCCCGGCGCCTGCTCCAGGACGACGTGGGCGTTGATCCCGCCGAAGCCGAACGCGTTGACCCCGGCCCGGCGCACCGGCGCGTCCCACGGTGCGGCGGCGGCCAACGTGGCGAAGCGGGTGCGCGCGAGCGCCGGGTGCGGGTCGTCGCAGTGCAGGGTGGGCAGCAGGACGCCGTGGTGCACGGCCAGGGCGGCCTTGACGAGCCCGGCGATCCCGGCCGCGGGCATGGTGTGGCCGATCATCGACTTGACCGAACCGAGCACCGCGCTCCCCCGGGTTCCGAAGACCTCGGCGAGGGTGGCGAGCTCGGCCGCGTCGCCGGCCGGAGTGGCGGTGCCGTGCGCCTCCAGCAGGCCGATCGAGTCCGGTGCGGCCGGGTCGAGGCCGGCCGCGGCCCACGCCTGGCGGACGGCCCGGACCTGGCCACCGGAGTCGGGGTTGGCCAGGCTCGCGGTGCGTCCGTCGGAGGCCACCCCGGTGCCGGTGATCACGGCGTAGACGCGGTCGCCGTCGCGCTGGGCGTCGGCCAGGCGCTTGAGGACGACGACACCGGTGCCTTCGCCGATCAGCACGCCGTCGGCGTCGCGGTGGAACGGCCGGATCCGCTCGGACGGCGACAGCGCGCCGAGCTGGGTGAACACGCTCCAAAAGGTGATGTCGTGGCAGTGGTGCACCCCGCCGGCGAGGACGACGTCGCACCGGCCGGTGGCCAGCTCCCGCACGGCGTGGTCGACGGCGATCAGCGAGGACGCGCACGCGGCGTCCACGGTGTAGGCCGGGCCGCGCAGGTCGAGGCGGTTGGCCAGCCGGGAGGCGGCCAGGTTCGGCACCAGCCCGATCGCCGACTCGGGTGCCTCCGGGCCGAGCTGGTCGGTGAAGGCCTGCCGGACGGCGTCGAGCCGGTCGGCGTCGAGGTCCGGCAGCAGTTCGCCGAGGGTGCGCACGAGCTGGCTCGCGGTGCGGACGCGCTGGTCGAGGCGGACCAGCCCGGGCGTCAGGTAGCCGCCGCGGCCGAGCACGACGCCGACCTTCGCGCGGTCGGCGGGCAGCCGGTCCGGGCCGCCGGCGTCCGCGACGGCCTGCGCCGCGACGCGCAGGGCGATCAGCTGGTCGGGCTCGGTGGCGGGCACGGAGTTCGGCATGATCCCGAAGCCGGTGACGTCCACTTCGGCCAGTTCGTCGACGAACCCGCCGCGGCGGCAGTAGAGCCGGTCGGCCCGGCGCTGCTCGTCCGGCGCGTAGTGCGCGAGGTCCCACTTCCCGGGCGGCACCTCGGTGATCGCGTCGACGCCGCCGGTGAGGTTGCGCCAGTAGCTCGCCAGGTCGGGGGCGCCGGGCAGCAGCACCGACATCCCGACGATGGCCACCCGCATTCCCGTCACCACCCGGACGCCGTGTGGACGACGGCGCCGGTGTCCGGGCGCCCCCAGGCCAGCTCGCGCAGCAGGCCGAGGGTGCCCTCCTCCGGGTCGATCAGCGCGATGCCGCGGCGGGCGTAGTCGCGCATCAGCTCGGGGGTCACCATGCCGTCGTGCTCGCCGGTGGGCGCCCACGGTCCCCAGTGGACGGTGACCGCCCGGCCGGCGGGCCACTGCCTGCCGAGCGCCTCGAGGGCGTCGTTGGCGGCGGCGTAGTCGGACTGGCCGCGGTTGCCGAGCGCCGCGGCGATGCTGCCGAAGAGGACCACGAACGCCGGCTCCTCGGGGAGGTCGGCGGTCGCCTCGAGCAGGGTGCGGGCGCCGTCGACCTTCGTGCCGTACACGCGCTCGAACGACTCCGGCGTCTTCTCGGCGACGAGCTTGTCTTCGATGACGCCGGCCGCGTAGACGATGCCGTCGAGCCGGCCGTGCTCGGCGTGGATCTCCTTGACCGCGCGGTGCACGGCCTCGGCGTCGAGCATGTCGACCGACTGGTAGCGCACCGGGCTGCCGAGGGCTTCGAGTTCGGCCAGGGTCCGGCGGACTTCGCGTTCGCCCTGGATCCGGCGGACCGTCCGTTCGATCTCGGCCGGGCTCTTCAGCCCGGCTTCGATGAGCGCGGCGCGGAGGTCCTTGGCCGTCTCGGCCCGGGGGTGTTCGTCCTCGGCGGCGGGCACCGGGGTGCGGCCGAGGAGTTCGATCCGGCAGCGGGCGGCCGCGGCCAGGGTGACGGCGAACCGGGCGGTGATGCCCTTGGCGCCCCCGACGAGCAGGACGACCGACTCCCGGGTCAGCCCGATCGCGGCGGCTTCGGCGGCGCCGTCGCCCGCCGGGCCCGCGCCGCTGCTGCCGAGCGGGCCGAGGTCCCGTTCGGTCATCCGGAAACCGGTCCGGGTTTCGCCGCACCGCACGACGACCGGCTCACGGTCCACTGTGGACAGCTCGTGGACGAGGGCGGCCTCTTGGTCTTCGGTCGGTTCGTCCGGGGACAGCTCGACCACGCGGGTGAGGGTGTCGGGGTATTCGCGGGCGAGGCTGCGGTGGAACCCGCGCAGGCCCTCGCCCGGCCCGGCGGTCAGCAGCCAGGCGGGCCGCGTCGCGAGGGCGGCTTGGTACTGCGGGAAGGCGGCGGGCAGCACGGTCCCCTGCAGGAACAGGAAACCGTCGAACCCGGCGCGGACCTCGTCGGCGACCTCGGCGGACGCGCCGAGCCCGGTGAGGCGGGTCCGGACACCCTCGGCCAGCGACCCCTGGCCGAGCAGCAGGAACTTCTTCCCGGCGACATCGGGAGCCCCGGTCGGCGGAAGCTCGGTTTCCGCCATGACCAGGCGTTTCGGCGCAACGACAACCGGCGCCGGCTCGGTCTCGGGTTCGGGCTCGGCCGGCACCAACGTGGCCTCCGGTGCGCCAGACGCAACCAAGGTGGCCTTGGAGCGCTCACCTTCGATCAGCTCGGCGATCGCCGCGGCCGTGCGGGCCTTGGCCAGTTCCTCGACGTCACCGCCGGTGTCGAGGTTCAGGCGCGTGGCCAGTTCGCCGGCGATCTCGGCGCGCTTGATCGAATCCACACTCAGGTCGGCTTCCAGATCAAGGTCCGGCTCGATCATCTCCACCGGATACCCGGTCCGCTCCCCGATCACCTCGACCACGGTCTCCAGCACCGAAGCCACGACCGCGGACACCACAGCAGGGGTGTCCGCACCGATCAGCTCGGCGATCGCGGCCGCCGTGCGGGCCTTGGCGAACTCCTCCACGTCACCGCCGGCCAGCCCCAAGCGGGATGCCAGTTCGCCGGCGATTTCCGCCCGCTTGATCGAATCCACGCTCAGGTCGGCTTCCAGATCGAGATCCGGCTCGATCATCTCCACCGGATAGCCCGTCCGCTCCCCGATCACCGCCACCACGGTCTCCAGCACCGAAGCCGCCTTCGGGGCCGTGGCCGGCACCGCCGCCGGCTGCTCGACGACCGGCACGGTGACCGGCGCCCGGACCTCCGCGGGCGCGTCGGCGCCGAGGAAGCCCAGGAGCACGTCCCGCTGCGCCGCGATCATCTCGCGGCCGGTGCGCAGGAAGTCCGCGACCATCGCCTCCGATGTGGCCGGCGGCGTGGCCGCCACACCGAACGAAACCCGCTCCGCCGGGCGGAGGGCGCCGGCCGGGATCGTGCCGTCCGCCGCGCGCAGCAGGTGGCCGTCGACCGTCCACCCCGGACGCTTCGGCCGCGGCGCGGTGAACGCGTCGATCGCGTCGCGGCCGCGGAACAGCCAGCCCGTCTCGACGCCCACCCCGGACACCGCCAGCTGCGCCAGCGCGCCGAGGAAGCCCGGCAGGCCGCGGCGGCCCGGCTGCTCGAACCCGACCGTCCGGTGCGGCCGGTCGCCGAGGATGGCGGCGACCTGCCTGGCCAGCACGGCCCCGGGACCGGCCTCGACGAACACCCGCGCCCCGGCCGCGTACATCGCCTCGACCTGCTCGACGAACCGGACCGGCGCGCCCAGCTGGGCGGCCAGCTCGCCGCGGATGGCGTCCGGGTCCGCCGGGTAGGGCGCGGCGGTCCGGTTGCCGTACACCGGGACCGCGGGCCGCACGACGCCGATCGCGTCCAGGGCGCGGCCGAACGCCTCCCCGGCCGGCGCCACCAGCGAGCTGTGGAACGCGCACGCGACCTGGATCCGCTTCGCGCCGAGCCCGGCGGCCCGCAGGTGCCCGACCGCGGCTTCGACGTCGGCCGTCGGCCCGGAGATCACCGTCTGCCGGGGCGAGTTGTGGTTGGCCAGGACGACCGGCGAGGTGCCGAGGACGGCGAGCACCTCGGCGGCGGACGCCGACACCGCGGCCATCGTCCCCGGATCGCCGTCGGGGACCGCGTCGAGGATCGCCGCCGCCCGGACGTGGCTGGCGTGCAGCAGTCCTTCCGGTGTGAGGGCGCCGGCGGCGGCCAGCGCCGTCAGCTCGCCGTAGCTGTGCCCGCCGAGCATCGACGGCCGCACGCCGGCGCGGGTCAGCAGCCGGAACGCGGCCAGCCCGGCCATCCCGAGCGCGGGCTGGGCGACGCGCGTGTCGGTGACCCGGTCCGCGGCGGCCCGCCGCGCCGGCTCCCCGAACACCGCCGGGCCGAACACGACGTCGGCCGTCGCCGGGTCCAGGTGCAGGTACCGCTGCAGCTCCGGGAAGGCGACGAACAGCTCGGCGAACATGCCCGGCCGCTGGCTGCCCTGGCCGGGGAACAGCACCGCGACCTCGCCCGCCACCGCGTCGTCCGCGCGGAACACGCCGGGTGCGTCGTGCCCGTCGAGCGCCTGCCGCAGCAGCCCGGTCAGCTCGTCCACAGTGGACGCGACGACGGCAAGCCGCGCCGGGCGTCCGTGCGCCCGCCCGGCTGCCGCCAGCGCCAGGTCCCGCAGCCGCCACGGCGACGGGACCTCCGAGGCCATGGCCAGCAGGTCCCGCGCCGCGGCCTCCGTCGTGAAGGTGAACAGCTCCGCGGGCCATTCGTCCGCGGCCTGCGCGGGCGGGACGCCGTCGTGCGCGGCGAGCACCACGTGGAAGTTGGTGCCGCCGAAGCCGAACGCGCTGACCCCGGCGACCCGTTCGGACGGCGGCGCGGTCCACGGCTGCGCGGCCGACTGGAACACGAACGGGCTCGTCGAAGGGTCCCACGCCGGGTTGGGCGCCGAGAGGTGCAGCGTCGGCGGCTTGACGCCGGCGTGCACCGAGAGGGCGGCCTTGATCAGCCCGGCCAGGCCCGCGGCGCACTTGGTGTGCCCGATCTGCGACTTCACCGAGCCGACCGTGCACCCGCCGGGCGCGGCGCCGGCCTCGGTGAACACCTTCGTCAGCGTGCCGAGTTCGGTCCGGTCGCCGACGACGGTGCCGGTGCCGTGCGCCTCGACCAGCCCGACGCGCGCGGGCGAGAGGCCGGCGTTGCGGTAGGCGCGGGTCAGCGCGGTGTGCTGCCCTTCGGGCCGCGGTGCCGTCAGCCCCAGAGCGCGGCCGTCCGAAGCCGCGCCGACGCCCTTGATCACGGCGTACACGCGGTCGCCGTCGCGTTCGGCGTCGGCAAGGCGCTTCAGGGCGAGGCACGCGACGCCTTCGCCGAGCGCGATGCCGTCCGCGGCGCTGTCGAACGTCGCCGACCGGCCGGTCGGCGAGAGGGCGTGCGCGGAGGCGAACAGCAGGTAGTCGTGGATGCCGTTGTGCAGGTCCGCCCCGCCGCAGAGGACGAGGTCGCTGGTGCCTGCGGTCAGTTCCTTGCAGGCGACGTCGACCGCGGTCAGCGAAGACGCGCAGGCGGCGTCGACCGTGTAGTTCGCCCCGCCCAGGTCGAGGCGGTTGGCGATCCGCCCGGCGATGACGTTGGCGAGCACGCCCGGGAAGGAGTCCTCGGTGATCCGCGGCAGCCGTTCGTCCAGTTCGGACGGGAGTTCGCCGAGGTAGGACGGCAGCACGCTGCGCAGCGTCATCGCGTTCGACAGGTCACTGCCCGCTTCGGCGCCGAACACCACCGACGTCCGGGTGCGGTCGAAGGCGCGGTCGGCGTAACCCGCGTCGGCCAGCGCGCGGTGCGCGGCCTCCAGCGCCAGCAGCTGCACGGGCTCGATGCTGGCCAGCGACGACGGCGGGATGCCGTACTTCAGCGGGTCGAAGCCGATCTCGGGCAGGAACCCGCCCCAGCGCGACGGCGTCCGCTCCCCTTGCCCTTTGGGGTCGTAGTACAGGCCGGTGTCCCAGCGCTGCGGAGGCACCTCGGTGACCGCGTCGGTGCCGGCCAGGACGTTCGCCCAGAACGCGGCCAGGTCGGGGGCCTGCGGGAACATGCAGGCCATGCCGACGATCGCGATGTCAAGCGGCTCGGGCGCGGGCGGTTCGGCATCGGTGACGCCGAACTCGGCGGCCCGCGCGCGCAGGAACGCGTCCGCCCCCTCGCCGACCGCGGCGTGCAGGTCGGCGAGCGTGGTGACCGCCGAGCGCAGCACGGCCACCTCGCCCGCCATGAACATGCCTTCGGCGAGCTGGCGGTCTTCGCCGACGTTCCGCAGCTCGGCGCCGACCCGCTCGATGCCCTTGCTCGCCAGCCGGAGCCGTCCGACGTTGAGCGTCTCCAGCTGCTCCCAGGCGTCGCGGCTCGGGACGCCGCGCTCGGCGAGGCCCGCCTTGATCGCCGCGTACTCCTCGGTGAACGGGCTGCGCACGCAGCGGGTGGCGTGTCCGGGCGCGGTCTCGAGGAGATCGGTGTGCTCGGCGTCGAGGAGACTGCGCTGGAACAGCGGGAGCACCGCGCCCGCGTCGACGGCTTCGCGCGTGAAGAGGTAGGCGGTGCCCATCAGCACGCCGATCGCGGCACCGCGGGCGGCCACCGGGGCGGCGAGGGCGGCCACCATCGCGGCCGAGCGTTCGTCGTGGATGCCCCCGGCGAACAGCAGCTGCAGGTCCGCGGCGGCGGCCGGGGTGACCGCGAGGAAGTCGGCGAGCACGCCGAGCTGGGCCTCCCACAACGGGAAGCTGGTGCGCGGGCCGACGTGCCCGCCGCACTCCGAACCTTCGAAGACGAACTTGCGGGCACCCGCCTCGAGGAACTGCTTCAGCAGCCCCGGCGACGGCACGTGCAGGAAGGTGGCGATCCCGGCCTCTTCCAGCGCCGCCGCCTGGGCCGGACGGCCGCCGGCGATGATCGCGTGCGTCGGCCGGAGTTCGCGGATGACCGCCAGCTGGGCGGCCTTGACGTCGTCGGCGGCGAAGCCGAGGACGCCGACGCCCCAGGGCGCGTCGCCCACGGCGGCGCGGGTCCGGTCCAGCACCTCGCGGGTCTGTTCCGGGCCCGAAAGGGCCAGCGCGATGAACGGCAGCGCGCCGGCCGCGGCGACCTCGGCCGCGAAGGCGGGCTGGTCGCTGACCCGGGTCATCGGTCCCTGGGCGACCGGCAGCGCCGTGCCGAGCGCGCGGCTGCCCGCGCTGCCCGGGCCCAGCACCGCGTCCGGCAGGCGCAGGGCTTCGCCGACGGCCTCGGCGAGGCCGCGGACCGCGGCGGTCACCGTGCCCCAGCGGTCGCGGAACCGGGTGGCGAGGAAGACGTCCTGGCCGGCTTCGAGCGGCTCGGTCCCGCGCCGGGCCAGCACGCGGACGCCGTCGGCGAGGGTCGTCTCGGAGCCGTCGAGGCCGGTGACGGCGGTGATGAGGGCCGACGGGAGTTCGGCTTCCGGCAGCAGGGCGAGCTGGGTGTCGACGACGACGCCGGCCGCGCCACCCGCGACGGCGGCCGCGGCGGTGTGCGGGCCGATGCCGCCCGCCGCCCACACCGGGACGTCGACGCCCTCCTCGGCGAGCAGGGCCTGCAGCAGCACGAAGGTGCTCAGTTCCCCGACCGGCCCGCCGCATTCGTGCCCACGGGCGACCAGGCCGTGGGCGCCCCCGGCGACCGCCCGGCGGGCGGCCGCCCGCGAGGTGACTTCGGCGAGCACCCGCCGGCCCGGGAAGTCCCGCGGCCTGCACCCGGCATCTTCGGTCAGCAGCACGGTGGTCACCGCGTCGGGCAGGTCCGCGGGGCCCGCCAGGCGGACCCCGAACGCCGGGACACCCCATTCCCCGAGCAGCGCGAGCTCGTCGGCGGCTGCGGCTCCCCCGGCGGTCAGGTCGAGCACGCCGAGCCCGCCCCCGCGTGCGGCGGCGGCGACCCCGCGCGCCGACGGCCATCGCAGCGGCGACACGGCGACGACCAGCGCCGGCACGGAGTCGTCTTTCGAGAGACGCATGGGAACTCCCGCTACGCACGAAAGGGTGAAGGGTAACGGGGTGTACTTAAGCGGGTTCCTTCCGTGCCGTCAACAACCCACCGCGATTTCATCGCCGAGGTTCAGAAAATTCGGGATGGACCAGGCCGATGGCGCAAGAATTTAACGTTGCCGTCACGTTCCCCGCGGGCACGCGGTGCCACCATTGCCCGGCCGGTCCGCGGTGGACCGGTTCCGCGACGTGGTCCACCCGGCTCGCACCGCCGGACGGCGCAAGCCATCCCTCCTGGTGGACGCCGCGCCGTTGGCCGATCCGGACCACGTCGTCCGTCGGGTCCGGCCTTTCCCCGTTCGCCATGGCGCTTATCCCGCCGGTAAAGCAGGCGCGCGAAGACGCTCGCTTCGCCGATCCGGGCACTCCACTCTCGACACGTTGTCACCGTCGATTTGCGCACGCTTTTCCGGAGCCCCGTAAGAATTGTCAGCAGAATACGCGAGGCCACCCCGGACGATTTCTTGAGTCCACTGTGGATTAACCACTCGCCGGGATTCTCGGTGCTCACAAGACCACGAACGCGGACGTCGGCGGCCACTGGTGGCCGGGCGAGCACGACGGGCGGTATTCGGGCAGCCACCAGCGGTACGCCCGGCGGCGCCCGTGGTCGTAAATTTCCACCCCGGCGTTACAAGCTTTTCCTGAGAAGAAGCTGAAGACATTTCGCATACTCCGGAGTAGCACTAGACGGATCGTCTAGACTTGGACCGATCGTCCAGACGTGGAGGTGGCGGTGGAGTACTGGTACACCGACGAGCGGTCCGGGAAGCGCTACCTCGGTGACCCGCGGCGCTGGCGGGGCGACGACGGCGCCCCGCTCACCGTCGCGGCCCGGCCCGGCCTGCGCCGGGAGGACGTCGACGCGGGCGTCCGCTCGCTCTGGCGGTACCGGGCCGCGCTGCCCGGCGACCTCCGCCCGGTGTCGCTGGGGGAAGGCTGCACCCCGCTCGTCCCGCGGACGTGGGGCGGCACCGAGGTCCGGTTCAAGCTCGAGTGGTTCAGCCCGACGGGCAGCTTCAAGGACCGCGGCTCCAGCGTCATGGTCTCCGCGCTGGCCGGCGCCGGCGTGCGCGAGCTGCTGGAGGACAGCTCCGGCAACGGCGGCTCGTCGGTGGCGGCCTACAGCGCCGCGGCCGGGATCGCGGCGACCGTCCTGGCCCCGGAGGGGACGTCGGCGGCGAAGGTGCTGCAGACCCGCGCGTACGGCGCGACCGTCGAGCTGGTGCCGGGCACCCGTGACGACACCGCCACCGAAGCCGTCCGGCGCGCGGAGCACACCACCTACGCCAGCCACAACTGGCACCCGTTCTTCCTGCAGGGCACCAAGACCCTCGCCTACGAGCTGTGGGAAGACCTCGGCTTCCGCGCACCGGACGCCGTCGTCACCGTGGCCGGCGCGGGCAGCATCGTGCTGGGCTGCGACCTCGGGTTCGGGGAGCTGCTGGCCGCCGGGTCGATCACGCGGCGCCCGCGCCTGCTCGTCGCCCAGCCGCGCAACTGCTCCCCGATCGACGCGGCCGTCCACGACCGGCCGCCGCCCGGGTTCGCCCCGACCGTCGCCGAAGGGACGGCGATCCGGCGCCCGGTGCGGCTGCCGGAGGTGGTCGCGGCGATCCGGCGCTCGGGCGGCGACACGGCGGCGATCGACGAGGACGCCATCGGCGCGGCCGCCCGTCGGCTGGCGTCGCTCGGCCTGTACGCGGAGCCGACGAGCGCGACGGCCGCGGCGGCGATCGACGTCTTCCGCGCGCGAGGCGCCATCCGGCCCGGCGAGACCACGGTCGTCGTGCTCACCGGCTCCGGCCTCAAGGCGGCGGACGCGCTGCGGGAGCTGATCGGATGACCGAGGACGAGCTGCTGCTGCGCGAGGCCGAGAAGATCGCCCACGCCGTCGGCCGGATGTTCCCCGGCCTGTGCGAGGTGGTGCTGCACGACCTGCGCGACCCGGCCCACGCGGTCCGCGCGGTCGAAGGCGGCCTGTCCGGCCGCGCGGCCGGCGACCCGGCCACCGAGCTGGGCCTGGCCCGGATCGCCGACCCGGAGTTCCCCGACGTGCTGCAGAACTACCCGAACCGCTTCCCGGACGGCCGGCCCGCGAAGAGCACGTCGATCGGCATCCGCAACGCGGACGGCGAGTACGTCGCGGCGCTGTGCCTCAACCTCGACGTGTCGCTGCTCGGCTCGGCGGCCCACGCGCTGACCCGGCTCGCCGCCACCGACGAGCCGGCCCCGCTCGCCGAATCCCTGCGGGCCCGGACGGCCGGCGAGCTGCGGGCCCTGATCGAGGACTACGCGACCGAGCGCGGCCACACCCCGCGCAGCCTGCCGGCGGCGGCGAAGAAGGACCTCGTCCGGTCGCTGAAGGAACGCGGGTTCCTGGAGCTGAAGAACGCGGTGCCGGCGTTGACCGACCTGCTCGGGATCTCCCGGGCCAGCGTCTACAACTACCTGCGCTGAACTCGGTACCCCCGACGGTCGTCACCCGTTCGGTGACCCGCTGTGACCAGCATGGCGTACAGTGACTCCCGCCACAGACGTGAGGGGGCTCATGCAGGGGGACAGCCAAGCGCGCACGGTGGACTTCTGGCGTGCCGTCGAAACACTCAGCCCGGCCACCGTGCCCAAGCTCGACCGGCGTGGTGGCCCCGGCGCCGACCAGCTGGTGTTCGACCTCGACCCGCGGGAACCGGCGCCGTGGTCCGAACGCCACCCCCTGCGGGCCCGTCCCCTGCGGCCGACGCTGACGTGGCAGTTCACCGTCTACGGCGGCCTCTACGAGCTGAAGGCGATCCGGGACACGCTCGCCCGGGCGTTCGGCGACGACGCCACGCCACCGGATGGCCGCAGCTCCGGCCAGGCGGCCTTGTTCGCCTTCACGGTGGACGCCGACGGCTTCCTGGTCGAGGGCTCCGGCACCCTCTCGGCCTGTGCCTGGGCCCTCGGCAGGCTGAGCACGCAAGGCCCGGACGGCACCGGCTGGCTCGACGGCTTCGAAGCCGAAGAACACGGCTTCGCCGAGGGCCTGGACCGGCTGGCCCCACCCGAGCGCCGGGCCAAGGCGGCGAACCCGGCTCTGCACGCCTTGGGCGAGCACGCGAAGGAGGCGGCGCGGGAGGCCGCCGGAGCCGGGGCCAAGGCCACCGGCGCGGCCGTCACCACCGCGGTCACCTCGCTCGCCGGCCCGGTCGTCGGAGGCATCGCCGGCGCGGTGGCCGGAACCTTCGCCGAGAAGCTCCTGACGCCCGCGAAGAAGAAGCCGGCCGAGCCGGGAACCGGCTCGCGGACGCCGCGGTTCGACCTCACCGCGGCCGCCCTGCACGAGTTCACCGCCGAACTGGCCGAAGCGCTGGGCGTCACCGGCCCGCTCGACCCGCGGGGCATCCGCGTCCAGTGCACGAAGGTGCGGGTCAAGGACGCCGCCGAGGCCCGGGACAGCGCGTTCCTCAACAGCTTCCACGTCAACGACCTCGCCAAGATCGCCGAGGCCGTCCGGGCCGGCGACCTCGGGCCCGGCCTGCGCGGGTTCCTTTCCGACGCCGGCTGCGTGCCGGCCGGCGACCGGGTCGACGTCCGCGCCACCCCGCAGGCCGTGCTCGACGGGGTCGAGCCCGCCCGGCTGCCGCTCGGGCGGTGGCCCGGCGACCCGAAACGGCCGCTGGTGCTGAGCCAGCAGTTCGCCGTCGACCGGATCGTGGCCGAGCTCGGCGAGACGGGCGGGATGTTCGCGGTGAACGGGCCGCCCGGCACCGGCAAGACCACCCTGCTGCGGGACGTGATCGCCGCCGTGCTGGTGCGGCGGGCCCACGCGCTCGCGGAGCTGTCCGCGCCCGCCGAAGCGTTCTCCGGCGAGCTCGAGCGGGTCGAAATCACCGAGCGGTACTCGGCCACCGTCCGGAGCGTCTCGCCCGCCGTGACCGGCGCGGAAATCCTCGTGGCCACCTCCGGGAACAAGGCGGCCGCGAACGTGACCGCGGAGATCCCCGGCGTGGCGGCGGTCGGCGGTGCCGAAGAGGCCGCGGGCGCCGTCGACTACTTCCGCGGGCTGGCCACGCACGTGCTCGACAAGCCGGCGTGGGGCCTGCTCGCGGCCACGCTCGGCAACCGCAGGAACTGCGGCCAGTTCGCCAACCGGTTCTGGTGGGGTCAGGAGTCCCTGCCGACGGAGGACCAGGTGGCGAAGCCCGACATCCCCGGGATGCAGCGCATCCTGCGCGCCGCACGGGACAAGCCCGGCTCGGTCGACGACTGGGCGACGGCCGTCCGCCGGTTCCGCGAGGCCGAGGCCGCGTGCACCCAGCTGGCCGCCGAACGGGAGCAGGTTTCCCGGGCCCTGCGGGACCGCCCCGGTTCGGAGGCCGGCCTGCGCGACGCCGAAGCGGTGCTGGCCCAGCTCCGGCACCAGCAGGCGGTCCTCGGCACGCGGATGGCCGAAGCGCGGCACGGGCACGCGGCCGCCGCGGCCGCACTGCACCACGCCACGGCCGTCCACCGCGACCACCGCGCGGACAAGCCCGGCTTCTGGGTCTCCGTCTCCACGCTGTTCCGGGCCGGTCGCGCGTGGCACGCCGAACACGACCGGCTGCGCCGTGAGCGTGACCGAGCAGCCCAGGCGGTGGAGCAGTGGACGGCCGCGCTGCACCACCTGGCCGGGGAAGGCTCGGCCCTCGAGGCCCGGCTTCACGACGCCGGCGGCCGGCTCGAACAGGCGCAGTTCGAGCTGAACAAGATCACCTCGTTCATCGCCGCCGCGCACAGCCGGTGGCCGGGCCACGTTCCCGATCCCACGGCGTTCACCGGCGACGACGCCTTCCAGCTGTGCGCACCCTGGGCCGACCCGGAGTTCACCGCCGCCCGCAACCGGGTCACCCTCGAGGCGCTCCGGCTGCACAAGGCCTTCGTCCTGGGGGCAGGTGCGCCGATGCGCGACAACCTCACCGCCGCCGTGGCGGTGCTCGGCGGGAACCCGAAGCTCCGGGACGAAACGCTGCTCGCGGTCTGGCAGACGCTGTTCCTGGTCGTGCCGGTGATCTCGACGACCTTCGCGTCACTTCCGCGGCTGTTCGGCCGCCTCGGTTCCGAAGCGCTGGGGTGGCTCTTCATCGACGAGGCCGGTCAGGCCACGCCCCAGCAGACGGCGGGCGGTATCTGGCGCGCCCGGCGGTCCGTGCTCGTCGGCGACCCCCAGCAGCTCGAGCCGATCGTCACGCTGCCGTCCACCGCGCAGGCGGCCCTGCTCAAGCGGTACCGCGTCGCCGAGGAATGGCTGCCGGACGCGACTTCGGCCCAGCGCGTGGCCGACCGGCTCAACCGGTTCGGCACCGCACTGCCCGACCCGATCGGTGAGGGGTCGACCTGGGTGGGTGCTCCCCTGCGCGTGCACCGGCGGTGCGACCGGCTGATGTTCGAGATCTCCAACCGCATCGCCTACGGCGGCGAGCTCATGGTCTTCGGCACCGGCGAACGGCCGCCGTACCCCGGCCGCGACGAATGGATCGACGTCCCTTCGGCGCATTCGCAGAAACACTGGGTACCGGCCGAAGGGCAGGCGCTCGGGCAGCTGCTCGACGAGCTGGCCGGACTCGGCGTCGCACCGGGCGCCATCCGGGTGGTCAGCCCCTTCCGGGACGTGATCCGGGGTGCCCGGCGCGTAGTCCGGCAGCGGTCCGGCGGCGGGCCCGCGGCGATCGAGGTGGGCACGGTCCACACCGTGCAGGGACAGGAGGCCGACGTCGTCGTGATCGTGCTCGGCAGCGATCCGGCCAGTGAGGGGGCGCGCCGGTGGGCCGCAGCCAAGCCCAACCTGCTCAACGTCGCGGTCTCGAGGGCGAAGCGCCGGCTCTACGTGATCGGTGACCGTCGCCGCTGGCAGGACCAGCGGTACTTCGACGTCCTGGCCACCGCCCTGCCGGTCCGGGACACCGGCCGGGGTGCGGGCTGAATCAGAAGATCGACCAGCCCGTGAGCGTGGTGAACCGGTCGAGGGCGGCGACCCCGGCGACGGAGTTGCCGCGGGCGTCCAGCCCCGGGCTCCACACGCACACCGCGCACCGGCCCGGGACGATCGCGACGATGCCGCCGCCCACGCCGCTCTTGCCCGGCAGGCCCACGCGGTAGGCGAATTCGCCCGCCGCGTCGTACGTTCCGCACGTCAGCATCACCGCGTTGATGCGCTTCGCCGCGCTGAGCCCGAGCAGCCGCGAACCGTCGTTGCGCAGGCCGTGGCGGGCCAGGAACAGCGCCGAGCGGGCGACGTCAGCGCAGCTCATCGCGATCGAACACTGGCGGACGTACTGGTCGAGCACCGACGGCACCGGGTGGCGCATGTTGCCGTAGGAGGCCATGAAGTACGCGAGGGCGCGGTTGCGGTCGGCGTGCCCCGCCTCCGAGGCCGCCACCTCGGGGTCCACGGCGATCTCCGCACGCCCGCTCTCCTCCCGGACGAACGCGAGCAGCGCCTCCGCCGCGTCGCCGTGGCGGGCGAGTTCGTCGGTCACCACCAGCGCGCCCGCGTTGATGAACGGGTTGCGCGGAATGCCGTCCTCGTGTTCGAGCTGCACCAGTGAATTGAACGGATCGCCCGACGGTTCGCGGCCGACCCGCGCCCACACGCCGTCACCGCGGGAAAGGGTCAGCGCCAGTGTGAACACTTTGGACATGCTCTGCACGGAGAACGGGTGCTCCCAGTCGCCGACGCCGTGCACCGCACCGTCCACTTCGGCCACCGCCATGCCGAACCGACCCGGCGCGACCCTGGCCAGCGCGGGAATGTAGTCCGCGACGGCGCCGCGGCCGACGTCGGTCGCGACGTCGTCGGCTATCCGGTCCAGCAGCGCCGCGAGGTCCACGGGCCCGAGCGTAGAACGCGCTCCCGCACCGGCCGCGGGCGGCCCGTGTCAAATCGGAACCGGCGATTCGCGGAACGATCTCCGGGTGAGATCCGGCACACCTTAAGTCTTCCTTAGTCCGCTTGGTGACCTGCCGCACACCGCTCTAGCGTCCGGTAACCATGGATTCCTCGCTGCTCACCGAAAAAGGTGAAAGCTATTCGAAAGCACTGGGCAACCGCCAGGTGCAGATGATCGCCATCGGCGGCGCGATCGGCGTCGGGCTCTTCCTCGGCGCCGGCGGCAAGCTCCACCAGGTCGGCCCGTCGCTGATCTTCTCCTACGCGATCTGCGGAATCGCCGCCTACTTCGTGATGCGCGCGCTCGGCGAGCTCGTCCTGCACGAGCCCAGCTCCGGCAGTTTCGTCACCTACGCGCGGAAGTTCATCGGGCCGTGGGCCGGCTTCGCCTCGGGCTGGATGTACTGGGTGAACTGGGCGATGACCGGGATCGCCGAGATCACCGCGGTCGCCATCTACGTCCACAAGTGGCTGCCGGACGTGCCGCAGTGGATCACCGCGCTGGTCGCGCTCGGCGTCCTGCTGGTGGTGAACCTGCTGTCGGTGAAGGTGTTCGGCGAGCTGGAGTTCTGGTTCTCGGTGGTCAAGGTGCTGGCCATCGTCGTCTTCCTGGTCGTCGGCGCCGGGCTGGTGCTGACGAGCGCGGACATCGGCGGCGCACCGGCCGGCGCGCACAACCTCACCGGCCACAGTGGACTCTTCCCGGCCGGGATCGGCGTCGCGCTGATGACGCTGCAGGCGGTCATCTTCGCCTACTCGGCCATCGAGGTCGTCGGCATCGCGGCCGGCGAAACGAAGAACGCCCGCAAGGTGCTGCCGAAGGCGATCAACGGCGTGGTCTGGCGGATCGGCGTGTTCTACGTCGGTTCGGTGCTGCTGCTGGCGATGCTGCTGCCGTGGCCGTTCTACAGCGGCGACGAGAGCCCGTTCGTCACCGTGTTCAGCAGGCTCGGCATCCCGGGCATCGGCGACGTGATGAACGCGGTCGTCCTGACCGCGGCGCTGTCCAGCGTCAACTCGGGCCTCTATTCGACGGGCCGGATCCTGCGTTCACTGGCCGAGAAGGGCGAAGCGCCGTCGTTCGTCAGCCGGATGAGCAGCCGGCACGTGCCCTACGGCGGCATCATGTTCACGTCGGTCGCCTACGTGCTGGGCGTGGTGCTGAACTACCTGGTGCCGAAGGAGGCGTTCGACATCGCCATCGCGATCGCGTCCCTGGGCGTGATCAGCACCTGGGCGACCCTGATCTTCTGCCAGCTCCGCCTGCGCCAGGCCGCCCTGCGCGGTGAGCTCGAGCGCCCGTCGTACCGGATGCCGTGGGCGCCCTACAGCGGCTGGGCGACGCTGGGGTTCCTGGCCCTGGTGGTGGTGCTGATGGGCTTCTCCGACGGCGCCGAGAAGATCGCGTTCTACTCGATCCCGGTGCTCGCGGTGGTCCTGGTGGTGGGCTGGCGGATCGTGGTCAAGCGCCGCGAACGCACCCCGGCCGGGTAGCGGGCATACTCGACCTCCGGACGAGGAGGTGGGGCGGTGCCCGGAACCACGGAGCCCCGGCGGGTGACGATCCACGACGTCGCCCGTTCGGCCGGGGTTTCCCGGCAGACGGTGTCCCGCGCGCTGAACGACAAGGCCGAGATCGACGGCTCGACCAAGCAGCGCGTGCTCGACGCCGTCCGCGAGCTCGGGTACCGCCCCAGCCGCTTCGCCCGCGGCCTGGTCCGGCCGGACACCACCACGATCGGCCTCGTCGTGCCGGACCTGCTCAACCCCTTCTTCACCGAGGTCGCCTCCGGCGCGCTGGAGGCGGCCCGGGCCCGCGGCTGGCACGTCGTCGTGCACGACACCGCCGACGACCCCGAGCAGGAGCTCGCCACGCTGCGGGTGATCGGCACCCAGGTCGACGCGGTCACCGGCTACTTCGGCCGGTCCGATGAGGACCTCGACCGGCTCACCGCCGGCATCCCGGTCGTGCTGATCGACCGCGAGCCGCGCACGCCGCGGTTCAGCGGTGTGGTGGTCGACGGCGAAGACGGCGTCCGCGAGGCCGTCGCCCACCTCGTCTCGCGCGGGCACCGGCGGATCGGCATGCTCGACGGGACCCCCGGGCCGAGCGTCCGCCGCCGGTGGTTCCTGCGGGCCGCCGCCGGGTGCGGGGTCTCCGTGCAGCCCGGCTGGATCACCGCCGGTGCCCAGAGCGTCGACGGCGGCGGCTCGGCGCTGGCCACCCTGCTCGCCGCCCACCCCGACGTCACCGCGCTGTTCGCCTTCAACGACGTGATGGCCATCGGCGCCCTGCGCGAAGCCCGCCGGTTCGGGCTGGGCGTGCCGGCCGACCTCGCCGTGATCGGGTTCGACGGGCTCGCCCTGGGCACGCTGGTCGAGCCGGAGCTCTCGAGCGTCGCGATCGACACCCGCGCGGTCGGCGCCCTCGCCGTCGAGCAGGCGGCCCGCCTGGTCACCGGCGCGGCGCCGCTCGAACCGGCAGAGCTGATCGTCCGCGCCCGTCTCCACCTGCGCGAATCCGCCTGATCCCTTGACACCCGGCCGCGCCGGGAAGCACACTGCGGAGCGGTCCGTGAACGTTCACGGGAACGTTCTCGGGCGCGTGCCGAGCGCGGAAAGGACCCCATGTCGTACCTCGAAGACCCCGGCCCGGGCCGCGGTTCCCTTCCGCCGCGCGCGGCTTTCACCTCCGACGCGCCATCGTTGTCGCTGAACGGCACGTGGCGGTTCCGGTTGTCGCCGAGCCTCGCGGCCGCGCCGGCGGGGGTCGAAGCCGAGGCCTTCGACGACTCGGCGTGGGACGAGCTGCCGGTGCCGTCGCTGTGGCAGCTGCACGGCCACGGGCGTCCCGCCTACACGAACGTGCCCTACCCGTTCCCGGTCGAGCCGCCGCACGTGCCGTCGGACAACCCGACCGGCGACCACCGGCTGCGGTTCGACCTGCCCGGCGGCTGGCCGGCCGGGTCCGCCGTCCTGCGCTTCGACGGCATCGACTCCTGCGGCCGGATCTGGCTCAACGGCACCGAACTCGGCGTCACCCAGGGCAGCAGGCTGCCCTCGGAGTTCGAGGTGGGCGCGCTGCTGCGGCCGGCCGGGAACGTGCTGGTCGTGCGCGTGCACCAGTGGTCGGCGGGCAGCTACCTCGAAGACCAGGACATGTGGTGGCTCTCGGGCATCTTCCGCGCCGTCACGCTGCTGGCCCGCCCGGACGGCGGCATCGGCGACTACTGGGTCCGCGCGGACTACGACCACACCACCGGCCTGGGCACCGTCCGGGTCGAGACCGGCCCGGACGTCGTGCTGGACATCCCCGAGCTGGGCGTCACCGGGCACCCCGCCGGCGAGGCGCTGGAGCTGCAGGTCGAGCCGTGGAGCGCCGAGACGCCGCGGCTCTACGAAGGCACGCTGGCCACCGCGGCCGAGCGGGTCCCGGTGCGCATCGGGTTCCGGACCGTGGCCATCGAGGACGGGCAGCTGAAGGTCAACGGCCGTCCGCTGATGCTGCGCGGGGTCAACCGCCACGAGCACGACCCGCGCACCGGGCGCGTGGTTTCGCCGGAGACGGCGCTGGCCGACGTCCTGCTGATGAAGCGGCACAACGTCAACGCGGTCCGGACCAGCCACTACCCGCCCGACCCGGCGTTCCTCGAGCTGTGCGACACCCACGGCCTGTGGGTGATCGACGAGTGCGACCTGGAGACCCACGGCTTCGAGCTGCTGGGCTGGGCCGGCAACCCGAGCGGCGAGCCGGCGTGGGCCGAGGCCTACCTCGACCGGATGCGGCGCACGGTGGAGCGGGACAAGAACCGGCCCAGCGTGATCCTCTGGTCGCTGGGCAACGAAAGCCACACCGGCGAGAACCTCGCCCGGATGGCCGAGTGGGTGCGCCACCGCGACCCGACGCGGCCGGTGCACTACGAAGGCGACCACGACTGCGCCTACGTGGACGTGCACAGCCGGATGTACGCCACGCACGAGGAGGTCGAGCGGATCGGCCGCCGGGAGGACACCAACGAGCGCCGGCGGGACCTGCCGTTCCTGCAGTGCGAATACGGGCACGCGATGGGCAACGGCCCGGGCGGGCTGCTGGAGTACCGCGAGCTGTTCGAGCGCTACCCGAACTGCCAGGGCGGGTTCCTCTGGGAGTGGATCGACCACGGCCTCGCCGCCGACGGGCACTTCGCCTACGGCGGCGACTTCGGCGAGCCGATCCACGACGGCAACTTCGTCATCGACGGCCTGGTCTTCCCCGACCGGACGCCGTCGCCGGGGCTGCTCGAGTTCGCGAAGGTGATCGAGCCGGTCCGGATCTCGGCCGGCGCGGACGGGCTCGTGGTGAGCAACCACTACGACTTCGCCGACACCGGGCACCTGACGTTCACCTGGGTGCTGGAGGACGAAGGAGTCGCTGCCGCGCAGGGTGTTCTCGATGTGCCGGCTGTCCGATCAGGACAGAGTGTTTCGGTCCCGCTGCCCGAGCTGCCCGCGACGGGCGGGGAGTCGTGGCTGACGGTGTCCGCGTCGCTGACCTCGGCGACGGCGTGGGCCCCGGCCGGCCACGTCGTCGGCTGGGGTCAGCTGGCGGTGTCGGCGGCCCCGGCCGCGGCGCCGCTGCCGCCGCGGGGCCCGGTGTTCCGCACCGGCGGCCGGCTGGTGCTGGGGGCCGGCCGGTTCGACCCGTCGACGGGGACCTTGTCGGCGCTCGGCGAGCACCCGGTGCGCGGCCCGCGTCTCGACGTCTGGCGCGCGACGACCGACAACGACCGCGGCACGTTCGCCGGGCGGCCCGCCGCCGACCAGTGGCGCGAGGCCGGCCTGCACCGCATGCAGCACCGCGTGATCACGATCGACGCCGACGGCGAGGAACTGGTGGTGCGCACCCGGGTGGCGCCGCCGGCGCAATCGTTCGGGCTGTTCGCCGACTACACGTGGACGGCGTTCGACGACCGCCTCCGCCTGCGGGTCGAGGTGACCCCGGACGGCGAGTTCCCGGGCACCCTCCCCCGGCTGGGGCTGGCGATGGCGATCCCGGGCACGCTCGGCTCGGCGGAGTGGTTCGGCGGCGGCCCCGGCGAGGCGTACCCGGACAGCCGCCAGGCGGCCCGCATCGGCCGGTTTTCCAGCAGCGTCGACGGTCTCCAGACGCCGTATGTGTACCCGCAGGAGAACGGCAACCGAACGGCGGTCCGCTGGGCCCGCCTGACCGCCCCGGACGGCCCGGGCATCCAGGTGGCCGGCGACCCGGTGTTCGAGTTCACGGCCCGCCGCTGGACCGCGGCGGCACTGGAGGCGGCGCGGCACACCGACGACCTGACCCCGGACGACGTGGTGCACCTGACGCTGGACGTGGCCCAGCACGGGTTGGGGACGGCTTCGTGCGGGCCCGGGGTGTTGCCGGAGTATCGGCTGGTGCCGCAGAAGACGGAGTTCACGTTGTGGTTCCGCCCCCTTTCCGGGTGAGGACGAGCGCTCGCACGACTCGTCTCAATAAATCGCACAAGTCGTCTCATTAATCGCCGTCGGACAGGTGCCGGTAGATCGTGGCGCGGGAGACGCTGAGCTCGGCCGCGATATCCGCCGGTGAGTGGCCCGAGTCGTAGAGCCGACGGGCGGCCTCGATCGTCTCCGGGCTCATCACCGTCGGCCGGCCGCGGCCGGCGCGGGGCCTGCCGGGCGGCGCGGAAGTGCCGAAGAGGCGGTCGACGCCGTCGAGGATCGCCTCTCGGAGCTCCGACACCGCGACGTCGGCGAAGAGGACCACCGGGTCGCTGAGCATCGCGATGGCCTGCGCCGCCCGGACACGGCCGGCCAGGTCCGCGTCCGGGCCGGCGACCAGGGCGTTGGCCCGGAGCATGCCGTCACGGAACCGCGCGAACACGGCGCCGGACGCGGTCAGGCCCAGGTCCACGAGGTTGAGCCGCAGCAGGTACCGGTGCTCCAGCCACACGTCGAGGAGTCCTTCCAGCACCGCGCGGCGGACGTCGTCGACCTCCGCCGCCTTCGCCAGCACGGCCTCCAAGGCGGCCAGCATCGGTTCGGCCAGCGCGGTCAGGATGTCCACCTTGCCGGGGAAGTGGTAGAGCACCGCGGTCTTGGTGACCCCCACCCGTTCGGCCAGCTCCCGCACCGAGGTGGCGTGGTACCCCCGCGCCGAAAACTCCTCCAGCGCCGCGCGCAGGATCCGCGCCCGGGTGTCGTCCGTCATCGCCTCAGCGTAGCGCCCTTGCCTGACCGGCGGACAGGAGCGTACCGTCGGCACTGACCGATGGTCAGGACAGCGATGGGGGCACCACGATGACCGAACAGACCGTGCTGATCTCCGGCGCCGGCGTCGCCGGGCCGACCCTGGCGTACTGGCTGGCCCGCGCCGGCTTCCGGCCGACCGTGGTCGAGCGGGCCACCGGGCTGCGCTCGAGCGGGAGCCCGGTCGACGTCCGCGGGCCGGCCTTGCGCGTCGCGGAGCAGATGGGCATCACCACGCGACTGCGGGAAGCGGGCACGAGCGCGACGGCGCTGAACTTCGTGGACGACGCGGGCAGGCGCACCGGCCGGATCCCGATGGGGTTGCTCGGCGCGGGCGGCGACATCGAACTCCCCCGCACCGACCTCGCCGCGATCCTCCACGACGCGGCGCGCGAGCACGCCGAGTTCGTCTTCCACGACTCGATCACCGAGCTTCGCGAAGACGACGGCGGCGTCGACGTCACGTTCGAGCGCGGCGCCCCGCGGCGGTTCGACCTCGTGCTGGGCGCGGACGGGCTGCACTCGGCGGTGCGGCGGCTGGCGTTCGGCCCGGAACGCGCGTTCGTCGAACACGTGGGCGTCTACATCGCGACGCTGCCGCTGGCCGGGCCGCCCGCCGACGCGACGGCGATCGAGATGTACAACTCGCCGGGCCGGGCGGTGGCGGTGCACCCGTCCCGCGGCCACGGCATCGCGGCGTTCATGTTCCGCGGCGACGCGCTGCCGGGGTTCGACCACCGGGACACCGCGCTGCACCGGCGCCTGCTCGCCGAGGCCTACGCGGGCGCGGGCTGGCGGGTCCCGGAACTGCTGGCCCAGGTGCGCTCGGCCGACGACCTGTACTTCGACTCGGTGAGCCGGGTCCGGATGGCTCGCTGGAGCACCGATCGCATCGCCTTGGCGGGCGACGCGGCATCGTGCGTGTCCCTGTTCGGCGACGGCTCGACGCTGGCCATGGCGGGCGCCTACACGCTGGCCGAAGAGCTGGGCCGGACGCCGGGAGACGCGCCGTCGGCGTTCCGGCGGTACGAAAGCGCCCACCGGAAGCTGGTGGAGCCGAAGCAGCGAGCGGTCTCGACGGCGGCGGCACTGCTGATCCCGGCCACCCGCGGCGGCTTGGCGGCCCGCAACTTCGGGACGCGCCTGCTGCCGCTCGTCTCCGCGGCCCGGCGCCTGGTGCCGGCCCGCGCGGCTTAGGCGAGATCGGGCCACGGGCCGTCCGTGGCCCGATCAGCAGCCCCGCCGTCAGTTTCGCAGCATCGGCGGATAGAGCACCTCCGCCGATCCCCGCCGGTACAGCCGGGCCGGGCGGCCGCCGTCGCGGGTGGTTGTCCGGCCCGTCGGCTCCAGGAGGCCCTCCGCTCCCGTCACCTTGCGGTGGAAGTTGCGCGGGTCCAACCGGGTGTCCCACACCAGCTCGTACACCCGGCGCAGCTCGGCGACCGTGAACTCCGGTGCGCAGAACGCCGTGGCCAGCGGGGAATACTCGAGTTTCGCCCGGGCGCGCTCCACCCCGTCGGCCAGGATGCGGTCGTGGTCGAACGCCAGGCGCTCGGCCCGCAGTGACCGGACCGGGGCCCACCGCGCCTCCGCCGCGTCTGTGCCCGCGCGCGGCACCGGCAGGTCCGGCGCCAGTGCCAGGTACGCCACCGTCACGACCCGCATCCGCGGGTCGCGGCCGGGGGCGCCGTAGCCGGCCAGCTGTTCGATGTGGACGGTTCCCGGCGCCAGTCCCGTCTCCTCCGCCAGCTCGCGCCGCGCCGCCTCCGCCAGGTCCTCGTCCTCGCCGACGAAGCCGCCGGGCAGCGCCCACTCCCCCAGGTACGGCTCCACGCCCCGGCGGACCAGCAGCGCGCACAGCTCGTCGCCGGTCAAGGTGAGCACGACGAGGTCCACAGTGACGGCGAACGGCGGGTGTCCCATGTCACCACCCTAATCGTCAGCTTGACGATTAGCCAGTCCACCCCATATCGTCACCACGACGATAAGAGGAGGGCTCCATGGCCGACATCGACCGCCGGTTCGGGTTCCGGCACCTGCGCGGTGCCCCCACCGTGCACATCCGGCACTACCGCCGCGGCAAGCTCGCGCACGACGGCGTCGGGCTGTCGTTCTGGTACCGGCCGCTGACGGCAGTCGTCTCGGAGGTACCGGTCGACGACCGCGAACTCCCCCTGCTGTTCCACGCCCGCACGGCCGACTTCCAGGACGTCACCGTCCAGCTCGCCCTCACCTTCCGGATCGAGGACCCGGCGCTGGCCGCGCAGCGCATCGACTTCTCCATCGACCCGGACACCGGCCGCTGGAGAAGCGATCCACTGGCGCAGATCAGCGGGCTGCTGACCGAAAACGTCCAGCAGTACGCGCTCGAGGTGCTGACGCGCACGCCCCTGGCCACCGCGCTCGTCGACGGCGTCCGCGCGGTCCGCGACCGGATCCGCGCCGGCCTGGCCGACGAGGACACCCGGCTCGCGCAGACCGGCTCGGCGGTGATCGACGTCCGCGTCGTCGCGATCCGGGCCGAGGCCGACGTCGAGAAGGCGCTGCAGACGACCGCGCGGGAGAAGGTGCAGCAGGAGGCCGACCGCGCCACCTTCGAGCGGCGCGCGCTCGCCGTCGAACGCGAACGCGCGATCAGCGAGAACGAGCTGCAGAACCAGATCGAGCTGGCCCGCCGGGAGGAACAGCTGCTCGCCCAACGCGGCGCGAACGCTCGGCGCCAGGCCGAAGAAGCCGCGGCGGCGAACCGGATCGAGACCGAGGCGCAGGCTTCGCGTGAAGAGCGGCTGACGCAGGTGAAGGCCGACGGACAGCGTGCGCTCGGCGAAGCGGAAGCGGCGGGCGAGGCGGCCCGGCTCGCGGCGTACCGCGACCTGCCCGAGGGTGTGCTGACCGGGCTGGCCCTGAAGGAGCTGGCCGGGAACCTGCCGCAGATCGAGAGCCTGGTCCTCACCCCGGACCTGCTCGCGCCGCTGCTGACGAAGCTGGGCATCCGCTCGTGAGCCTCGCCCCGCGGGTCGTGCTCGTCCACCGCCGCACCGAGCTGGCCGAGCTCGTCGCCCGCCACGGCACCCGCGGCCAGGCCGAGTTCTTCCTGCGCACCCGCGGGCGCGACCTCGCCGAGGTGACGGCGGCGGACACGGCCCTGCGCGCCGCGCTCGCCGCGGCCAGTGCGGCCATCCCGCTGGACTGGCGCCGCGGCGAGGTCGAACGCGCGGACCTCGACCGGTTCCTGTTCACCCCGGAGGACGTCGTCGTCGTGGTCGGACAGGACGGCCTGGTCGCCAACGTGGCCAAGTACCTCGACGGCCAGCCGGTGATCGGCGTCGCGCCGGGCGAACCCGGCGTCCTCGTCAAGCACCCGGTCGAGGCCGTCGCGGACCTGATCCGGTCCACGACCGACGTCGAGCACCGGACGATGGCCGAACTCACCGCGGACGACGGCCAGCGGCTGCTCGCCCTCAACGAGATCTACCTCGGGCACGCCGGGCACCAGACGGCCCGCTACCGGCTGGGGGTCGGTGGCGGGCGGGCGGAACGCCAGGCGTCGTCGGGGATCCTGGTCGGCACGGGCACCGGGGCCACCGGCTGGTGCGGGTCGGTGTGGCGGGAACGCCGCAGCGGCCTGCCCCTGCCGGCCCCCGGCGAGGCCCGGCTGGTCTGGTTCGTGCGGGAAGCGTGGCCGTCACCGTCGACCGGGACCGCGTGCACCGAAGGGGAACTGACGCGGGCGCCGCTGACGGTCGAGGTCGAATCCGACCGGCTGGTCGCGTTCGGCGACGGCCTCGAAGCCGACACCGTCGCCCTCACCCGCGGCCAGACGGCGACCTTCGCTCCCGCGGCGAAGACCGTCCGCCTGGTGCGGTGACGGAACGGACGACACGCGTGCTCGGACGGACGACACGCGTGCCTGGAGGGACGACACGACGAGGGATCAGGTGCCGTAGCGGGACTTGACGATCGACGGGGTGTCGAGGTTGCGGCCCGCGTCCATGTTCTGGGCCAGCCGCAGGTACTGACCCTCGGCCCACATCAGCGGGCCCGCGCTGCCGGTCGGGCGGCCGAGCCCGAAGCAGCCGACGTCCGCGCGGTCCCAGACCTGCTCGGGCACGAAGTAGCCGTCGTTGACCGAGTCCGCCATGGACTTCAGGTACACCGCCGCCGAACGGCCGTTGGCGAGCTCGTACTGCCCGCGCTCCCCCGACAGCACCGGCCACAGCCGCCCGAAGCGCTGGGTGGCGCCGGCCGGCCAGCCGCTGCAGTTGGCGGTGCTTTCGCCGTAGTTGTCGTGCGGGTAGCGGTGGAAGTAGACGTCGCCGTTCGGGAGCGTCACCTGCACCGCCGAGTTGCCGTCGGAAGCGGCGGCCGTGGGGGCCACCGAGTTCGCGATCGTCGCGTCCCCGGCCGGGCGGATGCCGAGGCGGACCAGGTCGAGGAAGCCGAAGTCGGTGACGTCGTGCTCGTAGAAGCAGCCTTCGTCGAAGCAGATCGTGGCGGTGTCGTTCGGGTTGCCGGCCCGGTCGAGGCGTTCGTAGTAGGTGTGGCCGCCCCAGTAGCCCGACGTCGTCACGGTCCAGCCGGCCAGGGAATTCCGCCAGGAGTCCGCTGTGGACTCCCACGACGCCGCGCTCGCGGTGTCGCCGTTGGCCCGCGCGACGGCGCCGGCCGCGATCAACCCGGCGATCTCCGCGGCCACCGACGACGGCGACTTGCCGTACTGCTCCTCCCAGCGCTCGGTGGTGTCCGGGCCGGTGGCGACGATGTGGTTCGCCGTCGTCTTGATCTTGACGTAGGTCGAGGCGTCGGTGACGCCGGTCAGCCAGGCCAGCAGGATCGCGTTGGCGTCCTGGTCCAGCTGTTCGCAGCAGCCGAGCTGCTGGGCGCTCGCCCCCGCGACGCCGGAAACCGGGCTGTAGCGCGGGAACGAGCCCGCCGGGTAGGTCGTGCCGTCGCCGGCGGTGGGGCTGCCGATCCACTGGGCGTTCCAGAGGAACTGGGCCATCCGCTTGGCCTGGGCGCTGTCGCCCGCGGCCAGGAGGCCGGTCGCCTGCTGGTAGAGGTCACGGCCCCAGACCCGGTGGTAGCCGTCGTTGAGGTGGTCGCCGTTGGTGAAGTCGCCCCACGGGGTGGCCAGGCCCGCGACGCTCGCGCCGGGGTGCTGCTTGTCTTCCGCCGTCTTCAGCGCCATCGCCGCCACGTAGTAGGTGCGGCGCCGTTGCGTGTCGCCGGAGATGCTCGCCGGAGCGGGTTTCAGGCTGCCGACGTAGGAGTTCCAGCCGCTGCGGTAGGACGCCGACACCGCGGCGAAGCCGCCGGCCAGCGATCCGCTCGCGGCCGAGGAGGCGGCGGCCGCCGTGGCGCCGAAGCCGAGGGCGACGGTGAACGTCGTGTCCGTTCCCACCGGGATCTGGCCGCACTGGACCACGTTGCCGGTGCCGGCGATGGTGTCGAACTGGTTGTTCAGGGTCTTGTCCGCGCGGAGGTCGACCAGGCAGTCGCTGGCCGCGCCGGTGTAGCCGTTGTCGTGCGCCGTGAAGCCGGTCGAGGCGCGCAGTGCGGAGACGACCGTGGTGGGGGTTCCGCCGAACAGCGTTTCGGTTCCGCTCGCCATCAGGGCTCCGGTCGAGTCCCACCAGGCGTTGTCGTTCGCCCCGCCGCCGGCCATCGAGGGGTTGGCCAGGAGGTAGAGGCGGTACGTGCCGCCGTCCAGGGACTGGAAGCGGGTGTTCGTGACCAGGGTGGCCCGCGCCGGGTCGGTGACGTAGTCGGTGGTGATCCGGTACTTGCCGCTCTTCGCCGTGTTCGTGATCGTGTACTGGAGTGCCTTCTCGTCGGGCATGGTCACGACGTGGTCGGTGGCGTCGCGCTCCAGGTCCACGAACGTTGCGCCGTCCGTGACGACGTACTGCACGTCCTGGGTGTTGGGGACGTCCGCTCGGGGGTAGAAGACCTCGGAGGTGACGCCGTTCGCGACGGTGAACCAGACCGGGCTGGCGGTGGTGGTGGATGTACCCAGTGCCGACTTGTTGCCCGTCGCCCAGGAGGCTCCACCGCCGCAGCAGTCCGTTGCCGTTCCGGTCGCGGCCGCTGTGCCCTGCAGGGTTGCGGCCAGCAGGATGGTGGTTCCTGCGCAGGCCAGGGCGGCTTTCCACCTGATCATCGGGGTCCTCCGACGGCGTTGTCGTTCAATATGTTGCGGGTCGCAACATATTGCGGCTTCGCGGAGTGACAAGCAATGTCCGATTGGGCTGGATCGATTCAGGTGCCGGGTTGCGGGCGTCGCCGGGTTCCATCGAGCTTTATGCGTCGGCTATGCGGTCCAGCCACTCGGCCAGGAGGGTTCGCTCGGCCTTGGTCAGTGCCGTGGCGCCGTCCAGTCCCGCCCGCAGGGCGATGGCCCGCTCCGGCAGGTCCGATCCCGCCGGTTCCGGTGTGCCGGTGAGGATGCGGGCCAGCACCGTCTCGCGGGCCGTCGGCGACAGCTCCTGGTCCCGCTCGTTCTCCGGGGTGGCGATCTGGGTCAGCACCACGCCCATTCCCGCCGAGTGCACCAGCCTGGCCGCTCGGTCGACACTCACCCGGAGCCGGCCCGCCGCCGCCACGCGCTCGACCTTGCTCCGCAGCATGGCCTCCGCTTCGCGGGCCGCCGGCGAGGTGCGGCCCGGCCGGGCGTCGCCGTACATGAGCACGTAGAACTCGGGGCGGGACAGGCCGAACTCGATGTGCAGGTTCCAGCCGTTGCGGAGGTCCTCGACCGGGTCGTCCGTCGACCCCATGGCGCGCTTGCTCTTCAGGTACTCGTCGAAACCGTACGCCGCGACCGCGTCGAGCAGGCCGTCCTTGTCACCGAAGAGGCGGTACAGCGCCGGTGGCTGGACGCCCGCCGCCGCGCTCACCGCGCGGGTCGACAGGCCGTCGCGGCCCTCCGTCACCAGCAGGGCCGCCGCCGCCTCGAGGATGCGTCCGCGCGTGTCCTCCGCCGTCTTCGTCGCCACGGTTACGATGGTAACAAATCTTCGGTATCGACTATTCGGTCGATGGCCACGCGGTGGGCGAGGCGGCGCAGCAGCGGTGCCGCCTCCGCCATGCAGCGCGCCGGGTCCGGCTCCAGGTCCGTCAGCGCGTACGCGGCCGAGATGCCCGCCTTCGCCAGCTCGTCCGAGGACAGCAGGCAGCGTCCGGACACCGTCACGCACGGGACACCCCGGGCCGCCGCGGCCCGGGCCACTCCTGCCGGGGCCTTGCCGGCCAGCGTCTGGCTGTCGAGTGATCCCTCGCCGGTGATCACCAGAGAGGCTCCGGCCAGGGCCGCGTCGAAGCCGAGGAGGTCGAGCAGGAGCTCGATGCCCGGCCGCATGCGGGCGCCCAGCACGGCCATCGCCGCAAAACCCACTCCCCCGGCCGCTCCGGCGCCCGGGCGTTCGGCGTACTCCGGGCCGGCGACCGAAGCCCAGTGGCGCAACGCCGCGTCCAGGATCTCGACGTCGCCGGGGGACGCGCCCTTCTGCGGGCCGTAGACCAGCGCCGCCCCGCGTGGTCCGCAGAGGGGGTTGTCCACGTCGCTCGCCAGCTCGATGTCCACTTCGGACAGGTCCGGCGGGTCCAGCGAGGCGAGCCGGGACAGGGCCGCACCTCCGGACGGGAGCTCGCGGCCGGTGTCGTCGAGGAGCCGGGCGCCCAGTGCGGCCAGCATGCCCGCGCCACCGTCGGTGCAGGCGCTGCCGCCGAGCCCGAGCACGATCCGGCGGCACCCGGCCCGCACGGCCGCCGCGATGACGTCCCCCGTTCCCGCGCTGGTCGCGGTGAGCGGGGCCGGGGCGCCGGGCAGGCGGTGCAGCCCGGACGCCTCGGCCAGCTCGACCACCGCGGTGTCCCCGCGCACCGCGTAGCACGCCGTCACCGGGGCTCCCGTCGGGCCGCGGGCGGGCACTCGCACCCGTTCGTACCCGGCGGCGACGGCGGCGTCGACCGTCCCCTCGCCGCCGTCGGCCACCGGGAGGGTCCGCACCACCGCCGCGGGGTCGACGTCGGCGATGCCCGACGCCACCGCCGACGCCACCTCCCCCGCGGTCAGGGACCCCTTGAACTTGTCCGGGGCGAGGAGGACCTTCACGCGCTCGCCTTGAAGGCCCGCCAGTCGCCGATCTCGGTGATGTCCCGCAGGGCGACGTGCGAGGTGTAGGGCCGCCGCAGCAGCATCGCGAACGCCGAACTGCCGTCGGCCAGCTCCACCACGCCCAGCTCCAGCTCGTGCGGCTCGGCCGGCAGCACCCGGTCCCGCAGGGCGTCCAGGGAGACGTCGTACACCTCGCCGGTGACCGCCGCGCCGCCGTGCGACACCGGGTACAGCGCCGGGCACTGGTCGCCGACGGCGTAGAACCGGTACTTCGGCGCGGTGTCCGCCACCGCCACGAACGGCGATCCGTCGAGCAGGTGGTGCAGCGGCTCGCCGCGCATGGCGCCGCCGTTGAAGAACATCAGGGGCACGGGAACTCCTTACCGGAAAAGGGTTTCGACACCGTCGATGGCGAAGTACACCGCGAAGACCAGCGCCAGCAGGGATAGCAGCCAGCCTGCCTCGCGCCACTTGCCGCGGCCGATCTTGATCAGGACGAACGCGATCAGGCCGGCGCCGACGCCGTTGGTGATCGAGTAGGTGAACGGGATCAGGGCCGCGGTGAGGAACACCGGGATCGTGTAGTCCGGGTCGTGCCACGGGATGGTGCGGCACTGCGCGACCATCATGCCGCCGATGACCACCAGCGCGGGCGCCGCGGCCTGGGCCGGGACGACTCCGGCGAGTGGCGTGAACAGCAGCGTCCCGGCGAACAGCAGGCCGGTGACGAGGCTCGCCAGCCCCGTTCGGGCACCTTCGCCGACGCCGGCCGCGGACTCGAGGAACACGGTGTTCGGCGACGAGCCGGTGACGCCGCCCGCGATCGCACCCGCGCCGTCGACCAGCAGGATCCGGCCCATCCGCGGCACTTTCCCGTTCTTCGACAGCCCGGCTTCGGCGGAGACGCTGGTGATCGTGCCCATCGCGTCGAAGAAGCCGGACAGCACCAGCGTGAACAGGAAGACGGTGGCCGCGAGCGCGCCCGCCGAGGCGAACCCGCCGAACAGGTCGACATGACCGAAGAGCCCGAAGTCGGGGGCGGCGACCACGTGCTCGGGCAGGGCCGGGGTGGTCAGGCCCCAGCCGCCGACACCGAACGCCTCGTGCAGCACGACCGCGAACACCGTGGCCACGCCGATGCTGATCAGCACCGCACCCGGGACCTTGCGGGCCATCAGCACGATCATCAGCAGCAGCCCGAAGCAGAACACGACGATCGGCCAGCCGTGCAGGTGCCCGCTCGCCCCGAGGCGTACCGGGACCGTGGTCTGCGCGGAGTCCGGCATCCTGGTTACGAACCCGGCGCTGACCAGCCCGACCAGGGCGATGTAGAGCCCGATCCCGACGGTGATCGCCATCTTGAGCGGCCGCGGGATGGCGTTCATGATCCGTTCGCGGACCCCGCTGACGGCCATCAGCACGATGCACACGCCTTCGAGCACGACCAGCCCGAACGCCTGCGCCCAGGTCATCGACGGCGCCATCTGGAAGGCGACGATGCCGTTGATGCCGAGGCCGGCGGCCAGCGCGAGGGGCGCGTTGCCGACGAGTCCCATGAGGACGGTCATCACGGCGGCGGCCAGCGCGGTCGCGGTGGTCACCTGCGCCGCCGACAGCCGGGCGCCGGTGATGTCGGCGGAGGCGCCGAGGATGAGCGGGTTGAGCAGCACGATGTAGGCCATCGCCACGAAGGTGGTGACGCCGCCGCGGACTTCGCGGCCGATCGTGGTCTGGCGGGCGCGCAGCTCGAAGAGCCGCTCGAGAAAAGTTCGGCGTTGTGCGAGTACTTCGTCGACTACGGGGGTGGGGACTTCGGTCTGGGTCATGCGTCCTGCCCTTGCCGGTGGGTGTGCTCGGCCAGGGCCAGGCACCACGCCGTGCCTGGCCGAGCGGGACGTTCGATTCGGTTGTGCTCCGGTCAGCTGGCCTTGTGGGTCAGTAGTCGGTGCGGTCGGCCTTGTCGAGCCAGGCCGCGAACGGCGCGAAACCGTCCGTTGCGGACAGTCGGGTCACGGGTACCGTCCACGTTTCGCGGGGACGGTCGAAGAGTTCGTAGAAGGCGCGGTCGTCGAAGCCGGCCTTGGCCGCGTCGTCGCGGTCGGCGGCGAAGACGACCTTGTCCACGCGCGCCCACAGCGCCGAGGACAGGCACATCGGGCACGGCTCGCAGCTGGAGACGAGCACGCACCCGTCGAGCTTGAACGTGCCGAGCGCCTGGCAGGCCGCGCGGATCGCGACCACTTCGGCGTGCGCGGTCGGGTCGAGGTTCGCCGTGACGCGGTTGACGCCGGTGGCGACGACCTCGCCGTCGCGGACGATCAGCGCGCCGAACGGGCCGCCGCCGTTCTCGACGTTGTGCGTGGCGATGCGGACGGCTTCGTCCAGCCAGGCCTGCTCGACGGAAATCGACGTGGTCATCTCAGACTCCGGTGATGTGCTCGGGGCGGATCGGGACGCGCGGCAGCTCGAGGCCGGTGGCCGCGCGGATGGCGTTGGCGATCGCGGGCGTGGCCGAGATCGTGGGCGGCTCGCCGACGCCGCGGACGCCGTAGGGCGCGTGCGGGTCGGGCCGTTCGAGGACCTCGACCCGCATCGGCGGCATGTCGAGGATGGTCGGGATGAGGTAGTCGGTGAACGACGGGTTCCGCACCTTCCCGCCCTCGACCAGGATCTCCTCCATCACGGCGAGGCCGAGGCCCTGTGCCGAGCCGCCCTGGATCTGGGCGACGACGGCGTCGGGGTTCATCGCCTTGCCGACGTCCTGGGCGCAGTCGAGCTGCACCACCTTGACCAGGCCGAGGTCCAGGTCGACGTCGACCACCGCGCGGTGGGCGGAGAAGCCGTACTGGACGTGGGCGTCGCCCTGACCGGTCTCCGGGTCGAGCGGGTAGGTCTTGCGGTGGTGGAACTCGCGGGTCTCCTCGATCGCGGTGTCCCCCAGCAGCTCGGCGAGGTCCGCGACGACTTCGCCGTCGGCGGCGACCACCTTGCCGCCGGTGAGGGTCATGCCCTCCCCGGAAACGCCAAGGCGACTGCATACCGTATCCGCGACCGCGCGGCAGGCGTTGCGGACCGCGCCGCCGGTGACGTACGTCTGGCGCGACGCCGAACTGGATCCCGCGTCGCCGACGCTCGTGTCGGCCGGGTGCACGCTCACCCGCGTCACGCCCAGCTCGGTGCGGGCGATCTGCTGCTGCAGCGTCACCAGGCCCTGGCCGACCTCGGCCGCGGCGGTGTGCACCATCGCCACCGCTTCGCCGCCGATCACCTCCAGCCGGACGCGGGCGGTCGAGTAGTCGTCCAGGCCTTCGGCGTAGGAGATGTTCTTGATCGTCACGCCGTAGCCGACCCCGCGGACGACGCCTTCGCCGTGGGTGGTGTTGGACGCGCCGCCGGGGAGCTCGCGGATGTCGCGGGCGCCGGCCGGCACGGGCGGCAGCGGCAGGTCGCGGACGCGCTGGACGAGTTCCGCCACCGGCGCCGGGAAGTCGACCACCTGCCCGGTGACCACAGTGGACCCTTCGCTCAGCGCGTTGCGGATCCGCAGCTCGGCCGGGTCCATGTCCAGTGCGGCCGCCAGTTTGTCCATCTGGGACTCGTAGGCGTACGTCGGCTGCACCGCGCCGAGACCGCGCATCGCACCGCAGGTCGGGTTGTTGGTGTATACACCCCAGCCCTCGATGTGGGCGTTCGGTACATCGTATGGGCCGACGCTCAGCGTGGTGCCGTTGCCGACCACGACCGGGGTCTTGGACGCGTACGCGCCGCCGTCGAAGTACAGCTTGGCGCGGACGTACACGAGCTTGCCGTCCTTCGTCGCCCCGTGCTCGTAGTACATTTTCGCCGGGTGGCGGTGCACGTGCCCGAAGAACGACTCCAGCCGGTTGTACACCATCTTGACCGGTCGGCCGGTGCGCAGCGCGAGCATGCAGGAGTGGATCTGCATCGACAGGTCCTCGCGGCCGCCGAACGCGCCGCCGACCCCGGACAGCGTCAACCGGACCTTCTCCAGCGGCAGGCCCAGCGCCTTCGCCGTCTGGCGCTGGTCGACGTGCAGCCATTGGGTGGCCAGGTAGAGGTCGACGCCGCCGTCTTCGGCAGGCACCGCCAGCCCCGACTCCGGGCCGAGGAACGCCTGGTCCTGCATGCCGATCTCGTAGACGCCGGACACGACCACGTCCGCGGTGGCGGCCGGGTCGCCCTTGACGATCCGCTGGTGGCGGACCAGGTTCCCGCCCGGGTGCAGCTTCGGCAGGGTCTCGTCGTGCGCGGCCCGCTCCGGGTCGGTGATCGGCTCGAGGACGTCGTACTCGACGACGATCTCCTTGAGCGCCTGCCGGGCGGTCTCCGGGTGGTCGGCGGCCAGGATGGCGACCGGTTCGCCCTGGTACCGGACCAGGCCGTCGGCCAGCGCCGGGGTGTCCTGGAACTTGAGGCCGTAGACGTTCTCGCCCGGGACGTCCTCGTGGGTGAGGACCGCGTGCACGCCCGGCTGGGCCAGCGCGCGGGAGACGTCGAGGCGGACGATCCGGGCGTGCGGGTGCGGGCTGCGCAGGGTGGCGCCCCACAGCATGTCCTCGTGCCACAGGTCCGAGGAATAGGCGAACTCGCCGCGGACCTTGAGCGTGCCGTCCGGGCGCAGCGGGCTCTCCCCGATGCCGCCGGCGATCGTCTCGTGCAGCTCCTGCGGCGAGCGGGCCGGCGCGCTCATCGGACGGCCTTCTTCGCGGCGGCGTCCCGCACGGCGTCGAGGATCTTCTCGTAGCCGGTGCAGCGGCAGAGGTTCCCGGCGAGGGCCTCGCGGATCTCGACGTCGGAGGGGTCCGGGACCCGCTCGATCAGGTCGTGCGCGGCGACCAGCAAGCCGGGCGTGCAGAACCCGCACTGGACGGCGCCCTTTTCGACGAACGAGTCCTGCACCGGGTCGAGGGCTTCCCCCTCGGCCAGCCCTTCGACCGTGACGACCTCGCGGCCCTCGGCCTGCCCGGCCGCGACCAGGCACGCGCACGCCGGGACGCCGTCGAGGTAGACCGTGCAGGAGCCGCATTCGCCCTGTTCGCAGGCGTTTTTCGAGCCCGGCAGGCCGAGCCGCTCGCGCAGCACGTACAGCAGGCTCTCGCCTTCCCAGACGTTGTCCGCCCGGCGGTGCTCGCCGTTGACGGTGACGTTCACGCGCACTTCGCGCTCCCCTCGCAGTATTCGGTCCAAGCCCAGGTCAGCGTCCTTCGCGCCATGACCCCCAGCGCGTGCCGGCGGTAGGCCGCACTCCCCCGGACGTCGTCGATCGGCGACGCGGCTCCGGCGACCAGGTCGCCGAAGCGGCGCTTCACCGAGTCGGTCAACGCCCGCGGCGACTCCCAGTCCAGCTCCCCGGCCAGGAACTCTTCGGCTTCGAAAGCCCGGCGAGGGGTGGGCGCGGCCGAGCCGACCCCGGTGCCGACGCGCTTTTCGGCGGGGTGCAGCGCCAGCCCGAAGGCCGCGACCGCGATGACCATCGCGTTGCGGGTGCCGATCTTGCTGAACTGCTGCGGCCCGGTGGCCGGTTCGACGAGCACGGCCGTGATCAGCTCGTCCGCCGCCAGGACGTTCCGCTTCACGCCGGTGTAGAAGTCCTTCGCCGCGACGATCCGGGTCCCGCGGACGGAGGCGATTTCGACCTCGGCACCGGCGGCCAGCAGCGCCGGGTGCGAGTCACCCGCGGGCGAAGCTGCGCCCAGGTTGCCCCCGACGGAACCGCGGTTGCGGATCTGCGGGGACCCGACGGTCCGCGCGGCCATCGCCAGCCCGGGCAGCTGCGCGCCCAGCTCGGCGATGATCCGGGTGTAGGGAACGGCCGCGCCGATCCGGATCCGGCCGCCGTCGGTGCCGTGCTCGTGCAGCTCGGGGACGCGCCCGAGGTCGAGCAGGGCTTCGGGACGGCGGTGGTCGAAGTTGAGCTCGACCATCACGTCCGTGCCGCCGGCGATCGGCACCGCACCGGGGTTCGCGGCCCGCGCGGCGAGCGCGTCGGCCAGCGAGGCGGGTCGGAGGAATTCCACTGTGGACGTCCTTTCGGGGCTGCTTCGTGAAGAAGTACACACGCTGACGTGTGGCCGCGACCACGGCAAAACCCCTGAAAGACGGGTGAATTTCCGGCCCGCGTTTGTACTTTTCTCCAACCCCTCGATCGCGGGCGCGGAAAGGCCGCCGCACGGGGTCAGGTCTCGTGCGGCGGCCGTGGTCACGCGGGTGTTACGCGGGTTCGAACTCCTTGACGGCGTCGAGCGCGGCGCCCATGGCGGCGTTGCCCTCGCGCTCGATCATGATCTCCACCAGGACCGGGCGGCTGGTGCGCTCGGCTTCCTTGCGCGCCCACTCCAGGGACGTCCGGATCTCCCCGGGCTCGTGCACACGAGTGCCCGAACAGCCGTAGGCCTCCATGATCTTGACGTTGTCCGTGCCGATCGCGTCGTAGTGGATGTCGACTTCGAAGTTCATCTCGTAGCCGGTCTCGGCCTGGCGGATGAGCCCCAGGTACTCGTTGTTCAGCATGATCAGCACGAACCCGACGTCGTACTGCGCCGCGACCGCCAGCTCCTCGACCAGGAACTGGAACGAGTAGTCGCCGACCACGCCGACGACCTCCGCCTCCGGCCGCGCCTTCTTCACCCCGATCGCGGCCGGGATCTCCCAGCCGAGCGGGCCGGCCTGGCCGCACACCTGGTAGTGCCGCGGCTTGTGCGCCTGCTGGAACTGGCCCGACCAGATCTGGTAGAGCCCGATCGCGGTGACGAAGTAGGTGTCTTCGCCGAACGTTTCGTTGATCTCCTTGAACACCCGCGGCGCCTTGATCGGCAGGCTGTCGAAGTCGTCACGGCGGGGCAGCGCCTCCTTCAGCTCGCCGATCCGGGCGACCCACTCCCGCCGCGGCACCGGCTTCCGCTTCTCCAGCGCCACCAGCAGCGCGTCGAGGAACTCCCGCGTGTCCGAGACGATCCCGAGGTCGGGGCCGAACACCTTGCCGAGCTGGGTCGGCTCGATGTCGACGTGGATGAACTTCCGGTCGCCGCGGTAGACCGACAGCTCGCCGGTGTGCCGGTCGCCGAACCGGGCACCCAGCGCCAGGACCAGGTCCGACTCGAGGAAGGCCGCGTTCGCCCAGCGCTGGGACGTCTGGATGCCGGCCATCCCGGCGAACAGCTCGTGGTCCTCCGGGAAGCTGCCCTTGCCCATGAGCGTCACCTGGACCGGGACGTCGAGGCGTTCCGCGGCGGACCGCAGCCGCTCGCTCGCCTCGCCGAGGACGACCCCGCCACCGGCCAGGATCAGCGGGCGCTCCGCGGCCAGCAGCAGGTCCAGCGCGCGCTCCACCCGTGCGGGCGCCGGGGTCACCCGGGTCACCGGCAGCGGCGAATCGATCGAGGAGTCCCACTCGATGTCCTGCTTCTGGACGTCGATCGGCAGGTCGACGAGCACCGGCCCGGGCCGGCCCGAGCGGGCGATGCGGAACGCCTCGCGGAAGATCCACGGCAGCTGGGCGGCCTCCTTGACCTGCACCGCCCACTTCGTCACCGGCTTGGCGATCTCGACGATGTCGACCGCCTGGAACGCCTCCTGGTGCAGCTTGGTCGTCGCCGCCTGGCCGGTGATGCAGATCATCGGGATCGAGTCCGCGTGCGCGGTGTAGAGCCCGGTGATCATGTTCGTCCCGGCCGGTCCGGACGTGCCGATGGCGACGCCGACCCTGCCGTTCGTCCTCGCCCAGCCGTCGGCCATGTGCGTTGCGCCTTCTTCGTGGCGGACGATCAGGTGCTCGATGGCCCGGCCTTGTAGGGCGTTATACAGCGGGAGGATCGCGGCGCCGGGGCAGCCGAAGACGGTGTCGACGCCTTCGCTTTCCAGGACGTCGACGACCGCCTGCATCGCGGGGATTCTGGGCATGTCACACCTCCGCCGGGACGCGGCCCGACAACTGTTCGGCGACCTTCAGCAAGGCCGAGTGGTCCAGGGAGCCGTACCCCATGGCGCGGCCGGCGGCGACGAGCTGGGCGACCAGCCCGGTGAGCGGGAGCGCGACGCCGGCCTGCCGGGCGGCGGCCAGCGCGATCCCCATGTCCTTGTGGTGCAGGTCGATCCGGAAGCCCGGGGCGAACCGGCGGTCCACCATGGACCGGCGCTTGAGTTCGAGGATCCGGCTGCCCGCGAGCCCGCCGGCGAGCACGTCGAGGCCGGTGGCAGCGTCCACACCGGACGCTTCGAGCAGCACGATCGCCTCGGCGACCAGGCCGTAGATCCCGCCGACGACCAGCTGGTTGGCGGCCTTGACGACCTGGCCGGCGCCGTGCGGGCCGACGTGCACGATCGTCTTGCCGACGGCGCCCAGGACCGGCTTGGCGGCCTCGAAGTCCTCCGCGTGCCCACCGACCATGATGGACAGCGACGCCTGCTCGGCCCCGGCCTGGCCGCCCGAGACGGGGGCGTCGAGGACGCGGATCTTCCTGTCCCGCGCGGCTTCGGCGACGGCGACGGACGTCTCGGGCCGGATGGTGCTCATGTCGATCAGCAGCGTGCCGGGCTCGGCGGTGCCGAGCACGCCACCCGCGGCCAGCACGACCTCTTCGACCTGCGGGTGGTTCGGCAGCATCGTGATCACGACGTCCGCACCGGCCACCGCGTCGGCGACGCCCGTCGCCGCCCGGCCACCGGCGGCTTCGAGCTTCTCCCCCGCGGCCGGGTTGACGTCGTAGCCGCCGACGTCGTGGCCGGCTGCGGCCAGGTGCGCGGCCATCGGGGCGCCCATCACGCCCAGTCCGATGAATCCCAGTTTCATGCTCGTCCCCTTCGGGTTTTCGGCAGCCAGGCCAGCGACGTGACGGTGTCGGGGTCCGGGACGTACTCGATCCCGACGAACCCCGCGTACCCCGCGTTCTGCAGCTTCGCGAGGTGCCCGTCGATGTCGAGCTCGCCGGTGCCGGGCTGGTGGCGGCCGGGTGCGTCGGCGATCTGCACGTGCCCGATCCGGGCGAGGTGCTTCGCCGCGAGTGCGTCCAGGTCGTCGCCGTTGACGGCCAGGTGGTACAGGTCGGCCAGCAGCCGCACGTTTTCGCGCCCGAGGTCGTCGAGCACGGCCACGGCGTCCGCGGCGGTCTTGAGCGGGTAGCGGTCGGCGCCCGAGAGCGGTTCGAGGACCAGCTGCGCGCCGATGCGCGCGGCCGCGTCGGCAGCCTTGTCCAGGTGCACCCGGGCCAGCTCGTCCTGCTTGGCCGGGTCTTCGCCGTCGAGCCGGTTGCCGTAGAGGGCGTTGAAGCTGCGGCAGCCGGTGCGCTCGGCGATGCCGAGGGCGACGACCAGGCTGTCGGCGAACTCGGTCTCGCGGCCGAGCCAGCTCACCAGGCCCCGCTCCCCCGCGGCCATGTCCCCGGCGTAGAAGTTCAGCCCCCGCAACCGGACTCCGTCGAGGCTGCGCACGAACGCGTCGACCTCGTCGCGCGCGGGGACCGCCGAGCCGAACGGCCACCAGTACTCGACGTCGGTGAACCCGGCGTCCCGCGCGGCGGCGGCCCGCTCGAGGAGGGGTACCTCCTTGAACAGGATCGACAGGTTGGCGACGTACGGCAGGGAGTGCCCCTCTTCAGGCATCGCGACCTCGAATTTCGCTATCCGGAATTTTTCTTTCGCATATCGAGAATAGCCGTTGCCCTGCGCCGGGGTCAACGCCCGGACGGCGAAGGCGCCGCGACTCGGGCGAGTCACGGCGCCTTCGCGCGAGCGGGTACCGCTACTTGTTCTGGACGTGCTGCCAGCCGAAGCGGCCCTTGATGCAGAGGTTCCCGTGGGTGACCGAGCTGTCGTGCGGAGACGTCACCTTCACGATCTCGTTGTCCTGGACGTGCAGCGTCAGGGTGCAGCCGACCCCGCAGAACGTGCAGACCGTCGTGGTCCGCTTCTGCCGGGACTCGTCCCAGGTACCGTCTTCGCGCTTGTCGTACTCGCGCTTGAAGCCGAGCGCGCCGGTCGGGCAGACCTCGACGCAGTTGCCGCAGTACACGCAGGCACTGTCCGGCAAGGGGTTGGAGAACTCCGTCGAGATCCGGGCGTCGAAGCCGCGGCCGGCCACGCTGATCGCGAACGAGTTCTGCCACTGGTCGCCGCACGCGTCGACGCACTTGTAGCAGAGGATGCACTTCGCGTAGTCCCGGACGTACAGTTCGTTGTCCACCAGGGCCGGTTGGGCCACTGTCGCCGCGTCCGGGCCGAAGCGGTCCGGGTCGGCGCCGGTCTCCGCCAGCCACTGCGCGACACCGGGCGTCGTCGACAGGTCCGTCGCCGAGGCCAGGAGTTCGAGGACCACCTTGCGGCTCGTGCGCGTCCGTTCGGAATCGGTGTGCACCACCATGCCGGGCTCGGCCTTGCGCGAGCACGACGGCACGAGCGTCCGCGAACCCTCGACCTCGACCATGCAGACGCGGCAGGCGTTCGCCGGTTTCAGGGTATCGCCGTAGCAGAGCGTCGGGATCGCCTTGCCCGCCGCCGTGCACGCGTCGAGGATCGTCGAGCCTTCGGGCGCGCGGACCGGCTCACCGTCCACAGTGAACTCGACGATCCGCTTGGGCAGCCCGAGGTCCACAGTGCTCATTGCAGGGCCCCCAGCCGGTCGATGGCGGACTCGATGGCGTTCCACGCGGTCTGGCCGAGGCCGCAGATCGACGAGTCCCGCATGACGCCGCCCACTTCCCGGAGCAGCGGCCGTTCCTCGGTGCCGGCGGCGAGGACGCGCCGGATGGCTTCTTCCTGGCGCACGGTCCCGATCCGGCAGGGGACGCACTGGCCGCACGACTCGTCGCGGAAGAACTCCGCGATCCGCAGCAGGAACCCGCCGAGGTCGGCCAGGTCGTCGAGGACCAGGACGACGCCCGAGCCGAGGGTCGTCTTCGCCGCCCGCGCGTCCTCGAACGTCAGCGGCAGGTCCAGCTCGTCCGGCCGGACGAACCCGCCGGCCGCGCCGCCCAGCAGCACCGCCCGCAGCGACCGGCCCTTCGGCACTCCCCCGGCCATGGCCAGCAGCTCCCGCAGGGTCGTCCCGAACGGTACTTCGTATACCCCCGGTCGTTCGACGTTGCCGGACAGGCAGAACAGCTTCGGCCCGGCCGAGGACTCGGTGCCGATGGCCCGGTAGGCGGCCGCGCCTTGGGTCAGGATCAGCGGCACGTTGACCAGGGTCTCGACGTTGTTGACCACGGTCGGTTTGCCGAACAGCCCCTGCTCGGCCGGGAACGGCGGTTTGGTGCGGGGTTCGCCGCGGAAGCCTTCGATCGAGTTGAAGATCGCGGTCTCCTCGCCGCAGATGTAGGCGCCCGCGCCGCGCCGGATCTCGATGTCGAAGGCGAACCCCTGGTGTCCCATGATGTCCACGCCGAGGAACCCGCGTTCGCGGCAGACCTCCAGTGCGTTCCGCAGCAGCCGGAGCGCCCGGGGATACTCACCGCGCAGGTAGACGTACCCCTGCCGGGCCCCGATGGCGAAGGCGGTGATCGTCATGGACTCCACCAGCGCGAACGGGTCGCCTTCCAGGATCACCCGGTCCTTGAACGTGCCGGGCTCGCTCTCGTCGGCGTTGCACACCAGGTAGTGCGGCCCGGCGGGCTGGGCGGCGGTGGCCGCCCACTTGCGCCCGGTCGGGAACGCGGCGCCGCCGCGGCCGAGCAGGCCCGAGTCGGTGACCTCGCGGGTCACCGCGGCCTGGCCCATCTTCAAGGCGTTGCGCAGGGCGGCATATCCGCCGGACGCGCGGTAGTCGTCCACACTGGACGGATCGACCACCCCGACCCGGCGCAGCAGCCGCAGGCCGTCCCGCTGGTGGATCACCGGGGGCGCCCCTTCGTCCGCGGGCAGCCGCCGGGCGGCGAGCACGGCCGAGGCGCCGGTCGCCGGGGCGAGCAGCTCGGTCGTCGCCGGGTCGCCGGCCTGGAACGTCAGCGCCGCGGGGGCCCGCTCGCAGACGCCGAGGCACGGGCTGCGCAGCCACGTGACCCCGCCGCGTGCCTTCCCCGCGGCGCCGACGTGCTCAGTCAGCACATCGCATACAGTATGCGCTCCGCTGATCCGGCAGGCCAGGTCGGTGCACACGCGCAGCACCCGCTCCGGGCGCTCCTCCAGCGCGAACAGCGAGTAGAAGCTCGCCACGCCGTACGCGTCGGCGGGCGGCACGTGCAGCGTCTCGCAGATGAGGTTGAGGGCGCCCTGGCTGATCCAGCCGACCCGGTCGTTGACCGCGTGCAGGGCCGGGAGCAGCTGGTCACGGCCGCCGCCGGCGAACCCGGCGACCGCTTCCCGCTCTTCGCGCGACGCGACGGCGTCCAGCAGCTTGAGGTCCACTTCAGGCTCCCAGTTCCTGGAGCTTGTCGACGCGGATCGCCGCGGCCTTGTACTCGGCGGTCCCGGCGACCGGGCAGGTGGCTTCGATGGTGATGACGTTGACGTCGACCTCGTCCGGGAAGTGGAAGGTCATGAACGCGAGCCCGGGTTTCAGCCCCTTGTCCAGCCGGACCGGCGCGACGATCTCCCCGCGCCGGGACGAGATCCGGACCAGTTCGCCGGGCTCGACGCCCAGCGACCGCGCGTCCTCGGGGCAGAGGTCGAGGGTCTCCCCCTGCCGCAGTGGCGACGGGAACCCGCCGGACTGGACGCCGGTGTTGTAGGAGTCGAGCCGCCGTCCGGTGGTGAGCCGGATCGGGAACTCCTCGGTGAGCAGGTCGACCGGCGGGCGGTGTCCGATGACCGTGAACGGTGCCGGGCGGCCGCGTTCGGCCGGGTCGTCGGCCCAGAGCCGGGCGTGCAGGAACGTCGGTTCGAGGGTGTCTTCGGAGTAGCACGGCCATTGGATCCCGTCGAGCTCTTCGAGCCGTGCATACGACATACCGGCGTGCATCGGCGACAGCGACCGCAGCTCGTCCCAGACCTCTTCGCCGCCCGTGTAGTACCAGTCGTGCCCGAGCCGGCGAGCCAGCTCCGACAGCAGCTCGATGTCGTCGCGGGCGCCTTCCGGCGGCTCGAGGGCCTTGCGGACGCGCTGGACCCGCCGTTCGGAGTTGGTGAAGGTCCCGTCGCTTTCGCACCAGGCCGCCGTCGCCGGCAGCACGACGTCGGCCAGCTGCGCGGTCTTGGTGAGGAAGATGTCCTGCACGACCAGGTGGTCGACGTCGGCCAGCCGCTTGATCGTGTGCGCGCAGTCCGCTTCGGACTGCACCGGGTTCTCGCCGATGATGTACACGCACGTCAGGTCGCCGCGGTCCATCGCGTCGAGCATCTGCGTGAGGTTGAGGCCCGGGCGCGGCGGGATCGACGAACCCCACGCCGTGTCGAACTTCGCGCGGACGTTCGCGTCGAGGACGTCCTGGAAGCCCGGCAGCCGGTCCGGGATGGCACCCATGTCGCCGCCGCCCTGGACGTTGTTCTGCCCGCGCAGGGGGTTCAGCCCGGCGCCGTAGCGGCCGACCTGCCCGGTCAGCAGGGCGAGGTTGATCAGGGCGAGGACGTTGTCGGTGCCGTTGTGGTGCTCGGTGATGCCGAGGGTCCAGGACAGCTGGGCGCGGTCGGCGCGGGCGTAGGCGTGGGCGAGTTCGCGGATCAGCCCGGCCGGCACGCCGGTGGTCTTTTCGGCGGCCTCCGGCGTCCACGGTTCGACCGAGGCGGCGAACTCGGCGAACCCCTCGGTGGCGCGTTCGACGAACGTCGTGTTGGCCAGTCCGGAGTGGATGATCTCCCGGGCGATGGCGTGCGCGAGCGGGATGTCGGTGCCGACTTCGAGCTGCAGCTGCCGGTGCGCCCAGCTCGCCGTGCTGGTCTGCCGCGGGTCGACGACGAACAGCTTCGCTCCCTTGTGGACGGCCTTGAGCACGTGGTGGAAGAAGATCGGGTGCGCTTCGCGGGGGTTGCCGCCCCAGATCACGATGACGTCCGCGTCCTCGATCTCCTGGTAGGACGACGTGCCGCCGCCGCTGCCGAACACCCGGGCCAGCCCGGCGACGCTCGGCGCGTGGCAGGTGCGGTTGCACGAGTCGACGTTGTTCGTGCCGATCACGGCCCGGGTGAACTTCTGCGCGACGAAGTTCATTTCGTTGGTGGCGCGGGCGCACGAGAACATCCCGAACGCCTCGGGCCCCTTGGCGTCCAGGGTGCGGCGGATCCCGGCGGCGGCCCGGTCGAGGGCCTCCTCCCAGGTGGCCGGCCGCAGCACGCCGGAATCGCGCACCAGGGGCCGGGTGAGCCGGACGTACGGCTCGGTGTTCCTGCGCTTCACGGGGGACCTCCGGTCAGTGCGCCCCGACGGGGACGTTGCTGGTGCGGTCGAGCAGGGAAACGGCGGCGTGGACGTGCCGCAGGGCGGGCGCGGGAACGCCGGTGAGGCCGGCCAGCTCGACGACCGCGCCGATGATCGCGTCGATCTCGAGGGGCTTGCCCGCTTCCAGGTCCTGCAGCATCGACGTCTTGTGGTGGCCGACGCGCCGGGCGCCGTCGATGCGCTTCTCCACGGAGATCCGCGGGTCGGCGCCGGCCGCGCGGGCGATCTCCAGCGTTTCGGCCATCATCGTGGCGACGAGCTCGCGGGTGTCCTCGTGCTCGCACATCTGGGCCATGGTCGCCCGGGTCAGCGCCGAGAGCGGGTTGAAGGCGACGTTGCCCATCAGCTTGATCCAGATGTCGTCGCGCAGGTCGGCCTCGACCGGCGCCTTCAGCCCGCCGGCGATCATCGCCGCGCTGAGCACCTTGGCCCGCGCCGAGATTTTGCCGTCCGGTTCGCCGAGGGAGAACCGGGTGCCTTCGAGGTGCCGGATGACGCCCGGCTCCTCGATGACCGTCGAGCAGTAGACGACGCAGCCGATCGCCCGGCGCAGCTCGAGCACCGCGGTCACCGAGCCGCCGGGGTCGACGGTCTCGACCCGCTGCCCTTCGAGCGGGTGGCCGCGCAGGCCGTGGAAGTACCACCACGGGATGCCGTTCTGCGCGGCCACCACCGCGGTCTCCGGGCCGAGCAGCGGGGCGAGGAGGGCGCCGCACGTGGCGTAGGAGTTGGCTTTCAGGCCGAGGAACACGAAGTCGGCCTCGCCCACCTCGGCGGGGTCGTCCGTGACGTGCGGGTGGGCGGTGAAGTCGCCGCGCGGGCTGAGCACGCGGACGCCGTGCTCGCGCATGGCCGCGAGGTGGGCCCGGCGGGCGATCAGGTGCACCTCGGTTCCGCCGCGGTGCAGCGCGGCCCCGACGTAGGCGCCGATCGCCCCGGCCCCGAGAACAGCCACTTTCATTCTGCGCCTCCAAGGTTCCCCACATTGCATACAGTATCCTGGATCCTCTACCGCGACCAGGCTTTCTCTTCCAAACCACCCAGGCGGCGCACCAAAGACCGACAAATCAGACACTCAGGGTCACTTCTTCGGCCGCGGTTGATCCACCTCGCCACACGGCCACCCCTAGCCGGGTGAGTTCTGGGATTTTGCATACCAAAACCTGTATCCTGGTGGCCGATCACCGCTCTTCTCTTCGACTCGAGGTGTCCCGTGAGCCAGCCCGCTTCTCCGTTGCCCGACCGCGGCCCGACCGGCCGCCGCACGGCCAAGGGCTCGCTCAGCTCGACCGCCGCCAAGCGCGTCGAGCGGCCCGCGCCGCTGCGGCAGGTCGTCTACGAAGCGCTCGCTGAGCTGATCATCAACCGCACCCTCGAACCCGGGCAGCACCTGGTCGAGGCCGATCTCGCCGAGTACCTGGGCGTCAGCAGGCAGCCTGTCCGCGAGGCCCTGCAGCGGTTGCAGAGCGAAGGCTGGGTCGACCTCCGTCCCGCCCAGGGCGCGTTCGTGCACCTGCCCACCGACGAGGAGGCCGACCAGCTGCTGAGCGTCCGCAGCGTGCTGGAGACGCACTCCGCGAAGCTCGCCGCCGGCAACGCCACACCCGACGACGTCCGGCGGCTGTGGGAGCTGCAGCAGGCCGGGGTCGACGCGCTGCACGCGGAGGACACCGAAGGCCTGGTGGCGGCGAACGCGGCCCTCCACGCGTTCATCACCGAACTGTCCGGGAACGCGGTGCTCGCGGAGCTGATCGGCCTGGTCGACCGCCGGGTCCGCTGGTACTACACGCCGATCGCCCGCCCCCGCGGCCGCGACGCGTGGAACGAGCACGACGAGCTGATCCACGCCATCTCCGACGGCGACACCGGGGCGGCCGAGCAGATCATGGCCAAGCACACCGAACGGACCCGCCAGGCCTACCACGAACGCACGGAGGCTCCCCGGTCCTGACGGTGTGGTCCGCGAGGCCACGCACTCCGGCAGGAAGAGGTCGCCGGACCTGCAGCAGGCCAAGCGACGCTGGCCCACCCGGTCAGGTCGACCCGGCCGGGTGAGCACCAGCCCGCAGGACTAACCGCCCGCGGCGGCGGAGGGTCGCGCCACCAGCCCGGTTTCCGCGGCCTGGTGGCGTGGCCGGCCCGGTTGGCGCAGGAACAGCGTCAGCAGCGCCGAAAGCACCGCGATGCAGCCGGCCAGCACGTACGCCCCGGTGTAGCCCCACGCGCTGATGACCCCTGCGGCCAGCCCGCCGCCGCCGACGCCGCCGACCAGTTTTGCGCTGTAGACCAGGCCGTAGTTCGATGCGTTGTTGTTCTCGCCGAAGTAGTCCGGCACGAGCGCCGCGAACAGCGGGTAGAAGGCGCCGCCACCGAAACCGGTCAAGAACGCGAACACCATGAACAGCACCAGGTTGTGCGTGTTTCCTGCATACAAAACACCGAACTGGGCGCCGCCGGCGATCAGGAGCACGATTGTCAGCGTCTGGCGCCTGCCGAGCTTGTCCGACGCCCAGCCGACGACCGCGCGGCCGGTGCCGTTCACGATCGCCAGCACCCCGGCCGACGAAGCCGCGACGAACGCGCCGAAGTGGCTCTCCTTGGCGAACGGCACCTGGAAGTTGATGCCGAACAGCGACACCCCGCCGATGATCACCAGGCACACCCACATCAGCGGGAGCATGCCCGTCCGGATGGCCTCCACCGGCGTGAACTGGCGGACCGCGGGCGGGTTCTTCGCCAGGCTCTTCACCCCGGCGTTGCCCTTCGCCCAGGAAATCGGGTCGACCTCCTTCGGCCACCAGCTCTTCGGCGGGTCCTTGAACAGGAACCCGCAGACGCCGACGACGACCAGCATGTACAGGCCGATGCCGTCCAGCACCCCGGTGACGTTCTCGTGCCCGAGGAACGCGCTGAACAGGTAGATGAACGGCACCGAACCGTAGGCGAACCCGCCGTTGACGAACCCGGTGCGCGCGCCGCGCTTCTCCGGGTACCACTTGCCGACCATGTTGATGCAGGTCGCATACACGAGCCCGGCGCCGGTGCCGCCGAGGACCGAGTACCCGACGAACGCCAGCGTGAGGTTGCCGCTGTGCGCGATGGTGAAGTAGCCGATGCCGCTGAACAGGGCACCGAGCAGCATCGCCGTCCTGGCCGAGACGACGTTGCGTTCCCGGAGGCGCCCGGCCGGGAACGCCACCCCGGCCTGGAACACCGCCCAGATGCTCGCCAGCCAGAACGCGTCCGACAGCGTCCAGCCGTACTTCTCTTCGAGGGTGCCTTCGACGGCGCCCCAGCCGTACTCGAACACGCTGACCGCCATCATCGCGATCCACGGCAGCCAGACCATCCAGCTGCGCGAGCGTCCCATGATGTCGTGCGCGGACTCGCCGACCCGGTAGATTCTTCCGTTCTCGTCAACTATCTCCTGGTACGTGGCTGCAGTCATGAGAGTTCTCCTTCGTCACCGTTGACTCAGGTTCGAAAGCAGGCCCGCGGCCCGCGCCCAGCGGTACTTCGCGCCGAGCACCGCCACGGGCTTCTCGGTCGTGTAGGGATACGCGACGACGCCGCGGTCGTACAGGTGAGCGCTCGCCTCCTCGACTTCGACGTCACCGGACAGGGACGCGACAACCGGCTTGTGGATCCCCTTCGCGCGGTACTCCGCGACCACTTCGGACACCAGTTCCGCGAACACCATCGGCGGGGTGACGATGGTGTGCCAGTAGCCCAGGATCAGGGCGTGGACGCGGTCGTCCTCGAGACCCAGCGCGATCGTGTTGCGGTAGGTCGAGGGCGGTTCGCCACCGGTGATGTCGACCGGGTTGCCTGCCGCGCCGAACGGCGGGATGAACTTCCGGAACGCCTCGTCCAGGTCCGGCGGGATCGCCATCAGGTCGAGCCCGTTGTCGACGCAGGCGTCCGAGAGCAGCACGCCCGAACCGCCGGCGCCGGTGATGATGACGACGTTCTCCCCCTGCGGCGTGGGCAGCAGGGGGATGCCCCTGGCGTATTCGAGCAGGTCGTTCAGCCCGGGCGCCCGGATCACCCCGCTCTGGCGGAGGACGTCGTCGTAGACCTTGTCGTTGCCGGCCAGCGCGCCGGTGTGCGAACTCGCCGCCTTCGCGCCCTGGGACGTCCGGCCCGCCTTCAGCACGACGACCGGCTTGCGCCGCGAGACCCGCTTCGCCGTCTCCGCGAACGCCCGGCCGTCCTTGAGGTCTTCGAGGTGCATGGCGATGAGCTCGGTGTGCTCGTCGTGCTCGAAGAACGTGAGCAGGTCGTCTTCGTCGAGGTCCGCCTTGTTGCCGACGCCGACGATCGAGGAGACACCCATCTTCGCCGACCGGCTGAAGCCGAGGATCGCCATCCCGATGCCGCCGCTCTGCGACGAGAGCGCCACGCCGCCCTTGACGTCATACGGTGTACAGAATGTCGCCGACAGGTTCTCCGGTGTGTAGTAGTAGCCGTAGATGTTGGGCCCGAGGATGCGCACGCCGTGCCTGCGGGCGATCGCGACGACCTCGTCCTGCAGTTCGACGTTGCCGGTTTCGCCGAACCCGGACGGGATGAGGATCGCGCCCGCCACGCCCTTCCGGCCGGCTTCTTCGAGCGCCGCGGGGACGAACTTCGCCGGGATGGCGAACACCGCGACGTCGACGTCACCCGGGACGTCGGTGATGCTCGGGTGGGCCTTGCGGTCGAGGATCTCCGCGGCCTTGGGGTTGATCGGGTGGATCTCCCCCGCGTAGCCGCCGTCGACGAGGTTCCTCAGCACCGAGTTGCCGATCTTCCCGGCTTCGGCCGACGCGCCGATCACCGCGACCGACGCCGGCTTCATGATCCGGTTCATGGCGGCGAGGATCTCCTCCTGGGTGAACCGGTGCGGCTCCTTCGCGGCGTCCGGGTCGATCAGGATGCGGACGTCGACCGCGGTCGCCCCTCGCGGGGTCGCGAGCACCGGGTTGAGGTCCACTTCGGACAGCTGCGGGAAGTCGGTGACGAGCTCGCCGAGGCCGGTGATCACGGCGGCGAGCGCGGCACGGTCGACCGGATCCGATCCGCGGACACCCCGGAGGATTTCGGCCGCTTGGATACCGTCGACCATCGACAGTGCCTCTTCGGTCGACGTCGGCGCGAGCCGGAACGTGACGTCCTTGAGCACCTCGACCAGGACGCCGCCGAGGCCGAACGCGACGATCTTGCCGAAGGCCGGGTCGGTGACCGAGCCGACGATCACCTCCTGGCCTTCGGTGAGCATCTGCTGCACCTGGACGCCGAGGATCTTCGCGTCGGCGCGATAGGCCTGGACATTGGCTACGATTTGTGTGAATCCCGCGGATACTGCATCCACGTCGTTCAGCCCGACGAGGACGCCGCCGGCCTCGGTCTTGTGCAGGATGTCCGGGGAGACGATCTTGAGCACCACCGGCAGCCCGATGGCTTCGGCGTGCGCCACCGCCTCCTCGGCCGTGGCGGCCAGCCGCTCGGCCGGGGTCGGGATACCGTAGGCCTCGCAGACCGCACGCCCCTCGGGCGCGGTCAGCGACGAACGGCCCTCGGCGGCCGCCTGTTCCAGGATCTTTTCGACCGCCGTGCGATCGCCCACGTCAGATCACCCCCGCCGCGCGGAACTCGTCGAGCTCCGCTTCGCTGTAGCCGAGTTCGGCCAGTACTTCGTCGTTGTGCTCGCCGAGCAGCGGCGAGCGTTCGATCTCGACGGGCGAGTCGGACAGCTTGAGCGGGCAGCCGACGGTCTTGAAGCTGCCGCGTTCGGGGTGCGCGACCTCGACGACCGAGCCGAGCTCGGCCAGCGTCTCGTCCTCGATCAGTTCCTTCGTGGACAGGATCGGGCCGCACGGGATGTTGCAGGCGTTGAGCTTCTCCATCACCTCCCACTTGGTGTGCCGCTCGGTCCACTCTTCGACGAGCGCGAACATCTTGTCCAGTTTGGACAGCCGGACCTCGGGGGTGGCCCAGGCCGGGTCGTCGGCCAGCTCGGCCTTGCCGATCAGGCGGGCGAGCGGGGCCCAGCCGGGTGGCTGGACGATCACGTAGATGTAGTCGTTCGGGCCGCCGGGCGCGCACTTGACCGCCCAGCCGGGCTGGCCGCCGCCGGAGGCGTTGCCCGAGCGCGGGACCTCGTCGCCGAACTGGTCGTTCGGGTACTCCCCCAGCGGGCCGTGGGCCAGCCGCTGCTGGTCGCGCAGCTTGACGCGGCACAGGTTCAGCACGGCGTCCTGCATGGCGACCTGGACGCGCTGGCCGCGGCCGGTGGCGGTGCGCTGGTACAGCGCGGCGAGGATGGCGGCCACCAGGTGGATGCCGGTGCCGGAGTCGCCGATCTGCGCGCCGGTGGCGGTCGGCGGCCCGTCCTCGAAGCCGGTGGTGCTCATCGCGCCGCCCATGGCCTGCGCGACCACTTCGTAGGCCTTGAAGCCCGCGTACCGGCCGGGGCCGAACCCCTTGATCGAGGCGTAGACCAGCCGCGGGTTGAGCGCGGCCAGCTTCTCCCACGGGTAGCCGAACCGGTCGACCACGCCCGGGCCGAAGTTCTCCACCAGGACGTCCACCCCGGACACGAGCTTTTCGAAGATCTCCTTGCCTTCGGGACTCTTCATGTTGAGCGTGATGCTGCGCTTGTTCGCGTTCAGCATGGTGAAGTAGAGACTGTCCACTCCGGGCAGGTCGCGCAGCTGCCCGCGGGTGATGTCGCCGCGGCCGGGGGTTTCCAGCTTGATCACGTCCGCGCCGAGCCAGGCGAGCAGCTGTGTCGACGACGGACCGGACTGCACGTGGGTCATGTCGAGGACGCGGACGCCCTCCAGTGCCTTGCCCATGCTCTGGCCTCCGCTCACTTGTACATGGTCTGGTTCATGGTTCCGGGGGCGTACACGTCGGGATCGACCCAGACGTTGATCAGCGACGGCTTGCCCGACTCGCGGGCCCGCAGCAACGCCGGCCCGATGTCGGCCGGGTCGCGGACCTCTTCGCCGTGGCCGCCGAGCATCCGGGCGAACTCGTCGTAGCGGACGTCGCCGAGGGTGTTGCCGACGCGTTCGCGCGGCAGGCCGTACTTCGCGGCCTGGCCGTAGCGGATCTGGTTCATCGACGAGTTGTTGCCGACGATCCCGACGAACGGCAGGTCGAACCGCACGAGCGTCTCGAAGTCCCAGCCGGTGAGGCTGAAGGCGCCGTCGCCGAAGAGGGCGACGACTTCCTTGTCCGGGCGCGCGTGCTTGGCGGCCAGGACGAACGGGACGCCGACGCCGAGCGTCCCGAGTGGACCGGGGTCCATCCAGTGCCCGGGTGCCTTCGGCTGGACGACCTGGCCGGAGAAGGTGACGATGTCGCCGCCGTCGCCGATGTAGATCGAGTCCTCGGTGAGGAACTCGTTGATCTCGTGGACCAGCCGGTACGGGTGGATCGGGCGCGCGTCGGAGTGCTGCAGCGGCAGCCGCTTCTGCTTCGCCTTTTCCTCCACGGCCTGGAGTTCTTCGAGCCAGGTCTTGCGGCCGACGGCGCCGTTGTCGGCGCGGCCGGAGACGGCTTCGGCGACGGCGGCGAGCACCTGGCCGGCGTCGCCGACGATGCCGAGGTCGATGTCGCGGTTCTTGCCGACCGTGCGGTAGTCGAGGTCGATCTGGGCGACGGTGGCGTCCTTCGACAGCCGCTTGCCGTAGCCCATCCGGAAGTCGAACGGGGTGCCGACGATGACGATGACGTCGGCGTTGTCGAAGGCGTACCGGCGCGAAAGCTGGAAGTGGTGCGGGTCGCCCGGTGGCAGCGTGCCGCGGCCGGCGCCGTTCAGGTACGCCGGGATGTTGAGCGTCCGGACGAGTTCCGTCGCCGGGCCGGTCGCCCGCGTGGTCCAGACCTGGCTGCCGAGCAGGACGGCCGGCTTCTTGGCGTGCACCAGCAGGTCGGCGAGCTTCTCGACGTCAGCCGGGTCGCCCGCGTTCTTCGTCGACGCCCGGTAGCGGCCGGCTTCGGGGATGCGGGCGTCCTGGAGCGGGACGCGCGCGTCGAGGACGTCACGCGGGATCTCCAGGAAGGACGGCCCGGGCGCGCCGGCGTAGGCCTCGCGGAACGCCATGCTCACCAGGTCGGCGACCCGCGCGGTGTGCGGCACGGTGGCGGCGAACTTCGTGATCGGCGCCATCATGTCCACGTGCGGGAGGTCCTGCAGGGACCCCATCTTGTGCTGGGTCAGCGCGCCCTGGCCGCCGATCAGCAGCATCGGGCTCTCGGCGCGCAGCGCGTTCGCGACTCCGGTGACCGCGTCGGTGGTGCCCGGCCCGGCCGTGACCACCGCGCAGCCGGGCTTGCCGGTGATCCGCGCGTAGCCGTCGGCCGCGTGCGCCGCGACCTGTTCGTGCCGGACGTCGATGACCTCGATGCCTTCGTCGACGCAGCCGTCGTAGATGTCGATGATGTGGCCGCCGCACAGGGTGAAGATCGTGTCGACCCCTTCGGCCTTCAACGCCTTCGCCACCAGGTGGCCGCCGGATATCCCGGCGGGCTCGGCGCCGCCGGTCGCGGCGGCACGCTCCCCCGCGGTGGTGCCGGTCGTGGTCAGCGCCATGGCTCAACTCCTCTGGTTCGCCGCCGGATCTCTCTTGTCCGGCGGGTGGGTGTCGCCTTTTCTCCGAGGTCAGCGGCCCCTTCGCGGCAGACTGTAGATTGCATACCGTATGGGGTAGGCATATAGTCACTCTTCGAGCCGACTGTGTCCAGGGCCATCCGCAGGGTTTTTCCGGACTCGAATCCGGCCCTCGCGGACCACCGCTCGACGCCCTTCGCCCTGCCCCGCCGCGGAAAGGACGCTCCCGCATGGACCTCTTCGAACACGAAGCCCGCAACCTCTTCGAGAAGCACGGTGTGCCGGTCCCCCGCGGCCTGGTCGCCGCAGATCCCGCCCAGGCCCGTTCGGCGGCCGCCGCCCTCGGTGGCCCTGTCGTGGTCAAGGCCCAGGTCAAAACCGGCGGGCGTGGCAAGGCGGGCGGCGTCCGCGTGGTGCATACAGCCGACGACGCCGAACAGGCCGCCGACGACATCCTCGGGATGGTCATCAAGGGCCACACCGTGCACCGCGTCCTGGTGACCGAGGCCAGCGTCATTTCGGACGAGTACTACCTCTCCTTCCTGCTCGACCGTGCCGGGCGCCGGTTCCTCGCCATGGCTTCGGCCGAAGGCGGGATGGAGATCGAGGAAGTCGCGGCCACCCGGCCGGACGCACTCGTCCGGGTGCCGGTGGATCCGCTGACCGGGGTCGACGCGGCCGCGGTGGCGGCCGCGTTCCCCGCCGGCGTTCGCACCGAGGTGGCCGGGGTCGTGGAGCGGCTGTGGCAGGTGTTCGTCGCCGAGGACTGCACGCTCGTCGAAGTCAATCCCCTGGCGCTCACGGCCACCGGGATCGTCGCGCTCGACGGCAAGATCACGCTGGACGACAACGCCTCCTTCCGGCGGTCCTCGCCGTTCGACGACACTTCGGACGGTCATCCCCTCGAGCGTTCCGCGCGCGCGAAGGGCCTCAACTACGTCAAGCTCGACGGCGACATCGGCGTGATCGGCAACGGCGCGGGCCTGGTCATGTCCACTTTGGACGTCGTGGCGGCGGCCGCGGCCGAAGCGGGCGCGCGGGGACCGGCGAACTTCCTCGACATCGGCGGCGGGGCGTCGGCGCAGGTGATGGCCGACGGCCTGACCGTCGTCCTCGGCGACCCGCAGGTGCGCAGCGTGTTCGTCAACGTCTTCGGCGGCATCACCGCGTGCGACGCGGTGGCGACCGGGATCGTGCGGTCGCTCGGGATCCTGGGTTCGCGGGCGGCCAAGCCGCTGGTCGTCCGGCTCGACGGGAACAACGTCACCGAAGGCAGGCGGATCCTCGCCGAAGCCGCCCACCCCCTGGTCACCGTGGTGGCCACCATGGACGACGCCGCCCGCGAGGCGGCGAAGCTCGCGATCGCGGAGGTCTGAGCCGTGGCCATCTTCCTGGACGAGCACAGCCGGGTCGTCGTCTCCGGCATCACCGGTTCCGAAGGCGCGAAGCACACGCTGCGGATGCTCGCCGCCGGGACGAACGTCGTCGGTGGCGTCAACCCGCGCAAGGCCGGGCAGCAGGTGGAGTTCTCCGGTCGTTCGCTCCCGGTCTTCGGCAGCGTCGCGGACTCGATGGCGGCGACGGGGGCGGATGTCTGCGTGCTGTTCGTGCCGCCGCCGTTCGTCGCCGAAGCCGTGATCGAAGCGGTGGACGCGGGCATCGGGCTCGCCGTGGTGATCACCGAAGGCGTCCCGGTGCACGACAGCGCGCGGCTGTGGGCGCACGCCGTCGCGGCCGGCGGGCGGACCCGGATCATCGGCCCGAACTGCCCCGGCATCATCTCCCCGGGCCGGTCGAACGCCGGGATCATCCCGGCAGGCATCACCGGCCCCGGCCGGATCGGCCTGGTGTCGAAGTCCGGAACCCTGACCTACCAGCTCATGCACGAGCTGCGGGACATCGGGTTCTCGACGTGCGTCGGCATCGGCGGCGACCCGATCGTCGGGACCACGCACATCGACGCGGTCGAGGCGTTCGAGAAGGACCCGGACACCGATCTGATCGTGCTGATCGGCGAAATCGGCGGCGACGCCGAGGAGCGGGCCGCCCGGTTCGTGCGGGCGAACGTGGCGAAGCCGGTCGTCGGGTACGTGGCGGGGTTCACCGCCCCCGAAGGCAAGACGATGGGCCACGCGGGCGCGATCGTCTCGGGCTCGGCGGGGACCGCGGCGGCCAAGAAGGAGGCTCTGGAGGCAGCGGGGATCCGGGTCGGCCGGACGCCGAGCGAGACGGCGGCGCTGGCCCGCGAGCTGCTGGGCTGATGGAACTGCGCCAGCTGGCGGTGGTGGTGGCGGTCGCCGAGGAAGGCGGGTTCACGGCGGCCGCCCAGCGCCTGCGGACGGTCCAGTCCACGGTGTCCACAGTGGTCCGGGCGTTGGAGCGGGACCTGGGCACGCCGCTGTTCCACCGCACGACGCACCGGGTGGTCCTGACGCCCGCGGGCGAGGCGTTCGTCCCGGCCGCGCGGGCGGCGCTCGAGGCGGCGGAGCGAGCCCGGGCGGCGGTGTCCCCCGTGGACGGACGCGTGCGGCTCGGGGTGTGCCCGGGCTTGCTGGCCGACCTACACCGCACGCTGGCCCGGCTGCGGCAGGCGCACCCGGGTTTGGGGGTGGAGATCCGGCAGGTGCGGCCGGAAGGAATGCGCCACGGCCTGGCAGGGTCCACTGTGGATGTGGTGCTGACCCCAGCGGCCGAGGTCGCCGGCGGACCGGCGGCCATCGCCGTCACCCTCCTCCCCGCCGAAGAGCTCGTTCTCGCCACCGCGCCCGGCGGCTCGCGCTCCGCCCCCGCCGATCTCTCCGCACTCTCCCTCGTGGACTTCCCGCCGGGCTGGGCGATCCGCGAAGCCGCCGACCGCGCCTTCCCGCAGCGCCGGATCTCGCTGGAGGTCGACGATCTCGCCGTGGCCGCCGGGCTCGTGCGGGCCGGGCTCGCCGCCTGCGTCCTGCCCGTCTCCGCCGCCGCCCGGTTCCCCGATCTCACCGTGCGGCGGTTCGAACGGCCCCTCCCCTGGCAGCTCGCCGCCGTGCACCGGGCTGCGGCCGGGCCTGCCGTGACCGCCGTGCTCGCTCAGCTCGGCTGAAGACCCAGCCGGTCCGGTCGCGTGTAGACGTTCATCGACGTCCCGCGCAGGAAGCCGACCAGCGTCAAGCCCAGCTCGGCGGCCAGGTCCACCGCCAGCGACGACGGCGCCGACACCGCGGCCAGCAACGGGATCCCGGCCAGCGCCGCCTTCTGCACCAGCTCGAACGACGCCCGCCCGCTCACCATCAGCGCCGTGCCGGACAGCGGGAGCCCGCCCTCGCGGGTGGCCCAGCCGACGACCTTGTCCACCGCGTTGTGCCGTCCGACGTCCTCGCGCAGGCACCGCAGCTGCCCGCCGGCGTCGAACAGGGCCGCCGCGTGGAGACCGCCGGTGCGCTCGAAGACCCGTTGTGCCGCGCGGAGTTCGTCCGGCAGCGAAGCCAGCGCCGCCGGGTCGGTCGCGAACGGGTCGTCGGCGACCGGCCAGGTGGCCGACGTGCGCACGGCGTCCAGGCTCGCCTTGCCGCACAGCCCGCACGACGACGTCGTGTAGAAGTTCCGCTCGACCGAGGCGTCCGGCGGCGCGACGCCCTCGGCGAGCACCACGTCGAGGACGTTGTACGTGTTGCCGGACGAACTCCGAGCGGCGCCGGCGCAGTAGCGGATCGACCGGATGTCGGCCGCCGCGCGCACCACGCCCTCGCCGACCAGGAACCCCGCGGCGAGGTCGAAGTCGTCGCCCGGGGTTCGCATCGTGATCGTCAGTGCCTTGCCCGCCACCCGGATCTCGAGCGGTTCTTCGACGGTCAGCGTGTCCGGCCGCACGGTGTGCCCGCCCTCGTGGACGCGCAGCACCCGCCGCCTGCTGGTCATCCGTCCCACGTCACGCCACCGGCAGCAGCGACCCGGGGCGGCCCGGCTGGGACAGCCGCCCGGACAGCACCGCACCGGCCAGGCTCAGCACCCCGGCCACGACGAACCCCTGCTCCGTCACGACGAGCGCGGCCGGCCCGATGCCCACGACCGCGCCGACGGCCTTCGCGCTGTAGAGGATCCCGAAGTTCTGCGCCGCCGACTCCTCGCCGAAGTACTCGCGCACCAGGCCGATGAGCAGCGTGTAGCAGCAGCCGCTGCCGAGACCGGCCAGCGCGACGCCCACCAGCAAGCCGGTGGCGTGCCGGTGTTCACCGGAGTACCACAGGACGAACTGGGCGACCCCGCCCGCGAGCAGGCCGAAGCGCAGGATCCGGTGGCGGCCGAGGCGATCGGCGAACCGTCCGATGAGGACACGGCCGCCGCCGGTGGCCGCGGCGAGCAACACCAGCGCGGCCGCGGCGAGCCCGCGCCCGTTGCGCGCGGTGGTGAAGGTGGCCAGGTAGGCGAGGTCGAACAGCAGGACGGCGGCCGCGAGCACCACGACGAGGTACAGCGAAAGCGTCGTCCCGCAACGGAACAGTTCCGCCGGCCGGTAGTGCCGGACCGCGGGGCGCCGGTTGTGCGCCCGGTCGAGCGCCCAGGTCCGGGGTTCCGGCGTGGTGGGCCACCAGTGCCGCGGTGGGTACCGCAGCAGCGCGGCGGACCCGGCGATGACGGCGAACACCACGGCGGCGGTGACGTCCAAGAGCACCGGACGCGCGGCCGGCAGGGCGGCGGCGAGCACGACGAAGGGGACGCTGCCGCAGGCGAAAGCTCCGCTCACGACGCCGGCACGCGGGCCGGTGCGGTCCGGGAACCAGGCCAGCACGGCGCCGACGCAGGTCGCATACACCAGACCGGTGCCGAGCCCGCCGAGCACGGAGTAGCCGAGGAACACGACCGTCAGGCTGCTCGCGTGGCCGAGCGTCAGGAGCCCGGCGGCGCACAGGAGCGCCCCGGCGGCCATTGCCGCGGGTGCGGGGAGCAGGCCGCGTTCGCGCAGCCACGCCACGGGGAAGGCGACCCCGGCCTGGCAGACCGCCCACAGCGCGAGCGAAAGGACGATCCCGCCGAAGGTCCAGCCGGGCTGCCGGCTCAGCAACGGCACGATGGCACCGAAGCCGTACTGCTGCACCCCGGCCGCGAGCATCGCCGCCGCGGCGACGACGGTGATCCACGCCCGCGGCCGGCCGAGCAGGTCCCGGTCGGACTCGCCGACGCGGTACCGCCGTCCGTGGACGTCCCGGACCTCACGCACCTCGGCCATGACGACCGCCTCCCACCCAGACTGAAGATTGTATGCAGTATGGAGTAGTCCGAGTGTGCGCCCATGAGGGTTGGTTGTCTACCAAAGACGACCGGCGATGCCCGGATGGCCGAGTGCAAGGGGGAACGCCCGGCACCCCATCGACGCGCACAAGGAGGCGAGCCGAGGCCTGAGCGTTCGGGAAAGAGCCCTAGGAGAAGGAAGCACTCCGGAGAGTCAGGAGGCGGGAGGGGCGCCCGGAGCGGTTTCGCCCACCGCGAAGGGGGAGGCGGCCCGGTGGCCATCGAGGGAGGAGGCGACCACCGGACCGTGCTCCACCGCGGTACCGGCCGCGTGGAGCACTGACAGTCTGGCCATCGAAGCCGCTCTCCGACAAGCTTTCGGCCCTGCCCGGCAGGCGAGATGCCCGTTTGGCGGCGCCAGAAGCGTCTTCGCCGTCCACATCGAACCGCAGGGGTGACAGTGAGGCACCGGAGCAGCACCCAATGCGACCTGCCGGACCCGGACGACGGCCGGCCGGTGAAGCCGCGCCGGGTGGCGCCACCTCACCGGCACGGGGGGTTCAAGCCTTCTTGCGCGTCGCTCGCTTGCGCGCCGGCTTGGCCTCGGCCGGCTCGGCCGCGGCGGCCTGGTCGGCCTCGAAGCCCGCGATGATCTCGCTGGACAGCCGGCCGCGCTCGGCCACCTCGTAGCCGTTCGCCTGCGCCCATTCGCGGATCTGCCGGTTGCGCTCGCGGTCGGTGCCCGAGCCGGACGGGCCGGACAGCGACTGGCCGGTCGCCAGGCGGACCTTGCGGCCGCCGATGCGCCGCGCGGCGGCGACGTAGCGAGCCAGCTCGTCCCGCAGCGCGGAGGCGTTGTCCTCGGACAGGTCGATCTCGTAGGTCACCCCGTCGAGGCTGAAGGGGACGGTCTGCGAAGCCTCGCTGCCGTCGAGGTCGTCCACCATCTGGACCTGAACCCGTTGCGCCATGATTCGTCGTTCCTCATCTTCTCCAGAACACGGTCGGACTGACCCTAACCTGTCGAACTCATGCCCGGCACACTCGACACCCTGAAACGTCCACAATGGCCGCTCGGGCGAGCGGGCCGCCCGCGTCCAGAGTGACCGCAACCGAGCCGAAATGCTCGCCGTCTTGTCTGAGATTGTATTTTGTGATATGCTCGAAATCGAATCGGTACCGTGGCTCCATGAACCCGACCGAGTTTTCCGCTAATGCTCCCCGCGCCAGCCGGACCGCCTTCACGGCCGCTGCCGCGCGAGCGGCACATTTGCTCGTCGACACCGAGCCCGTCATCTTCTCGGACCCCCTTGCGGCGCGCCTGCTCGGAGGCCACGCCGACGAACTCCTGGCCTACCACCGGCTCCAGGGTACGCATCCGATCCTGGCCGGCGCCCGCGCCGAAGCGGTGTGCCGGAGCCGGTTCGCCGAAGTGCGCCTGATGCGCGTCAATTCCGGTATAGACCAGTATGTGATTCTCGGTGCCGGACTGGATTCGTTCGCGTATCGGACCGCGCCGCGACGATTCCGCGTGTTCGAGGTCGACCACCCGGCGACACAGGCGGCCAAACGGGAACTGCTGGCCGCCGCCGGCGTCGCCGAACCGCCGTCGGTCACCTTCGTCCCGGTCGACTTCGAAGCCGATCCGCTCCGGGAACGGCTCGTCCAGAGTGGACTCGACCCGTTCCGCCCCGTGTTCGTCAGCTGGCTCGGTGTCACCATGTACCTGACGCGCTCGGCGATTGCCGCGACATTGCGCGAGCTCGGCGGATTCGCGCCGGGGTCCGAAATCGTGGCCGATCACCTGCTCCCCGCGGAACTGCGCGACGCGGTCGGGAACGGCTACGCCGAGGCCGTCGGGCCGGTCGCCGCCGGGCAAGGCGAGCCGTGGCGCACGTTCCTCTCCCCCGCCGCGCTGTCCACGCTCTTGCGCGAAGCGGGTTTCGACGTCGTCGAACAGGCCGGACAGCGGGAGAGCGTCGCCGCGCGGCTGTGGCACCGCACCGATGCGCTGCGGCCCGCCGCGCTTTCCGCGCTCGCGCACGCGCGCATTCCCGGCCGGCCCGGCTGGTTCCCGCTCAGTCCGGCAGCATCGGCACTTCGAGGTCGTCCGGACGGCCGAGCAGCACCGCGCGGGTGACCGCGGCCTTGCCGAACCGGTCCCGCACCGCGTCCAGTGCGGTGTCGAGCTCGGTCGCCCGTTGCCGCTCGAACGGCAGGGTCGGCTGGAACGGGTTGTCGTCGGCCAGGTTGGACAGCGCCGCGCCCAGCAGCGTGATCCCGCGGTCGGCGATCAACGGCAGCGCGGCGACGAGCAGCTCCCGCGCCGCGGCGAGCAGTACGCCGGTGCCGGCCGTGGGATCGAGCAGCGTGTGCGAGCGCGTGGCGCGGGAGAAGTCGGCGAAGCGCAGGCGGATCGTCACGGTCCGGCAGACGCGGCGGGCGGTGCGCAGCCGGCGGGCGATCCGGTCGATCAGCGCCACCAGCACCACGTCGAGCTCGGCCGGGGTCCGCCTGCCGCGCCCGAGGGCCCGCTGGGCGCCGATCGAGCGCCGCCGCGTGCCGAGCTCGACGCGGCGCGGGTCGTCGTTGTGCGCCAGGTCGTGCAGGTGCGACACGGCAGCCCGGCCGAGCAGGCCGACGAGGTCCACGTGTTCGGACGCGGCCAGCTGGCCGACGGTCGTGATGCCGCGCGCCCGCAGCTTTTCGGCGGTGACCTTGCCGACGCCCCAGAGCGCCGAAACCGGCAATGGGTGCAGGAACGCCAGCTCGCCGTCGTGCGGGACGACGAGCAGGCCGTCGGGCTTGGCGACCCGGCTGGCGACCTTGGCGAGGAACTTCGTCCGCGCCACCCCGACGGTGATCGGCAGCCCGGCCCGCTCGGCCACGGCCGCCCGCAGCCGTTCGGCGACGTGGCTCGGCCGCCCGCCGATCCTGGTCAAACCCCCGACGTCGAGGAACGCTTCGTCGATCGAGATGCCCTCCACCCACGGTGTGGTGTCGTGGAAGACCTCGAACACCGCCCGGCTGGCGGCCAGGTACGCCGACATCCGCGGGCGCACGACGACCGCGTGCGGGCACAGCCGCCGGGCCTGCGCGCCGCCCATCGCGGTGCGCACGCCGTAGGCCTTGGCCTCGTAACTCGCGGCGAGCACGACCCCGCCGCCGACGATCACCGGCCGCCCCTTCAGCGCCGGATCGTCGCGCTGTTCGACCGACGCGTAGAACGAATCGAGGTCGGCGTGCAGGATGGGCCCCTCGTCGAGCATAGAACACATGTTCGCATACCCGTGCGCCGAAGTCCGCTCATCCGCCTACCGCGGGTGACGTGCCGCCGGTCGAAAGTGCGCGCTTTTCCGGTTGTCCACCCTCTGTTGCCCCGCTCACACTCGACGCAACGAACGGCCCGACCACTGGGGGCGACATGACCGAGAAGTGCCGATGCGGCGACCACCACGCGTGGGCGACGCCGAGTCCGCAGGACAAACCGGCCGCACCGCGACAGCCGCTGCTGGCGACGACCTTGGCGCGCGAGGACCGCGTGGAGGACGCCGGCGACCTGGACCCGACCGACCGCGTCACCTGCCGCACGCACCGCCGCTGGCTGCACGACTGCGTGGCCTCACCGGTGCACACCAACCCGGCCATCGGCTACCGGTGGTGCCGTCGCTGCGACCACCAGGCGCTGGTCGCGGTGGACGAGCTGGCCGGCGAGGTGACCATCCGGTGCGAGCTCTGCGGGTCGATCCCGCGCAGCCGGGCCAACCGGGAACTGGTGGAGCTGTGCCGGAGGAGCCTCGCACTGGCCCGCTCGAGCCGGTTCCCGGAGACGGCCGCCGCCTGACTGCCATGATGCGGAGGTGCCCTCACCCGGAACCACCGCACTGGTGATCCTGTTGCCCGCCGCCGAGCCGGCCCTCGCCGCGGCCCGGCGGGTCGACCCCGCTCTCGTCCGGCCCGGCCTGCCCGCGCACGTGACGGCGCTGTACCCGTTCCTCCCGGACGACTCGGTGACCGACGAGGTACTGGCGGCGGTTCGTGCTCTCGCGGCGGGGTTTGCGCCCTCGGACGTATCGCTGGCCGAGCTGGTGGTGACGCCCGGTTTCGTCGCTCTCGCGGCGCCGGCTCTTCAGTCGGTCGCCGACGCGGTTTGTGCGCGGTGGCCGGAGGTCCTGCCGTACGGGGGACGGTTCGGTCCGCGGCCGGTCGCGCACCTGACGGTCGCGATGGGCGGTCCGGAGACGGCGCTCGGGCGGGTCGCCGACGAGGTGCGGCCGTTGCTGCCGCTGGTCGATCGCGCGAAGGCGCTCCAGCTGGTGGCGCTCACGGACCGCGGCTGGGAGCCGCGGCTGACGGCCCCGTTCGGGGCGTGAGCGGTCGCCGGCTGCCGGCCGGTCACCGGCCGGTGCCCTGAGGCGCAGTCGTTCCCTCCAGCTTGCGATACGCGCGGGCGATCGCGCGCAACCGGGCGACGTCCGCGGCGAACGGTTCCGCCGCCGCGCTGGGCGGCTCCGCCTCGGACGGCTCGTCCGGCAGGTCGCGCACCAGCCTCGCCGCCGCCGCAGGTGGCAGGTCCGGCGTCGCGCCCGCCAGGATCAAGCCGTCGTTGGTCTCGCTCATCGCCGTCAGCAGGCGCTCCCGGCGGGACGGCCCCGCCGGGTCGATGCGGGCGATCTCCGGGAACCGCCGCGTGAGGTGGGCGCGCAGCGGCCGGAGCAGGCGGAGCGTCCGGGCGTCCCGGCGCGCTGCCGCCAGGCCCGGGATCGCCGGGATCGTCAGGCCCACGACGATCAGCAGCACCGACACCGCCGGGAACCCGACGTCGAGCGTGCACGGCAGCGTCGAGAACGGCCCGTGGCACACCGCCTTGGCCGGGTGCTCGGCCTGCAGGGCGCGGATCGTCGCGACCACCTTCCCGGCCAGGTAGGCCACCGCGAACGCCGACGCCAGCAGCAACAGCGCGAGCCCCGCTCGCAGCGCGCCCCCGCTCGCCCGGATCGTCACCGCCGCCATGAACCCGATGTCGAGCACCGCGAAGCCCAGGTACACCGTGTAGGTGAAGACGTAGACCACCAGCGTCGGGTGGGTGCGGTACAGCTCGTCGAACAGGCCGATCCCGCGGGGCAGGTCCGTGGTGCTGAAGAACGTCACCAGCAGCACCGCCAGCGCCACGCCGAGCGCGACCAGCCGGGTGCGGCGGCCGCGGTCGCGGGTGCCGCTGATCTCCGCGACGGTCAGGCCGATGCCGTACGCCGCGACCATCGTCGCCAGGTTCGACAGCAGCCGGCCGAGGCTCGGGTAGAGCTGGCTCTCGAACTGCTGCGCCCGGTTGGACAGGAAGCAGAACGCCGCGCCCAGCGCGATCAGCGAAACCGCCAGCCCCGCACCCGCGCCGGTGCGACGCGCGCGGTTCGCCCGCCAGATCCCGGCGAACAACGCGAAGAGCCCGACCCCGACGAAAAGTATGTCGATCACGGAAGGCGACTATCCCAGGAGTGCCGCCAGCCGCCTAGCCTGGTCCGCCGCTCGGCCGGACGCACCCGGCTGAACGGCGGGTGGCTCGCTCGTCGCCGCGCTCATCAGCAGGACCGCGATCAGCTCGGCCTCGTACTCGTCGGTCCCGGTCGTGACCCGGGTCAGCAGGTGCGACAACGCCCGCGGCGCCAGGTCGGGAGCGAGCTCGGCGGCCTCGGCCTCCGACATCAGGCACGTCCCGGTGTGCGCGCACAGCATGTGGGCCAGTTCGTGGGCGATGATGTGGTCCTGGTGCAGCGCCGACGTCTGCTCGGTGTAGGCGATCAGGTCGTAGTCCGGACGGGCCTGCCACGCACCGGAGGGCTGCCCGGGCCGGTACGCGATCGGCACGAGGTCGATCTCGCGCCCGCGCCACGCTTCGAGCCCGTCGACCCAGGCGTTCATCGACCACGGCCTCGGCAGCGGGACGTCGGCGAGCAGCGCGCGCACGCGCTCGCGTGCCCGTTCGCGGAGGGCCGGCAGGCCGCGCTCGTCGATGGGTCCTCCCCGGTCACCGGGCGCCAGCCGGGTACACCGGGGCGCGAACACGGACGAGGTCATCGTAGCCGAGGCGGCCGCCGTCACTCCGGCTTCCGCCGTCGTCCGGCGCGACGCCGGGTGTCGTCGTAGCTGCTGAGCTGATCGAGCAGGGCCGTCACGGTTTCGCGGTCGCGCGGCGAGAGCTGCATGGCCCGCTGCGCCAGGTTCCGCGCCTCGCTGTCCCGCCACGCCACGACCGCTTCGACCTGCCGGTCGACCTGACCGGCGACCTGGTCGTCGAAGAAGTACGTCACCGGCACGCCGAAGAACTGGGCGAGCGCCTGGATGTGCGAGCGCTTCGGGTCCTTGCGCGCACCGACGGCGAGCTGCTGGACGTGGGTGGCCGACATCGTGACGCCGGTCTGCTCGGCGACGCCGTGCGCGATCTCCCGGTAGGAGTAGGGCTTGCGGTCCGGCGGGTGCACGGTCGCGATCAGGTGCGCCAGCCGTTCGGCGAAACTGCGCTCTTCGCTCACCACACACCACCCGCAGACATGAAACGTGACACCGGCCAGCGTAGCTGTCCCGAAAACTTGACACAGCCTGTACCGGAAAGACTACGATACTCCTGCTCGGTGTTTCGGAAACGTGACACCGGCCCGGGGTGGCGCAGCGGCCCGCGGGTGACTCACGTGGCCGCTGGGGGTGGCCACGCGCCTAACCCCACCCGCCGCGCCGCCCCTTCTCTTCTCCTCCGGCCTCACCGCCCCAGCAGCCGGCGCACCGCGCCCGGCGGCACGCCGGCGTGCTCGCGCACCGTCCGGGTCAGGTGCGCCTGGTCGGCGAACCCGAGGTCCGCCGCGAGCACCGCGAGCTCCCGCTCCCCCGCTTCCAGCCGCTCGAGGGCCCGGCTCACCCGCACCCGGTTGCGGTAGCGGGTCAGCGAAACACCGACCTCCCGCGGGAACGCCCGGCTCAACCGGTACGGCGACACCCCCAGCGCCTCCGCCAGCGGGAACAGCCCGGCCGCCGCCGGGTCGTCCGCCACCATCGCCTCTCGCGCGCGAGCCACCACCGCGCGGTCGTCCGAGCGCGCCGACGACACCGGGACCGCCTGGGCGATCGCGCCGCCCACCAGCACCAGGAGCTGTTCCGCCAGCGCGTAGTCCGGATCCGCCGTGGCGGCGGCCAAGCGCCGGTGGGCGAGCTCGAGGGCGGCGTCGACGTACACGGTCGAGGGCAGCACCCGGTCCCCCGTGAGCCGGCGCCACAACCGCGCGCCGAACTCCACCGAAGTGCAGACGTCTCCGCCGGCCGGGTGCGCGAAGCGTTCTTCCTCGCCCGGCCGGGCGAGGTAGGCCGCCGTCGGGTCGGCGTCCGCGACCACGCCGCGGACGCGACGCCGGAACCGGCCGCGGCGCACGAGCACCATCCGGTGGCCGGCCGACACCTCCGCCGCCGACCAGCCGGTGTGGTCGTCGGCGCACCGGACCACGTTCACCGCGTACCCCGGACGGGCCGCGATCTCGACTGCTTCGAGCACGATCCGGACGGTACGCCGGGGATCCGACAGTTTCCGGGCCGCAAGGATCTTCAAGACCCCGCCCCGGGGCGGCGGGCAGGCTGCCGCACAACCGAAACGCCCACGAAGGAGCCACCGTGCCCGCAGAACTCACCACCGTCGTCCTCGACTGCGCCGACCCGGCCGCGCTCGCCGCCTTCTACGCCAAGGCGCTCGGCTGGGAAGTCACCCACACCGACGACGACACCGTCCAGCTCGGCGGCGGCCCGGTCGGCCTCGGCTTCCAGCGCGTCGCGGGCTACCGCGGCCCCGCCTGGCCGGACGCCGCCAAGCACGCCCACCTCGACCTCAAGGTCGGCGACCTCGCCGTCGCCGTCGAAGAGTTCGTGGCGCTCGGTGCCACCAAGCCGGACTTCCAGCCCGGCGGCGGCGACTGGATCGTCCTGCAGGACCCCGAAGGGCACCTGTTCTGCCTCGCCGAGGGGTGATGCCGCGGTGGCCCCTCGGCGAGGCACCGAGGGGCCACCGTCACGAGCGGTAGACGCCGAATTCGTACAGCGAGTAGCCGTAGCCCGTGCCGCGCTGGGTGCCGTACACGCGTACGTACCGCCCGGTGGCCGAGACCGCGAGATCGTCGACGCCGCCATCGCCGGACGTCGTCGCGGCCACCGTGCGCCAGTTCGCCCCGTCGTCGCTCACCCGGATCTCGTAGGCCCTGCCGAACGCGGCTTCCCACACCAGCTGGACGTGGTCGAACGCCTGGCTGCGGCCCAGGTCCACCTGCAGCCACTGCGGGTCGCTCCACGCGCTCGCCCACCGCGTCGCGCCGTTGCCGTCGGTGGCCAGCTGCGGCAGGTAGGGCGCGCCGTCCCCGTCGGCCTGGTACGTCGACGCCGTGGTCGCGGCGCCACGCGCCAGGTTCGTGCCCGGCACCGGTGGGGCGACGACCCGCAGCGAGCGCGTCTCGATGCCGACGTTGCCGTGGCCGTCCCTGGCGTAGAGGTAGAGCTTCCAGACGCCCGGCTGCCGCGGCGCGGTCACGGTGAACGGGCCGGTCCCGGTGAACGACGCCGGGATCAGCCCCGAGGCGTTGTCGAGGTACTTGCTGTTGTAGCCCATGGTGTAGGTGATCGGGTCACCGTCCGGATCGGACACCCCGGCCGTCACCGTGAAGGTGCCGCCCGCCGGGACGTCGGTGACCCGGCCGAGGTTCATCGACGCGATCACCGGCGGCGTGTTGCCGCCGGTCTGTCCGCTGTAGAGCCTGCGGACGGCGTACCAGGAGAGCCGTTTCTCGCCGCCCGTGGTGATGTTGAACCAGACGCCGCCGAAGTCGCCCTCCGTGCCGTAGTGGAAAAGGGTGGACCCGAGGGCCACGCCGGGGTGGGCCAGCACGCAGTTCCAGGCGTTGCCGTAGCCGTCGCGCTTCTGCTGGTCGGTCGGTTCGGCGGGCACGCCGTTGCCGTCGGCCGGCACCTCCCACTCGCCGGCCGGGCCGGTCTCGGTGATGATGTACGGCTTCGTGTAGCCGCCCGCGAGCCAGTCCTGCTTCACCTGGCAGACGTGGGCGTAGGAGTTCACCGCGTACAGGTCGAGGCTCGGTGCGTACGCCTGGTAGTACGGCCACGCGCCGGTCCAGGCGTCGGTCGAGGTGACCGGGTGGTTCGCGTCGATCGCGTGGATCGCGCGCGCCGCCTCGTCGACGAACCGCGTGTAGGCGATGCGCTCCTGCTCCAGCTGGGCGCCGGAGTAGCAGTTCTGCATGCCCAGGATCGACTCGTTGCCGACGTTCCACAGCAGCACGCCGGGGTGGGTGCGGTACGCGGTGACCCACTGCCGGATCTGCGTGAGCATCGTGTTCTTGTAGTTCGTGTCCGTGGTGTAGTCGACGCAGCCGCCACTGCCCGGGCCGCCGCCGGGTTGCAGCCAGAAGCCGCTGATGACCTTGATGCCGTTGGCCGCGGCGGCGTCGAGCAGCGGCTGGGTCGTGCCGTCGGTACCCCAGGTCCGGACGGTGTTGACGCCGATCGCGTGCAGTTCGGGCATCCGCGCGGCCGCTTCGCCCACCGGCGGTCCCCAGGTGAGCCCCTTCACGAGCCACGGTGTCCCGTCCACGGTGAGCTGCCAGCTGCCCTGCGTGCCGGTCACCCGGGTGACGCCGGGACCGTCCCGCAACGCGGCGGCCGGGGGCGCGAGCAGCCCGGAAATCAGCAGGGCCGCCAGAGCCGGAACAGCACGGAGCAGCGACGTTCGGTCCACGATGACTCCCGTACGCGAGGGGACGACGGTTGGAGAGCGCTCTCCGGCAGGACCGATGGTTCGGCACCGGCCCTCGCGTTGTCAAGAACCGCTGACGAACTCGACAATGACTGTCCGGCGGCCGAATCGGGTACTCCTTGACAGAGCCGCGGCGGGCGGCGCATGCTGCGGGAGAGCGCTCTCCCATCCTTGGCACCCTCACCGTGGAGGACCCTTGGCAACGAAAGCCGCGCTCCTCGCCTGCACCGCCGCCACCGTGCTGGCAGGCGCCTTCCTGACCGCGGCCACCTGGTCGCCCGCCGGAGCCGACGACCTGGTGACCCACCACGAGTTCCAGGTCAACTGCTCCCCGAGTCACCACCAGCCGGACGACCCGATCGTCTTCCCCGGGCTGCCCGGCGCGTCGCACGACCACACGTTCCTGGGCAACAAGACCACGAACGCGGCCAGCACGACCCAGTCCCTGCAGGCCGCGGGTGTCGGCAACACGACCTGCCTGGCCCCGGACGACCTGTCCGCGTACTGGTTCCCGACCGTCTACAACGGCAACCAGGTGGTGCTGCCGAACTTCGCGCAGGTCGTCTACTACAAGTCCGGCATCCTCGACTACACCAAGGTGGTGCCCTTCCCGCCCGGGCTGCGGTACGTGGCCGGGAGCGTCACCGCGACGCAGGACGAGTTCCAGCACGCGCCCGGCGCGATCGAAGGCTGGGAGTGCGGTGACAGCTTCCACAACTGGGACATCCCGGTGAACTGCGTCGCCGGCAGCCAGCTCAACATCCGCTACCAGGCGCCGAGCTGCTGGGACGGCGTCCACCTGGATTCGGCCGACCACAAGAGCCACCTGGCCTACCCGGACCGGGCGACGCTGACCTGCCCGGCCGACCACCCGGTGGCCGTGCCGATGCTGGAGTTCAAGATGGCCTTCCCGGTCAGCGGCGACATGTCCGGCGTGCACCTGGCCAGCGGGCGCGGGTACTCGTGGCACTACGACTTCTTCAACGCGTGGGACCCGGAAACCCTGGCGGCGCTGGTGAAGCACTGCATCAACGGCGGCCTGCAGTGCGACCCGCGCGGGTTCGACCTGTACAAGCCCGACCGCGGCAGCGTGCTCGGGCCGAACTACCGGCTGCCCGGCCGTCCGTGAGACGGCTGCTCCCGGGGGCGGCGGCGGTGGTGGCGCTGATCATGGGCGGTTGCGCCACCACCGGCCCCGCCCCCACGCCGTTCAACCCCACCGACATCGCCTGGCTGCAGCTGGTGGTGCCGATGACGGAGAACGCGCTGGCGGCGGCCCGCCTGGCCCCGGAGCACACCGGGAGCCCAGCGGTCCGCTCGGCGGCCGGGACCGTCGCCGGGCCGCAGGAACGGCTGCTGGTGCGCCTCCGGGCGGCCCGCGACCGGGCCGGGCTGCCGGCGACCGACGTCCACAGTGGACATCGGATGCCGGGCATGGTCACCGCGGCGGACCTGGTGGCGCTGCGGAGCGACCGGGACGCCGGGTTCGACCGGCGGCTGGTCGCCTTGCTGCGGGCGCACGCCGCTCAGCTCGTCGTGCTCGCCGGCGGCGAACAGGCGAACGGCGCGGACGCGGAGACCCGCGAGCTGGCGCGGGAGGCCGGCGCCGAGGGCGCCCGGGAAACCGGGCTGTTCCCGTGAGAACCGCCGGGGCCACGGGCGAACCGTGGCCCCGGCGGCATTTCCGGCTCCGCCCACCGGGGGTCAATACGTGACGGTCACCGGAGCTCGTCCCGGCCGGGCCGGCGCGGTCACCGTCAGCGTCTGCGTCGCCGCGTCCCACTTCCACGCCGACGAGGGCGCCCAGCCGTTGCCCACCTTCACCCGGTTCGGTGCCGACGTGACACCGACGAACTTCACCGTCCACTCACGTGGGGCCACCCGGTAGGCGCCCTCCGCGGGCGCCACCGTCACCGTGTGCGCCCCGGCGCACTCGCTGTAGGTGATCTTCGTCGACGCCGACCGCGACGACGAAACGCCGTCGTCCTCGTACAGCGAGAACGACCCCGAGCCGCCCGGTGCCACGGTGACCGTGGCCCGGTTCAGCGGGTTCTGGACGTCGTTGGGCACATCGGCCGTCCGGGTGACCGCGATGCCGCCCGCACGCAGGAACACCGGCATCGTCCCCAGGTCGGACGTCACCTGCTGGGTCGTCCCGCCCGCGTACGTCTTGCCGGAGAAGTAGTCCGTCCACTGCCCCGGCGGGAACCACACCGACGTCGTCGCCGACGTCCCCGGCGAGGTCACCGGCGCGACCAGCATGTCCGGCCCGTAGAAGTACTCGCTCTGGGCCGCCGCGTACGCGGCCGGCTCCTCCGGGTACTCCAGGTACGTCGGGCGCACCACCGGGACGCCCGTCGTCGCCGCTTCCTGCGCCAGCGTGTAGGTGTAGGGCACCAGGTTTTCGCGCAGGTTCAGGAACTTCGTCGCCGACGCCTTCGCCGCGTCGCCGTACTGCCAGGGCAGGCGGTCGCTGTGGTTGCTGTGCAGGCGGTCGATCGGCTGGAACGTGGCCAGCTGCACCCACCGCGCGTACAGGTCGTCCGGCAGCTTGAAGGTCTGGCGCTGCTGCCCGCCCGAGGTGTAGGTCTCGCTGCCGCGCAGGCCGGTCGTGTCGTTGTGGCCGCCGATGTCGTGGCTGATCGCCGACATGCCGGTCGCCGCCGATTCGGCCGGCGTGATGCCGACCTCCATCCGCAGCGTTCCCCACGTCGACGACGTGTCGCCGGTGAAGTGCAGCGTGCTGCGCTTGTCCGCCCACGGCCCGGTCGCCAGCCCGGTCGGGCCGCCGTAGCCGCCCGCCTGCAACGACCCGTACGCCCGCGAGATGACGAACCCGCGGCCGGTCGCCGGGGCGGCGAGGTCGGCGTACTGCTGGTTGATCCAGGCGTCCGGCGTCACGCCGGGCAGGCTCGAGCGGGAGGCGTCGCAGCACCAGTCGAGCCACCAGAAGTCGTTGCCCTGCTGCATCATCCCGGCGTGCAGGTCGAGGTAGGCCTTGAGCTGGTCCGGGTCGCCCCAGTCGAAGACGTAGCAGTCGCTGCCGCAGTTCGACTTGGCCAGCTTGCCCTTCGCCGTCGCCTGGGCGCGGGCGAACTGCGGGTCCGAACCCATGATGCTGGGGTGGATGTTGAGGTTGTTGTGCAGCCCCTGCGCCTTCGACCAGGCGAAGAAGCCGGCCGGGTCGGGGAACTTGGCGGTGTCGAACTGCCAGCCGTTCCAGGTGTCCGGTGCCTTGAAGTCGGTGTCGGTGACCAGGACGTCCAGCGGCACGCCTTCGCTGCGGAAGCGGGGCAGGATCTTGTCGCGGTAGTCGGCCGCGGTGCGGTCGATGTACTCCGAGTACCAGACGCCGTAGGCCCAGCGCGGCAGCAGCTGCGGCGGCCCGGTCAGGGTGGCCAGGTCGCGCAGCCCGGCTTTGTAGTCGTGGCCGAAGGCGAAGAGGTAGCCGTCCTGGTAGGGGTTCCCGCCGTGCGACGGCCGCTGCGTCACCGCGCGCGTGCGCGTGTCGTACAGCGCCGAGGGGGTGTCGTCGAGCAGGTACCAGCCGTCCTGGTGCAGCAGCCCTTCGGTGATCGACGGCCAGCCGTTGTCGCCGTTCACCCCGTCGAGGCCGCGCCGGTAGCCGCCGAGCGCGAGGTGCGGCGGGGGCGCCGTGCCCCCGGCCGGGGTGACGGCGACGGTGTCGACGTTCACGTGGCAGCTGAGGTCGTCGGGGCAGCCGAGGACGACGTCGTTCGTGCCCGCCTTGAGGTCGACCGGCACGGACGCGCTCTTCCAGGCGTCCCAGCCGTCGGTGACCGGCAGGGACAGGGTGCGGGTGACGCCGTTCGCGGCGACGGCGGCCGTGCGCGTCTCGTGCCGGCCGTCGCCGCCGGTGCCGTTGGCGTAACGGACGTAGAGCAGGTACGTGCCGTCGGCCGGGACGTCGGCGACCCGGTGGGTCAGCGTCGAGCCGCGGTTGAGCTCGGCGACGAACCCGCGCCCGGCGTACCCGGAGTGATCGGTCGCCACGACGGCGGAACCGGTCCGCAGCCCGGCTTCGGCCTCGCAGCTCACCCCGGCCGGGCAGCCGGTGATCGCCCGCGCCGACGACGGCGGGAACGCCGCACCCGCGGCCAGGACCGCCAGCCCGTCGAGGTTGACGTTGCCGGAGTCGGCCGCGGTCCGTTCGACGCGGACGCTGTGGTGGCCGGCGCCGAGGGTGATCGGGACCGAGGCGAGTGCCCAGGTGTCCCAGTCGGCCGTGGCGGGCAGGTTCAGCTTCTGCGCCGCGCCGCCGTCGACCGAGACGCTCAGGGTACGCGTGACGTGCTGGCCGTCGCCTCCGGTGGCGTTGGCGTAGCGGGCGGTCAGCGCGTAGGTCCCCGCGGTGGGCGCGAGGACGTCCGCCGTCACCGAGTTCCCGGTGCTCTCGAAGCCCGCGAGGAAGCCTTCGCCGGTGTAGCCGGAGTGGTCGGTGGCGACGCCGAGCCCGTCGGCCGTGAGGTCTTCGGCCTCGCACCGGGCGCCCGCCGTGCAGGTCAGGTGGTGCCAGGGGGCCGCGAGGACCGATGTCGGCCCCGCGTTCGTGCGGATTTCGAGGTTGCCGCCGTCGAACGGGCCGGAGTTCAGCCGGTAGGTCAGGGTCGTCGCGCTGGTCCGGATCGTCAGCACGCCGTTGGCGACCGTGCTGGTGTAGGACGTCGGGGTGAAGGCACCGCGGCCGACGGCGTTGAAGGTGGCGGCGTCGGTGAACCGGCCGTCGCCCGCGTACTCGGTGCGGATCAGCGTCGGGGACAGCACCTGGAAGCGGGCGTTTCCGGCGGCGACGGTCTGGCGCGCGGGCCCGGCCACGGCGGGCGTCGCGACGGTCACCCCCGCGGCGGCGACCCCGGCGACGGCGAGCGCGCAGGCCCGCCGGATGGTTCTCGCTGTTCTGGTCCGCACGGCGGAACTCCGTTCCGGTGAAGGGGACTCGGCGGCGTTACAACGTTGGAAAGCTGAGCACAGCAAATCGGCCGATGTCCAGACCACCGGGGGCAACTTGTCCCGGACAGATCAGCGGCCGGTCACGCCGTCGATCTGCTCCCGGGGCTCGGTCCGTCCGCGATGGAGTGGCCGAACCGCCGTCGCGGTGTCGAGCTCGCCGTCGTCGCGGCGCGGCACGTGTTTCCGAACCCGGCGCTCAGGCCGAGTCGCGGACCACCAGCTCCGGGTCGAAGATCACCGACTCCGCGCGCAGCGACGGGTCGGCCATGCGGTCGAGCACCATGCGGGCCATCGTCGCGCCCATCTCCTCGACCGGCTGGCGGACCGTCGTGAGGCGGGGGCGGCAGCTGAGCGCGACCCGGCTGTCGTCGAAGCCGATGACCGCCACGTCGTCCGGGACCCGCTTGCCCGCCTCGCGCAGCACGGTCAGCGCGCCGTACGCCATCAGGTCGTTCGCCACGAAGAGCCCGTCGAGCGCGGGGTCCTCGGCCAGCAGGCGCTCCATCGCCCGTTCGCCGCCGTGCTCGGTGAAGTCGCCCTCGGCGACCGCGACGTACGCGTGGCCGTGGCGGGCCATCGCGTCGCGGAACCCGGCCAGCCGGTCCTGCCCCGCCGGGGTGCCCCCCGGGCCCGCGATCGTCGCGACCCGGCGGCAACCGCGCGAGACGAGCCTCTCGGCGGCGAGCCGGGCGCCGTCCTGGTGGGCGACGTCGACGTAGCAGACCGGCGCCGGCCGGGCCGGCCGCGCGAACAACGCCGTGGGCACGCCCGCGCCGGTCAGCACGCGCGGGAGCGGGTCCTCCGCCGGGTGCAGCGAAATCAGCAGCACCCCGCTCACCTGCTCCTGGCGCAGCTTCGGCACCAGCTTTTCGCGCTCTTCGTCGCTGTCGACGAGCATCAGCAGCGGGTGCAGCCCCTGCGGACGCAGGTGCGCGACCACGCCTTCGACGACCCGGCCGAAGAACGGGTCGCCGAACACGCCGCCGGTGAACGCCTCGACGTGCCGCTCCGGTTCGGACACGACTAGCGCGATCCCGCCGGTACGCCGGGTGACCAGCGAGCGGGCCGCCCGGTTCGGGACGTACCCGGTGTCGGCGATGGCGCGTTCGACCGTCTCGCGCAGCTTCGGATCCACGTTGCGCACGCTGTTCACCACACGGGACACCGTGGCGCGCGAGACCCCGGCGACCCGCGCGACGTCCTCCAGGGTGGGCGGCTGCGTCGTCACCCGTCTTTTGTAGCACGCTGTGAGAGCGCTCTCCCAGCACCGCTGACAAATGTCACGGGCGGCCGGTGCGGGACGGCACTGCCCGCCGCCGGCCCACGCGGCCAGCATTTCGGCATGACCAGAACCGAAACCGCCGGCTTCCGGCCGGTGCTGCTGCTGACCGGCGCGTACGCCGCGCTCTCCGCGCTCACCTTCGTCGTGATCGTCCTGTTCCGGAACCACCCCGCGCTGGTGACCGACGCGGTCTGGGTGCGGGCCACCATCGTCGTCGCCAGCTCGCTGCTGACGTTCGCCTTCGCCCGCAGCGCGGCCCGCGGCTCGCGCAAGGGCCTCTTGCGGCTGCGGATCGTCTCCGCGGTGATGCTGGTCGCGATCGCCGTCATCGTCGTGCTGCCGGGACTGTTCCCGCTGTGGCTGCGGCTCGAACAAGCCGTCTGCGGGCTCCTCCTGCTCGGGGTGACCGCGCTCGTCAACGGCCGATCGCTCCGGGCCCGGTAGCGTGCCGGTGTGGACCGATCGCGGGACGTGCAGCGCTGGGTGCGCGGCTGGCGGCTGCGGCTGCTCGACGCCGGGATGCTCGTCTACCCGGCCGTGACCGCGGCGGGCGTGCTGCAGCATTCCGCGAACGCCTTCGCGGGTTGCCTGGTCGTGGCCGCCTTCGCCGTCGGGTACCTGCTCGCCGCGGCCGCGGCGGCCCGCCGGGCCGTGCGGCCGTTCTGGCTGCTGGTCGGCGGCTGCGCCGTGCTGTTCGCCGTCGCGATCCCGTTCGCCCAGGCGGACGCCTTCTTCCTCGCCGCCGTCGTCCTTTCCCTCGCCGTGCCGAGGCTCCCGCGCGGCGTCGGGATCGGGCTGGTGGCCGCGGCCGTGCTCGCGGCCCTCGCCGCGCCGTGGCCGGGCGGGCCGGCGTGGACGCAGGCGGTCGCGCTCGTGTTCACCGTGCTCGTGGTTTCGGTGTTCGCCGAGGCGATCCGGGCCAACACGGCGCTCGTCGAGGCCCGCGCGGAGGTGGCGCGGCTGGCCTCCGAGGCCGAACGCGCCCGGATCGCGCGGGACCTGCACGACCTGCTCGGGCACTCGCTCACCGCGATCACGGTGAAGAGCACCCTGGCCCGGCGGCTGGTGCCGGCGGAGGCCGCCCGCGCGGGCGAGGAGATGGCGGCCGTCGAGACCCTGGCGCGGCAGGCGCTGGCCGACGTCCGCGCGGCCGTGTCGGGCTCCCACGAGGTGACGCTCACCGGCGAGCTCGCCCGCGGCCGCGAGCTGCTGCGGGCGTGCGGGGTCGCCGCGGACCTGCCGAGGGCCACCGACGTCGTCGGCCCGGCGCACCAGGAGCTGTTCGGGTGGGTGGTGCGGGAGGGGCTCACCAACGTGGCCAGGCACGCGCGGGCGAGCCGGTGCGCGGTGACCCTCTCGGCGTCCACGGTGGAGGTCGTCGACGACGGCATTGGCGGGACCGCGGGCGGCGGTTCCGGGCTCGACGGGCTGCGCGAGCGCGTCCTGGCGGCCGGCGGGGACTTTTCGGCGGGGCCGGTGCGCCCGCACGGGTGGCGGCTGCGGGTGACGGTGTGACGATCCGGTTGCTGCTCGCCGACGACCAGGCGCTGGTCCGGGAAGCGTTGTGCGCGCTGCTCGCGCTCGAGGACGACTTCGAGGTGGTGGCGTCGGTGGGCCGCGGGGACGAGGTCGTCGCGGCGGCGCGCGAGCACCGCCCCGACGTCGCGCTGCTCGACATCGAGATGCCGGGCCTGGACGGGCTGGCGGCCGCGGCGGTGCTGGCCGCGCAGGTGCCGGACTGCCGCGTGGTGATGCTGACGACGTTCGGCCGCGCGGGCTACCTGCGCCGCGCGATGGAGGCGGGCGCGGCCGGGTTCGTGGTGAAGGACGCCCCGGCCGACGTGCTCGCCGACGCGATCCGCCGGGTCCGCGCGGGTGAGCGGGTGGTCGACCCGGCGCTGGCGGTGGCCACGCTGGCGGCGGGCGAATCGCCGCTGACCGCCCGCGAGCGCGACGTGCTCATCACGGCCCGGACGGGGGCGACGATCGCGGAAATCGCTTCGCGGCTATACCTGTCGGAGGGAACGGTGCGCAACTACGTGTCCGCGGCGATCGCCAAGACCGGCGCCCGCAACCGGGTGGAAGCGGTGCGGATCGCGGACGAGCGCGGCTGGCTGTAGCGCCGGACCGAGCAGGTCCGCGAGCTTGGTGGCGGCGGCCGGCTCAGTCGTGCAGCCGGGCCTCGGCCGCCGCCCAGTCGGCGGTTCCCGACGGCTCGTAGCGGCGGATCTCCTGCGTCTCGCGCACCAGCGCGCGCATCGCCGCCAGGTCCGGCAGGTCCTCCCCCAGCGCCCGGGCCTGGACCAGTACGTTGCCCAGCGCCGCCGCTTCGACCGGGCCCGCCAGGACCGGGACCCCGCACGCGTCCGCCGTCGACTGGCACAGCAGCTCGTTGCGGGCTCCGCCGCCCACCAGGTGGATCGCGTCGACGCTCCGGCCCGTCAGGCGGGCCGCCTCGTGGATCGTGCGGCGGTGCGCCAGTGCCAGGCTGTCCACGATGCAGCGGACCACCGCCGCCCGGCCGGACGGCGGGCGCTGGCCCGTCGCGCGGCAGGCGTCCGCCAGCCGGGACGGCATGTCGCCCGGGGGCAGGAACGCGGGTGCGTCGATGTCCACCACCGCGGCCAGCGCGGGTGCCGAAGCCGCCGCCGCGAGCAGCGCCGGCAGTTCTTCCGGGCACGACCAGGTGCGCAGCGTCTCCGACAGCACCCACAGGCCCATCACGTTGCGCAGGAACCGGATGGTGCCGTCGACGCCACCTTCGTTCGTGAAGTTCGCCGCCAACGCCTCGTCGGTCAGGACCGGCGTGGAAAGTTCGAGGCCGGCCAGCGACCACGTGCCCGACGAGATGTAGGCGAAGTTCGTCCCCGGTGACGCGGGCACCGCGACCACCGCCGACGCCGTGTCGTGCGAACCGACCGCCACCACCGGCAGGCCGGCCAGCTCGCCGGCCGTGCCCACCACCGTTCCCGGGTCGCGCAGCGGCGGCAGCAGCCGCGGCGGGATGCCGACCTTCGAAGCCAGCGAAGTGGCCCAGGTCCGCGCGCGGACGTCGTACAGCTGGGTCGTCGACGCGTTGGTCCGCTCGGCGCCGATCGAGCCCGTCAGCCAGTGGTTCAGCAGGTCGGGGATGAGGAGCATGGTCGACGCCGACTCGAGGCGGTCGCCTTCGGACACCAGCTGGTAGAGCGTGTTGAACGGCAGCCGCTGCAGTCCCGTCACGTCGTAGAGCGAGCGTGCGGACACGAGACCGGCCACCGCGGCGGGCACGCCGTCGGTGCGGGAGTCGCGGTAGTGGACCGGGTTGCCCAGCAGCGCGCCGCGGTCGTCCAGGAGCCCGTAGTCGACGGCCCAGGAGTCGATGCCGACCCCGTCCAGCCGCCCGGCTTCGCGGATCCCGGCGAGCGTCTCGCGGTACAGGCCCAGGATGTCCCAGTACAGCACCGGCCCCGCGCGGACGCCGCCGTTCGGGAAGCGCCGCACCTGCTCGACGGCCAGCCTCGACGGCCCCACCGTCCCGGCCATCACGCGCCCGCTGGACGCGCCGAGGTCGACGGCCGCCACCCGCTTCACGGGCGCACCACCGTCAGCTGGAGGCCGAGCAGGTCCGCGACCGCGGTCAGCTCGGCGACGCGGTGGCCGGTCCCCAGCGCCCAGTGGTGCGCGACGCCGCCGGCCGACCAGGCGTCGGTCCACTCCCCCGGGTCGCACCCGAAGTCGACGCGGGAGGTCGTGTTGCCGATCCGCAGCAGCGGCCCCGGCACCACCGTGCCTTCCGACGCGATCAGCGTGAACGTCCCGTCGCGGCGCTGGCCGAGCCCGCACAGCGTCACCGGCCCGTGCTTGACGTCGAACTCCACCGACACGCCCCAGCCGCGCTTGCCGTGGTAGACACCCAGGCCGCGCAGCAGCGGCTTGCGGGCGCTGATGCCGAGGTGCGCCGGCCCGTCGTGGCCCATTTCGACCACGCCGTCGCGGAAGTTCAGCGCCTGCAGCTCGGTGAACGAGCCGCCCGCGCCGAGCCGGTCCATGACCAGCATGGCCAGCGACGTCCGCAGCTCGTACTCGCCGACGGCCGGGATGCCGCGGGCGGTGAGCAGGGACGCGCCGAGGATGAACCCGGCGCCGACGCGCTCGTGCGTCTCGCCGTCGAGGCCGCGGTGGTAGTAGGCGAGCGAGTCGAGCGAGAAGTCGTCGACGAGCCGGTCGAGGGCCACCGAAACCCGGGCGCCCCAAGCGAAGTCCTCGTCCACAACGGACTCGTCCACAGTGAACACCTCGCGCGCGAGCGCGACCCGCGCGGCGGTCTCGTCGTCGGTGACCTTCTCCACGCGCACCCGCAGGTCGTCGACCTCCAGGATCTCGACGTGCCCGCCGAGCTGGGCCGACACCAGCGTCGGGTCGGTGGCGACGTCCATCATGCCCGGGTAGAGGTGCCCGAGCAGGCCGTGCCGGCCGTGGCGCAGCGCCGCGCGGACCCCCGCGGCCTTGATCCAGCGCTCGATCCGCGTCCACGCCCGCGGGTCCTCCAGGTACCCGGACACCGAGCGGAACTCGACGCCCAGCCGCCGGAAAGTGCCGGCCATTTCCGGCAGCGGGCAGGCACCGCAGTAGGCCAGCCACGCGCCGGTGTCGAAGGACTCGTGGTCCATCGCCTCGGTGGGCTGCAGGTTCAGCAGCAGCACCGGTGCGCCCGAGCGCTGCGCGACCGGGGCCAGCATGCTCGAGGTCAGGTACGTCGTGAGGAAGCCGATGATCAGGTCGCACCCGGCCACCCGCAGCTTCTCCGCCGCGGCCGCGCCTTCGGCCGCGTCCGAGACGAACCCGGCGTCGACGACCTCGCAGTCCAGTTCGGACAGCCGCGAAGCGACCCGCCGGGCGGACGCCTCCAGCTGGGGCAGCAGCGCCGGGAACTGCGGCCAGTACGCGCCGAGCCCGCCGGAGACGAGCCCGACGCGGGTGCGGCGCGGGGTGATGCGAGCCAAGGTCATCGGTCCTCCTTCAGCGCAGGAACGCCGCGGCCACCCCGGCGTCCACCGGCACGTGCAGGCCGGTGGTGTGGGTCAGCTCGCCGCCGGTCAGCGCGAACACCGCGGCGGCCACGTGCTCGGGCAGCACTTCCCGCTTCAGGATGGTTCGCTGGGCGTAGAACTCGCCGAGCTTGGCCTCCTCGACGCCGTAGACGGCGGCCCGCTGGGCACCCCAGCCGCCGGCGAAGATCCCGGAGCCCTGGACGACACCGTCGGGATTGACGCCGTTGACGCGGATACCGTGGGCACCCAGCTCCGCGGCCAGCAGCCGGACCTGGTGGGCCTGATCGGCCTTCGCGGCCCCGTAGGCGACGTTGTTCGGACCGGCGAACACCGAGTTCTTCGACGAAATGTAGACGATGTCCCCGCCGATCCCCTGGTCGATCATGGCCTTGGCCGCCGCCCGGGCGACCAGGAACGACCCCTTGGCCATGACGTCGTGCTGCAGGTCCCAGTCCTGTTCGGTGGTCTCCAGCAACGGCTTCGAGACGGACAGCCCGGCGTTGTTGACCACCAGGTCGATCCCGCCGTACGCGAGCACGGTGGCGTCGACCGCCGCCTGCACCGCCGCGGCATCGGTGACGTCGGCGGTGACGGCGGTGCCGCCGATCTCCGCCGCGACCTCCGCGGCCGCGTCGCCGTTGAGGTCGGCGATCGTCACGCACGCACCCTCGGCCGCGAGCCGCTGCGCGATCGCCTTGCCGATGCCCGAACCCGCGCCCGTGACCAGGGCGATCCGCCCGGCCAGCGGCTTCGGCTCCGGCATCCGCCGCAGCTTCGCCTCTTCGAGGGCCCAGTATTCGATCCGGAACTTCTCGCTTTCCGGGATCGGCGCGTACGTCGAGACGGCTTCGGCGCCGCGCATGACGTTGATCGCGTTGACGTAGAACTCGCCCGCCACGCGCGCGGTCTGCCTGTCCTTGCCGAAGGAGAACATCCCGACGCCCGGCACCAGCACGATCGCCGGGTCGGCGCCGCGCATCGGCGGCGAGTCCGGGGTCGCGTGGCGCTCGTAGTATGCCGCGTACTCCGAACGGTATTCGGTATGCAGTTCCTTCAGCCGCTCGAGGATATTGTCGACCGGAGCCGTCGCGGGCAGGTCGAGCACGAGGGGCCGGACCTTGGTGCGCAGGAAGTGGTCCGGGCACGACGTCCCGAGCCCGGCGAGCGGCGCGAGCTTCTCGCGAGCCAGGAAGTCGAGCACGACGTCGCTGTCGGTGTAGTGCCCGACGACCCGCTGGTCGGTGGAGGCGAGCCCGCGGATCACCGGCGCCAGCGCCGCGGCACGCGCGTGCCGCTCGGCTTCGGGGAGCGCTTCGAAACCGGGGACGACCGGTCCGAACGGCTCCGGGGCACCCCGGGACGCGAGGAACTCTTCGGCGGTCCGGATGATCTCCAGCGAGTTCCGCTCGCACTCCTCGGAGGTCATGCCCCACGCCGTGATGCCGTGCCCGCCGAGGATCACGCCGATGGCCTGCGGGTTGGCCGCCTTGACCGCGGCGATGTCCAGCCCCAGCTGGAACCCGGGCCGCCGCCAGTCCACCCAGGCGACCCGGTCGCCGAAGCACTCCTTGGTCAGCGCCGGGCCGTCGGCCGCCGTGGCCAGCGCGATCCCCGAGTCCGGGTGCAGGTGGTCGACGTGCGGGGCTTCCACCAGACCGTGCATCGCGGTGTCGATCGACGGCGCCGCGCCACCCCGCCCGTGCAGGCAGTAGTCGAAGGCGGCGACCATTTCGTCCTCGCGCTCGACACCCGGGTACACGTTCACCAGGGCACGCAGCCGGTCCAGCCGCAGCACCGCGAGCCCGGCTTCGGTGAGCGTCCCGAGGTCGCCGCCGGAGCCCTTGACCCACAGGACGTCCGTGGGCGAGCCGGTGACCGGGTCGGTCACCGCGCCCTTGGCGGAGGTGTTGCCGCCGGCGTAGTTGGTGTTGCGCGGGTCGGCCCCGAGCGCGTTGCTGCGCGCGATGAGCTGCTCCGGCACGGTCATCGTCATGCTCCCCATCCGGCCTGCGTGCCGCCGGCGCGCTCGGCCACGATCCGCTCCTGATACCCGCTGCGGTGGTAGGCCGCGATCGGGTCCGGGTCGAGCCCGGCCTCGGTGCGCAGCTCGGCCAGCAGCGGCCGGACGTCGGTGTTGTAGGCGTCCATCAGCACGGCGTTCGCGCCGAGCACGTCACCCGCCTGCTGAGCCGCCCGCAGTGCGGGGCGATCGACCAGCAGCGCCTTCGCCGTCGCTTCCTGGACGTTCATCACCGACCGGATGATCGCCGGGATCTTCGCCTCGATGTTGTGGCACTGGTCGAGCATGAAGGCGATGCCGTAGGCCGGATCCAGTGCGTCGCCGCGGACGATCTCGTACATGATCCGGAACAGCTGGAACGGGTCCGCCGCCCCGACCATCAGGTCGTCGTCGGCGTAGAAGCGCGAGTTGAAGTCGAACGCGCCCAGCTTCCCGGCCCGCAGCAGGAACGCCACGATGAACTCGATGTTCGTCCCCGGCGCGTGGTGGCCGGTGTCGATGCACACCGTGGCCCGCTCCCCCAGCTCGACGCAGTGGGCGTAGGACGTCCCCCAGTCCGGGACGTCCGTCGCGTAGAACGCCGGCTCGAACAGCTTGTACTCCAGCAGCATCCGCTGGTGGTCCCCGAGCCGCTCGTAGGTCTCGCGAAGCGCCGCCGCCAACCGGTCCTGCCGGTCCCGGATGTCGTCCTGGCCCGGGTAGTTGATGCCGTCGGAGAACCACAGCTTCAGGTCGCGCGAGCCGGTCGCGTCCATGATGTCGACGGCTTCCAGGAGGTGGTCGGTCGCCTTGCGGCGGATGCCCGCGTCCGGGTTGGTCACCGAGCCGAGCTTGTAGTCCTCGTCCTGGAAGACGTTGGTGTTGATGGCGCCGATCTCGACGCCGAGGTCCCGCGCGTACGCGGTCAAGGCACCGTAGTCGTCCACGCGGTCCCACGGGATGTGCAGCGCCACGCTCGGCGCCACCCCGGTGAGCTTGTGCACCATCGCCGCGTCGGCGATCTTCTCTTCGGGCGTGCGCGGGACACCCGGCTGCGGGAACACCTTGAACCGGGTGCCCGAATTCGCGTACGCCCACGACGGCGTCTCGATGCGCTGCGCCCGCAAGGCCTGTTTCACGGCCGTCAAGTCGCTCACGGCGATCACTGTCCTTTCCGGACGTCGAGGTGGAAGACCTCGTCGAGCAGCTGGAACCCTTCGTCCGGCGGACCGCCGTCCAGGCCGGTGAAGAACTCCGCCATCTCCGCCTGCCAGCGGGCGTTGACGTCGGTCTTCGCCATGGCGGCCCGCGCGGCTTCGAGGTCGTCCGCCTCGACGTACCCGATCAGCAGGCCGTCGTCGCGGAGGAACAGCGAATAGTTGCGCCAGCCGGTGTCGTGCAGGGCCTGCCGCAGCTCGGGCCACACCGCCCGGTGCCGCTCGGCGTACGCGGCTTTCCGGTCGGGCTTCACCTGGAGGCAGAAGCAGTACCGGGGCATCAGAAGTTGAACTTGTCGATGTTGTTCGCGTCGAACGTCGTCGGCGGGCCGAGCACGATCTCGCCGTTCTCGCCGATCGTGTACTCGCCGAGCTTGCCCGCCTTGAACTTCTCGCCCGTCTTGCCGGTGATCTGGCCGGACTTCAGCGCCACACCGGCGTAGGCGGCGAGGTAGCCGATGTCGGCCGGGTTCCACAGCGCGAACTGCTTGACCGAGCCGTCCTTGACGAAGGCGCGCATCTGGTTCGGCGTGCCCAGGCCGGTCACCGCGACCTTGCCCTTGTAGCTCGACGAGCTGACGTACCGGGCGGCGGCCGCGATGCCGACCGTGGTCGGCGCGACGATCACCTTGAGGTTCGGGAACGACTGCAGCAGACCCTGGGCCTCCTGGAACGACTTCTGGTCGTCGTCGTTGCCGTAGGCGACCTTGTCCAGCTTCAGGCTCGCGTACTCCGGCTTGGCCAGCTCCTTCTTGAACACGTCGATCCAGGCGTTCTGGTTGGTCGCGTTCGGCGTCGCGGACAGGACCGCGACCTCACCGGACCCACCGGAGAGGTCCTTGGCCTGCTTGGCCAGCGCCTCGCCGATGCCCTGCGTCGTCGCCTGGTTGATGAAGACGTCGCGGCAATCCTTCGCCGCGTCGGAGTCGAACGCGACGACCTTGATGCCGGCACTGCGGGCCTGGTTGAGCGACGGGCACACGGCGTTCGGGTCGTTCGCGGCGATGCCGATGACGTCCTGCTGCTGCTGGATCAGCGTGTTGATGTAGCTGACCTGCGACGACGCGCTGGCGTCGTTCGGCCCGACCAGCTTGTACTCGCCCTTCAGCTCGCCGAGGGCCTCCTTGCCGCCGCTGACCTCGATGTCGCTGTAGGGGTTGTTGAGCTGCTTGGGCAGGAACGCCATCTTGACGCCCTCCTTCGCCGCGGCGTTCGGGTTCGCCGCGGCGGTGGACTGCTGGCCGCCGGAACCGGCGTTGTCGTTCTTGGTCGTGCCGCTGCACGCGGCGAGGACCAGCACCAGCCCGGCCGACACTGCGCCTGTGAGGAACCGTCGGGACATCTTCGTCACCTTTCCGGAGTTACCGCTTGCCGACGGCGACGCACTGCCGTGCGGGCCGAAGTCACGATGTTGGGGAGCAGGACCGACACGATCAGGAGCACGCCGGTCACGATGTTGAGCGCCTCGTTCGACACGTCCTGCAGGCGCAGCGCGTTCTGCAGGGTCGCCAGCAGGACCACCCCGGCCAGCACGCCGGGCAGCGTGCCCTTCCCGCCGAAGATGGACACGCCGCCGAGCAGCACGGCGGCCACGACGGCCAGTTCGAGGCCGAACCCGTTGTCGGCGCGGGCGCTGGAATACCGCAGCGTCCACAGCACCCCGGCGAGGCCCGCGACCGCGCCGCTCACGACGTACAGCCAGAACTTGAGGCGTCCGGTGCGGATGCCGGCGAACCGGGCCGCCTGCTCGCCCGCCCCGGCGGCGAAAACGCCGCGGCCGATCGGGGTCGCGTGCAGCACGACGCCGAAGATCAGCGCGACGACGACCAGCGGGATCAGCACGTTCGGGATCGGGCCGTCGCCGATCGTGCCGGTGACCCAGCTCGTGTAGGCCCGCGGGAAGTCGGCGACCGCGCCGTCGCCCAGCACCACGAACGCGAGACCGCGGTAGAGGGCGAGCGTGCCGATCGTGACCGCGAGGGACGGCAGCTTCAGCACGGTGACGAAGAAGCCGTTCAGCGCGCCGAGGACCGCGCCGAGCACGATGCAGAGCGGGATGATCGTCTCGATCGTCAGCCCGGCGTCCCACAGCGAGCCCATCACCGCCGACGTCAGGCCGAGCGTGCTCGCCACGGAGAGGTCGATCTCGCCGGTGACGATGACGAACGTCATCGGCAGCGCGACCAGCGCGATCGGGAGCAGGTCGAGCAGCAGGAAGGTGAAGTTGCGGCTGGTGCCGAAGTTCTCGACGGCGCCGGAGGCGACGACCAGGACGATCACCGTGACGAGCACGACGGCGGCGTCCCAGCCGAGCAGCCGGCTTCCCCGTTCAGACATGGGAATCCCTCTTCTTCAATGCCTTCGCGACCCGGACGGCGACCAGCCGGTCGGCGCCGATGGCCAGCAGGATGAGCGCCCCGACGATCGCCTGCTGCCAGAACTGGTTGATGTCGAGCACGGCGAGGGCGCTGCCGATGACGGTCAGCAGCAGCGCGCCGAGGCCCGCACCCCAGACCGAGCCGCTGCCGCCGAACACCGCCACCCCGCCGACCACGGCCGCGGCGACGACGTTGAGCTCGTAGCCGGTGCCGGCGGCCGCGTCCACGGTGCCGAACCGGGCGGCGAACAGCACCCCGGCCAGCCCCGCCAGCGCGCCGCTGACCAGGAACGCCGCGCTCGTGTTGCGGCCGACCCGGATACCGGCCAGCCGCGCCGCCTGTGGGCTCGACCCCATCGCGTACAGCTCACGGCCGGCCGGGTAGCTGCGCAGCACGATCCCGGCCGCGACCAGGACCAGCACCGCGATCAGGACCAGCCACGGCACACCGAGCACCGAGGCGGTGCCGAAGTCCAGGAAGGACACCGGCAGCTTGTCGGCGTTGATCTGCCGGCCACCGGCCCAGAAGTAGCTGACGCCGCGGTAGGCGTAGAGGGTGCCGAGCGTGACGACCAGCGCGGGCACCTGGCCGAAGCGCACCAGGACGCCGTTGACCAGCCCGCACACCGCGCCGACGGCCAGCCCGGCCAGGATCGCGACGAGCACCGGCAGGCCCGGGTGGTCCTTCATCAACGTGCCCACGGCGAACGCCGACAGGCCGAGCACCGAACCGACCGAGAGGTCGATGTTGCGGGTGATCATCACGATGGCCTGCCCGACGGCGAGCACCGCCAGGATCGCCGTGCCGAGCAGGATGTCGCGAATGCTCTGCCCGGACAGGAACCGGGAGTTCTGCGTCGCGGTGAAGGCGACCAGCACGATCAGGGCGAGCACGATGCCGGATTCGCGCGCCTTCAGCAGGTTCGCGGACCACGAACGTCCGGAGTGGACGGCCGGTGGCGAGGTCACGGGCGCCTCCTCGGTCGCGGTCACGCGGCGGCCCCCTGCCCCATCGCGGCGAACATGACCGAGTCCTCGGTCGCCTCGGCGCGCGGGAGCTCGGCCACGATCCGGCCCTCCCGCATCACCAGCACGCGGTCGGCCATGCCCAGCACCTCCGGCAGTTCCGAGGACACCATCACGATCGCGACGCCCTCGGCGGCCAGCGACGACATCAGCCGGTGGACCTCGGCCTTGGTGCCGACGTCGATGCCGCGGGTCGGCTCGTCCACGATCAGCACCTTCGGCGCCATCGCCAGCCACTTGGCCAGCACGACCTTCTGCTGGTTGCCGCCCGAAAGCGTGCCGACGGGGTCGCCGAGCCGCCGGTACTTGGTGCGCAGCCGTTCCGTCCAGTGCCGGGCTTCCCGGCGTTCGCTCGCGCCGGTCAGGAAGCCGAGTTTGGACAGGGCACGCGAGCGCGGCAGCGTCACGTTCCGCTCGATCGAGAGGTCCATGATCAGGCCCTGCTGGCGCCGGTCCTCGGGGACCAGCGCCATCCCGGCGGCCATCGCGGCCCGCGACGAGTGCGGCTTGAGCTTCTTGCCGCTCACCTTCACGACTCCGGCGTCCCGTTCGTCGACGCCGAAGACGGCCTGGACGACCTCGGAACGGCCGGACCCGACCAGCCCGGCGAACGCGACGATTTCGCCCGCGCGCACGGAGAAGGAGATGTCGCGGAACACACCCTCGCGGGCCAGGCCCTCGACCTCCAGCACGACCACACCGGGTTCCGCGTCCTGCTTGGGGAACAGCGCGTCGAGGTCGCGGCCGACCATCCGCTTCACCATCTCCTCGACGGTGACGTCCTCGAGGGCGTCGGTGGAGACGTGCTTGCCGTCGCGCATGATCGTCACGCGCTGGCAGAGCTCGGTGATCTCCTCGAAGCGGTGGGAGATGAACATGATCGCCGCGCCTTCCTGGCGCAGCGCGCGGGCGACGCTGAAGAGCCGCTCGACCTCGATCTGCGTCAGGGCGGCGGTCGGCTCGTCCATGACGAGGACCCGGGCGTCGGCGCCGAGCGCCTTGGCGATCTCGACGATCTGCTGGTCGGCGATCGACAAACCCCTGGCGGGCCGGGCGGGGTCGATCCGGACGCCGAGGCGGGTGAACAGGCGCTCGGCCTCGGCGCGGATCGCCGCCCGGTCGATCCGGCCGAGGCTCTTGCGCGGGTGGCGGCCCATCACGATGTTCTCCGCGACGCTCAGGTCCGGGAACAGCGTCGGCTCCTGGTAGATGACCGCGATGCCGGCCGCCTTCGCGTCGGCGGGCGAGCCGAACTCGACCGGTTCGCCGTCCAGCAGCAGCGTGCCGTCGTCGGGCTTGTGCACCCCGGCCAGCATCTTGACGATCGTCGACTTGCCCGCGCCGTTCTCCCCCACCAGCGCGTGGGCCTCTCCGGCGGACAGCCCGAAACTCACACCGGCAACGGCCGCGACGGCGCCGAACGACTTCGTCACGCCGCGCACCTCCAGCAGAGGGGCCCGGCCCGGGCGTGGGCGCGTCATCGCGACCTCCGGATTGAAAGGTTTCACAAATCTGGTGCGGTGAAGCTACTATGCGGCGGAACGAGAAGTCAATGCATCGACACAGGCTTGGCCAAACGGCATCTTCACCAGCTCATGCGCGGTGATGTTACGTTTCAACGAGGGGTACGGATGGTGATCAGGGAGCCGGGCACCGAGCCACGCGCGGCGGGCATGAAGGAAGTGGCGGCGGCCGCCGGCGTCTCCCTCGGCACGGTGTCCAATGTGCTCAACCGGCCCGGCCGGGTCAGCCCCGCGACGCGGGCCAGGGTCGAGGCCGCGATGGCCGAGCTCCGGTTCGTGCGCAACGAGTCCGCGCGGCAGCTGCGGGCGGGGCGCAGCCGGGTGCTGGCCTACGTGATGCTCGACGGCAGCAACCCGTTCTTCACCGACGTCGCGGCCGGCATGGAGGACGCCGCCGACGCTGCGGGCGAGGACGGCCTGTCGCTGTTCCTCTGCAACAGCGCGCACCGCCCGTCGCGCGAAGAGGTCTACCTCGGACGCCTCGAACAGCAGCGCGTGCAGGGCATCCTCATCACGCCGGTCGACCCGGACGCCCCGCTGCTGGGCGAGATCGCCCGCCGCGGCACGCCGGTGGTGGTCGTCGACCGCACGCCCGAAGGCACGACGCACTGCTCGGTAGCCGTCGACGACGTCTACGGCGGCGAGATCGCCGTGCGGCACCTGGTCGAGCAGGGCCACGAGCGGATCGCCTTCATCGGCAACCACACGAGCGTCGGCCAGGTCCGCGACCGCCGCCTCGGCGCGTTGCGCGCGCTGGAAGCCGCGGGGCTCGGCCCGGACCACCTGGTCGACCTGACGACGACGGCGCTGACCGTGGCCGACGGCCGCGGTGCGGGCGAGCGGCTGGCCGGGCGGCCGGCGTCGGTGCGCCCGACGGCGGCGTTCTGCGCCAACGACCTGGTCGCCCTCGGCCTCCTCCAGACGTGCGCGAACCTCCGCATGAGCGTGCCGGACGACCTGGCGATCGTGGGCTACGACGACATCGAGTTCGCCGCGGCGGCCGCGGTGCCCCTGACCTCGGTCCGCCAGCCCCGGCGGCTGCTCGGCCGCACCGCGGTGGAGCTGCTGCTGGCGGAAGCGTCCGAAACCGGCCACGAACACCGGAAAGTCGTGTTCACGCCGGAGCTGGTGGTGCGCGCTTCGACCCTGCGCTGAGCAACCCGCTGATCGTTTGTGACGTCTTACCGTGCACCGGCGATATCCCGGGTGAGCCCGAGCACGGAGGTCGTAGATGGCCGACTCGCATCCTCGGCTGTCGCGGCGCGGGTTCCTGGCCGCCGGCACCGCCGCGTTGCTCGGCGTCGTCGCCGGGTCGGCCGGGCACGCGGCGCCCGGGCCGGATGCGGTGCGGCTGGGCGATTTCTGGCTGTTCGGGCGGTTCGACGACGGCTGCACCGACCTCGGCTTCGACGAAATCGACCTCTCACCGGTGCAGCTCCCCCATTGCGTGACACCGCTTTCGTGGACCGGGTGGAACCCGGCGTCCTGGCAGGACCGCTGGGTCTACCGCAAGCACTTCACCGCGTCGGTGGCCGAACGCCACACCGCCCGCTTCGACGGCGTCATGACGAACGCCGAGGTGCACCTGAACGGCACCTTGGTCGCCACCCACGAAGGCGGCTACCTGCCCTTCGAGGTGGAGCTGCCGGACGTGGTGGCGGGCGACAACGTGCTCGCCGTGGTCGTCGACGGGCGGTGGGCGCTGGACGTCCCGCCCAACCTGCCGCGCGGCGCGGGGCCGTCGGTGATCGACTTCTACCAGCCGGCCGGGATCTACCGCCCGGCCACGGTCGGCGCGGTGCCCCGGGTCCGGCTGGCCGACGTCTTCGCCCGGCCCGTCGACGTCCTCTCCCCCGGCCGGTCGCTGCACCTGACCTGCACGCTCGACGGGCCCGTCGCCGGGCAGGTGACCGCGTCGGTGCGCCAAGCGGGCCGCGAACTCGCCCGCGGTGCCGCGCCGGTGCGGGGCACCACCGTCGAATTCGACGTCGGCGGGCTCGGCGCGGTACAGCTCTGGGACGTCGAGGATCCCGCCCTCTGCGAGGTCGTGGTGACGGTCGAGTCCGGTAAGCACGCCCTGGACCAGCGGGTGGTGCGGGTCGGGTTCCGCGACGCGCGGTTCACCACGGAGGGCTTCTTCCTCAACGGACGGCGGCTCAAGCTGTTCGGTCTCAACCGCCACCAGTGGTACCCGTTCGCCGGCGGCGCGCTGCCGGACCGCGTGCAGCGGCGTGACGCCGAGATCCTGCGCCGCGAGCTGAACTGCACGATGGTCCGCTGCTCGCACTACCCGCAGTCCAGTGCCTTCCTCGACGCCTGCGACGAGCTGGGCCTGCTGGTGTGGGAGGAGATCCCGGGCTGGGGGCACGTCGGGGACGACGCCTGGCAGCGGCGGAACCTGGCGGACGTCGAGGGGATGGTGGTGCGCGACCGCAACCACCCGAGCATCGTCGTCTGGGGCACGCGGGTGAACGAGGCCAACGGCACCACGGCGCTGTACGAGCGGACGGGACGGCTCGCCCGGCAGCTCGACCCGTCCCGGCCGACCAGCGGCGCGCTGGCCAGCAGCACGCTCGGCCGGTTCGCCGGCACCGACGTCGAAATCCTCGCCTACAACGACTACACCGCCCGGCGCGGCACGCCCTTCCGGCTGCGTCCGCCGCGGCCGGGGGTGCCGTACCTGGTGACGGAGACGATCGGCACGCTCGCCGGGGCACGCGCGTACCGCCGCGCCGACGCCCCGGGCGTCCGCCAGCAGCAGGCGGAGCTGCACGCCAGGGCCCACGACCTCGCCGCGGCCGACGACCACTACTGCGGGCTGCTCGCCTGGTGCGCGTTCGACTACCCGTCGGGCTGGCAGCGGTCGGTCGACGGGTCGAAGTACGCCGGGGTGTCGGACATCTTCCGGATCCCCAAGCCGGCCGCGGCCTTCTACGCCTCGCAGGTCGACCCGCGGGTGCGGGTGGTGGCCGAGCCCGGCTTCGCCTGGGACTTCACGGCCCAGCCGTCCGGGCCGGGGCCGGGCGCGACGATCTGGTCCAACTGCGAGCGCCTCCTGCTGTTCCTCGACGACCGGCCGGCGGGCGAGGCGCGCAGCCGGCGCGCCGAGTTCCCGCACCTGCGGTACCCGCCGTTCGCGGCCGACGTCGTCGTGCCGAAGGGGCGGCGGCCGGAGCTGCGCATCGACGGCTACGTGGCCGGGCGGCTGGTGGTCAGCAGGCGCTTCAGCGGCGACCGCGGGCTGGACGTGCTCAGCTGCGTGCCCGACGACCCGGAACTGCGGGCCGACGGCGGCGACGCCACCCGCGTGGTGGTGGCGGCGGTGGACCGCTTCGGGACACTGCGCGCGGGGACGGCGGGCGTGGTGCGGCTCGCCCTGACCGGCCCGGGCGAGCTGGTCGGCGATCCGGCGGTGGACTTCGGCGCCACGGGCGGGGCCGCGGCGGTCTGGCTGCGGCCGTTCGCGGGCCCGCCGGGCACGTTGGTGCTGACGGCCCGCCACGAAACCCTCGGCTCGGCGACGGCGACCGTGCGGGTGACGACGAACGCGGCCCGTTCCTGAACCGGGCGTCCGGACGACACACGTACCTCGATGGACGACACGCGTACCTCGATGGACGACTCGCGTTCCTGGACGGACGACACGCGTACCCAGGGGGTCGGATGGCGGTTTCAGTGCTCGGTGAGCACCGCCGCCAGCACGGCCGCCTGGCTGATCGACGGGGATCCGCTCGCCGTCAGGAGGGTCACCGGGCCGTCGCCGGCCAGCTCGCGCAGCCGGGTCAGCGCCGCGACGCGATCGGGCTCGCGCAGTTCCGCGCGGTAGCGCTCGGCGAACTCCGCGAACCGCTCGGGGTCGTGGCCGTACCAGGTGCGCAGCTCGTCGGACGGGGCCAGGCCGCGGTACCAGCCGTCGAGGACCACCGCCGTGCGGGCGGTGCCGCGGGGCCAGAGCCGTTCGACGAGCACGCGGGTGCCGTCGGCGGGCCCGGGCGGGTCGGCCAGGCGCGCCACCCGGACGACCGTCGGCTGCATGCGCGCATTCTGCGTCGGGCCGACGCCGGCCGCCACCGGAAACGCAGCAGCCGCCCCGGGCGGAAGCTGCCCCGGGCAGGCACCGGCGCAAGGGCCACCACGGCGACCGTGGAGGGATCGCCGTGGTGGTCCTACCCCCAGCTCGTGCCGCCTGTGGACAACGGCAGCCGAATCCGCCGGTGCCCGGACCGTCGCACGCGCCGGCTGCGGACAACGTCGGGAGCGTGCCCGGCAGCCCCGCCAGGATGGCGGACCGGTGCTGCAGCACACTTGCAGTACGCTTGCACGCCACGAACGGGTGAAGGGGGTGACCGGGTGGAGTTCCGCGTCCTCGGCGCCGTCGAGGCGACGGCGGACGGCGACCCGGTCGATCTCGGCTCCCGCAAGCAGCGCCTGGTCCTCGCCGTCCTGCTCCTGGAGACCCCGCGCCCGGTCACCGTCGAGAACCTCGTCGACCTGCTCTGGCCCGACGATCCGCCGGCCAGCGCGCGCAACACCGTCCAGGCGCTGGTCTCGCGGCTGCGTGCGGTGTTCCGCGCCGCGGGCGGTCCCGAACTCGTCACCGAAGGCCACGGGTACGTCCTGCGCGCCGACCCGGACGCGATCGACGCCCACCGCTTCACCGCCCTCGTCCGCCGGGCCCGCGCGGCCGCCGACGAGACCGCCGTCGAACTGTTCGACGAGGCCCTCGCGCTGTGGCGGGGCGACGCACTGGCCGGCGCGGCCACCGCCGACGTCGCCGGCGTCCTGCTCGCCGGGCTGAACGAAGCTCGCTGGAGCGCGCTGGAAGACCGCATCGACGCGCAGCTGCGGCTCGGCCGCGGCCGCGACCTGCTCGCCGAGCTGACGACGCTGGTCGCCGCGCACCCGCTCCGGCAGCGGTTCGTCGGCCAGCTCATGCTCGCCCTGCACCGCGAGGGCCGCACCGACGCCGCCCTCGCCGCCTTCCGCGGCCTGCGCGCCCGGCTCGTCACCGAGCTCGGGCTCGACCCCGCGCCGGAGCTGGTCCGGCTCGAGGCCGCGATCCTCGCCGCCGACCCGGCTCTCGACGCCGCGCCGGAGCCGCCGCCCGAACCGGTGCTCCCGGCCCAGCTGCCCCACGACGTCCGCGGTTTCACCGGCCGCGCCGCCGAGCTGGCCCGGCTGGACGAACCGGCGGACCCCGGGTCCGGTGCGGACATCCGCGTGGTCACCGGCACGGCGGGGGTCGGCAAGACCGCGCTCGCCGTCCGCTGGGCGCACCGCGTCCGCGGCCGGTTCGGTGACGGCCAGCTCTACCTCGACCTGCGCGGGTTCGACCCGGACCACGAGCCGCTCACCCCGGCCGTCGCGGCCGCGCAGCTGCTGCGGGCGCTCGGCACCGACCCGCGCGCGATCCCGCCGGACCCGGACGGCCGCACGGCGCTCTGGCGCTCGCTGCTGGCCGACCGCCGGGTCCTGGTCCTGCTCGACAACGCCCGCGACAGCGCCCAGGTGACGCCGCTCCTGCCGCCGTCCGGCACGATCCTGGTCACCAGCCGCCAGCGGCTCGGCGACCTGATCGCCCGCACCGGCGCTCGGGCGGTGCCGCTGTCGGTGCTGCCCGCCGAGGACTCCCGGCAGCTGCTGGAAGCCGTGCTGGGGCCGCCCGCGGTCGCCGCGGAACCGGCCGCGGCGGCCGAGCTCGCCCGGCTGTGCGGGCACCTCCCGCTCGCGCTGCGGCTCGCCGCGGCGAACCTCGGCGCCGGCGAAGTCTCCGGCATCGCCGAGCTGGCCCGGGAACTCGCCGACGGTGACCCGCTCGCCGGGCTGAGCGTCGACGGCGCCGAAGAAAGCGCCGTCACGACGGCGTTCTCCGTGTCGTACCGGGCCCTGCCTGCCGAGCACCGCCTGCTGTTCCGGCGGCTCGCGCTGGTCCCGGGCCAGACGTTCACCGCGCCGGTGGCCGCGCGGCTCGCCGCGGTCGCCGACGCCCAGGCCGGCCGTCAGCTCAAGGCCCTCGCCGCGGCCAACCTCGTCGAACGGCACCTGCCGGGCCGCTACCGCTTCCACGACCTGCTGCGCAGCTACGCCGGCGGGCGGGTCGCGGCCGACGACCCCGCCGCCGACGCGGACGCGGCACGGCGGCGGCTGTTCGACCACTACCTCGCGACGGCCGACGCGGCGGGCCGCCTGCTGATCCCCCACTTCCTCCGGCTGCCCCGGCCCGAACCGGAGCAGCCGTTCGAAGGCACCGAAGCGGCGCTGGCCTGGCTGGACACGGAGTGGCCGAACCTCGCCGCCGCCGTCGAGCACGCGGCGGCGCACGGTCCCCGCGAGTACGCCTGGCACCTGGCCGACGCGCTGCGGGCGTTCTTCCACCACCGCGGCCACCACACCGAGTGGATCGACACGGCCACCACGGCGCTGACCGCCGCCCAGGCCGGCGGCGACCGGCAGGCGCAGGCGGCGATGCGGCTGTCCATCGCGCTCGCCGGGGTCAACAGCGGCCGCTACGCCGAAGCCCGCACCCACCTGACGACGGTGCTGAACGACGGGCTGGCCGCCGAGTGGCCCGCCGGGCGGGCCGCGGCGCTCAACAACCTCAGCGCCGTGCTCCAGCGCCTCGGCGACGCGCACGAGGCGATCGCGTGCGGCCTGGAAGCGTTGCGGCTGTGCGAAGAAACCGCCATGCCGGGCATCACGATGGCACTGGCCAACCTCGGGTTCGCCTGCGGCCAGGTCGGCGACTTCGACGCCGCGCTCGGCCACTTCGGCCGCGCGCTGGACATCGCCGAACGCGACGGCGCGCGGTTCAGCGTCGCCGTGCTGCTGGTCGACCTCGGCCACGTCCACCGCGATCTCGGCAACGCCGTCGCGGCCGAGTTCTACGAGCGAGCCCTGACCGCCAACCGGGAACTCGGGTACCAGTACGGCGAAGCGGCGGCGCTGTCCGGCCGCGCGGTCATGGAGGCCCGGACGGGTGACGGCACCCGGGCCCTGGCCGACGCGGCCGAAGCGGTGGAGCTGACCCGCCGCATCGGCGACCGCGGCACCGAGGCGTCGGCACTGGCCTCGCTCGGCGAGACCTGTCTCCGGCTCGACCGCCCGGCGGAGGCGGTCCCGCACTTCACGGCCGCGCTGGACATCGCCCGCGAAACGAGCTTCACGTGGTGCGAAGCCGCGGCCCTGACCGGTCTCGCCGAAGCGGCGCTCGCCGCGGGTGACGCCGAAGCGGCGCGCACCCACGGCGAAGCCGCGGGCAAACTGGCCGCGCAGGCGGGCTACCGGCCGTTGGAAACCCGGGCGGCGGCCGTTCTGGCGAAGCCGGCCTAGCAGACCGCCGGGGCCGTGCACTTCGCGCGGGCCAGGATGGTGGCGAAGTTGTCCTGGTAAGCCGCGCTGATCGCCGCGTTCTCCACCTTGATCAGGATCTCGTCGTTGTCGCGCAGGGCCGCACCGGAGATGTTGTGCGAGCCGGTGAAGACGAGCTGGCGGCCGGCCTTCTCGCTGTAGTTGCCCGTGTAGAGCATGTACTTCGAGTGCACGGTGATCTCGCGGTCGTTCACGGTCGTGTTGAACTTCTTGAGCGTCACGTTCGCCTTGCCCTTGAGCGCGGTCAGCGCCGCCGTGCCCAGGTCGTCGTAGACGATCCGGACCTTGCAGCCCAGCTTCGCGATGCGGACCAGCTCGTCGACCACCGGGGTGCGCGAGTCGGCGATGTTGGCCTGCACGACGTTGAGCGAGCAGCCCGCCTCGTACTTGGTGATGTACTTCAGCAGCTGCGCCCACGTGTCGGTGGCGAACTCCTCCGAGGCTCCGCCGTGGGAGTCGGCGCGCGGCGAGAGGTAGCTGGTGACCATGGTGGTCAGTGTCTTGTGGTAGCCGGCGGTGTCGAAGTAGTCGTTGTTCTTCTTCTGCGCCAGCATCTTCTGCATGTGGCCGACGTAGAAGCCGTACAGGTCCGGGTCGCCGTAGGTGAGCAGCGCGTTGTTGAACATGTTGCCCTGCACGGTGGTCAGGTTGTACGAGCCGATGACGACGACGTCCTTCTTGCCCTCGGTCTCGGAAAACATCCACAGCTTGTCGTGGTTGATCGAGTGCGGGCTGCCGTCGTGGGCGATGCAGCCGGTGTTGTCGCCGCCGGTGCCGCAGAAGACCAGCTGGGTGAGCCCCGCGGACTTGAGGATCGGCATGGCGGTGTTGGCGGGGTCGTCGTCCGCCGCACCGTCGAGCGCGATCCGCACCTTGACGCCCCTGGCCTGCGCCGCCTTGACCGCCTCGGCGAGCGCCGGCCGGGTCCAGCTGAAGAGGGAGATGTGGATCTCCGCACCGGCCGGGGTGCCGTTGGTCAGCTCGACCAGCCGCGTTTCGATCGAGTGGTCGCGGTCGCCGTTCTCGGGCGGGTTGTTGAAGATCGCTTCCATGCCGGTGGCGTCGGCGGCCACCGCCGTCGCCGCGTGCGCCACCCCGCCGCCGGCCAGCGCGAGCAGCGCGCCGACGGCCACGGTGAGCGCCTTGAACTTCGGGGCCATGTCGTCCTCCCTGTCGGATGACCCCAGGCTCGCAAGGACCCGTACAAGATCCGTACACCCGGACGTTGCCGCGCATACACGACGAAAAGGGCGCTCGGGCAGGCGGAACCCGACTCATGGCGGGTTCCGCCCATCCGGACCGAAGGGGACGCTTCTCCTGGCTCCCACGGGTGGAGCCGGGAAAGGACGACCTCCATGAGATCGAGGGTGCTTCCTGCCGTGCTCGGCGTGGCCATCGGCCTGCTGGGCACCGTCGCCGTCGCCACGCCGGCCGAGGCCGCCGCGGTCTGCGGCGACCAGATCGTCGGCAACGGCGGGTTCGAAAGCGGCACCACGCCGTGGACCCAGACCAGCGGCGTCATCTCCGCGGCCACCACGGCCGAGCCCGCGCACAGCGGGACGATGGACGCCTGGCTGGACGGCTACGGCAGCACCCACACCGACACCCTGTCGCAGTCGCTGGCGCTGCCCGCCGGCTGCGCGTCGGCGACGCTCTCGTGGTGGACGCACATCGACACCAAGGAGACCTCGACCACCACCGCCTACGACAAGCTGGTGGTGCAGGCGGGTTCCGACACCCTCGCGAGCTACTCCAACCTCGACAAGAACACCGGCTACGTCCAGCGCACCGTGGACGTCTCGCGCTACCTCGGCCAGACCGTGACGCTGAAGGTCACCGGCACCGAGGACGCCAGCCTGGCCACCAACTTCCTCCTCGACGACTTCTCGCTGACCACGACCGGGACGAGCAACCCGCAGTCGCCGGTGGTCACCTCGCCGGGCGCCCAGACCGGCGCCGTCGGCCAGGCCGCGTCGCTGCAGATCCAGGCGAGCGACCCGCAAGGCGACGCACTCACCTACAGCGCCACCGGCCTGCCCGCCGGTCTCGCGATCGGCGCGAGCACGGGCAAGATCACCGGCACGCCGACCACCGCGGGCACGTCCTCGGTGACCGTGACGGCGAAGGACCCCGCCGGCAACAGCGGGAGCGCCACCTTCACCTGGACGATCTCGGCCGCCCCGGCGGACTCGACGCGCACGCCGATCAACCCCGCCTACACGGTGAGCCTGACCTCGAACACCGCGGGCGACACCTGGACCGGGCACCAGAGCGTCAGCTTCACCAACGGCTCGGCGACCGCGCTGCCCGAGGTCTACCTGCGGCTCTGGGACAACTACCACGGCAGCTGCCCGAGCACGCCGATCACCGTCACGAACGTCACCGGTGGCACGGCGTCCGCGCTGAGCGTGAACTGCACGGCCATGAAGATCACGCTGCCCACGCCGCTGGCCCAGGGCCAGTCGGCAACCGTCGGGTTCGACCTGAGCATCGTCGTGCCGAGCGGCGCCGACCGGTTCGGCCACGACGGCGCGTTCAACATGATCGGCAACGCGCTGCCGGTGCTCGCGGTCCGCGACGGCGCGGGCTGGCACCTCGACCCGTACACCAACAACGGCGAGTCGTTCTACACGGTGATCAGCGACTTCGACGTCACCCTGGTGCACCCGACGTCGCTGCTGACCCCGGCCACGGGGACGTCGACCGAGACCACCAGCGGCAGCACGACCACCACGCACGCGGTGGCGCCGAAGGTGCGTGACTTCGCCTGGGCCGCCGGGCCGTTCGCGAAGATCGCCACGACGTCCGGCAAGGGCGTGCGGGTCAACGTCTACTCGGTCAGCGGGATCTCCACGAGCAGCGCCAACCAGATGCTGACGCTGGCCGCCGACTCGATCGACGTCCACTCGGGCCGCTTCGGCGACTACCCGTACGGTGAGGTGGACGTGGTGCTGGACAACAACTTCTGGTTCGGCGGCATGGAGTACCCGGGCTTCGTGATGGATCTGGTGTCGAACGTGGCCCTGCCGCACGAGCTCGCGCACCAGTGGTTCTACGGGATCGTCGGCGACGACGAGTACAACTCGCCGTGGCTGGACGAGAGCTTCACCGACTACGCCACCGACCTCTACCGCGGCATCACCGGCAGCGGCTGCGGCATCACGTGGCAGTCGAGCGCGGAGAAGCTGACCAACTCGATGGCCTACTGGGACGCGCATTCGTCGCGGTACTCCACGGTGGTCTACAACTACGGCAAGTGCACCCTGCACGACCTGCGGCGGCTGATCGGCGACACGGCGATGGCGAACCTGCTGAAGTCGTACGCCCAGTCGCACTGGTACGGCGTGTCGACCACGGCGGAGTTCAAGGCCGCGGCACAGGCGGCGGCCGGGTCGACCGACCTGACGTCGTTCTGGGCTTCGCACCGCGTGGAGGGCTGAAAACCGGTTGGAGTTCCCCGTCCGCGTCCGCCACTGTGGGGACGTGGACGGGGAACGGCTTTTCTGTGATGTCGGCTTGGCGGCGCGCATCGAACGCGCCAACGCGGAGTTCGTCGCGGCGTGCGCCGCGGCCACCCGGCAGCGGCTCGGGGACGGTCCCGGCTTCACCCGCCGGCTCGCCGGGGGTGTCGCGACCTTCGCCGAGCCGGACTCGCCGTTCACCAAGGTCGCCGGGCTTGGGTTCGGCGGGCTGCCGAGCCCCGCGGAGCTCGACGAGGTGGAGGCGGCGTTCGCCGAGCTGGGCGCGCCGGTGCAGGTCGAGCTTTCGCAGCTGGCCGAGGCCGGTGCGGGTGCGTTCTTCACCGAGCGCGGCTACCGGCTCGAGTCCTACGAGAACGTGCTCGGGCGGCGGATCGGTGCCGTCGACTTCCCGGCCGGCGTCCGCGCCTGCCGGGACGACGAGCTGGAGACCTGGCTGTCCGCGGTGGCCGAAGCGTCCGCCGTGGCCGACGAGCAAGGCCTGCCCTCGCACGAAGAGTTCCCCCGCGAGCTGCTCGTGAACGCCCTGCGGGACATGGCCGGGGTGCGGCGCTACCTCGCGGAACGGGACGGCGAGTTCGCCGGCGGCGCGAGCTTCCGCGTCACCGGCGGGATCGCGCAGTTCAGCGGCGCGGCGACGCTGCCGTCGCACCGGCGCCGCGGCGTCCAGACCGCGCTGCTGCGGGCCCGGCTCGCGGCCGCCGCCGAAGCCGGGTGCGACCTCGCCGTCGTCACCACGCAGCCGGGGTCGAAGTCGCACCAGAACGTGCAGCGGCAGGGGTTCGACCTGCTCTACGCGCGGGCGATCCTGGTGAAGGGGACTTCGGCGGCGAGCTCCTCGGGGGCGGAGAGCCGCCAGGCCTCGTAAAGGAGTTCGGCGAGCTCGTCGGCGTCGATGCCGTCGAGGTGGACGACCACCCAGCCGAACCCGCCGGCGGTGAACTGGACCTCGAAGACGTCCGGGCGTTCCGAGACCAGCGCGAGCTGCTCGGAAATCTCCTGCTTGAGACCGACGGTCCGGGTCCGCGGCCAGAAGTAGCCGAACCGCTTGCCGCGCACGCTGAACGACGAGTAGTCGCGCGCCTCCGACCGCTGGACCTCCGCCAGCGTCTTCAGGACCCGCTCGAACTCCTGGACCCGCACCACCACACCCGCTCCCCGTGTCTCCGGCGACCACCGTAGCGCGCCGGTACCGTGCGGGACATGAGCGAGTCCGCAGACGTGGTCGTCAAGCGGGGGCACGCCCCCGGTGCGACCGCCGCCGAGGCCGCCGGGCTGCGCTGGCTGGCCGCAGCGGGCACCGTGCCGGTGCCGGCCATCCACCGCGCCGACGACGACCGGCTCGTCATCGACCGCGTCCCCGCCGGGCGCCCGTCCGCCCCGGCGGCGGAACGGTTCGGCCGCGGGCTGGCCGGGCTGCACGCCGCCGGCGCCCCGGCGTTCGGCGCACCGCCGCCGGGCGGACCGGCCGAGGCGTGGATCGGCCGGGCGCCGATGACCAACGTCCCGGCCGGTGACTGGGCGTCCTGGTACGCGGCCGACCGCGTGCTGCCCTACGTCCGGCTGGCGGTGGACGCGGGCACGTTCGGCCCGGCCGAGTCGGCGTTGTTCGAACGGGCGTGCGGCCGGATCCCGGCGTCGGCCGAGCCGCCCGCGCGGCTGCACGGCGACCTCTGGAACGGCAACGTCCTGTGGGACGGGCACCAGGTGTGGCTGATCGACCCGGCCGCCCACGGCGGGCACCGCGAGACGGACCTGGCGATGCTGCACCTGTTCGGCTGCCCGCACCTCGAAACTGTCGTCGCCGCCTACGACGAGGCGACGCCGCTGGCGGACGGCTGGCGCGAGCGGATCGGCCTGCACCAGCTGTTCCCGCTGCTGGTGCACACGGTCCTGTTCGGACAGTCCTACGCCGGGCAGGCCGTGGCGGCGGCCCGTTCGTTCTAGCAGCGCTGCAGCATCGACTCCAGCGCCGTCTTCTCCGGGACGGTGATGGTCAGGCCGTAGTCGTGCTTCACGACGATCCAGTCGGTGGCGTAGGCGCACCAGTACGACACGAGCGGCGGCTTCCACGCGTCCGGGGCCTTGTCGCTCTTCTGTTCGTTGAGGTTGTCGGTGACGGCCTTCAGCTGCGGGCGGACGAGGTCGTTCGCGAACTGCTCGCGGCGTTCCCGCGTCCAGCTCTTCGCGCCACTGATCCAGGCCTGCCCGAGCGGGACCATGTGGTCGATGTCCACATCGGACGCCTTGTGCCAGGTTTCGCCGTCGTAGGGGCTGACCCAGGTGCCGGACTTCACGGCGCACCGGTCGTCGGTCTTGACGTCCTGGCCGTCTCGCTTCAGGACCTCTTCGCGGACGTCGCAGTTCGCGTCGACCTTGTCCCAGTGCGGGAACTCGTCGCGGCTGTAGCCGTCCATGGTGCCGCGCACGGCGATCTGCAGGGCCGCGAGCTCGGTGCGCGCCTCCGCGGGCGCGATCCGCGGTGCGGCGACCGTGCCGGGGGCCTGCGTCACGGGTCCGGCTCCGGCTCCCGACGACAGCTCGTCGGCGAGCTTGCAACCGGCGAGGGACGAACCCGCGAGGACGGCGAGAAGGACAAGCGCTCGGGTGCGCGGCATCGTGAACCCCTTTCACGTCGACCGGGAGGTGCCCAGCGAACGCGTCGGGGAAACGGTGCAGATGGCCTAGTTGACGCGATCCGAACGGGTCAAGATCCGTGGAAGACCTGCCCGACGAACACGGCGGCCACCACCCCGGCGGCGACGAGCAGGGTCAGTACGAGGAGCAGGGTCCAGGGGACCAGCCGGATCGGCCGCTGGCGCGGGAAGACGGCCCCTCGCGCCGACGGCGTCCACGCGACGGGCTCGTCTTCGGCGACCGGCGCCGGCGGTTCCGGGAGCACGGGGACGACGGCGGGCAGTTCGGGCAGCCGGTCGAGCACGGGAAGCCGCGCGGGGAACCCCTCGGCGATGAGGGCGGCCCGGGGCGGGGCGAGGTGCGCGAGGGAGAGGGCGTAACAGGCGTCGAGAACGTCGTCGGCGGACCAGACGGTCCGCCACCGGTTGTGCTGGGCGATGATCCGCCGAAGCCCCCGCGGATCGGCGAGCACGACGGCGACGCCGGGCACCGGGTGCGGGTCGGGCCAGCGGACGGCTTGCGCGGCGGGTTCCCGGCCGTTCGGCGCCGGCGCGCCTGGCTGCGGTCGCTCCGCGGGCTCGGTTTCCGCCCTTCGCCCATCCCCCTCGGACCCGGCCGCCTGCGGGCCCTCCGCCAGCGCCGCCCCTCGCCCATCCACCTGCGAGCCGCTTGCCTTTGGGGCCTCCATCCGCCCACCCGGCAGCGAGCCGCCCGCTACCCCAGGCGCGGCTGCCTGCGGCCTCTCCGCCGGCCCGGCCCCCGCCGGGCGCCCAGCCACCTCTGAGCCACCCGCCTGCAGGCTCTCCGCCGGCTCGGCCACCACCGCTCGCCCATCCACCTCGGACCAGGCTGCCTGCGGGCCCTCCGCCGGCGCCGCCCCTCGCCCATCCACCTCCGAGCCGCCTGCCTTTGGGGCCTCCATCCGCCCACCCGGCAGCGAGCCGCCCGCTACCCCAGGCGCGGCTGCCTGCGGCCTCTCCGCCGGCCCGGCCCCCGCCGGCCGCCCATCCACCTCCGGGCCACCTGCCCGCGCGGCCTCCACCGGCCCACCCGGCAGCGAGCCACCCGCCGCCTCGAGCTCGTCTGCCTGTCGGACCGCCGCCCACTCGCCCAGCCGTAGCTCCCGTTCGGCCGCGGCCGGTCCGCTCCGCCGCGCCTCCGCCGGAGGGACCACCGCGACCAGGCCCGTCACGTGCCGGCCGCCTTCGTGGCCGGCCAGTGCGCCCCTCGCCGCCGCCACCGCGGCGCCCGTTCGGTCACCCGGGCCCGGCCACTCCGCCGGGCCGGGTTCGTGGGCCGCGATCACCACCACTCCGCTCCTCGTGAACACCAGCGCGTCCACCCGGCGCGGCCCCAGGCGGCTCTGCAGGGTGATCCCGGCCAGCGCCAGCCCCGTGAGGTGCTGCGGGCCCGGGCCCCACGATCGCAACACCGCCACCAGGTGCTCCGCCGCCGGTGGGAGCGGATGGTCTTCGCCGGTTCGCTGGAGGGCCACGAGCACGCCGGTCACACCTCCCACGACGCCTACGGCGAGCACTCCCTCGACGGTAGGAGGCAACCCCGCCTCTCCCCCAGCAGCCGAACGAGTGGTCGATCACCACCGTGCGTAGCCGGGACAGCGGCGGCCCCGGCCCGCCAGACCGTCCACAGTGGATCGCTAGGGCCGCGGGGCGTTGCGCAGGTTGGCCCGCGCCAGGTCGACCATCTTGCCGACGCCGCCGTTGAGCACCGTCTTCGTCGCTCCCAGCGCGAACCCGCGCACCATCTCACCGGTGATGCGCGGCGGGATCGACAGCGCGTTCGGGTCCGTCACCACTTCGACCACCGCCGGGCCGGGGTGCGTGAACGCCTTCTCCAGCGCGCCGCGCACGTCGTCCGGGTCCTCGACCCGCTCGGAGTACACGCCGCAGGCCGCGGCGATCGCCGCGAAGTTCACCGGGGCGTGGTCGGTGCCGAAGTCCGGGAGGCCGTCGACCAGCATCTCCAGCTTCACCATGCCCAGCGTGGCGTTGTTGAACACCACCACCTTCACCGGGACGTCGTAGGCCGGCAGCGTCAGCAGGTCGCCCATCAGCATCGCGAGCCCGCCGTCGCCCGAGAGCGACACCACCTGGCGGCCCGGCTGGGCCAGCTGGGCGCCGATCGCGTGCGGCAGCGCGTTCGCCATGCTGCCGTGCCGGAACGAACCCAGCACGCGGCGGCGGCCGTTCGGCGTCAGGTAGCGCGCGGCCCAGACGTTGCCCATGCCGGTGTCGACGGTGAACACCGCGTCGTCCGCGGCCACCTCGTCGAGCACCGAGGCGACGTACTCCGGGTGGATCGGGCGGCGGTGCTCGATCTTCGTCGTGTACGCGCCGACGACCTTCTCCAGCTTCCGCACGTGCTCGCGCAGCATCCGGTCGAGGAACGCCCGGTCCGTGCGAGGCCGCAGCAGCGGGAGCAGGGCACGCAGCGTCTCGCGCACGTCGCCGTGCACCGCCAGGTCCAGCGGCGTGCGGCGGCCGAGGCGCGAGGCGTCGTGGTCGAGCTGGATCGTGCGCGCCTGCGGGAGGAAGTTGTCGTACGGGAAGTCCGTGCCCAGCAGCACGATCCGGTCGGCCTCGTGCATCGCGTCGTAGCAGGCGCCGTAGCCGAGCAGGCCGCTCATGCCGACGTCGAACGGGTTGTCGTACTGGATCCACTCCTTGCCGCCGAGCGAATGCCCGACCGGCGCGGCGAGCTTCTCCGCCAGCGCCATGACCTCGTCGTGCGCGCCGCGGACACCCGCGCCGGCGAACAGCATCACCTTCTCGCCGGAGTTCAGCAGGTCCGCGAGCTCCTGGACGACCTCGGCCGTCGGCACGGCGGGCGACGGCGTCACCAGCGGGAGGCGCTCGGTCAGCGGGCCGGTCGCCTTGCGGTCGGCGAGGTCGCCCGGGATGGTCAGCACGGCGACGCCGCCCTTGCCGACGGCGGCCTGCGTGGCGATCCGCAGCAGGCGCGGCAGCTGCGCCGGGTCCGCCACGACCTCGCTGAAGTGGCTGCACTCCGCGAAGAGCCGGTCCGGGTGGGTCTCCTGGAAGAACCCGGTGCCGATCTGGTTCGACGGGATGTGCGACGCGATCGCCAGTACCGGGGCACCCGAGCGGTGGGCGTCGAAGAGGCCGTTGATCAGGTGCAGGTTGCCCGGCCCGCAGCTGCCCGCGCAGACGGCGAGCTTGCCGGTGACCTGCGCTTCGGCCGCCGCGGCGAAGGCGGCGGTCTCCTCGTGGCGGACGTGCACCCACTCGATGCCGCCGGTGCGGCGGACCGCGTCGACGATCGGGTTCAGGCTGTCCCCGACGATGCCGTAGATGCGCTCGACCCCGGCGTCGCGCAGGGTCCTGACCAGTTGTTCTGCGACGGTAGCCATACCTCCAGCCTGAACCCGGATGATCGATGCGTCCAATGCCTGATTGGCTGAAAATCCATACACTGGAGGCATGGACGTCCAGACGCTGCGGCTCTTCCGCGAGGTCGCGGCCGGCGCCACCGTCACCGAGACCGCCGCGCGGGCGCACCTCACCCAGCCGGCGCTGTCGCGGGCGCTGCGGCGGCTCGAGCACGACACCGGAGCCGAGCTGTTCCGCCGGTCCGGCCGGGTGCTGCGGCTGACACCGGCCGGGCACGCGTTCAAGCGGCACGTCGACCTCGTGCTCGACCAGCTCGACCAGGGCCTGCGCGAGGTGGGCGAGATCGTCGCGCCGGACACCGGGGTCGTCCCGCTGGCGTTCCTGCACACGTTCGGCACCTGGCTGGTGCCCGCGGTGCTCACCGGCTTCCTGCGCGAACACCCGGGCACCCGGTTCGAACTGCGCCAGCACGGCGAGGCCGGGCTCGAGGCGGAGCTCCTCGACGGCACCGCGGACCTCGTCATCACCAGCGGCGACCCGGGGCACGCCCAGCTGCGCTGGTCCCGCCTGCTCGTCGAACCGCTGCGGCTGGCGGTGCCGCCGTCCCACCGGCTCGCCGGGCGGCGGCGGGTGCGGCTCGCCGACGTCGCGGACGAGACGTTCATCCTCCTGCGGCCCGGTTACGCCCTGCGCGAAACGACCGAGCGGCTGTGCGGCGAGGCCGGGTTCGTCCCGCGGGTCGGGTTCGAAGGGGACGAAGTGGAGACGCTGCGCGGGCTCGTCACCGCCGGGCTCGGGGTGTCCGTGCTGCCTTTGCCGCACACGGCGGCGTTTCCGGCACCGCACCTGGAACTGACCGATGTGGACGCTGCCCGCGACATCGGGCTCGCCTGGGCGGTGGGGCGGAATCTCCCGCCACCCAGCGAAACCTTCCGACGGCACGTCCTCGCCACCGTGCCCACCGCCTTCGACCGTCCACATCGGACTACGCCGGAAATGTGAGAATTCCGGCACGAGCACGCACGGTGACCGGCGGTGTGCGAGGGTGGAGGCATGGTCGCCGCGCTGAGATCCTTCCTGCTGTCCTGGACCTCCGTCACCCCGGTGCTCGGGGTGCTCGTGCTGGCGCTCACCTGGGGGCGCGACCTCGGCCCGGTCTTCGTGGCCGTCGTCGCCGTCGCGCTGGGGGCGACCGTGCTGGCCGCGGTGCACCACGCGGAGGTCGTCGCCCACCGCGTCGGGGAACCGTTCGGCTCGCTGGTGCTCGCGGTGGCGGTCACCGTCATCGAGGTCGCGCTGATCGTCACGATGATGGTGTCCGGCGGCCCGGAGGCCGGTTCGCTGGCGCGGGACACGGTGTTCGCCGCCGTCATGATCACGACGAACGGCATCGTCGGCATCTCGCTGCTCGTCGGCGCCCGCCGCTACGGCTCCACGCTGTTCAACTCCGAAGGCAGCGGCGCGGCGCTGGCGACGGTCGCGACCCTGGCCACGCTGAGCCTGGTGCTGCCGGCGTTCACCTCCAGCACGCCGGGGCCGGCCTTCTCCCCCACCCAGCTGACGTTCGCGGCACTGGCGTCCCTGGTGCTGTACGGGACGTTCGTGCTGACGCAGACGGTGCGCCACCGCGACTTCTTCCTCCCGGTGGCGGCCGACGGCGCGGTCAAGGCCGACGACCACGCCGAACCACCGTCGAACCGCGCGGCGCTGGGCAGCCTGGCGCTGCTGCTCGTGGCGCTGATCGCGGTGGTCGGGCTGGCGAAGGTCGAGTCGCCGGCGATCGAGGCCGGGGTGCGGGCGGCCGGGTTCCCGCAGTCGTTCGTCGGCGTGGTGATCGCGCTGCTGGTCCTGCTGCCGGAGACCCTGGCGGCGGTCCGCGCGGCCCAGCGCGACCGGATGCAGATCAGCCTCAACCTGGCGTACGGCTCAGCGATCGCGAGCATCGGCCTGACGATCCCGGCGATCGCGCTGGCGTCGGTGTGGCTGCCGGGCCAGCTCCTGCTCGGCCTGGGTTCGACGCAGATCGTCCTGCTCGCGCTGACGGTGGTGGTCAGCGTCCTGACGGTGGTCCCCGGCCGAGCCACCCGCCTCCAGGGCGGCGTGCACCTGGTCCTGCTGGCGGGCTTCCTCGTCCTGGCCATCAACCCTTGACCGCGTGTCGTCCCCGCAATCACGCGTGATGCCCCGGCAATCACGCGAGATGCCCCGCGGAACACGGCCGATGCCCGCCTCGGTCCGCCAGTCTGCGGCCGGGCAAGAAGCCCCGCCCGTGCGGGAGGGGACATCACCCGTGATCAGGGGGGCATCGCGCGTGATTGGAGGGGCATCATGCGTGATGGGAGGGGCGACACGGGTCAGGCGGTGGTGACCTCGATGCCCACCACGCAGGTGTCGTCGTCGGTGTCGGCCGTGCTGTAGGTCAGGAGCCGGTCCAGCTGGTGCTCGAGGCCGCCGTCGTGGCCGTCGACCAGCGTCACCAGGCGGGACACCGAATCCTGGACCGGGCGGTCGCGGCGCTCGATCAGGCCGTCGGTGTAGATCAGCAGGATGTCGCCTTCCGCCAGCTGGAGCTCGTCCTCCTCGTACGTCACGTCGCGGACCGCGCCGAGCAGCGAGCCGCGGATCAGGGGCAACGTCGTCGCCGTGCCGTCGCGGTGGCGGACGATCGGGGGCAGGTGGCCCGCCCGCGCCCAGCGCAGCTTCCGGTGCGCCGGGTCGTAGACCGCGGTGACCGCCGTTGCCGTGACGTGGTCGGTCAGGTGGTAGGCCACCAGGTTCAGCCACGTGAGCAGCTGGGCCGGACCGGCGCCGGTCGCCGCGAGACCGCGCAGGGCGTTGCGCAGGCTCACCATCCCCGTCGCCGCGTCGATACCGTGGCCGGCGACGTCGCCGACGCACAGCAGGACCTCGCCGGTCGGCAACGCCACCGCGTCGTACCAGTCGCCGCCGACCAGGTGCTCCTTCTCCGCGGGCCGGTACCGGACGGCCGCGCGCAGGCCCGGCATGTCGATCGGGCCCTTGGCCGGCGGCATGATCGCGTGCTGCAGCTGCAGGGCGAGCCGGTTGCGCTCGATCGCCTGCTGCTCGGTCTCGGCCAGCCTGTCCCGCGTCGCGGCCAGCGCCACCTCGGTCCAGTGCTGCGACGAAACGTCCTGGTAGGCGCCCCGGACCGCGACCAGCTCGCCGCGGCCGTCGACGACCGGCTCGGCGACCACCCGGATGTGCCGGGCCACGCCGTCGGAACGCTGCAGCCGGAACGCCGTCGACGACGGGCGCTTGTGGTGCAGCACCGCGCGCAGGAACCGGCCGATCGCCGGCGCGTCGTCGGGGTGGGCGTTCGCGGCCAGGTCGTGCAGCGACAACGGCGTGGCGGTGGGCGGCAGGCCGTACAACGAGAACAGCTCGATGTTCCAGGTGATCGCCCCGGTGACGACGTTCTCCTCGAACCCGCCGATGCGCCCGAGCCGCTGGGCGTGCTGCAGCAGCACCGCCAGCTTCGCCGCGTCGTCCTGGATGCGCAGGATCAGCAGGACGTTGCCGGCGAAGCGGGTGACGCTGACGTCGGTGAGCACGGTCAGCGGCACCTGGTCCACCAGCGTCGTGACCGCCATGCTCTCGGCCCGGAACGGCTCCCCGGTCGCGTAGACGCGCTGGATCTTGTCGAGCAGGCCGCTCTCTTCGGCGGCCAGCGGGTACGACTCCAGCAGCCGGGTGCCGACGATCCGGCTGCGCGGCCGCCCGCCCGGGTCGGCGAACCGGACGTTGGCGTGGTGGATGCGGAAGTCGTTGAGCCGGTCGCCGCCGTCGACGCACGGCGACAGCAGCACGGCCGGGTCGTGCAGGCCGTCGATGAAGTCGACCAGCTCGCCGAGGAAGTCGCCGCCCGCCACCGGCGCGACCACGCCGTCCCAGGTGTCGAGGGTGTGCGCGCAGAGCTCGGCGAGCGCCTCCAGCTGACGGCGCTGCCGCCCCGGTTCCGCGGGCAGCGGCTCCGGCCAGCACATCTCGACGACGCCGATGATCCGGCCGCCGGTGCCGGTCGGCACCGTCACCCGGCCGCCGCCGGAGAGCGTGTGCTGCCCGATCGACGGCAGCCCGGCCGCCGCGAGCGCCGGGAGCCAGACGGTGTCGCGTTCGATCAGCGCGCTGCGGGCGGGTGTCGCCACGCCGGGCGGGACGTAGCACCAGCGCGCCGCCTCCTCGGCGGAGAACCCGGCCGAGCCGGCCAGCGTCAGCGACCCGTCCGGCCCGGCGAGCCACACCGCGACCGCGGTCGCGCCGAGCGGCCGCAGCGCGTGCTCCAAAATGGACTCCGCGACGCGCTGGGTGTCCCCCGCCGCGAGCACCCCGCTCTCGGCGGTCCGCAGCCGCACCGCGACGGACTCTTCGTCCTCCGCACGGGCCAGGAACTCCTGCGTCACCTCGGTGATGCGGTCCTCGGCCGCCTCGCCGACGACGTCCGCGGCGAACTCCAGCGGCGTCATCCCCGAGCGCTCGGCCAGCGACTCCAGCTGCTTCGCCGCGTCCGACGGCGTGCAGTGCAGGCGTTCCATCAGCACGCCCTTGGCCAGCTCGATCAGCCCGCGGCCGTCGGCGACGGCGTGCGCGTGCTCGACCTCGCCGCGCAGGCGGGCGACGGTGTCGGCGAGCCGGGCGAGGTTGGCCGACACCTCGGCCGGCGGGGGCAGCACGGTCTGGTCCTCGGCGGGCAACCGGTCGTCGCCGATCACGCCGTCACGTGCCGCTTGATGCGGGTGATCAGGTCGTCCGCATCGACCGGTTTCGTGACGTAGTCGGTCGCGCCCGAGGCGAGGCTCTTCTCCCGGTCGCCCGGCATCGCCTTCGCCGTCACCGCGACGATCGGGATCCCCGCGTGCTCCGGCATCGCGCGGATCTTCGCGGTCGCGGTGTAGCCGTCCATCTCCGGCATCATCACGTCCATCAGGATCAGGTCGATGCCCGGGTGCGCCGCGACCGTCTCGACGCCCTTGCGGCCGTCCTCGGCGTGCAGCACGTGCATCCCGTGCAGTTCGAGGATCCCGGTCAGCGCGTAGACGTTGCGCGGGTCGTCGTCGACGATCAGCACCGTGCGCCCGGCCAGCGTGGTGTCGACGTCGGCCGCCCGCACCGGCGCGGCCGGCTCGTCCTGGCGGACCAGCGGCAGCACGGCGCCGGGCTCCTCCGCCGACAGGTGCAGCGCGATCCGCTCGCGCAGCTCGTCGAGCCCCGAGAGCACTTCCAGGGACGGCACGTCCGCGCGGGACTGCACCAGCTGTTCGAGCTCGCCGTCGAGCCGGCGGCTGTTGTGGGCGAGCACCGGGACCAGCCGCAGCGCGCTGTCGCCCTGCATCGCGTCGAGGAAGGTGAACGCGGTCCGGTCCGGCAGGTCCAGGTCGAGCACCACGCAGTGGTAGGCGTCGGTGGCGAGCGCGGCGGCCGCCTCCTGCGTGCCGACCGCCGTCACGACTTCGACGTCCGCGGGCGACAGGCCGATGTCCCGGCTGTCGGCCAGGTCCGCCGCCGCGCTCTCGGCGACGAGTGTCAGCAGCCCGTGCTGGCGTTCCTCGACGACCAGCAGCCGCCGGTGGGCCCGCGGGCCCGACGCCGGGACCGGGGTACCGGGCTCGGTCGTCGCCAGCGCGGTACCGGGGTGCTCCCCGGCGGGCAGCGGCGCGAAGTCCGGGCGCGCGACCGGCAGCGTGAAGGTGAAGGTGCTGCCCTCGCCCAGGATGCTTTCGGCGGTGATCACGCCACCGAGCAGCTGGGCGATTTCGCGGCTGATGGACAGGCCGAGCCCGGTTCCGCCGTACTTGCGGCTGGTCGTGCCGTCGGCCTGCTGGAACGCGCCGAAGATCGATTCGAGCTGGTGCTCGGCGATGCCGATGCCGGTGTCGGTGACCCGGAAGGCGACCGCGGGCCCGTGCGCGCGCAGCGGCCGCGGCAGGGTGTCCGGGTCGACCGCCTCGATGTGCAGCTCGATCCCGCCGACCTCGGTGAACTTGACCGCGTTGGACAGCAGGTTGCGCAGCACCTGCCGCAGCCGCGAGTCGTCGGTGAGCAGCTCGGCGGGCGAGCCGGGCGCGACGGTGATCCGGAAGTCCAGGTTGCGCTGCGAGGTCATCGGCCGGAACGTCGCCTCGACGTAGTCGATGAGCTGGCGCAGCGACACCTGCTCCGGCGTGACGTCCATCTTGCCGGCCTCGACCTTCGACAGGTCGAGGATGTCGTTGATGAGCTGCAGCAGGTCCGAGCCCGCGGAGTGGATGATGCCCGCGTACTCGACCTGCTTCGCGGTGAGGTTGCGGGTCGGGTTCTGGGCGAGCAGCTGGGCCAGGATCAGCAGGCTGTTGAGCGGGGTCCGCAGCTCGTGGCTCATGTTGGCCAGGAACTCCGACTTGTACTTCGACGCCAGGGTGAGCTGCTGGGCGCGGGCCTCCAGCTCCTGGCGGGCCTGCTCGATCTCCAGGTTCTTCGTCTCGATGTCGCGGTTCTGCGTGACCAGCAGGGCTGCCTTCTCCTCCAGCTCGGCGTTGGAGGACTGGAGTTCCTCCTGCCGCGCCTGCAGTTCCTCCGAGCGGGCCTGCAGCTCCGCGGTCAGCCGCTGGGACTCGCCGAGCAGCTCGTCGGTGCGGGCGTTGGCGACGATGCTGTTGACGTTGACGCCGATCTGCTCCATCAGCAGCTCGAGGAACGCGCGGTGCACCGTGGTGAAGCCGTGCACCGACGCCAGCTCGATGACGCCGAGCACCTGGTCCTCGACCACGATCGGCAGCACGATCAGGCTGGCCGGCGCGGTGCTGCCCAGCCCGGAGGAGATCGTGGCGTAGCCCGGCGGGACGTCGTCGACCGCGATCGCGCGGCGGCTGCGGGCGGCCTGGCCGACCAGCGACTGGCCGACCCGGAACCGCACGGTGGGGCCGTCGCCGACAGCGCCGGACTCGGGGTGGCCGTACGCGCCGACCAGCCGCAGCTCGGGCACCTCGGCGGTGTCGTCGGCCAGGTAGAAGGCGCCGTACTGGGCGTTGACCAGCGGGACGAGCTCGTCCATCACCGCGGCCGCGACGACGGCGAGGTCACGGCGGCCCTGCATCAGCCCGGTGATCGTGGCGAGGTTCGACTTGAGCCAGTCCTGCTCCTGGTTCGCCCGCGTGGTCTCGCGCAGCGACTCCACCATCGAGTTGATGTTGTCCTTCAGCTCGGCGACCTCGCCGGAGGCGTCGACGGTGATCGAGCGGGTCAGGTCGCCCTCGGCGACCGCGCTGGTGACCTCGGCGATCGCGCGGACCTGCCGGGTGAGGTTCCCGGCCAGCTCGTTGACGTTCTCGGTCAGCCGCTTCCAGGTGCCGGACACGCCCTCGACCTCGGCCTGGCCGCCGAGACGGCCCTCGCTGCCGACCTCGCGCGCCACGCGCGTGACCTCCGCGGCGAACGCGGAGAGCTGGTCGACCATCGTGTTGATCGTGGTCTTGAGCTCCAGGATCTCGCCGCGGGCGTCGACGTCGATCTTGCGGGTCAGGTCGCCCTGGGCGACGGCGGTGGTCACCTGGGCGATGTTGCGGACCTGCCCGGTGAGGTTGTTCGCCATCGAGTTGACGTTGTCGGTGAGGTCCTTCCAGGTGCCGGCGACGTTCGGCACGCGGGCCTGGCCGCCGAGCATGCCCTCGGTGCCGACCTCGCGGGCCACGCGGGTGACCTCGTCCGCGAACGCCGAGAGCGTGTCGACCATCGTGTTGATGACGTCGGCCAGTGCCGCGACCTCGCCCTTGGCCTCGACGGTGATCTTGCCCGAGAGGTCGCCGCGGGCGACCGCGGTGGCGACCTGCGCGATCGAGCGGACCTGGCCGGTCAGGTTGGACGCCATCACGTTGACGTTGTCGGTCAGGTTCTTCCAGGTCCCGGACACGCCGCGGACGGTGGCCTGGCCGCCGAGGTTGCCCTCGGTGCCGACCTCGCGCGCCACCCGGGTGACCTCGTCCGCGAACGCGGACAGCTGGTCCACCATCGTGTTGATGGTGTCCTTCAGCTCGAGGATCTCGCCGCGGGCGTCGACGCGGATCTTCTGCGACAGGTCGCCGCGGGCGACCGCGGTGGTGACCTGCGCGATCGAGCGGACCTGCGCGGTGAGGTTGTCGGCCATGACGTTGACCGACTCGGTGAGGTCCTTCCAGGTGCCGGAGACGCCCTTGACGTCGGCCTGACCGCCCAGCCGGCCCTCGGTGCCCACCTCGCGCGCCACCCGGGTGACCTCGTCGGCGAACGCGGACAGCTGATCAACCATCGTGTTCAGCGTGTCCTTGAGCTCCAGGACCTCGCCGCGGGCGGTGACGTTGATCTTCTGCGACAGGTCGCCCTTCGCCACCGCGGTGGCGACCTGGGCGATGTTGCGGACCTGGTCGGTCAGGTTCCCGGCCATGAAGTTCACCGAGTCGGTGAGGTCGCGCCAGGTGCCCGAGACACCCTTGACGTCGGCCTGACCGCCCAGCCGGCCCTCGGTGCCGACTTCTCGCGCGACGCGGGTGACCTCGTCGGCGAAGGACGACAGCTGGTCGACCATCGTGTTGATCGTGTTCTTGAGCTCCAGGATCTCGCCGCGGGCGTCGACGGTGATCTTCTGTGACAGGTCGCCCTTCGCCACCGCCGTCGTCACCTGGGCGATGTTGCGGACCTGGTCGGTCAGGTTCCCGGCCATGAAGTTCACCGAATCGGTGAGGTCGCGCCACACGCCGCCGACGCCGGGGACCTGGGCCTGGCCGCCGAGGCGGCCTTCGCTGCCCACCTCGCGCGCCACCCGGGTGACCTCGTCCGCGAACGACGACAGCTGGTCCACCATCGTGTTGACGGTGTCCTTCAGCTCGAGGATCTCGCCGCGGGCGTCGACGTCGATCTTCTGCGACAGGTCGCCCTTCGCCACCGCGGTCGCCACCTGGGCGATGTCACGCACCTGGGTGGTCAGGTTGCCGGCCATGGCGTTCACCGAGTCGGTGAGGTCCTTCCACGTGCCCGACACGCCGGGGACCTTCGCCTGCCCGCCCAGCTGGCCCTCGCTGCCGACCTCACGGGCGACGCGGGTGACCTCGGAGGTGAACAGCGAGAGCTGGTCGGCCATGCCGTTGAACACCGTGGCGATCTCGCCGAGCAGGCCGTCGGCCCCGCCGGGCAGCCGGATGCCGAAGTCACCGTCCCGGACGGCGGTCAGGCCGGCCAGCAGCCGGCGCAGCTCCTGCTCCCCGGCCTCGCCCACGCCTGCGACTGCGACTCCGGCACCCGGGCGCGTCCCCTCGACCATTGCCCCACCCATCCGCCACCCGTTTCTCCGTTTGCCGGCGCCGCGGCGCCGTCCCGCCGCCTGCACACCGGGTGGCTCAGCATAGTGCAGCTGCACTATGCTGAGCGGCAACGGTTGAGCAACCAGCCGCGCCCGTGTCCACGCGCGCTCACCAGGCGGTGCTCGAAAGCCTTTCCTTCTCCCCCAGGCCATCCGGCCACGTTGACCCGTTCGGCTGAACGCCGCGGCGGGGTCCGGTGACGAGCGCGCGGCCGCCGTCGCCGCGCTTCGCCGTGCCCGGAATCAGCGTCCGGTGTGGACACTCCATTGTGGATCGGAAAGGCCCCGGCTCAGAGCCAGTCCTTGCGTTTGAACAACGCGTACAACCCGAACGACAGCACCACCAGCAACACCGCCGACGTCCAGAACCCGCTCGGCGCGCCGCTGCCCGGGTACGGCACGTTCTGGCCGTAGAACCCGGTCACCGCGGTCGGCACCGCGATCACCGCGGCCCAGCCGGTGACCTTCTTCATGATCAGGTTCAGCCGGTTGCCCTGGAGGTTCAGCTGGGTCTCCCGCACGGTCGCGATCAGCTCGCGCAGGGCCTCGGTCTGCTCGGCGGCCTGCCGGGCGTGGTCGTGGACGTCCTCGAAGTACGGACGGGTCAGCTCGTCGGCCAGCCGCAGGTCCGGGCGCATCAGGGAGCTGATGACCTCGCGCATGGGCAGCACGACCCGGCGCAGCGCGGTGAGGCTCTTGCGCAGCCGGAACGAGCGGCGCTGCAGTTCCGAGGAGTCCGGCCGGTCGGCGAAGACGAGGTCCTCCAACGCTTCCACCTCGTCGTCGAGTGCCTGCACGGCCTCGTACTGCCCGTCGACGACGTGGTCGAGCAGGCCGTGCAGCAGGAACGGCACGCCGGACTTCGCCAGCTCCGGCGTCCGGTCCCAGGCACGCACGACCGGTTCGATGTCGAAGCCGTCGTCCTTGCGCACGGTGACCATTGCCCGCGGCGTGACGAAGGCGCCGAGCTCCGCCGTGGTGACGACGCCGGTGCCGGCGTCGAACCGCACCGCGTAGGCGGCCAGGAAGGCGTGGCCTTCGTAGCGGTCGAGCTTGGGCCGCTGGTGTTCGGACACGGCGTCCTCGACGGCGAGCCGGTGCAGGCCCAGTTCCTCGGCGAGCTCGGCCAGGTCCGCTTCGGTCGGCTCGCAGAGGTCGACCCAGACCGCCGTGTCGTCTTCGGCCAGGAACTCCGACACGTCCTCGACCGGGAAGTCTTCCTTCTGCAGCACACCGTCGCGGTACACCCGGGTTCTGGTCATCCCCCTCGGTTACCCCGCGGCGGCGGGGTTCAAGCTAGCCGAGGAAGCGGGCGAACCAGGCTCGGCTGCGGTGCAGGAAGTCGAGCTGGTGGCCGCGTTCGCGCAGCGAGTGGCCCTCCCGTGGGTAGACCACGAACTCGTGCTCGCGGTCGCCGAGGGCGTGGTGCAGGAGTTCGGCCTGCGAGAGCGGGACGTTCGTGTCGTCCTCGCCGTGCACGATGAGGACCGGGGTCGCGATCCGGTCCGCGTGGGTGATGGGGCTGTTCTCCCGGCCGCCGAGCGCGGATTCGAACCGGGAGTGCTCACCGGTCGCGGCGAGCAGCGGCCAGTCGATCACCCCCGCGCTGACGAGGGCCGCCTTGAAGCGGTCCGTGTGCCCGACGGCCCAGGCGGCCATGAACCCGCCGTGGCTCCCGCCGCTGATCCCGAGCCGGTCCGGGTCGGCGACGCCTTCGGCCACGAGGAGGTCGATGCCGGTGAGGAGGTCGGTGAACTCCGCGCCGCCGACGTCCCCGGCGACACTCGCCGCGAAGGCGTGACCGTGGCCGAGGCTGCCGCGGGGGTTCGGGTGGAACACCGCGAACCCGGCCGCGGCCAGCCACTGACCGCAGCGGAACCAGTTGAGCTGGAACCCGTCGGCGTGGCGGTCGTACGGGCCGCCGTGCACCAGGGTGATCAGCGGGAAGGGCCCGTCGGCGCGGGTCCGGCCGGGCGGGAGGACCAGGAGGCCGTCGAGGTCCAGACCGTCTTCGGCCCGGTAGGACAGGCGTTCCTGGGCGCCCCACCGGATCCCGCGCAGCCGCGGCTCGCCGAGCCGGGTGCGCGGGCCGCCGGCTGGTCCACAGTGGACTGCTTCGGGCTCGGTGGCGGTGCTCCCGACGACGGCGACGCGGCCTCCGCCCGCGCTCAGGCCCTGCAGGCTGCCGGTCGCGCGGTCGAGCTCGGTGAAGGCGCCGGAAGCGGGGTCGAGGCGCCGGATCGTGGTGTCGAGGCCTTCGGCGAACAGGGCCAGCAGCGAGCCGTCGCCGGCCCCGGCCAGTTCGATCGGGCAGCCGCTCAGCCCGGCGGTGCGGTTCCGGTGGCCGGCGGCGTCGAAGACCGCGGTACCGCCGATCAGGCCGGGCGGGGTGAGGCCGAGGTAGGCCAGGTGCCAGCCGGCGTCGTCGCGCCACCAGGTGAGCGACCCGGCCTCCAGCGCCGGGGCGCCGAGCTCCTGCCGGGCACCGGTGACCGGGTCGACCAGGTGAAGACGGGGGTCGAAGAGCCCGGGCTCCCGATCGGCGACGGACCAGGTGAGCACGGCGAGCGTGTGGCCGTCCGGCCGGACGGCGGCTTCCACGACGTGCCGGCGGCCGAAGTCGGCGAGCGGGCGGACGGCGCGGGTCGAGGTGTCGAGCAGCCAGAGCCGGCCGGGCGGGGCGGCGGTGTCCCAAACGGGCGCCTCGGCCGCGCCCGGCCGTACCACGCGCACCCGGGGGTCGGCCGTCGCTTCCTCCTCCGGCGCGACGAGCACCACCGCACCGCCGCCGGGGAGCGGCCGGTGATCGCCGACTCCCGCGCGCCGGTCCGTCAGCCGCTCCGGTGCGCCGCCTTCGGGACCGACGCGGTGCAGCTGCGCCGTCCCGCGTTCAGCCCGGTCCGAGAGGAAGTACACCCACGCGGAATCCGCCGACCACCTCGGTTCCCGGTCCTCCGCCGGCGCGGCGGCGAGCTCCCGGGGCGGCGCGCTCCCGTCCGCGGGCGCGATCCACAGCCCGCTTTCCGGGTGCTCCCCCGCGCGCCCCACCGGCGCCTCGACGAACACCACCCACCGCCCGTCCGGCGATACGCGCGGCGTCTTCGGTACCTGCCGGTCGACCACGGCCTCCGCCGTCAGCTCCCCCACGCCCCCAGTCTGGCATCACCCGGCGCCTTCGCCGGGAACCGGCGAGCCCGCGTCCGGGTCGTCCGCGCGGACCGCCGCCAGGAAGCGGACCACCGCACGGGGTTCGGGGAAGACCTCGCCGCCCAGGTGGGTCAGGACCGTGGCGCCCGCGGCGTCTTCGATCGCCGCCGCCCAGCCGTGGGTTTCGTCCCAGACCAGGGCCAGGTCGTGACCCGGGAAGCGGGACAGGCGCCAATCGAGGGCGATGTAGGCCGCCGCCGGACTGCCCGCGTCGAGCGTGCAGGACTCGAACCCCACCCCCACCGCCCGGGCCACCGACCCCACGTAGTCGCGCAACCGCCGCTCGAACGAGAACTCCGTGTCGCGCTCGAAGTCGATCAGAATGCTCAACGCCGCCTCGCTTTCCCCGTCCCGCCGCGGGATCCTCCGCGGTCGCCCGATCGGGTACCCCACCCCCGTGTCCCTCAATCCCGCCCGATCCCGGCGAACCGGACAGCGATTGTCGTCCACTCGGTGACATTTCACTTGTCATCGTTTGGATGACATGTTAGAACCGCGGTATCCGAAGAGAAAGGTGAAGCACCCCCGTGACCGCATCGATCGAACTCCCGACCGGTTACCGGCACCCCGCCGTCCCCGCGCTGCTCGAGTACCTCCGCGACGTCACCGCCGAGCTCGGGATCGGCCTCGAGTCCTGCACCATCGACCACGACCGCCCGGTCTCGGCCTACGTCGCCCTCGACACCCGGCTGCCGCACTACCCCGACCGCGACCTGGCCCTGCTGTGGGACGAAGAACGCGGCTGGGCGGCGGCGATCGAGACGCACTCCGGCGAGGACCTGATCGTCCTGCGCCACCTCGGCGGACCGGCGGTCGCCCCGGCACCGAGCCGGGTCGCGAAGTTCGTCACCGCCCTGCACGAAGGCGACCACTCGATCGGCCGACCCGACCCGGTCCGCCTCCGCACCGCGGGCGACGCCGCCGCAATCGCCGCCCTGCTGCGCCGGCCGGCCCTGACCCGGTGACGAGCTGCGCACGGCGGCTCGAACAGGCCAGGTCCGGCAACGCCGGGCCGCGGGCTCGAGCCGGCCGCCGGTGCCGCGGCTCCGGACGATCGACGCGTTCCGGGCAGCGCCGGCCGGGCCCCGCGAAGCGGACACCCGCCTGAACCGTTCCCACCACCCGGGACGGGCCGGAAAACCGGGCCCCGGCGGCGCAGTGCGTCCGCCGTCGGCGTGAGGCAGGATCGACTTCGTGACCATCGATCAGGCCGGGGCGCCGGAAGCCCCGCCGTTCCCCGAACACGAAGCCCGCGTCGACGCGCTGAGACGGCAGCTCACCGCGATCGACGGCGAAGCGACCGTCCGGCTGGCGAAACGGACCTCCAACCTGTTCCGCTCCCGGGCCGCCGCGAAACACCCCGGGCTGGACGTCTCCGGCTTCACCCACGTGCTGCACGTCGACCCCGCGACCCGCACCGCCGACGTCGAAGGGATGGTCACCTACGAGCAGCTCGTCGACGCCACCCTGCCGCACGGGCTGATGCCGCTGGTCGTGCCGCAGCTGAAGACGATCACCCTCGGCGGCGCGGTGACCGGCCTCGGCATCGAGTCCTCGTCCTTCCGCAACGGGATGCCGCACGAGTCGGTCCTCGAGCTGGAGATCCTCACCGGGGACGGGCGGATCGTCGTCGCCACCCCGGACAACGAGCACCGCGACCTGTTCCACGGCTTCCCCAACTCCTACGGCACCCTCGGCTACGCGCTGCGGCTGAAGATCCTCCTGGAACCGGTGAAGCCGTTCGTGAAGGTGCGGCACGTCCGCCACCACGACCGCGAGAAGTTCTTCGAAGCACTGGCCGAGGTCTGCGCGAAGAGCGAGCACGACGGCGAGCACGTCGATTTCGTCGACGGCACGGTGTTCGGCCCGGACGAGTTGTACCTGACCCTGGGGACGTTCACCGCCACCGCGCCCGCGACGAGCGACTACACCTGGCTCGACATCTACTACCGCTCGATCCAGCGGCGGCAGACCGACCACCTCACCGTGCGCGACTACCTCTGGCGCTGGGACACCGACTGGTTCTGGTGCTCGCGCGCGTTCGGCGTCCAGCACCGGTTGCCCCGGCTGCTGCTCGGCCGCCGGTTCCTGCGGTCCTCGGTGTACTGGAAGGCCGTCGCGCTCGACCGCCGGTTCCGGATCGCCGAGCGCCTCCTGAAACTCCGGCGGCTGCCGCCGGAGGAGACGATCGTGCAGGACATCGAGGTGCCGGTCGGCCGCGCCGCGGAGTTCCTGGCGTTCTTCGAGCGGGAGATCCCGATCAGCCCGGTCTGGATCTGCCCGCTGCGCCAGCGGCCCGGCGGCGTCCGCTGGCCGCTCTACGAACTGGACCCCGAACAGCTCTACGTCAACTTCGGGTTCTGGTCGGCCGTGCCGCTGGACCCCGGCGAGCGCGACGGTGTGCACAACCGGATGATCGAGGCCGAGGTCACCCGCCTCGGCGGGCACAAGTCGCTCTACTCGGACAGCTTCTACACCGAAGACGAGTTCTGGCGGCTCTACAACGGCGACGCCTACCGGGCGCTCAAGCGCAGCTACGACCCGCGCGAGCGGCTGCTCGGCCTCTACGAAAAATGCGTCCGCCGCCGGTGAAAGGAACGAACGTGACCCAGGAAAACATCACCGTCGGCGCCGTCTTCGAGCGGCTGCTCGGCCCGCGCGCCGAGGTCTCGATCACCGCCTACGACGGCAGCCGCAGCGGCCCGGCCGACGCGCCGGTGGCCTTCGAGGTGCGCTCGCCGCTCGCGCTGGACTACCTGATGTCCTCCCCCGGCGACCTCGGCCTCGCCCGCGCGTACGTCGCCGGCGCGCTCGAGGTCGAGGGCGACCTCTACACGGCACTGCACGCGCTGGCGGCCCAGGTCGACCAGCTGACCCCGGCCGATCGGCTGTGGCTGCTGCGCAAGCTCGGCCCGCGCCACCTGCGCCTGGTCAAGCCGCCCGCCGAAGAGCACCCGAGCCGGTTCCGGCGCGGGCTGACCGCGCTGCGGCACTCGAAGCAGCGCGACAGCGAGGCCATCGCGAGCCACTACGACGTGTCAAACCGGTTCTACGAGCTGGTCCTCGGCCCGTCGATGGCCTACACGTGCGCGGTGTTCCCGCACGAGGACGCCACGCTGGAGGAAGCGCAGGCGAACAAGTTCGACCTGGTCTGCCGCAAGCTCGGCCTCAAGCCCGGGATGAAGCTGCTCGACGTCGGCTGCGGCTGGGGCGGCATGGTCGCGCACGCCGTCCGGCACTACGGCGTCGAGGCCATCGGCGTCACCCTTTCGCGCGAACAAGCCCAGTGGGCGCAGAAGAACGTCGTCGCGCTGGGGATCGCCGACCGCGCCGAGATCCGCCACCTCGACTACCGGGACGTCACCGAAACCGGGTTCGACGCGATCTCGTCGATCGGCCTGACCGAGCACATCGGCGCGCGCAACGTGCCGGGCTACTTCCGCTTCCTGGCCGGCAAGCTCAAGCCGCACGGGCGGCTGCTCAACCACTGCATCACCAACCCGGACACCAGCGTCGCCCACCGGTCGCGGGGCTTCATCGACCGTTACGTCTTCCCGGACGGCGAGCTGGAGGCACCCGGCGAGCTGATGACGGCCATGCACGACGCCGGGCTGGAGGTGCGGCACTCGGAGAACCTGCGCGAGCACTACGCGAAGACGCTGGCCGGCTGGTGCGCCAACCTCGACGAGCACTGGGACGAGGCGGTCGCCGAGGCCGGTGCCGGGCGCAGCCGGGTGTGGGCGCTCTACCTGGCGGCCTGCCGGCTGGCCTTCGAACGGCGCGAGATCGAACTGCACCACATCCTCGGCGTGCGGACCGACAGCGAGGGCGGGATGGGCATGCCGCTGCGACCCGATTGGGGAGTTTGACCACCGGGGGTGGCCACGCGGGGCGGGTGATGCGAGGATGGTGGGGAGACCGGGTGTCCGAATGGGACATCCAGGCTCACAACAAAGAGTAGGTATGGGTATGGCTCAGGGCAGTGTCAAGTGGTTCAACGGCGAAAAGGGCTTCGGCTTCATCGCGCAGGACGGCGGGGGTCCGGACGTGTTCGTCCACTACTCCGAGATCCAGGGCAGCGGCTTCAAGTCGCTCGACGAGGGTCAGCGCGTGGAGTTCGAAATCGGCCAGGGCCAGAAGGGCCCGCAGGCCCAGCGCGTGAGCGTCATCTGAGCCACGAGGCACCCTAAGGCCCTCGCCCCGCTCCGGGGCGGGGGCCTTGCCCGTTTTCCGGGCCCCTCGCGAGTAGGCCGATCAGGCGGTCCCTCTCGACCACACTGCGGGTTCACAACGATCAGGTAACGTGAGTGGTGGCGAGAGCACCACGTACGCCGGCGTCCCCGCCGGCCCCACTCTCACCGCGCGGCCACCGCGGCAGTTCACCGGCAGGAGCGGTGACGCGCCCGGCCACCGCAGTCCCCTTTTCGCCGGGTGTTCCCGCTCCCCGGCCTTCCGCGCCCGCGCGCGGCGCCGAATTCGAAACGAGTAGTGCATGACCGCCTCCGTGAAGGCAGCCCGGCCGGCCCCGAAACCCGTGCTCTCCGGCAAGCAGACGATCCCCGAGCTCATCACCATCCGCACGTTCCTGCTGGTCCCGTTCGTGGCGCTGGCCGTCGCCGTCCCGGTGTTCTGGGGCTGGGGCATCAGCTGGGTCGACCTCGCGATCGGCGCCGCGTTCTTCGTGGTGTCGACGCTGGGGATCACCGTCGGCTACCACCGCTACTTCACGCACGGCGCGTTCCGCGCGAAGCGGGCCCTGCGGATCGCCCTCGCGATCGCCGGCGGCCTCGCCGCGCAGGGCCCGGTGCTCGTCTGGGTCGCCGACCACCGGCGGCACCACGCCTTCTCCGACCGCGAGGGCGACCCGCATTCGCCGTGGCTGTTCGGGACGTCGCCGGTGGCGCTGGTCCGCGGCTTCTGGCACGCGCACATGGGCTGGCTCTTCGGCCGCGACAAGACCAACGTCGACCGGTTCGCCCCGGACCTGGCCGCCGACCGCGACCTGCGCGTCGTCGACCGGCTCTTCCCGCTGTGGGTGGTGGTGAGCCTGCTGCTCCCGCCGTTGCTCGGCGGGCTGATCACCCTTTCGTGGTGGGGTGCGCTGACCGCGTTCCTGTGGGCGGGTCTGGCCCGGATCTCCTTCCAGCACCACGTGACGTGGTCGGTGAACTCGATCTGCCACATGATCGGCGAACGCCCGTTCGCCAGCCGCGACCGCTCGGCGAACTTCTGGCCGCTGGCCATCCTGTCGATGGGCGAGTCCTGGCACAACACCCACCACGCGGACCCGACGTCGGCCCGCCACGGCGTGCTGCGCGGCCAGCTCGACGTCTCCGCCCGGGTGATCTGGGTGTTCGAAAAGCTGGGCTGGGCGTGGAACGTCCGCTGGCCGACGGCGAAGCGGCTGGCGGCACTGGCCCGCTGAGGCCCGAAAGCCGGCCGAAAGTCCTTGACCGCCGCCTCCGTGCCCGGTGATCTTGGAGCGATGGACACGGTCGCGCTGACCTTCGACGACGGCCCGTACCCCGAGACGACCCCGGCCCTGCTGGCCGCGCTGGGCGGCACGCGGGCGACGTTCTTCCTGTGGGGCGAGCACGCCGCGGCCCACCCGGACCTGGTCCGGGCGATCGCCGCGGCGGGGCACGCCATCGGCAACCACACGTGGACCCACCCGCAGCTGACCACGCTGGCCGACGACGCCGACCGCGACCGGGAAGTCCGGCGCACGCAGGACCTCCTGACCCGGCTGACCGGGCTCCGGCCGACGCTGTTCCGGCCGCCCTACGGCGACACCGACGCCGCGGTGGCGTCGACGATCGCGGTCCACGGGCTCACCGAGGTGCTGTGGAGCGTCGACACCCGCGACTGGGCCGGCTGCACCACCGACGAGATCGTCGCCGCGGCCGGGGACGTGCAGCCGGGCGGCGTCGTGCTGATGCACGAAGGCCGCCCGGCCACCGTCGACGCGGTTCCCCGCATCCTCGCCGCGCTCACCGCGCGCGGGCTGCGTCCCGGTCCCGTCAGGGGTTGAGGGCGAAGTACGCCGGCTTCGGGCGCAGGTTCTCGTCGAAGAGGCAGGCCGCGCCTTCGCCGGGGAAGACGTCCGGGACCCACGAGTGCCGGTCCGTGAAGCCCCACGTCGTGAACTCGACGCACTTGCGGACCGCGTGGCAGCCGTCCCAGAGCTGCCCGAAGTAGCTCGCCTGGGTGGCGAGCTTCGCCGGGTCGGCCGGCGTCGGGATCCGGACGTCGGCCTCGGTGACCGCGGTCTCCACGCCGATCCTGGCGAAGCGGGCCAGGTTTTCGCGGTACTGACCCGGGAAGCCGTACTGGATCGACAGGTGGCCCTGGATGCCGACGCCGTCGATCGGCACACCCTGCCGCCGCAGCGTCTTCACCAAGTCGTACACCGCGTCGCTCTTGGCGTTGATCCCTTCGATGTTGTAGTCGTTGAGGTAGAGCTTCGCGTGCGGGTCGGCCGCGTGCGCCCAGCGGAAGACGTCGGCCACGAAACCGTCGCCGAGCTTCTGCCGGAAGACCGTGTCACGCCGGGTGCCGTCCTCGTTGAAGATCTCGTTGACGACGTCCCAGGCGCGAATCTTTCCCTGGTACCGCTTGACTTCCGTGGTGATGTGGTCGCGCAGGACCCGGCGCAGCTCGTCGGCGGGCAGCGTACCGACCCAGTCCGGGAGCTGGGAGTGCCAGACCAGCGTGTGGCCGCGGACGGTCTTGTGGTGCGTCCGCGCGTACTCGACGATCGCGTCCGCGCCCGACCAGTCGTACTGGCCCCGCACGGCTTCGACCGTGCCCCACTTCATCTCGTTCTCCGGCGTCACGTTGTCGAATTCCCGCGTGAGCACCGCCCGGTAATCGGTTTCCGCGGCCAGGTAGGCCGCGGCCACCGCGCTCCCGACGTAACGGTTCGTGGTGTATTGCAGCGGCGTGTGCGCGGATGCCGCAGGCGCCTGCCACACCGCAATACCCAGCGTGGCCGCCACCGCCAGCAGGACGCGTTTCTTAGGAATTCTTCCCGGCATCTTCATCCTCCACGAGACAATGGTGCTAACGATGCTCCGAAACTTTCCAACAGTTTCAATTCAGGTTTCGATGACCTAGAATCTCCTTCATGACAACGAAGTCTGACGAGCTCGAGCCGACCGAGTCGCGGGTGACCATCGCCCGGATCGCCGCCGAGACCGGTGTCTCCGTCCCGACAGTTTCGAAAGTGTTGAACGGGCGCCCCGACGTCGCCGAAAGCACGCGCGCCCGCGTCGAAGCCGTCATCGGGAAATACGGGTACCGGCGTCGTGCCGACGAACGGTCCCGTCGTTCCCGGCTGCTGGAGCTGATGTTCCACGAACTCGAAAGCACGTGGGCACTCGAAATCATCCGCGGGGTGGAGTGCGTCGCCCGCGAAAACGGAATGGCGGTGGTGCTGGCGGAATCGTCGGGCCGGCACACCCCCGGGCAGAGCTGGCTGGAGAGCGTCCTCGCCCGCCGGCCGGTCGGGATCGTTTCGGTGTGCTCGGACTTCACCGGCGGGCAGCTGGCGAAGCTCCGGGCGCGGGACATCCCGCTGGTGGTGGTCGACCCGGCCGGCGCGCCCGGACCGGAGACGCCCTCGATCGGGGCCACGAACTGGCAGGGCGGGCTGACGGCCACCCGGCACCTGATCGACCTGGGCCACCGCCGGATCGCGATGATCGGCGGGCCGGAAGGAGTCCTGTGCAGCCGGGCCCGGATCGACGGGTACCGCACGGCGCTGGAGACGGCGGGCCTGGCGTTCGACCCGGCGCTGGTGCGCCGCGGCGACTTCCACGTCCGGGCCGGTTACCGTGAACTGGCTTCACTGCTCACCCTCCCGGACCGGCCGACGGCGGTGTTCGCCGGCAGCGACCTGCAGGCACTCGGGGTGTACGAGGCCGCTCGGGACGCGGGTCTGCGCATCCCGGACGACCTTTCCGTGGTGGGCTTCGACGACCTGCCGATCGCCCGCTGGCTGACCCCGGAGCTGACCACGGTCCGCCAGCCCCTGCAGGAGATGGCGGCGGCCGGTGCCCGGCTGGCGATTTCGCTGGCCCGCGGGGTCGATCCGGAGAGCCACCGGCTGGAGCTGGCGACCAGCCTGGTCGTCCGGCACAGCACGTCGGCGCCGGCGCACCGGGGTTACCGGGTGCTGACCGGCGGCGCGAGGTAGGACACGCAGCTGATCCACGGCCGGCGGGCGCGGCGCCGGCTGTCGTTCAGCGACCTCCGGGCGCCGGAACTGCCGGTGCCTGCCGGTAGCGTGGAAAACGGGGGGCACCCCCGGCGGGCGCGGTCTCGTCGCCGCTCTCACCACGGCCACCGCAGGCTCTCCGGCGGCCCCAGGTAGCTCGGCCGCAGCCCACCGGTGTCGATCACCAGCTTCTGCACGACCACCGCCGGGTCGACCATCCAGAACTTGAGCACGTGCGGTCCCGGCGCCGCGATCACGTGCCGGGTCGACGTCAGGTTCACGTTGTCCGAAGTGGTCCGCTCCCACTGGCGGTTCATCGCCGTGTCGTCCGCGCCGGTGGCCGTCGTGATGTTCACGACCTGCGGTTCCGCGTCGTCGAACGACACCGCATACCTCAGCCCGTCACCTTGCAGGACGTTGCTGCGCGGGGACAGGTACGCCCACAGCGTCACCGGCCCGGCCGTGAACAGCGTCGTCCGGTACTCCAGGCGAGGCCCCGCTCCCGGTGCGCGGCTCCCCGCCGTCACCGGGAACGGGGTCATCCCCGCGCCGGTTCGTCCGATGTCCGGGATCCGCCGCCAGCCGGCCTCCGCCGTCGCGATGGCGGCGCTGCAGTGTTCCGCCTCCATCGACACGTACCCGCCGGCCTCGACGAACCCCCGCCGCCACGACGGCGGCAGCTCCGGGTTGCGCACGACCGCGTCCACCACCACCGAACCACCCGCGCCCGACACAGTCAGCGGGACGGTCGTGGTGCCCTTCGGGGCCCGGGCCCAGTCGATCCGGACGGTCATCCGCAGCTCCTCGGTCACCCGGCCGCCGCGCGGTTCGACCTGCACCCACGGCGCACCGGCGGAGACCGTGCAGCGGAACGGTTCCCGGCCGCGGTTGAAGACTTCGACGTACTGCGGCGGCGCGCTCTGGTACGGACTGAACTCCGGCAGCACCGGCTTCCCCGGCGCGCCGGGCCACGACTGCTCGGAGCCGTCGACGGCCACCCCCAGTGAAGCCGCCGACGGCAGGTCGAGGCGCTTCACCGCCGGGAAGATCACGTCCGGCAGGGCGACGTTGTCCTTCTCCGGCTGCTGCCACGGAGCGTTCGGGCCGTACCGGGCGATGTCGCCGTAGTCGATGTGCGGCTGGGTCTGGAAGCCCTGCCACTTGCCGCCGGCGATCCCGGTGTTGTACTCCTCCGCCAGCGCCAGGTCGTCGGCGAAGCGGGCTTCGGTCACGGCGGCCAGCGCGTTCGCCGAAGCCCGGCCCTGGGCCGCGTGGAGCAGGTTGTTGAACTCGGCGCGCCGCAACGCATACAGGTTCGCCGTCGCTTTCGTCGCGTACAGCACCAGTTCGTAGAAGGCATCGCGGTAGTGCGCCGGCAGCCGTGCGGAGATCTTCCCGGCCCGGGTCGCCAGGTCCTGCCACTCCTGCGTGACCCGGTCCAGCTCGCCGTGGTTGACCAGGCTGAACGGCGTCATCTGGTCGTCGTAGGCGATCGTGCCCGCGGCGTCCACCGTGATCCGCCGGTTGAGCAGCTCCGGCTTGCGCCGGGACTGCAGGCGCCCGTAGTCGTGCAGCACCCCGGCGATCTCCGCCGCCAGGGCCGCGCCGAAGTTCTCCGCGGCGAACTCCCGCTCCCAGGTGGACAGACGCTCGACCGGCAGCGCCGCCGGATCCCAGGCGTAGTCGAGGAAGAACTGCAGCGGCAGCTCGTTGCCCTTCATGTCCCCGACGTTGGCCACCCACAGCCGGTCATTGCCGTAGGCGTACGCCTGGTGCAGCTGCTCCCACGTGTTCGGCAGCAGCGCGGTGTCGACCCACTTGTAGTTGCGGCCGCCGCCGACGTAGTCGAAGTGGTAGTAGAGCCCGTACCCGCCCGGGTGCGGCGGCAGCGACAGGTCGGGCATCTTGCGGATGTTGCCCCAGTTGTCGTCGGTGAACACGACGATGACGTCGTCCGGCGGGCGCAGGCCCTTGGCCCAGTACCGCTGGACTTCCTTGTAGAGCGTCCACACCTGGGGCACGTCGGTGCTCAGTTCGCGGGCCAGGATCTCCCGTTCGGTGGCGATGATCTCGCGCATCAGCTCGATGCCGTCGCCGTCGGGCAGGCCGACGTCGCCGTTGCCGCGCATGCCGAGCGTGACGACCCCTTCGAAGTCCTCGCGGGCCATCCGGCGGATCCCGTCGGTCCAGTAGGCCTTGATCGCCTCGCCGTTGCGGCGGAAGCTCCACTCCCCCGTGCCGCCGTACGGGTCGTGGCCCGGGGTGGTGATGTTCCCGGCCGCGTCGCGGACCGCGGGCACCGCGTGCCGGTTCCACTCCTCGATGCCGCGCATCATCGGCGCCTCGTGCGAGGTGCCCATGACGATGCCGTACTCCTTGGCCGTCGCGTGGTTGAGCGGGTCGTCCTCGGCGAACGCCCGTCCCCACACCGCCGGCCAGAGGTAGTTGGCCCGCAGCCGCAGCATGGTCTCGAAGACCTTGGCGAAGAACAGGTGATTGAAGCCGTTCGGGAACCCCGGCGCCTTGCCGGGCCCGAAGTAGGCCGGGGCCCAGGTGCCCAGCGCCGGGTTCTCGTCGTTGATGAAGAAGCCGCGGTACTTCACGTGCGGGGTGCCGAGGCTGAACCGCTCGCGCGGCAGGTGCAGCTCGGCCTGCCGCCGCGGCGGGACGTCCGCCCACCAGTACCAGGGCGAGACGCCGATCCGCCGCGACACCTCGTAGACGCCGTAGATCACCCCGCGCTGGTCACTGCCGGTGAGCACCAGCCTGCCGTCGACGACCTGGCTCAGCGACGTCTCCCACTTGCCCGCGATCCCGGTGACGTCGAGCTTCCCGGCCGAGACCAGCCCGTCGACCAGGGGGCTGTGGCCCAGGGTCCCGACCACGACGACCGGGCCCTGCGCGGGGACGGTGTCGGAGACCACCGCGGGACGCACACCGGTGACGCGTTCGACGTCGGCGGCCAGGTCGCCGGCGACCCGCCGCACGCCGGGGAGGTCCCCCGAGCCGACCACGATCGTCGCGGCCCTTCCCCGCGACACCAACGGGAACCCGGTCCCGGCTTCGGCGAGGCCCGGCCCCGTCACGGACCCCGCCGCACCGGCCACGGCGAGTAGTTGCAGGAAGGTACGGCGATGTACCTCGGACGGCACGGGAGACCTCCTGAGTCAGCCCTTCACGGATCCGGTCAGCCCGCCGACGATGCGCCGTTCGGCGAGCACGAAGAACGCGAGCGCCGGGATCGCCGACAGGGCCGTGAACGCGAGCACCCGCGCGGTGTCCTGGGAGAACTGGGACTGGAACATCGCGACGCCGAGCGGCAGCGTGAAGTGCCCGGAGTCGTTGAACACCAGCAGCGGCAGCAGGTAGGCGTTCCAGCTGGTGACGAAGGCCAGCACGGCGACCGTGGTCAGCGCGGGCGTCGACAGCGGCAGCAGGATCCGCCAGAAGAACCCGAGCCTGGTGGCGCCGTCGAGCACGGCCGCGTCCTCGATCTCGCCCGGGATCGCGTGCATGAACGGCCGCAGGATCACGATCGTCACCGGCAGCGAGAACGCCGCCTCGGGGATCGCCACGCCCCAGAAGCTCTCCAGCATGCCCAGCTGGCGCAGCCACAGGTACAGCGGCAGCGTCGCCACCGTCAGCGGGAACAGCAGACCGATGGTGAACAGCGTGTACAACGCCTCGCGGCCCTTGAACTGGTACCGCGAAAGGGCGTACCCGGCCATCGACCCGAGCGCGACCGCGAGCGCGGTCGCGATCACGGCGATCAGTGCGCTGTTGCCCAGGAACGTCCAGAACGCGCTCGAGCCCAGGACCGAGGCGTAGTTGTCGGTCACCCACGGGCCGGGCAGCCCGGCCGGGTCGGTGTTGATCTGGGCGTTGGTGCGGAACCCGCCGAGCACGACGAACAGCAACGGCACCACCGTCACGCCGACGATGACGATCGCCGCGAGGTAGCCCATCGACAGGCCGAACTTGCCGGACCGCATCAGCCCACCATCCTGGTCAGGGCGCCCTGGGTGTCCCGGCGCAGCGCGAACCGCTGGTACAGCAGGGCGAACAGGAAGCAGATGACGAACAGGATCACCGCCACCGCCGAGCCGAACCCGAACTCGTAGCGCTTGAAGCCGTGGTCGATCAGGTAGGTCGCCATCGTCGTCGAGGCGTTCGCCGGGCCGCCGGTGGTCATGATCCAGACGACGTCGAACAGCTGGAGCGAGCCGATCACCGACAGGAAGATCCAGATCCGGATGGTCGGGCCGAGCAGCGGCAGCACGACGTGCCGGGTGGTCTGCCACGCCGAAGCGCCGTCGAGCGCCGCGGCTTCGCGCAGCTCGGCAGGCACGCCCTGCAGGCCGGCGAGCAGCAGGATGATGCCGAAGCCGATGTACTTCCAGGTGATCACCGCGAACATCGTGTAGAGCACGATGCCCGGGTCGGCCAGCCAGTTGTGCACCAGCCCGCCGAGCCCGGCGCTCCTGAGCACTTGGTCGACGAAGCTGTTCGGCTGCAGCATGAGCGACCAGATGACCGCGGTGATCGCCTCGGACAGCACGTAGGGGGCGAATACCAGAGCTCGCAGCACGGCGCGGCCCCGCAGCTTCCGGTTGAGCAGCATCGCCAGGCCGATCGACAACGGCAGCTGCACCACGACCGACAACCCGGCGATGATCAGGTTGTGCACGATGGCGCTCTGGAACACCGTGCCGTTGAACGCGTCGGCGTAGTTGTCGAAGCCCACGAAGTCGTCGAGCGGGCCGAAGCCGTTCCACTTGAACATGCTGTAGAAGCCGGCGATCCCGATCGGCACCAGGACGAACCCGACGAACACCAGCAGGGCCGGCCCGAGCAGCACCGCCAGCTCCAGGCGTTTGCCGAGACCGGAGCGTTTCGCCCGGGCGCGGACCGCCGGTGCGGGCGGCCGCGCCGCCGCCCGCACCGGGGTCGTCGCCGTGGTCACTTGTTGCCCGCCGCGGCCTGGTTGACGGCGGTCACGATGCCTTCGGGGGTGCCCTGGCCGGCGAACATGTTGGCCACCGCGTCGTTCAGCGCGGCGCCGACCGCCGTCGGGAACGCCCGGTCGAAGTACATCTGCACGTACGGCGCCTTGGTGCCGTAGTCGTTGACCTGCCGGAGCACGTCGGTCTTCAGGGACTTCGCCGCCACGGAGTTCACGGGCAGGCCGGTCCCCTTCGCGGCGAGCTCGGTCTGCACCGGCTCGCTGACCAGGTACTGCAGGAAGGCCGTGCAGGCCTTGGAGGCCCGGGTGGTGCAGGCGAACCCGTCACCGCCGCCGAGCGCGGCCGCCGGGTCGCCCTGGCCACCCGCCACGGTCGGGAACGGGAACCAGCCGATCTTCGAGTCCAGGTCCTTGTCGTCGGTCAGCGACGACATCGTGCCGGGCTCCCAGTCGCCCTGCAGCTCCATCGCGGCCTTGCCGTTGGCGACGAGGCCGGCGGAGCTGCCCGCGCCCTGCTGGGCGGGCGTGCCGGCGAAGCCGGTCTGGAACGGCTCGGTGGCCAGGAAGTTCTTCAGGTCCTGGCCGGCCTTCGTCCAGCACGGGTCCTCGAGCTTGACCGCCTTCACCGACTGCTGGAGCACCGCGGTCGAGCATTCGCGGATGGCGAAGTAGTTGAAGTAGAAGGCATCCGGCCAGCGGTCCTTGCCGCCGACCGAGATCGGCGCGATGTTCTTGGCCTTCAGCGCCGTGACGGCGGCGTTCAGCTCGTCCATGGTCTTCGGCGGGGTGGTGATCCCCGCCTGCTGGAACAGGTCCTTGCGGTACCAGAAGCCGACGAAGTGCTGCGTGAACGGCACGCCGTACTGCTTGCCGTCGACCTGCCACTTCTCGCCGAACTTGCCGGTGGCCTGCTCGATCCACGACTTGGTGTCGCCGGTGATGTCGGCGACCTTGCCCGAGGTGATCTGCCCGGCCAGGTCGCCCGCGCCCCAGGATTGGTAGATGTCCGGTGGCTCGGGCGACTGCAGGGCCAGCGGCACCTTCGTGTTGAAGTCCTCGTTCTGCAGCGGCTGGGCCTTGATCGTGACTTCGGGGTGCGCCTTCTGGTAGTCGGCGACGACCTGGGCCCAGACCGACTTGATCGGGTCGGTGGTGCCGTTGTGCCACCAGGTCAAGGTGACCGGGCCGCTCGGCTGCGCGGGGGTTTCGTTCCCCCCGCTGCACGCGGCCAGCGCGAGCGGGACGACGGCCGCCAGTGCGGCGAGAACGGTGATCCGGCGTTTCACAAACATCGTGGGTCCACTCCTGACGACTTCGGCCGAGTTGGACGGGGCGGCTTCCGCGCCCGGGTTGGCGAAGAGTCTGCTCCCGGGACAAATGCCGTGTCAATCGTTGTCGATAACGTTTTCTATGGTTAGTCTGAGCCGATGCAGCCCAGTTCCAGGGTGACCATCCGTGACGTCGCCGCCCGGGCCGGCGTCTCGGTGGCCACGGTTTCGAAGGTGATCAACGAGCGCTACGGCGTCTCCGCCGCGACGCTCGCCCGAGTCCGCGCCGTGATCGAAGAGCTCGGTTACGAAGCGAGCCTGGTGGCGCAGAGCCTGAGAAACCACCGGACGAACGTCATCGGCATCCTGGTCGCCGACCTGGAGCCGTTCTCGACCGAGCTGCTCAAGGGAGCCGCGGACGCCATCCGCGGCAGCGGTTTCGAGCTCGTCGTCTACTCCGCGGGCGGGCGCACCGGCGACCCGATCGGCTGGGAGAAGCGCTACCTGTCCCGGCTGAGCGGCACCCTCGTCGACGGCGCCGTGCTGGTCACCCCCACCGTTTCCCTGGAGGTCGTGCCGGGCACCCCGGTCGTCGCCGTCGACCCGCACACCGGGCCGTCGCACCTGCCGACGATCGACTCCGACAACCTGCGCGGCGCGCAGCTGGCCACCGAGCACCTCCTCGACCTGGGGCACCGGCGGATCGCCTTCCTCGCCGGCCGGCCGGACCTGCAGTCGGCCGAACTGCGCAAGACCGGGTACCTGCGGGCGTTGACGGCCGCGGGCATCACGCCGGACGAAGACCTCATCCGGATCGGTGCCTACGACCCGGAGGTCTCCGCGGCCTCGGCGCACGCCCTGCTCACCGGCCCGGACCGGCCGACCGCGGTGTTCGCCGCGAACGACATCTCGGCCATCGCGACCGTGGGCGCGGCCCGCGAGCTCGGGCTGGCCGTGCCCGACGACCTTTCCGTGGTGGGCTTCGACAACGTGCCCGAGTCGGCACTCTGCAGCCCGCCACTGACCACAGTGGACCAGCCGATCCGCGAGATGGGGCACCGGGCGATCCGGATGCTCATCGCGCTGATCAACGGCGACGAGGTCGAGCGGACCCACGTCACGCTCGACACCGGCCTGGTGGTGCGGCACTCCACCCGCGCCCTCCCCTGAACCGGTTCCACCTCCTCACTCCTCCCCAGACGAAGGGCGGCCCAGCCTTGACCACGCAGCCCACCACGGCCGGAGAGCCGTGGCGCGACCCCGCTGCCGACCCGGGCGACCGCGTCCGGGCCCTGATGGCCAGGATGACCCTGCGCGAGAAGCTCGCCCAGCTCTACGGGGTCTGGGTCGGCATCGACTCCGGCGGCGAAATGGCGCCGCACCAGCACGACTTCGTCGACGCGGCGGTCGACCTCGACGACCTGGTCAAGCACGGCATCGGGCAGCTGACCCGCGCGTTCGGCACCCGGCCGGTCGACCCGTTGATCGGGGCGCACAGCCTCGCCCGCACCCAGCGGCAGATCGTCACCAGCAGCCGCTTCGGGATTCCCGCCGTGGTGCACGAAGAATGCCTGACCGGGCTGGCCGCGTGGCAGGCGACGATCTACCCGGCCCCGCTGTCGTGGGGCGCCACCTTCGACCCGGACCTGATCCGCCGGATGGCGGTGAAGATCGGGCGGACCATGCGCGAACTCGGGGTGCACCAGGGGCTCGCGCCGGTCCTCGACGTGGCCCGCGACCTGCGCTGGGGGCGGATCGAGGAGACCATCGGCGAGGACCCCCACCTGGTCGGCACGATCGGCAGCGCGTACGTCGCCGGGCTCGAATCCGCCGGCGTCGTCGCCACGCTGAAGCACTTCGTCGGGTACTCCGCCTCCCGTGCCGGGCGCAACCTGGCGCCGGTTTCGGCAGGCCCGCGCGAGATCGCCGACGTCCTGCTCCCGCCGTTCGAACACGCGCTGCGGGCCGGCGCCCGGTCGGTGATGAACGCCTACACCGACACCGACGGTCTCCCGTCCGCCGCCGACCCGGCCCTGCTGACGGACCTCCTGCGGGACACCTACGGGTTCGACGGCACGGTGGTCGCCGACTACTTCGCGGTGGCGTTCCTGCACCGCCTGCACGGGGTCGCGGCCGACCGCGCCGACGCCGCCGCGCAGGCGCTCACCGCGGGCATCGACGTCGAGCTGCCGACCATGGACTGCTACGGCGAGCCGCTGCTCGCCGCGGTGGAAGGGGGCGCGGTCGACGTCGCCGCCGTCGACCGCGCCCTCGAACGCGTGCTGCGCCAGAAGTGCGAACTCGGCCTGCTCGACGCCGATTGGGCGCCCGAGGTCCCCGACGAGATCGACCTCGACGACGCCGAATCGCGGGCGCTGGCCCGCGAGGTGGCCGAGCGCTCGATCGTGCTGCTGCACAACGACGGCACGCTCCCCCTCTCCCCCGGCACCCGCGTCGCCGTGGTCGGACCGCGTGCGGACACCCCCGGCGCGATGCTCGGCTGCTACTCCTTCCCGCTGCACGTCGGTGTCCACCACCCGGACGTCCCGTTCGGTGTCTCGGTGCCCACGGTGCTGGAGGCACTCGGCTCGGCCTACGACGTCACCTACGCGCTGGGCTGCCCGGTCACGGGCGGCGACGACGAAGGGATCGCGCAGGCCGTGGCGGCGTGCGCGGACGCGTCGGTGTGCGTGGCCGTGCTGGGCGACCGGGCCGGGCTGTTCGGCGGCGGGACGTCCGGCGAGGGCTGCGACGCGCCCGACCTGCGGTTGCCGGGCCGCCAGGAGGAGCTCCTGGACGCGCTGCTGGACACGGGCAAGCCGGTGGTGCTCGTCCTGCTTTCGGGGCGGCCGTACGAGCTGTCCCGCCAGCTCCCGCGGCTGGCCGCGGTGGTCTGCGGGTTCTACCCGGGCGAAGAAGGGGCCGGCGCGCTGGCCGACGTCCTGAGTGGACGGATCAACCCGGCCGGCAGGCTGCCGGTCAGCTTCCCCGGGGCCGGGGCCAGTCAGCCCTCGACGTACCTCGCCGCGCCGCTCGGCCGGCGCAGCGAGGTGTCCACAGTGGATCCTTCGCCGCTGTTCCCGTTCGGGCACGGGCTGTCCTACGCGCCGGCGACCTGGCTGGACGTCAGCGCGACGGGATCGCTCTGGCCGACCGACGGCGTCTGCCGGGTGCGGGTGACGCTGCGCAACGACCACGCGCGCGAGGCGTCCGAAGTCGTGCAGGTCTACCTGCACGACCCGGTGGCCGAGGTGGCGCGGCCGGAGCGCCAGCTCATCGCGGCCCGCCGGGTTTCGGTACCCCCGGGCGAAACCTGCGTCCTGGAGATCGGCCTGCACGCCGACCTGACGTCCTACACCGGCCGCGCGCGGCAGCGCCAGGTCGACCCCGGCGACGTCGAGCTGCGGGTGGGCACCTCCAGCGAAGAGATCGTCACGACCCTGCACTGCACGCTGACCGGGCCGCGCCGGATCGTCGGCGTCGACCGGGTCCTGACCCCGGAGTTCTCGTTGTGAGACGCCCTCTGGTGATCGCCTTCCTGGCCGTGCTGACCGTGCTCTTCGTCGGTGCGTCCGCCCGTCCCGCGCCTTCGCACTGGGTGGCGACGTGGACGTCGATGCCCCAGCTGACCGAGCCGGGCAACCTGCCGCCGGCCCCCTTCACCGGAACCGACCGGGTGCTCGACAACGCGACCCTGCGCGAGACCGCGCAGGTGACCGTGGGCGGCCCGAGGATCCGGCTGCGGTTCTCGAACGCCTTCGGCGGGTCACCGCTGCCGCTGACCTCGGTTTCGGTGGCGCGCCCGGTGTCCGGCGCCGCCGGCGTCTCCTCCGTCGTCCCCGGCAGCGTCGTCCCGGTGACGTTCCACGGCAAGCCGTCGACGACGGTCCCGCAGGGCGCGCAGGTCGTGTCCGATCCTCTGCCGTTCCCGGTGCGGTCACTGGAGAACATCGCCGTGACGGCCTACCTGGCGCACGGCCAGGCGACGACGTCGATCACCTCGCACCCGGGCTCGCGGACGACGTCGTACCTGCTGGCGGGCAACCACGTTTCCGACCTCGAGCTGCCGGGGGCGACGCCGGTCGACCACTGGTACTTCCTCAGCGGCATCGAGGTGCTGTCCCCGGCTTCGGCGGTGGCGGTGATCGGCGACTCGATCTCCGACGGCCGCGGCTCGACGACCAACGGCAACAACCGCTGGCCGAACGTGCTCGCCGCGCGCCTGCACGGGGTGTCCGTGGTCAACCAGGCGGCGGGCGGTAACCGCGTGCTGCAGGACGGCCTCGGCCCGAACGTGCTGGCCCGCCTGGACCGCGATCTGCTTTCCACCAGCGGGGTTTCGTGGGCGATCGTGTTCGAGGGCGTGAACGACATCGGCACGGCCACCCCGGCCGCCGCCGCCCAGACCGCCGCCGACCTGATCGACGCCTACGACCAGATCATCACCCGGGCGCACGCCCAGGACATCCGGGTCTACGGCGCGACGATCACGCCCTTCGGCGGCAACACCGCCTACGACGACCCGGCCCGGGAAGAGGCCCGGCAGCAGGTGAACGCGTGGATCCGCCTGCCGGGGCACTTCGACGCGCTGCTCGACTTCGACAAGGTGGCCCGCGACCCGGCGGCCCCGGCCCGGCTGCTGCCCGCCTACGACGTCGGCGACCACCTGCACCTGAATCCCGCGGGCTATCAGGCGCTCGGTTCGAGCGTTCCCGCCGTCCTTTTCCCCCACGCCGGCTAGAAATGGCGCCGCGCCGAAAAGAAGACAATTCCAGGACGTGATTCCCGGCCGCCCGATCACCGACCGCCGAACGCGGTCTGACGGACGGTGATCGGGCGGATATCTGTTGGGACACAAGCGAGTCTCGAAGGCAGGGGGTCCGTGACGCGGGTCACGGCCCGTCCCCTAGCATGTCGCCGTCTGCTGTCCCCACAGGTGTTCGTCGCTCCCGGAAAGGGAACCCATGTCCGACGTCATGAACAGCATCTTCGGCCGCTCCAAGAACGAGACCGCCGGCTCGGGCGGGTACGCCTACGGCACCGTCGAGCCCAGCACCGTCGAGCCCGCACCCGAGGTCGCCGAGGCGCCCGCCGAAAGCGCTCCCGAGACCGCCGAGACGGGTGTCCTCGAGGAGACGGAATCCGCGCCCGAGACGGAAGCCGCCGTGGAAACCGAGGAAGAGGACGCGGTCGACAGCGACGAGGACGAGACGAGCGACGAGGACGTCACCGCGACCGACGAGGAGGCGGCCGCCGAGGAAACCGAAGAGGACGACACGGACGCGGCCGAGGTCGAAGACGCGGCCGAGACCGAGGCCGAGCCGGTCGACGAAACCGCGGACGCGGAACCGGTCGCCGAAACCGAGCCGGTCGCCGAAGCCGTGGAGCCGGAGGCGGACGCCGAGCCGGTCGTCGCCGAGGCCGAGCCGGTCGCCGCGCCGGTCACCGAGGACGAGCCCGCCGCCGAAGCCGACGCGGCCGCCGCTCGTCCCGCCGCGGGCAGCCGCGGCAGCACCACGGTCGCCGACGGGGTGGTCGGCAAGATCGTCGTGCGGATCGCCGCCCAGACCGAGGGCGTGCACAGCGTCGCCGAGGACGGCGTCACCGTCGAACTCGCCGACGAGGTCGCGTGGGTCACCATCCCCGTGGTGGTCGAGTTCGGCCACGCGGTCAAGGCGGTCGGCGAGCAGATCCGCGTCGCGGTGATCGACGCCGTCGAGCAGTACCTGGGTCTCGACGTCGAGGTCGTCGACGTCCACGTCACCGACATCCACTTCCCCGAAGCGGGCTGATCCCCGGTGCCCGGTCCCGCACGCGGGGCCGGGCACCCGGCCGGCTGCCGATTTCTCCCCCGCCGGGGTGAAGCGTCCCGAGACGCCACCCCGCGGCCGCCCCGGCCGCCCGCCGGCACCCGTTGCGTTCGGAGATCATCCGCCACCCCTTCGAGTGGATCACTCCCGCCGACCTTCACCACGAGCGGCGTGCGGCGTCACCCGATGTCGATCTTCCGCTGCTGGTAAAGGTTTTCCCGGCCTTGTCGCCATCATCGGTCCGGTGTCCCCGTGCCCTGTTACCGTTCCGCCGCCCTGGTCCGGACCACACGCACCCACCGGACGGGGCCTTCTCCCGGGCGGCTTCCCGTTGCCGTCCGGCACTTCCGGAGAAAAGGCGACACTTGACACCCCTGAACCACCCCGGCGCACCCGCGCCCGAAACGCCGGACTGGCACGTCACCGCGTTCCTCGGACCGAAGCCCGGCGAGGACGGCGGCCCGCTGCTCGAGGCCGTCCGCGCCCTGCGCGCCCGCATCCTGTTCGACCACGGCCGCCGCCCGGCCTTCCTCCGTGCGGACGGCACCCACGCCGACGACCAGGACCTCGACTTCGGGGCCTGGCACTTCATCGCCCGGCGCAGTCCCGGCGGGCCGCCGCTGGGGTACATCCGGCTGTCCACACCGGACACGAGCGCGCTGTTCCAGTCCCGTGACTTCCTCGGCGACGAGCCCTACCAGGAGCTCCTGGCCGCCGAGGGCTTCGGCGACGGCGACGTGTTCGAGCACAGCAGGCTCGTCGTCGAACACCGCGCCCGGAAGCTCGGGCTCGGGCTGCACTTGAACGCCCTCGCGATCGGCGCGGCCCACCACCTCGGCGCGCGGGCGATGATCGGCACGTCCGGCACGAAGGACGGCCAGGACCGGTTCCACGAGCGGTTCGGCTTCCGGCCGGTTCCCGGCACCCGCCGGTACGTCCCGCAGTACACCGAAGATGTCGTGATCATGCTGCACCGCGTCGCCGACGGCGGCGGGCGGCACCACGACCTGGTCACGCGGCTGCGCGACGAGTTCCCCGTCATCGCGGCGGCGGGCGCGGCACCGCTGCTGCCCGTGCCGCCGGTGCGCCGGACCGCCCGGGTGACCCTGGCCGGCGCCCCGTCGCCCGACCGCGACAGCTGGCAACCGGTGCTCCACACCGCCGACGGCCTCGAAGCCCTGCTCGCGTCCGGGAACGTCCGCGAAGTGCACGACACGATCGACGAGCAGCTCACGGAACTGGTCCGCAGCCGCGAACCGGCGTGCCGCGACGCGGTCGAGGTCGAACGCCGGAAGCGGGACCAGCTGGCCGGCGCGGAGCCGTGGGAGTACGGCACCTGGGCGTGGTACCCGTGGTCGGGGCGGCTGGTCCACGTGCTGCCGCGCGAGGAGTTCCGGCTGGTCCGCACCGACCGCAACCGGGGCCGGATCGAGCGGGCCGACCAGCGGCGGCTGTTCGGCAAGCGGATCGGCGTCATCGGCCTGTCGGTCGGCAACAGCGCGGCGCTGACCTTCGCGCTCGAAGGCATCGGCGGCGCGTTCCGGCTGGCCGACTTCGACGATTTCGGGCTGTCCAACCTGAACCGGCTGCGCGGCGGCCTGCACGACCTCGGTGTCAACAAGGCGGTGCTGTCGGCGCGGCAGATGTTCGAGATCGACCCCTACCTCGACATCCGGATCGAGCGGGCGGGCCTGACGCCGGAGACCATCGAGCGCTTCTTCGCCGGTGGTCTCGACCTGCTCGTCGAGGAGTGCGACACGCCGTGGGTGAAGATCGCGGCCCGCGAGTACGCGCGCGAGCTCGGCATCCCGGTCGTGATGGACTGCAACGACCGCGGGATGCTCGACGTCGAGCGCTTCGACCGCGAACCCGACCGCCCGCTGCTGCACGGACTGCTCGGCGACGTGAAGTCGGTCGACGTCCTGGACCTCACCTCCCAGGCCAGGACCGAGCTCATCCTGGCCATGGTGGACGCGGGCCGGATCAGCCCGGAGCTGGCGGCGTCGTTCGGCGAGCTGGGCCGCACGCTGAGCAGCTGGCCGCAGCTGGCCTCCGGCGTGGCTCTGGGCGGCGCGCTGTGCGGGGAGGCGGCCCGGCGCATCCTGCTCGGCAGGCCGTGCGAGTCCGGCCGGTTCTACACCGACCTCGAGCGGCAGCTGCACCCCTCGCGCGACGTCTACGCCGGAGGACTCGCGTGAGCGCGCTTCCCGTTCCGGTGGCGATCACGGGCACCGGGGTGCACCTGCCACCGGAGGTCGTCACCAACGCCGAACTGGCGTCGACGCTGGACACCTCGGACGAGTGGATCGTCGGCCGCACGGGGATCCGGACGCGCCGCCGCCTGGCGCCGGACCGCGCGACCTCGGACATGTGCGTGGCGGCGGCCCGGCCGGCCCTGGCCGCGGCCGGGGTCGGTCCCCGCGACCTGGACGCGATCATCGTCGGCACGTACACCTACGACCAGCCGTTGCCGTCCACGGCGTTGATCGTCAAGGAGCTGCTCGGCGCGGACCGGGCCTTGCCCCTCGACGTCACGCAGGCGGCGTGCGCCAACGGTGTCCAGGCGCTGTTCCTGGCGGCCCACCTGCTGCAGACGCCGGCGGCGCGCACGGTCCTGGTGCTGGCGGCGGACTGCGCGTCCCGCGTGACGGACCCGGCGGACCGCACGACGCGGGTGTTCTTCGGCGACGCGGCGGGAGCGGCGGTGCTCTCGCGGGCCGCTGCGGGCGCCGGGTTGCTGGGCTGGGACTTCGGCTCGGAGCTGTCGTACGACGTCGAGATCCCGGCGCCGGGTGCGTACCTGAAGATGAACGGCCGTGCGGTGTGGAACACGGCGACGCGCTGCCTGCCGGACAGCATCCTGCGCGCGGCGGACGACGCGGCGGTGCCGGTGGAGGAGGTCACGCACTTCTTCCTGCACCAGGCGAACCTGAACATCCTCACCGCGGCGCTGGAGAAGCTGGGCATTCCCCCTTCGCGGGCCCCGATCACGGTGGACAGCCTGGGCAACACGGGATCGGCGGGGGTGTTCACGGCCCTGCACGCCGGGTTCGGCCCGGGCGCGGTCCGCCCGGGCGACACGTACGTGGTGTCGTCGATCGGCGCGGGCTTCCAGTGGGGCACGTTGTGCTTCCGCCACGGCTGACCTGACGGTGGCTCCGGCCCCCGCGCCGGAGCCACCGCGGTCACTGCCCGGCCCGCGCCCGGGCGAGCACCTCCTCCAGCCGCAGCGGGCCTGCCGGGTGGTGGGACAGGCACAGCGGCGTCGCCACCTGGCGGAACCCGAAGGCCTCGCCCGCCACGTAGAACTGCGCACGTTCGAGACGGGAGATGTCCGCGACCGGGCTGCCCTTCGCGCGGGCCAGTTCGTTGGCGGCCGCGATCTGGGCCGGGCTGTTGAGGCGGCCGAAGAACTGCGTCATCGCGTTGCCGACCACCTGGTTGTGCAGCCCCTTGGGGGCCTGCGTGGCGAACAGCAGCCCCAGGCCGTACTTGCGGGCCTGCGAAGCGAGCACGATCGTGCTGCGCGTGCTCGCCGTGAGGCTCCCGGACGACGCGAGCGTCTGTGCCTCGTCCATGACGAACAGCGCGCCCAGCGGCCGGTCGCCCGCGGGGTGGCGTTTGATCCAGGCGAACAGTTCCATCTGCAGCTGGTTGACGAAGTTCTGCCGCTGCCCTTCGGCGGGCAGCCCGACGAAGCTGATCACGGAGACGCGGGCCCGTTTGCCGCCGGCCGGGGTGAGCAGCGTGCCGGGATCGACCGGCTCGCCGCCGCCGGCGAAGAGCGGGTCGTTGACCATCGCGGCCTTGAGCACCTCGGCCAGGTCGGCGGCGATGCGCTTGGCGTCGTTGAGGTTGCTGACGTCCTCCGGCAGGTCGGACATGAGCTCGACCAGCTCCGGCAGGCTGCGCGAACCGGTCCGTGCGTGGTGGACGACGGCCTGCCGGAGCACGGCCAGCCCGATGTTCGCCTTCGCGGTGCTCCCGGTGAGCCGGGCCTGCGGGGCCAGTGTCGCGACGGCCACCTCGACGGCGGCGGTGAATTCGTCGGCGTCGTCGAGCACCCCGCCGAAGTCGGGCAGGGGCCGGAAGGCCAGCGGCCGCCCGGTGGCCCGCCCCGGCGTCCAGACGACGACGTCGGTTTCGGCGAGGTATTGCTTGGCAAGCGCGGCGTCACCGTCCTTCCACCCACCCGGCGGCTCGGGCCAGGCGTCTCCGAGGCGCGCGAGGTCGTTGTTGGGATCGAGGACGATCGCGGAGACGCCGAGAAGGGCGCATTCCTCGATGATCCGCCGCAGCAGCACGGTCTTCCCCGACCCGGAACCGGCGAAGACGGCGGCGTGCTTGCGCAGGTCGGCCAGTTCGATCCGCACCGGTTCCCCCGAGCCGACGACGGTCCCGAGCGTGATTTCCCCTTCGGCGGGCGGAGAAACGGTGACGTTGCCGGACTGCTTTTCCGACGGCTTCTCGGGGAGTACTGCGGACAGCAGCTCGGACCGGCTGGCGGGCCGGCGGTCGATCAGCCACTCGTGCAGCTCTCGGCCCCCGTTGGCGAGCATCTTCTGCAGCGCCCAGAAGGTGCGCACGTCGGCGTCCGAAAGCCGGATCGTCCGCCCACCCGCGGCGGTGAACTTCTCGACCTCCTGTTTCGTCTTGATCCCGCCCTGCCAGGCCTCCCGCAGGATGATCAAATGGCGATTGGCCGCCCCCTGTAGCTGTCCCGCCGCCGAGCGGGCCTTCCGGAACCGGCTCAGCGCCGCCCGCGGATCGCGGGCCGCGATGGCACGGAACGCCCAGTGCTCCTCGAGGTCCGCGGCCTCGTCAAGGGTTCGGGACAGCCAGGCGTGCACCTCGCTCCGCCCGTTCTGACGTTCGCACGTCCATTCCAGCTCGTCGTCCCCGACCTCGGTGACCCAGCACCGCAAGGCCGCGGACAGGAGATCCGGCATGACCCTGTCCACGGCCTTCTCAGCGAGCAGCGCGCCCAGGTCGGCTTCGGCCTGCAGCTTCTCGAATTCGGCGTCGAGCTCGGCGAACCGGTCGTGCGCCACCTCGGTCCGCGCGGGGGCAACGGGAATGGGCGCCTTCTCGTCGAAGGAGATGAGCTCACTGGCCTGCCCGACTCGCAAGCACAGTTCGATGTGGGCTCCAATGCGCTTCAGCAGCTGCCGTGGGGTCCACTGTTCCCAGGGCTCGTCGAAGGCCGCGGGCGCCACCGGCCAGGTCGGGTGCGGCGGGGTGAATTCCATGGCCTGATACGCCACGCCGAGCCGCTTCTCCACCAGTGCCCGCCCGAGGCCGGCGTCGGTGATCCGGCCAAGCGCGACGAAGTCGCGGAAACGGTCCGGTACCGTGCCCGCTGCCTTCGTGCTGATCTGCTCCCACGTACCGGGCAGGCAGGCGAGCACGGTGAGGGTCTTGTGGGTGACTTCCCGCAGCCTCATGAGCCCGTCGGCGATTTGCGCCACGAGCAGGTCTTCCTCGGTGCTGTCGCCGATCTCCTGGGTGCGCTTGGCCGATGCCGCGAGCAGGGTGTCGAGCTGGTCCACGGCGATCACCACCGGCCCGGTGAGGGCGAGCAGCCGGGTGATCTCCTGCACGAGGACACGCGAGGGCTTCGGCCGCGAGTAGATGTTCCACTTGCGGGCTTCGGAGGTCAGCTCGGTATCGCCGTCCAGGTAGTCCTCGCCGATGTACTTCGCGGCCGGATCCCGGCTCGCGATCAGCACGAGGGCGCGCGCGGTGTCCGCGCACTCGTCGGCGACCACCTCGTCGAGGGACGCCACCCCCTCGACGAACGCCTCGACGTCCTCGGCCGTAAGCCCACGCCCGCGCCTGATCGTCGCTTCGACCTCGGCGTCGACCTGGGCGCGTAGGCACACCCGCAGCAAGAACCGCTTCAGCTGCGACTCGCCCGAATCATCCGGGCGGGCCAGCCCGCGACGCAGTGCCTCGGCTGTGTTTTCCCAGAAAGCGTCGGCCGCGGTGACGTCGTCGAGGAAGAAGTATCCCCGCGCCCGGTGCACCCGGCGGCGGACGAGGCCCAGCAAGTGGGTCTTGCCGACGCCTTTCAGCCCACGCAGGACAAGCCCGATCGGGCTCGGCCCATCGCTGGTTACCGCGTCGCGGATGCCGGAGTCGAGTGCGGTGAGTGCATCGGCGTGCAGGCCGTCGACGTGGTACGGCGAATCCCGCCAGACGTGGTCGGGGGTGTCCGCCCAGTTGAAGCTCAGTGCCGCCAGTGCTCTCAGCTCGTCCATCGCTAAGCCTCGATCGAAAGCAGGTGGTTGTCCTCGCCGCCGATGCGGATCGCGGCCTCGTGGTCGGCCGCGGTGAGGGCCTTGCGGTTGTCTTCGGGGACCAGGTGGATCTTCCCGGCCCGGCTGAGCTCCTTGAGCACGGCGTCGACCTCCGCGGCCGGGGCGCCGAGCTTCGGGCGCAGGTCCACCAGCCCGACCCACCCGCGCGGTTCCCGGACGAGCTCGCGGTAGGCGACCCGGATGCGGGTTTCGAGGTCTTCGGCCGGGCCGGGCGGTGCCGGGGTGCCGAACACGTCGGCCAGGCGCAGGTTCCGGTGGCGGCGGAAGTCGTCGAAGCCGCCGAGGACCAGGTACAGCACCGAGCAGAGGGTGCTCTGCGGCCGGGGCGGCGGCGGCTTCTTCGCCCCGAGCTCCTGCTCGCACCAGGCCCAGCCGCGGTCGGTCAGCTGGTGGACGAAGGTGCGGCCGGCCTTCTCGCTGGTCACGTACCCGTCGTCGTTCAGCTGCGTGCGCTCCTTGCCGGTGAGGGTGAACCCCACCCGCTCCTTCAGCTCCGGGTTGGGCACTTCGCGGCCCAGCACCATGAGCGTGAACATGGCCGCGGTCTGCCGGTGTCCCAAGCGGTCGGTCATCCGAGATCCTTCCGGTGCTGCGTCGTGGTTTGGGCGCGGGTGTCGAGGGCGCGCAGGAGCCAGTCGATCGACCGGCGGACCCCCGGCGGTGCCGGGTGGTGGTCTTCGCCGTCCGGGGAGCGTGGTCTCACCGCCACCGCCAGGTCCGCCGCGAGGTCGCGGGTCCGCCCGCCGTCACCCGCGCCCACCGCCGGCTGCAGGGCCGTGACCAGTTCGTCGACCAGGTCCCAGCGCGACGGGCGCAGCCGGGATTCGCGGGCCTGGCCGAGCAACGCGGGCAGGTCGAAGTCGTCGTCGGTGTCGACCAGCGGTGACTGGCCGCGCAGCTGGCCGACCAGGTCGCGGGCCACCTCGGCCGGCCCCCGCGAACCGCTCAGGCGCAGGTAGCGGAGGTTTCCGACGTAGCCCGGCAGCGACGACGCCTCGGTGCCGGCCGTCAGGATCGGGATGACGCGCCGGTCCTGCCCGAGCGTCCGGTGCAGGAAGAGCTCGACCTCGGCCGCCTGCCAGCGGCTGACCTTGCCGTCGACGAGCAGGCACAGGTGCCGCGCGTCGTCCTCCGCCCGGGCGAGCAGCGAGCGGTCGCCCGAGAGCGACTTCACCGCGCGGACGTCCCGCTTCTCGAGTTCGGCGACCAGCTCGTTCGCCGTGTGGAAGGTCGTCCGCGGGGTGCTGACCCGCAGGTCGTGCCGGAACTCGCGCCGGCTCGACCGGACGGCGGCGACGTAGGCGTCCCGGTTCTCGGCCAGCAGGTCCGTGCGGTCGAGCCGGCAGGCGACCACGGCCGCGACCGTCTCGAGCGCGAACCCGATCTGGTCGGCGCTCGGCGTCTGTTCCGACAGCACCGGCAGCTGCTCGCCGAAACTCCAGTAGGACACGTACGGCAAGGTGAGGTGCCGGGCCATCGTCGACGGCTCCACCGTCTGGTCGAGCCAGGTCCGGTAGAGCTCGGCCGTCTCGTCGACGACGGTGCGGCGCCAGGCCTCGGACCGGTCGTACTCCTCCCGGTTGTCGAACCGCGACAGCACCGGCAGCACGGTCAGCCGCGAGCGGTCGAACGGCAGGCGGTTGCGCGCCGCGTCCGCGCGCCGGGCCGCCTCCACCGCGCCGAGGATGCTCTGCCGGTTCGCGGTGAACAGCAGGACGAGGTGGTCCGGCAGGTGCGCCGTGCAGATCCCGCCGATGTCGGAGATCCCGGTGCGGCTGTCGACGAGGACGAAGTCGTAGCGGGCGACCCAGTGCTCACGGCACCGCTCCAGGTATTCGCCGAAGCCGTCGTCGTACAGGCCGGCCCAGTCGATTTCCTGCACCTGGGCCACGTAACCGCCCTCCTCGCGGCCGGCCGCGACGAAGTCGAGCACACCCACGTCGGTCAGCCGCTGGACGTGCGCCTCCGGCGCGAACCGGTCTTGCCGGAAGGCGTCGACGAGGTCGACCACGCCGCCGCTCGGCCGCGCGGGCAGCCGCGGCCGGAAGTAGTCGCCGAGGCCGGGGGCCTCGAGGTCCCAGTCCAGGCAGAGCACGCGGTGACCCCAGCGGGCGAGCAGCACGGCGACGTTGGCCAGCGTGAAACTCCGGCCGACCCCGCCCTTGTAGGAGTAGAAGGTGAAGATCGTCCCCGGCATCGGTCAGAACCTCGGCATCCGCGCCCGCTTCGGCGGTTCCGGGGCCGGGGTGCGCACCGGCCAGTCGTCCCGCCATTCCGGCGCCCGGTCGATGAGTTCCTCCAGCTCCACGGCGATCTGCTTGATCTGCTGGTGGAAGTCGAGGTAGGCCGGCGCGGTCTGGAAGTGCTCGAAGGGGTGGTTCCACTGCTGCAGGTCACGCGGCCGCCGCGCGTGGGCCCAGTCGGGGAAGTGCCGGGAGTCGCAGAAGATCACCGGGTAGATCAGGGGCCGCCGTCGCTTTCCGGGCAGCGCGGCGGTCAGCACCTCCCGCTCCTCCATCGAGGCCCACTCGGCCAGGCACCATTCGTTGCGGAAGTACTTCGGCGAGCAGACCGGAACCAGCACCCGAGAGCGCTGCAGCGCCGAACTCAGTTCGGCGGGCCAGCTGGCTCCGACGCGGACCTGGTCGTCGAAGAAAATCCGGACGTCGTCGTACCGGTTGTTGTCGAGCACTTCCAGGAGCCGCGGGTGGAAATGGTGGCGAATCCACGCCGATATGTCGCTCGCGGTTCGCAGGTAGCTGATGAACACGTCGTACTCGTACACGCGTGTCCTCGCTCCTTCGCCGCTCCCGCCAGGGGAATCGATCCTAGAACCGCTGGTGGCCACCGAAGAAGACGGGAAACCTGACAGATTCTGGACAATACCTGGCCATGATCGGAGCCCGCCGGGAAATGCACACTTGACACTGCACGAAGCGGCGGATATATGACAGGCGAACACGGAGCACGAGGAGCCGAATCGTTTTGCGGAAAACCGATCTCCCGGATCGGTGATTCACCGACCGATCCGAGGGGAAGCCGATGTCCGAGCCCGAGCCACCGCGGGTGTTCTTCAGCTACTCGCACGACACCCCGGAGCACAAGGACCTGGTCCGGCGGTTCGCGACCTTCCTGCGCAGCCGGATCGGCCTCGAGGTCGTGCTCGACCAGTGGTACGACAACGTCCGCATCGACTGGTCGCTGTGGGCCACCCGGCACCTGAAGGCCGCCGACTTCGTGATCGTCGTGGCGTCTCCCCGGTACCGGGAGCGAGCCGACGGCGAGGCGCCGCCGGACGAGGGCCGCGGCGCCCAGTTCGAGACCGCGATCCTCCGCAACAAGCTGACCAGGGACCTCGAAGAGGGCACGCGCCGCGTCCTCCCGGTCGTCCTGCCCGGCCGGTCGATCGACGAAATCCCCGAGTTCCTCACCCCCTATTCCGCGACCCGGTACGAGATCGCGGAGTTCACCGACGAAGGCGTCGCCGACCTGCTCGCCGCGATCACCGGCCAGGGGCCGCACCCGATGCCCCGCCGCGGGGTCTGGCGCGGCGGGGCATCGCAGCCGCGGCGGGTGCTCGCCGGTGAACTGCCGTGGCCGTGTGCCGGCCCGGGGGTGCGGCGCGGCGAGGCGTGGATCGACGGCCTGCACTACGAGAACAGCATCGTCCTGCGGCCGGGCGGGCCCGCCGCCACGGGGCCGGGCTTCGTCGAGCTGGAGCTGGGCGGGCACTACCAGCGGTTCACCACCGTCGCCGGGGTGCTCGACGACGCCACGGACCCGTTCCAGGTCGGCCGGATCCGGGTGGTGCTCGACGGGGTCCCGCGGTCCGAACACGACGTCTCGGCCGGGAAGCCGGCGAAGATCGACCTCGACGTCTCGGGCGCCCGGCTGCTGCGGCTCGAGCTGTCGCGGCCGGGCGCTTCGGCGTCGCCCTTCGGGTCCGCGGCCGTCGTGGTCACCCGGCGGGGGCGCCCACCCGAGCTCGCCCTCGGCGATCCGGTCGTGACCTAACGCGCTGCCGCCTCACGGCAGGCCGGGAGGTCGGTCTGGCGTAGCGCCGCGCCCACCCCCGCCAGCGCCACCGCGTTCATCGACAGCGACGTCACGCCCAACCCCACCAGCGCCGGCGCCAGCCGGGGGTCCGCCGCCGCTTCGCCGCAGACGCCGACCGGCTTCCCGGCCGCCGCGCCCGCCTCCGCGACCATGCCCACCAGCCGCAGCAACGCCGGCTGGTGCGGGTCGTTCAGCGCCGCCACCGCACCCAGCTGGCGGTCCGCCGCGAAGACGTACTGGGCCAGGTCGTTCGTGCCCAGCGACACGAAGTCGACGACAGCCAGGATCGCCTCCGCGCACAACGCCGCCGCCGGGATCTCGATCATCACGCCCACCCGGGCGATCCCCGCCGCGCGGGCGCGCCCGGCGAACCAGGCCGCTTCCGCTGCCGTGGCCACCATGGGGGCCATCACCGACAGTTCGGCGCCGGTGTCCGCGGCCGCCGCCGCGATCGCCGACAGCTGGCGGTCCAGCAGCTCCGGGCGGTCGAACGCCATGCGCAGGCCGCGGACGCCCAGCGCCGGGTTGGGTTCCTCACCCATCGGCAGGAACGCCAGCGGCTTGTCGGAACCCGCGTCCAGCGTCCGGACCACGACCGGCTTGCCCGCGAACGGCGCCAGCACGGCCGCGTAGGCCGCTCGCTGCTCGGCTTCCGTCGGCTCCGAAGCCGCCGAGAGGTAACAGAACTCGGTGCGGAACAGGCCGACCCCCTCGGCGCCGGCCGCCGCCGCGGCCTCGGCGTCCGCCGCCGATCCCACATTGGCCAGGAGCTTCACGCGGTGGCCGTCGGCGAGCCGGCCGACGCCGTCCCACGTCGGCCGGGCGGTCCGGGCCGGCGCCCGTACCGTGCCGTCCGAAGGAGCCACCGTGCCCGCGGACCCGTCCACCGCGAGCCCCGGGCTGTCCAGCTCCAGCACGCCGGCGCACGCCACCACGGCGGGAATCCCCAGCGCCCGCGCCAGGATCGCGGTGTGGCTCGTCGGGCCGCCTTCCGCCGTCACCAACGCCAGGACCAGGTCCGGGTCGAGCCCGGCGGTGTCGGCCGGGGCGAGGTCGCGGGCCACCAGCACGCTCGGCGAAGTCAGCTCCGGCACGCCCGGCGGGGCCACGCCCAGCAGGCTCGCGACGATCCGGTCGCGGACGTCGGCGACGTCCCGGGCGCGTTCGGCCAGATAGCCACCGGCGCCCCGCAACGCGGTGATGAACTCCGCCGCGGCCTCCCACACCGCTCGCGGCGCCGGGAGCGAGCGGGCGAGGACGAGCTTCTCCGCGGACGCGGTCAACGCCGGATCGCACGCCATCGCGGCCGTGGTCTCGAGGACCGACCGGGCATCTCCGGACACGGAACGGGCACGATCGGACAACGCGGCCGCCACCGCCGCGGCCGCCTGCCCGATCTTGCCCGCTTCGGCCTCGAGGTCCTCGGGAGCGGGCGAGGCAGCGGGTTCGGGCAGGTCAGCGGCCACGAGGACGCGGGGGCCGTCGACCCGGCCAGGGCTGACTCCGACTCCGGACAGCGGCATTTCAGGACCTCCAGGAGCAAAGGATCTCGTAACTGGGGATTGACAGTACGGTAACAACGGGCACAATCAAACGGCAACGGGCAAACATCGGAGAGGAACGGGCATGTACGCCGCCGAACGGCACCAGCTCCTGGCGCAACGCGCACGACGTGACGGCCGCGTCGACGTCGGTGACGTCGCCGCCGAACTCGGTGTCGCCCCCGAGACCATCCGCCGTGACCTCGGCGTCCTCGAACGCCAGGGCGTGGTCCGCCGCGTCTACGGCGGCGCGGTCGCGGTCGAGCGGCTCGACTTCGAGCCCGAGGTCGCGCAGCGGGACCAGACCAACGCCGCCGAAAAGGACGCCATCGCCCGGGCCGCGCTGGACCTGGTGCCCGATCGCGGCTCGATCCTCCTCGACGCGGGTACCACGACCAGCAGGCTCGCGACGCTGCTCCCGGCCGACCGCGAGCTGACCGTGATCACCAACTCGATCCCGATCGCCTCGATCCTCGCCACCCGCCCCGGCATCACCCTGCACATCCTCGGCGGGCGCGTCCGCGGGACGACGCTCGCCGCGGTCGAAGCCTGGACGCTGCACGCGCTCGACGGCCTGCTCGTGGACGTCGCTTTCCTGGGCGCCAACGGCTTTTCGGCCGAGCACGGCTGCACGACGCCGGACATGGCCGAGTCCGCCGTGAAGGCCGCGGTGGTCGCCGCCGCCCGCAAGCGGGTGCTGCTGGCCGACCACAGCAAGTACGGCACCGACCAGCTCAGCCGGTTCGCGCGGCTGGCCGAGATCGACGTCCTGGTCACCGACAGCGGCATCGACGCGGGTGCGGTCGCCGAACTCGAAGAAGCGGGCCCGGAGGTGGTGCTGGCGTGATCGTCACCGTGACCCCCAACCCGAGCCTCGACCGGACGTTGCGGCTGGCCGAGCTGCGCCGCGGCGAGGTGCTGCGGGCGTCCGCCGTCCGGCTCGACCCGGGCGGCAAAGGCGTCAACGTCGCCCGCGCGCTGGCCGCCGCCGGTACCCCGACCGTCGCCCTGATGCCCGCCGGCGGCCCGGTCGGCGAGCGGCTGGGCGAACTGCTCGCGCCCGAAGGCGTCCCGGTCGTCGCCGTGCCGATCGCCGGGTCGACCCGCAGCAACATCACGCTCGTCGAGGCCGACGGGACCACCACGAAGATCAACGAGCCGGGCCCGGAGATCTCCCCCGCCGAGCTGGCCACGCTCGAACGCCGGGCCGTCGAGCTGGCCGCGCGCGGCGAATGGCTGGTGTGCTGCGGAAGTCTCCCGGCCGGCGTGCCCGGCGACTTCTACGCGCGGCTGACGAAGCTCGCCCGCGAAGCCGGGGCGAAGGTCGCCGTCGACTCCTCCGGCGCGCCGCTCGCCGCCGCCTGCGAAGGCGGCCCGGACCTGCTCAAGCCCAACCTCGACGAGCTGGTCGAGCTCGCCGGCCGCCCGCTCCCGCTGCTCGGCGACGTCGTCGCGTTCTGCCGGGAACTGATCTCCGGCGGCGTCGGCCGCGTGCTGGTCAGCCTGGGCGCGCGGGGTGCGGTGCTCGTCGAGGAGACCGAGACCTGCCACGCGCTCGGCCCGCTGGTGGCCGTGCGCAGCACCGTCGGCGCCGGAGACGCCGCACTCGCCGGTTTCCTCCATGCGGGAGGAACCGGCCCCCGAGCCCTGCGGACCGCGGTCGCCTACGGCACCGCCGCGGTCACGCAGGAGGGCAGCCGCATGCCCACCCCGCAGGACGTGCACCCCGACCAGGTGCGCGTGCTGGACGTCGATCCTTCCTTCACCCTCAGCGGAGCCGCCGCATGACCACCCCAGACCTGATCACCGCCGACCTGGTCGACCTCGGCCTCGACGCCGCCGACAAGCAGAGTGCCGTCCGCGCGCTCGCCGAGCGGCTCGTCTCCGCCGGGCGGGTGACCGACCTCGACCTGTTCCTCAAGGACGTCGCCGCCCGCGAGGAGCAGATGGCCACCGGGCTCGAAGGCGGCATCGGCATCCCGCACTGCCGCTCGGCCGCGGTCACCGCGCCGACGCTGGGCTTCGGCCGCAGCGAAGCCGGCATCGACTTCGGCGCGCCGGACGGCCCGGCGAAGCTGATCTTCCTCATCGCCGCCCCGGAGGGCGGCGGCAGCGACCACCTGAAGGTCCTCGCCGCCCTCGCCCGGCGGCTGGTCCGGGCGGAGTTCAAGCAGCACCTGCTGGACGCCGCCGACCCCACCGCCGTCGCCGAGTACATCCGCCAGGAGGTGTCCCCCTCATGAAGTTCGTCGCCATCACCGCCTGCCCCACCGGGATCGCCCACACCTACATGGCGGCCGAGTCGCTGGAGCAGACCGCCAAGGCCAACGGCGACGAGATCGTCGTCGAGACCCAGGGGTCGGCCGGGTCCGAACCGCTGTCCGCCGAGGACATCGCGACCGCCGACGCGGTCATCTTCGCCGCGGACCTCGCCGTGCAGGGCCGGGACCGGTTCGCCGGGAAGCCGATCGTCGAGGCGCCGGTCAAGGCCGCGATCAGCGACGCCGCCGGGCTGTTCGAACGCGCCAAGGCCGCTGCCCGCGAGCCCGTCGCCGCCGCGCCGGCCACCCCGGAGCTGACCTCGAAGGTCGGCGCGAACGACAAGGCCGGGACCAAGGTCCGCCAGTGGCTGATGACCGGGGTCAGCTACCTCATCCCGTTCGTCGCCGCGGGCGGCCTGCTCATCGCGCTGAGCTTCGCACTGGGCGGCTACAAGATCGTCGACGCGCCGAAGGTCACCGAGCACTTCGACGCCGGTTCGGTGGCCGGCTGGGCCGCGCTGATGTTCCAGATCGGCAGCGCGGCCTTCGATTTCCTGGTGCCCGTGCTGGCCGGGTTCATCGCCTTCGCGATGGCCGACCGCCCGGCCATCGCCCCCGGTTTCGTCGGCGGCGCGATCGCCGTCACCGTCGGCGCCGGCTTCCTGGGCGGCCTGGTCGCCGGCCTGCTGGCCGGTGGCGTGGTGCTGTGGCTGAAGAAGATCCAGGTGCCGAAGGCGATGCGGGGCATCATGCCGGTGGTCGTGTACCCGCTGCTCGGGTCCATTGTGGTCGGTGTCCTGATGTACGTCGTGGTCGGCAAGCCGATGGCGGCCGCGACGAGCGGGCTGACGAACTGGCTCAACAGCCTCAGCGGCGCCAGCGCGCTGCTGCTGGGCGCGCTGCTGGGCCTGATGATGGCGTTCGACATGGGCGGCCCGGTCAACAAGGCGGCCTACACCTTCGCCGTCGGCGGCCTGACCACCGGCGCCACCGGGTCGCTGCAGATCATGGCCGCGGTGATGGCGGCAGGCATGGTGCCGCCGCTGGCACTGGCGCTGGCTTCGACGGTCCGCAAGAAGCTGTTCACCGAGGCCGAGCGCGAGAACGGCCGCGCGGCCTGGCTGCTCGGCGCGTCGTTCATCACCGAGGGCGCGATCCCGTTCGCCGCGGGCGACCCGTTCCGGGTGATCCCCTCGATCATGCTCGGCTCGGCGGTCACCGGCTCGCTGTCGATGGCGTTCGGCGCCACGCTGCGCGCCCCGCACGGCGGGATCTTCGTGCTCCCGCTGATCGGCAGCCCGCTGCTGTTCCTGGTGGCCCTGATCGCCGGCACCGCGGTGGCGGCCGGGTCCGTGATCGCCCTCAAGCAGGTGCGCTTCCGCGCCGCGGAACGCTCCGCCGCCGTCTCCGGCCGGCCCGTCAACGCGTGAAGGAGTCCACTGTGTACCAACGCCGCACGCTCGTCGCCAGCAGCGTCGGGCTCCACGCCCGGCCCGCGGGCCTGGTCGCGAAGACGGCCGCCGGCCAGCAGGCGAAGGTGAAGATCGCGAAGGTCACCGGCGGGGTGGCGGGCGACCCGGTCGACGCGGCCAGCGTCCTCGGCCTGATGACCCTGGGCGCGGCCCACGGCGACGAGGTCGAGCTGACCGCCGAGGGCGACCACGCGCAGGCCTCGGTCGACGCGCTGGCCGAGCTGATCGCCCAGGACCTCGACGCGTAAGCAGCTCCACGAGGAGGGCGCGGCACCCGGGTGCCGCGCCCTCCTCGTGCGTTCAGGCGCGGATCCCCTCCAGCTGGAGGTCGAGCAGCCGGCGCCACCGGCCCTCCCCCGCCATGTTCGCCATCGCCGCGCGGGTGACCAGGACGAAGTCCCCGGGGCCGAAGTCGGCGCGCAACCGGCCGGCTTCGACGGCGCGCCGCACGATCCGCTCGACGATCGCCGAGAACGCGACCTTCTGCTCTTCGATGTCGGCCCAGCTCGGCTCTTCCGGGCCGAGGAGGGCGAACCGGAACGCGGCGTCGGGTTCCGCCGCTTCCAGGTAGCCGTAGAGCAGCGATTCGAACGCCGTCCAGGGGTCCGCCGCCGCTTCGGCGGCTTCGGCGAGGAAGGTCATCTCCTCGAACCGGCGGCCGATGATCGCCGCGCGCAGGGCCTGCTTGTCGGCGAAGTGCCGGTAGAGGGTGCCGACGCCCAGGCCGGCGCGGTCGGCGATCTCCTCCATCTGGACGGCGTCGCCGCGCTGGGCGAACAGCTCGCCGGCGGCGTCGAGGATGGCGTCGCGGTTGCGCCGGGCGTCGGCGCGCAGCACACGTCGGGAAGCGGTCATGGTCGCCCCAGCGTACTTGACGGCGGCGGCTTCCGGGCTATATTCGGAACCGGAATTCACCTTCATTTTAGGAGCCTCCATGATCGTCGTGACCACCCCGACCGGGCAGGTCGGCCAGCGGCTCGTCCGGCAGCTGCTCGCCGGGGGCAGCAAGATCAAGGTCGTCGTCCGGGACGCCACCCGCCTGGCCGACGACGTCCGCGAACAGGTCGACGTGGTCGAGGGAACCCACGACGACCCGGCCGTGCTGGACGCGGCGCTGTCCGGCGCCGACGCGCTGTTCTGGCTGGTGCCGCCGAACCCGGCCGCGGCGAGCGCGGAAGACCACTACCTCGCCTTCGCCCGGGCCGGCGGTGCGGCCGTCCGCCGTCACGGCGTCGGGCACGTCGTGGCCGTGAGCAGCGCCGGACACGGGTGGGCCAAGCCGGCCGGCGTCCTCTCCGCGGCCTTCGCCATGGACGCCGAACTCGAGCGGTCGGGTGCGGCCTACCGGGCGGTGTCCCCGCCCTTCTACATGGAGAACCTGCTCGGCCAGCTCGCCGCGATCCGCGACCGGGGCGCGTTCTCCCTGACCTGCGCCGGCGACCGGCCGCTGGCCACGATCGCGACCCGGGACATCGCCGCCACCGCCGCCGGCCTGCTGACGGACCGCTCCTGGACCGGGCAGGCCGACGTTCCCCTGTTCGGCCCGGACCGGCTCACGCCGGACGGCATGGCCGGGGTGCTGAGCGAAGAACTCGGCCGTCCGGTCGGCTACCAGCGCATCACCTTGGCCGGATTCGCCGCCTTGCGCCGGTCCCACGGGGCGAGCGAACGGGTGGTGGCGGACGCCGTCGAGATGTTCGCCGCCCAGGACGAGGGCATCTACGACGCGGACTGGGCGAGGGCGGCGATCGCGCCGACGAGCTTCCGGACCTGGTGCCGCGAGGTGCTCGCGCCCGCCCTTTGACAAGGGCGCGCGAGGGTGGTCACCCTGTGGGCTCGGGCTTGGGGAGGAGCTCAGCGGTGACGGAGAACAAGCGGCTTCGGGCGGCTCGGGAACGCACCGGGTCGCGGCACCACCCCGGTGAGTGCCTTTCGCGGCGGGAGCTGGCGGAACTGGTCAACGCCCACCTCTGGGACCACGGCCGGCGGCGGGCGGCCCTGGACGACAACTACGTCGCCAAGCTCGAGCGCGGCACCATCCGGTGGCCGAACGCCCGGTACCGGGAAGCGTTCCGCGCCGTGCTGGCCGTCGCCTCCGATGCGGAACTGGGGTTCGCCAACCCACGCCGGGCCGCGGCTCCCGTCACCGAGAGCCGTCCGGTGCCCCACCAGCTTCCCGCGCCACCCCTGCGGTTCACCGCCCGCGAGGACGAGCTGGCCGAGCTGTCGGCCGCTGGTGCCGGCCCGGCCGGTTCCGTGCTGGTCGTCTCGGCGGTCGCGGGCGCCGGCGGGGTCGGGAAGACGGCACTGGCGCTGCACTGGGCCCACCGCGAACTGGCCCGGTTCCCGGACGGCCAGCTCTACGTCGATCTCTACGGGTTCGACCCCGCCGGGCCGCCGATGCCGCCCGAAACCGCGATCCGCGGCTTCCTGGACGCCCTCGGTGCCGCCCCGGCGGCGGTCCCGGCCGGTCTGCCGGCGCAGGCCGCGTTGTACCGGACGCTGGTCAGCGGGAAGCGCATGCTGATCGTCCTCGACAACGCCCGGGACAGCGCCGCGGTCGAACCGCTGCTGCCCGGCGGTACCGGCTGCACGGTGCTCGTCACCAGCCGCAACCACCTGACCGGGCTCGTGGCGCGCGGCGCGCACGCGATGCGGCTGCCGATGTTCACCCCGGCCGAAGCCGGTGAGCTGCTCGTCAAGCACCTCGGTGCCGCCAAGGTCGGCGCCGAGGCCGACGCGACCGCCGCGCTGGTCCGCTTCTGCGCCGGGCTGCCGCCGGCCCTCAGCGTCGTCGCGGCCCGGGCCGGCGCCAACCCGGAGTTCCCCCCTGGCCCTGCTGGCCACCGAACTCGCCGACGAGACGACCCGGCTCGACGGGCTCGACGCCGGCGAAGCGTCGGCGCGGCTGTCTTCGGTCTTCTCCGCCTCCTACCGCGCGCTGGACGACGAAGCCGCGGACCTCTTCCGGCACCTCGGGCTGGTGCCGGGCACCGACATCCCGGCCGTGGCCGTCGCCGGCCTGGCCGGACGGCCCGCCGGCCGGATCCGGTCGGCGCTGCGCACCCTCGAGCACGCCCACCTGCTCCGGCAGCACCGGCCGGGCCGGTACCGGATGCACGACCTCGTCCGCCTCTACGCCCGCGACCGCGCGCGGACCGACCTGTCCGCGACCGCGCGGGAGCAGGCGCTCCGCCGGCTCGCCGGCTTCTACCTGCACACCGCCTTCGCCGCCGAGCGCCTGCTCGACGACCACCGCCCGGCGATCGACCTGCCGCCCCCGCCGCCCGGGTGCCACCCCGTGGCCCCCGCCGACCACACCGCGGCCGTGCGGTGGTTCACCGACGAACACCCGAACCTGCTCGCCGTCCAGCAGTGCGCGGCCGGACGCGGCTGGACCGGTGAGGTCTGGCGCCTCGCGTGGGTGATGAGCACCTACCACCTCCGCCACGACCGCCGGGACGACAACCTCCGCGCCTGGCAGGCCGCGATCGACGTCGTCACGGACATCCGCGAGCGCTCCGACCAGGCGGACGTCCACCGCCTCTACGGCTGGGCCCGGATGATCGCCGGCGAGCACGCGACCGGGATGACCCACCTCGGCCGGGCACTGGACCTGTTCGGGCAGGACGGCAACATCGCGGGCCAGGCTCGCGCCCACGAGGCGCTCGCGGCGGCCTGGGAGCAGCTGGGTGACCACGAGCGTGCCCTCGCGCCGGCGCTGGAGGCGTTGACCCGGTACGAAGATCTCGGCCACCCCGCCCGGATCGCGAACGCGCTCAACACGGTGGGCTGGCAGTACGCGCGCCTCGGCGACCTGGACCGGGCCACCGCGTACTGCACGGCCGCGGTGGCGCTCCTCCGCCGGCTCCGCTACCTGGATGCCGAAGCCTATGCCCTGCACAGCCTCGGCTACATCGACCACCAGGCGGCCCGGCACCCGAGCGCGGTCCGCCACTACCGGCGTGCGGTGAACCTCCTGCGCGGGGCGTGCGATCCCAAGCAGGAGGCCGTCGTGCTCGCCGACTTCGCCGAGGTGTACGCCTCGGCCCGCCGGTACCACCGGGCGCGCCTCCTGTGGCTCGACGCCCTGGCGCTCTTCCGGCAGCAGCACCGGGAATCCGACGTCGAACGGGTCGAACGCCGGCTCGCCGCGCTCGCCTGACCCGCGGCCGCGAAGGATCCCGCGAATCCTCCCTCCCCCGGAACCCCCACGCCTGTCAGATTGGTCTTGCGCAGCGCCGGCGCTGCCGGCAAGGGGGAGGTGGTGGCGGCACCCGCTCGCGGGAGCCGCCACCAGCCGTCACGCCGGGCCGAGCAGCGCGACCGAAGCGCGCACCGCGACCTCGGTGACGTCGACGGCCCGGCCGCCGTCCTCGACGGTGGTCGCGATCAGCTCGCGCAGGCCGCCCAGCAGCATGATCGACAGCTGGCGCGACGGCGGGCTGATGCCCACCGCGCGCATCTCCGGGGTGTCGGTGAGGCGGTGCGTCATCGCGATGAACCCTTCCATCGCGTCGCGCTGGAGGTCCCGGGCCGGGGCGCCGAGCGCGGGCACGTCGCGGATCCAGCTCAGCGTGATCGCCGGCTCGGCCTCGGCGCAGGCGATCCACGTCTCGATCGCTTGGCGCACCTGGACTTTCCACGGCGCCTGCGGGTCCACCGCCTCCGAGATCTGCTGGATCATCGACCGGTTCGCCTCGGCCAGCAGCGCGATCAGGCACTCCTCGCGGCTGGCGAAGTGTTCGTAGAACGTCCGGCGGGACGTGCGGGCGCGGCGGACGACATCGGCCACCGTCGTGTCGCGGAAGCCCGTCTCGGTGATCGACTCGGCCAGCCCGTCCAAGAGGCGCTGCCGGTGCGGGCGGGTGTCTACGTCCACTGACGTCACGCTAGTCCCTCCTCTTGAAAACGGATGGTACACCGGCGTACCGTACCGACGGTACGTTCGCGTACCACCTTTCCGGGAGGGTCGATGACGACCATGACAAGCCCCGCGACGCTGCCGCCGGGGCCCAGTGCGCCGCGAGCCGTGCAAGGCGTCTACGCCCTGACGCAGCCGCTGCGGGGCATGCGGCGGCTCAAGGAGCGCTACGGGGACGCCTTCACGGTGAACGTGCCGATCTTCGGCCGGGCCGTCGTGATCAGCAGTCCCGCCGAGATCAAGCAGCTGTTCACCTCCGGGCCCGAGCTCGTCGACAACCTGGAGGTCAACCTGGGGCGCGTGCTCGGGCCGCGGTCGATGTTCGCCCTCTCCGGTGACGAGCACAAACGGCAGCGGAAGCTGCTCGTGCCGCCGTTCCACGGCCGGCGCCTGGCGGCGTACGAGAAGATCGTCGAAGAGGAAACCGTCCGCGAACTCGCGACCTGGCCGGAGGGCAAGGCCTTCGCCACGCTCCCGTCGATGATGCGGATCACGCTCAACGCCATCCTCCGCGCGGTGTTCGGCGCCGAAGGGGCCGAGTTCGCCGAGCTGCGCGAGCTGCTGCCGCCGTTCGTCACCCTCGGCTCGCGGCTGGCCGTCGCGCCGATCTCCAAGAAGGGCCGCTTCAACCCGTGGCGCCGCTTCGAACGGATGCGCCGCGAGTACGACGCGATCGTCGACCGGCTGATCGCCAAGGCCCGCGCCGGCGGCGAAGACCGCGACGACGTCCTTTCGATGATGCTGCAGACCCGCTACGACGACGGGTCGGGGCTGAGCCGCGAGGAGCTCTCCGACCAGCTGCTCACCCTGCTCACCGCCGGGCACGAAACCACGGCGACGACGCTGGCCTGGGCGGTCGAACGCCTCCGCCGCCACCCCGCGCTGGTGACCGAACTGCGGGACGGCGACGCGAAGCTCCTCGACGCCACGATCCTCGAGGTCCAGCGCACCCGCCCGGTCATCGACTTCACCGCCCGGCAGGTCAAGCAGGACGGCTTCCGGCTGGGCCGGTGGACGCTGCCGAAGGGGTATGCGGTCCTCGTCAGCATCGCGCTGGTCCACGACGACGACGCCGTCTTCCCGCACGCGGCCACGTTCGACCCGCACCGCTTCGAAGGCGCGCGCCCGGACCTCTACCAGTGGATCCCGTTCGGCGGCGGCACCCGCCGCTGCCTCGGTGCCGCCTTCGCGACCATGGAGATGACCGTCGTGCTGCGGACCCTGCTGCGGGACTTCACGCTGGTACCGACCCGGGAGCCGGGCGAACGCTGGCATTCGCGGGGCGTGGCCTTCGCCCCCGCCAAGGGCGGCCGCGCCGTCGTGCGCCGCCGGAACACCGGAGGGAACGAGTGACCGAACGGATCGCCGAGGTCGGGCGGGGCATTTCCCTGGCCTACGAACGGATCGGGGACGACGGCGCCGAGCCGCTGGTCCTCGTCGCCGGGCTCGGGCAGCAGCTGCACAGCTGGCCGGACGCCTTCTGCGCGCGGCTCGCCGGGCGCGGGTACGAGGTCATCCGGTTCGACAACCGCGACACCGGACGCTCGACGCACCCGCGGTTCCGGCCGCCGAGCCTGCTCGGCATGCTCGCGGGCCGGTTCCCCGCGCAGCAGTACGACCTCACGGACATGGCCGCCGACACCGCCGGTCTGTTCGACGCACTGGACCTCGAGACCGCCCACATCGCGGGCGTGTCCATGGGCGGCATGATCGCCCAGACCACCGCCGCGCTCCACCCGGACCGGATCCGCACCCTGACGTCGATCATGTCGACGACCGGGTCGCGCCTGCTCGGCCGCCCGGCGTTCTCGACGTTGCGGATGATGGGCGCGAAACCGCCGAAGTCCCGCGAAGAGGCGGTGGCGAGCGCCGTCCGGATGTTCCGGCACATCGGTTCGCACGGCTTCCCGTTCGACGAGGCCTTCGTGCGCGAGCTGGCCGGGACGGGCTGGGACCGCGACCCGACGTCCGGTGGCGTCGGCCGCCAGCTCGCCGCGATCATGAAGTCGGGCAACCGGACGCCGCTGCTGCGGAAGATCACCGCGCCCACGCTGGTGATCCACGGCGACCGCGACCGGATGGTCCACCCCACCGGCGGCGCCGCCACCGCGCGGGCCATCCGCGGCGCCCGGCTCGAAACCGTCCGCGGCATGGGCCACGACCTGCCCGAAGGCGCCTGGCCCACGATCCTCGACCTCATCGACGAGCACGCGAGGAGCAGCGATGTCACGGCCCCGTGAACGGCACGGCATCACCGGCCGGCCGGTGGTCATCACCGGCGCGGCCTCCGGCATCGGCCGCGCGCTGGCCACCCGGCTGTCCCGGCTCGGCTCGCCGGTCGCCCTGGCCGACGTCGACGAAGACGGCCTCAAGGCCACGGCGGCCGCCCTGCCCGGTCGCGTGCTGACCCGCGTCCTCGACGTCCGCGACGCCGAGGACCAGCTGCGGTTCGCCGCCGAGGTCCGCGAGTGGCTCCCGGCGCCGCTGGCCGCGGTGTTCAACAACGCCGGTGTCGCGGTCACCTCGAGCGTCCTCGACGCGGTCCCCGAGGACGACGAGTGGCTGCACGACATCAACTTCCACGGTGTCGTGCACGGGACGCGGGCGTTCCTGCCGATCCTCGTCGAGCAGGGCGAAGGCGCGATCGTGAACACCTCCAGCGTGTACGGCCTGCTCGGGGTGCCGTACCAGAGCGCCTACTGCGCGGCGAAGTTCGCCGTCCGCGGCTTCACCGAGTCGCTGCGGCAGGAGCTGCGCGGCACCGGCGTCCGCGCGGTGACCGTCCACCCCGGCGGCATCACGACGAACATCGCGCGCAACGCCCGCGTGCGCCGCGACCCGGAGGGCCGGGGCCGCACCCACGAGCAGATGGCCGCCCAGTTCGAGGCCATGACCATGACGTCGCCGGACAAGGCGGCGGCGATCATCCACGCCGGCGTCGACCGCGGCAAGGCCCGGATCCTGGTCGGCCCGGACGCCCACCTGTTCGACGCGCTCGCCCGGATCACCCCCACCCACTACAACGCCGTGCTGACCCGCGTCCTGCGACGACGGCGGACGGAGGCCCTTCGATGACCGAACACGTCGAAGTCCTCATCGTCGGCGCCGGGCTGTCCGGGGTCGGCGCGGCCCACCACCTGCGGACGGCGTTCCCGCGCAAGAGCTACGCGATCCTCGAGGCCCGCGACGCGATCGGCGGCACGTGGGACCTGTTCCGCTACCCGGGCGTTCGGTCCGATTCGGACATGCAGACCCTCGGCTACCGGTTCCGGCCGTGGACCGACGCGAAGGCCATCGCGGACGGCCCGTCGATCCTGAACTACGTCCGCGACACCGCGGCCGAGGCCGGGATCGACCGCCACATCCGGTTCGGGCACAAGGTGGTCCGCGCCGCGTGGTCCACGGAGGACGCACTGTGGACGGTCGTGGCCACGCATGACGGGCGGACCGTGGCGTTCACCGCGAAGTTCCTCTACCTGTGCAGCGGCTACTACGACTACGCGGCCGGGCACACGCCGGTGTTCCCCGGCATCGAGGACTTCGGCGGCACCGTCGTCCACCCGCAGCACTGGCCCGAGGACCTCGACTACACCGGCAAGAAGGTCGTCGTCATCGGCAGCGGCGCGACCGCGGTGACCCTCGTCCCGGCGATGACCGACCGCGCCGCGCACGTGACGATGCTGCAGCGCTCCCCCACCTACATCCTGTCGTCGCCGTCGGAGGACGCGCTGGCCAACCGGCTGCGCGGGCTGCTCGGACCGAAGCTGGCGTACCCGATCGCGCGCTGGAAGAACGTCGCGGTGAGCACGCTGATCTACCAGCTCAGCCGGCGGCGGCCCGGGCTGGTCAAGGCCGTGATCCGCAAGGCCGCGATGAAACAGCTGCCGGCCGGGTACGCCGTCGACACCCACTTCAAGCCGCGCTACCAGCCCTGGGACCAGCGGCTGTGCCTGGTCCCGGACGGCGACCTGTTCCGGTCGATCCGCCGCGGTACCGCCTCGATCGTCACCGACCGGATCGCCACCTTCACCGAAGGAGGCATCCGCCTGGAATCGGGCGACGAGCTCGAAGCGGACGTCGTCGTCACCGCGACCGGGCTGCGGCTGCTGGCCTTCGGCGGGATGCAGCTGTCGGTGGACGGCAACCCGGTCGAACTGCCGGAAACCATGGCCTACAAGGGCATGATGCTCAGCGGGGTGCCGAACTTCGCCTTCACCATCGGCTACACGAACGCGTCGTGGACGCTCAAGGCCGACCTGGTCGCCGAGTACGTCGTCCGGCTGCTGCGCCACCTCGACCGGCACGGCCACGACCAGTGCGTGCCGGTCAACGACGACCCGTTGGTCACCGAGCGGCCGCTGCTCGACTTCGACGCCGGCTACGTGCTGCGGTCGATCGACGAGTTCCCGAAGGCGGGTTCGCGGGCGCCGTGGCAGCTCGGCATGAGCTACGCGCACGACGTCGTCAAGCTCCGGCACGGCCGGATCGACGACGGCGCGCTGCGCTTCTCACGGCGACCGGCGGCGAGAGCGGGCAGACTGAGCGCATGACGCTCTCTTCGTCCCTCCGGGACCGCTGACATGCACTCCGCGGGACTCGTGCTGCACCCCCGCCGCGACTCCGCGGCCGCCGTCGAAGCCGTGCTCGGCTGGGCGGGCAACCGGAACATCGAGATCCTCGGCATCGCCGACGAGATCGTCCGGCTGAACTGCGCCGCGGAGGGGGTGTCCGCCGAAGAGCTCGGGCGCCGGGCCGACCTGCTGGTCAGCCTGGGCGGCGACGGCACGATGCTGCGGGCCATGCGGCTGGCCGACGGGCAGCGCGCGCCGGTGCTCGGGGTGAACCTCGGCAAGCTCGGCTTCCTCGCCGAGGTCGACGTCCCCGACCTGCCCGGCGCGCTCTCCGCCATCGACGACCACCAGTTCACGGTGGAGCCGCGGCTGGCCGTGGACGCGGTGCTGCAGGGGCGCCGGATCACCGCGTTCAACGACATCGCGGTGGTGCGGGTGCCCGGCGACGGCAGCGCGGTGGTCGCGGTCCGGGTCGGCGGCCAGCAGTTCGTGAGCTACTCGGCGGACGCGGTGGTGGTGGCGACGCCGACCGGCTCGACGGCGTACAGCTTCTCGGCGGGCGGCCCGATCACCAGCCCGTCGGTGGAGGCGCTGCTGGTGACGCCGGCGGCGCCGCACTCGGCGTACAGCCGGGGCGTGGTGCTCTCGGTGCACGACGAAGTCACCTTGGAGCTGCTGCCGACCAGCGGCAGGCTCGCGGTGGAGGTCGACGGCCAGGTCGAGGGGTACGTCTCCCCCGGCGAACGGCTCGACCTGCGCGCCCGGCCGAGCGCGGCGCGCGTGGTCCGGCTCGGGATGACGACGTTCTACCAGCGGGCGCGGCGCAAGCTGCGGCTCACGGACTCGGCCGAGATCCCGCAGGACGGCGACCACTGACGGTGTCCTGCGTCACAGCTCGGGCGCGTCGGCAATGGTCACGGAAAGGTCACGGGTAGCGTCCGCGCCTGCGCCTGAACCAGCCGAACCGTCCCGGAGTGTTTCCCCACATGCTGTGTCCCGCACCCGTCCGTCCCCGCCTGCGCGACCGCTTGCTCGTGCCCGGAGCGCTCGCCGCCTTCGCCGGCGCCGTCGTGCTGCTCGCCGTGCTGCACGTCGATCGCCGCCTCGCCCCGCTCGACCCGGTCAGCACGATGCTCAGCGACTACGCGCTGAGCCAGGGCCGCCTGCTGTGGGACGGCGCGCTGCTGCTCACCAGCAGCGGGTCCGCCCTGCTGCTGGTCGCGCTCTACCGCCGTGGCCTGCTGGCCAACCCGGCGCTGGTGGCGGCGAAGGCGCTGTGGTGCGTGAGCCTCCTGGCGGTCGCGGTGTTCGCGAAGGATCCGCAGGGTGGCGCGATCACCGCGACGGGCAAGATCCACCTGTACGCCTCGGCGGTGACGTGCCTGAGCCTGCCGGTCGTCGGCTGGGCGATGGGCCGCCGCCACCGCGACGACCCGCGCTGGCGGCGGTTCGCCACCTGGTCCCGGCGGCTGGCCCTGGCGGCGATCCCGTTCTACCTGCCGTTCATCGTCCCGTTCGCGGTGAACGTCGTGCTCGGCGGCCACCTGCCGACGGTGGCGACCGGCCTGGTGGAACGGTTGATGATGCTGCTGGAGATCGCGCTGCTGGGCGTGCTGGGGTACTGGGCGCACCGGGCGATGCCGACCGGCGTCCGGTTCCGCCCGGCCGCCTCGCCTGCCTGATCGAGCCCGGCCGGAAGCCGTACCTCGCGTGATCGGGGCCGTCTCCGGCGTGATTGGAGCCGGAACTCGCGAGTTCCGGCTCCAATCACGCGAGTTCCGGGCCTGATCACGCGAGTTCCGGTGCGCGAACCTGGTCGCCGCCCGGCTGGTCGCGGGTGCGGTGCAGGAGCCAGTCGCGGGTGGTGCGGATCAGGGCGTACCGCACCGCGCCCGCCCGGCCGTGCAGGGTGAACAGGATGCGCTTGGCCGTCCGGTCGTGCTCTTCCCACCAACCGGTGTCGGCGATCTTCTTCGTCTCGTCCTCGTAGGCGAGGTGGTCGAGGGCGTGGTCGGGCACGGCCACGGCGAGCCGGTCGGCGCCGGGATCCGGCGGGAGGCCGCGCGGGACCGCCCACGACCGCAGCACGCCGTCCTCCTCCAGCCGCAGGTCGAAGTGGTGCCGCGGGCGGAAGTGCTCGTGCAGGACGAAGGCCGGTCGCCGGTCGATCACCTCCGTCACGATGCCAGAACCCGGCCCGGCTAGGTTGGAGCCCGCAGGGGGAATCCAGGGAGGCCGGGTGGACGTCGCCGGGACGGTGCTGCCGGTCGCCGCGGGGGTGGCGCTCGTCGTGTTCGCCGTCCGGCTGGCGCGCGAGCCGCGGCGGCTGGGGAACGCCGTGTGGCTCGGCGTCGCGCTGCTGCTGACCGCGCTGTGGCTGCTGCGCGCGGCCCTGCACCTGGAGTGGCTGACACCGGTGCTGCTGGGGCTGCTCGGCGTCGTGGCCGTGCTCGTCGCCCTGGTGCTGCCGGCTGCGCTGATCGCCAACGGCGTCCTGATGTGGCGGCGGGAAGGGCGCAGCGCCGGCAACCTGCTGTCGCTCGGCCTCGGCGCCGGGCTGGTCACGCTGGAGGCGCTGGCTTTCGCGCCGCTCGGCCGGTGGGGTTCGGCGCTCGTGGCGATCGCGGCCGTGCTGGCCGGCTACTTCGGGTTCCTGTTCCTGTCGCTGCTGGTCTATTCCGTGGTGTACAGCCGGATCGGGCGCCGCAGCGGGTTCGACGCGGTCATCGTGCTCGGCTGCGGCCTCGACGGCGAGCGCGTGCCGCCCCTGCTGGCCGGGCGGCTCGACCGCGCGATCCGGCTCCACGCCCGCGAGGCGACGCCGCCGCTGCTGGTCGTCTCCGGCGGGCGCGGCCCGGGCGAGACGGTCACCGAAGCCGAGGCGATGCACGGCTACCTCCGGGACCGCGGCGTCCCCGAGGAGCACATCCGGCGTGAGGACCAGGCCCGCACCACCGAAGAGAACCTCCGGTTCTCGGCCGCGCTGCTGCCCGCCGGCGCGCGGCGCGTGGTCGCGGTGACCAGCAACTACCACGTGTTCCGGGCCGCGGTGGAGTGCCGTCGGCTCGGCCTGCCGTTCCAGGCGAAGGGCGCGCCGACGGCCCGGTACTTCCTGCCGAGCGCCCTGCTGCGCGAGTTCGCGGCGCTGGTCCTGCACTACCGCCGGACGACGATCGCGGCGTGCGCCGTGATCATCGGTGTGGGCCTCCTGCTGACGGTCTTGGCCTGACCGGCCGGTCGAGCGCGTGACCGCTCACCCCGCACGCAGCAGCGAGCAGGCGCGGGCCACGCCGTCCTCGGCTCGCAGACGCGCGCCGACATACTGTGCGCCGCGACGGAACAGCGGATTTTCGGTCAGCTCCCGGAGCCGCGCGGCCAGGGTTGCTACGTCGAAATGCCTCAGCGGCAGCGGTTTCGGGCCCGCGCTCAGCCGCGACACCCGGTCGCCCCAGTAGGGCTGGTCGGAGAAGACGGGGCAGACGAGCGACGGCACCCCGGCCCGCAGCCCGGTGGCAGTGGTGCCGGCGCCACCGTGGTGCACGACGGCGGCGACGCGCGGGAACAGCCACTCGTGCGGCACGTCCGCGACGACCAACAGGTCATCGTCCTCGGCTCCGGTGCCGAGGACGCCCCGCAGCCCGGCCCGGCGCAACGCCGTGCGGACGACGTCGAACGTCCTCTCGGCGGCGGCGGGCTGCATGCTGCCGAAACCGACGTACACCGGCGGCGGTCCCGCGGCGAGGAAGTCGCGCAGCCGCGGGTCGCCGGGCGGAGGTGCGGTGTCGAGGAACCAGTAGCCGGTGACGTGCACGCGGGCGGGCCAGTCCGGCGGCCGCGGCACGACGGCGTCGGAGAACCCGCACAGCACGGCCGCCCGGCGCCGCGGTCCCCGTGGCCCGGCCTTCGGCAGGCCGAGGGTTTCGACGCGCCAGCGGTCGATTTCCGGCCGGAGGACCTGCCAGGCGAGGGCGTCGACGGCGGTGAAGCTGAGCTGCCGTCCCCACGGGCCGAGCCGGGTGGCCTGGGGCAGGAGCGGGTGGGCGAAGGCGCGCGTCGGCACGCTGGGCTGGTAGTGCAGTTCGACGTCGGGGACACCGAGGTGGGCGCCCAGGTGCGCGCCGAGGAAGCCGAGCGACGGGGCCAGCACGAGGTCGGCCCCGGCGGCACCGGCGTGGACGTCGGCGAGGAGCCGGTCGAGCACCGGGCGGAGGACGGCCCGCACCCCGGAGAGGAACCGCCTGCCGCCGGTCCACGCTTGCCCGACGGCCGAGCCGAGGAGGGCGGTGGGGTCCGCGGAGAGGGGCGCGAACCCCAGGCGATGGGATTCGACCAGCCCCCGGAACGCGGGGGCGGCGAGGATGCGGACCCGATCGCCTTGGGCGGCAAGGCCACGGCCGAGGGCGACGCACGGTTGGACGTCGCCGCGCGAGCCCGGCGCGACCACCACGACCAGGCGCCTCATCGCTTTGCTCCGACGACGGGGCAGCCGGGGAGATCCTCCGGCGGACTCGGCCACCCACCGGCGGAACGGCCCCTCATCGCTTCGCCGCCGTCAGGTGGTACCTCAGGCGGAACGGCAAGCTCGCCAAGACCGCCGCCAACCGGGCGTCCGGGCCCACCAGGTAGCGCGGTGCCGGGTGGCGTGCCGTCAACGCACGCACCACCGTCTCGGCCGCGCGGCGTGGAGGTACTCCCGTGCGTGCCGAGCGGGCCGCGCTGCGTTCCGCCGCCTCCAGCTGGGGGCCGTACCGCTCCAGCGCCGCCGGCGACAGGCCCGCCCGGACCTGCTCGGCCGCCGCGCGGGCTCGGGGCCAGATCGGCGTCGCCACCGCTCCCGGCTCGACCAGGACCACCCGGATCCCCTCCGGGGCCAGCTCCGCGCGCAGGCTGTCGGTCAAGCCGACCAGCGCGAACTTCGACGTGTGGTACGGCCCGACCATCGGCCCCGCGATCCGGCCGCCGATCGAACCGATCGTCACCACCCGCGCCGATTCCGCGCGCCGCAGCGACGGCAGCATCGCGCGGGTCACCGCCAGCTGGCCCGTGACGTTCACCTCCAGCTGCTCCCGGAACGCCGCCAGCGGCACGTGTTCGAGCGGCCCCGGCCGCGCCAGCCCCGCGTTGTTCACCAGGCCCCGCACCTGCCCGGCCGCCGCGACGCGCGCTCCGCACCGGGCGATCGAGTCCTCGTCGCGCAGGTCCATCCGCAGCACCGTGACCGCGTCGCCGTACGCGCGGCCGAGGTCCGCTTCGTCCGCGTCCGCCCGCACGGTCGCCCACACGTGGGCGCCCCGCCGGACCAGCTCCGCCACGCACGCCCGGCCGATCCCGCCCGCCGCCCCGGTGACCACATAGGACGGTTTCACGACGCCAGCACCCGCAGCATCCGCGGCCACGTCTTGTGCAGCTGCTCCTGCCAATACGCCCACTGGTGCGTACCCGGCCCGTAGAGATCGGCCGTCACCGGGACGCCGAGCTCGCGCAGCCGTCCGGCCATCGCCGTGGTCTGGGCGCCGCAGAGGAACTCCAGGAGCATCGCGCCGGGCAGGACGTCGATCGGCAGCTTGGCGTCGAGCGGGCCCGGCAGCCCGTTGCCCGCCGAGAGGTACAGCTCGGTGCCGCGCAGGCGGTCCGCGTTCACCAGCGGGTCGTGCGCCTCCCAGCGCGCGGCCTCCCGGCGCCGGTCGCCCCACAACGCCTCCGGGTCGAGGTGCGCCGAGGCGACGATCGCGCTGGTCAGGAGTTCGCCGTCCGGTCCGGACGGGTTGAGGTTGCCGCTGAAGGAGGCCGCGTACCGGAACACGCCCGGGCGCCGCGCGGCCAGTTCGAACGCGCCGTACCCGCCGAGGGACAGCCCCGCGGCCGCGCGCCGGCCGTCCCCGCGGTAGCCGCGGTCGATCAGCTGCGGCAGTTCGACGGCGGTGAACGTCTCCCACTGGTTGAGCGCGATGTCCTTGCCGTAGTTCCACCAGTCGCTGAAGAACCCGGCGGTTCCCGAGCCGGGCATGACGACCAGGACCCCGGCGTCGTCGGCGAGCTGCCGGACGTCGGTGTTCGCGCTCCAGCCGCGGTAGTCCTGCAGCCGGGTCTCGCCGGCCAGCAGGTAGATCGACGGCCAGCGCCGGTCCGCCCAGTGCTCCGGCAGGATCAGCCGCACCATCGCGTACGCCCCGACGCCGGCCGAGCGCACGGTCAGGTCGAGCACCCGGGCATCACCGTCCACAATGGTCTGGGCGACGACGTGCGAGCCGTCGTCGGCGCGGGCGTCCGGCACCCCGGCCGTGGCCGGGGCGGCGGTGCCGGGCAGCACGCACATCGCGGCCACCAGGGCCGTGGACCACCTCACAAAAGGGTGCATGCGTTTCCTTTCCCGGTCGTCGAAGGTGCCGCCAAGCTAAAGGAATCGAGCTCGCGAGCGCAATTGTCCTGTCCACGATGTGAGCGGACAATGTGAATTCCGGGAAAACAAACTCCCCCGTACGGGTGAGCCGACAGTCGCACAGCGTGACCACTCTCGCACGCCCGTGCCACAACCCGGGACCGAACTCGTCAGTAACCTGCAATTCGGCAGCTCACACGCTGTACACGGAGATGTTTACGGCATCTTGAGGTGCTTCCGGCAACCGATTTCCCGGCGTAGCCTTCGCCGTGCCGCCGGGATCGGACGTCGCTCGACGCGTCCCCGGCGAAGGGTTCCGGCGCAGGGGCCGCACCTCCCTCGAGAATACTCCCGGAAGGGTTTTTCATGGCTGCCCGAATTCGCTTTCCCCCGGCCGCGCTCCTGATCGCCGCGGCCGCACTGGTCACCATTTCTCCCGCAAAACCGGCCGCGGCGGTCCCGGCTGCCGCCCCACCCGCGGTGCCGCCGTCCGCACTGCTGCCCGCCGAGGCGATCCCCGGCCGTCCGGCCGCGCGCGAGGTGTTCGACGTCGCCACCGCACTGTCCACTCAGGACCGCAGCGCCGCCGAAGAGTGCACCGACGTCGTCCACGGCCGGCTCCTGCGCCCCGGCGCGGCCACGGGCCAGGGCTTTCAGGCGGCGGTACCGGGCGGGCAGCTGTCCGAACTGGTCGCGCGCACCCCGCAGCCGCCCGACCTCACCGCCTGGGCCGCGCAGGCCCGCGGCTGCGCGCGCGTCACGACCGACGACCAGGACCTGCCGGCCGAGTCGATCATCACCGTCGGGACCGGACCCGCCGTTCCCGGCGCCCAATCCCTTTCCTACCAGCAGGTCCTCACCCTGCCCGGCCGGCCGGAGACCCGGCCCGGCCTGCGCCTGCGCACCGTCGCCATCGCCGCCGGCGGCGTGCTGGTCCTGCTCCGCGACGCCGGAGCGACCGACCTCGACCTCGACGCCCTCGCCGTCGCCGCGTGGCAGCACGCCGCGCCCCGGCTGGGCCGCTAGCAAGGAGACCCCCATGTCCCACGAGAACTTCCCGGCGGTCGGCGGCGACACCCTGACCGCGTGCCTGCGCCACTGGGCGGCGACCACCCCCGACACCCCCGCCCTCACCTTCGCCGACTTCGCCGCCGACCCCGCGGGACGGCGCCGCAGCCTCACCTGGCGGCAGCTGGCCGAGCGCGTCGACGCCGCCGCGGGCGCGCTGCCGGTGTCGCCGGGTGACCGGGTCGCCGTGCTGTGCCCGCAGGGCCCGGACTACGTCGTCGGGTTCCTCGCCGCGATCGCCGCGGGCGCGATCGCGGTGCCGCTGTTCGACCCGGGCCTGCCCGGGCACGCGGGACGGCTCGCCGCGGTTCTCGCCGACTGCGCGCCGTCGGCCGTCGTGACCACCGCCGCCGCCCGGTCGGGTGTCGAAGCGTTCCTCGGCCGAGACGCCGACGCCGTCGTCGTCGCGGTCGACCGGCCGGAACCGGCGCGGACGTGGCCCGCGCCCGCCGCGGCCCCGGACGACGTGGCGTACCTGCAGTACACGTCCGGATCGACCCGCAGCCCGGCCGGCGTGGTGCTGACCCACGCGAACGTGCTCGCCAACGTCGGCCAGGCGGTGCGCGGCCTCGGCCTCGACCCGGCCACCGCCACCACGGTCTCGTGGCTGCCGCTGTTCCACGACATGGGTCTCGTCCTCGGCCTGCTCACGCCACTGGCGCTGGGCCTGCGGTCGGTGCTGATGGACCCGCTGGCCTTCGTCGAGCGGCCGGTCCGCTGGCTCGAACTGCTCGGCGACCACGCGGGCAGCTGGAGCGCGGCCCCGAACTTCGCCTTCCACTACTGCGCGACCCGGATCCGCGAGGCCGACCGCGCACGGCTGCGGCTGGGCCGCGTCGCCGCGATCGTCAACGGCGCGGAGCCGATCAACCCGGACGTCCTCGACCGGTTCCACACCGCCTTCGCCCCCGCCGGCTACCGCCCCGAGCTGACCCGCCCGGCGTACGGGCTGGCCGAGGCCACCGTGTTCGTCACCACCGGCCCCGCCGCGGCCCCGCGCGTCACCACGTTCGACCGCGACGCGCTCGCGACCGGTACCGCGCGACCGGCCGGGGACGGCGTCCGGCTCGTCGCGTGCGGCACCCCGGCCGGGCAGCTCGTCGCCATCGTCGACCCGGAAACCGCCGTCGCGCTGCCCGACGGCTCGGTCGGCGAAATCTGGGTGCACGGGCCCAACGTCGGCGACGGGTACTGGCAAAAACCCTTGGAGAGCGCCGAAACGTTCGGCGCCCGGGTGACCGGCGACGGACGGCGCTGGCTGCGGACCGGCGACCTCGGCGTCCGCCACGACGGCGAGCTCTACATCGCGGGCCGGATCAAGGACCTGATCATCGTCGACGGGCGCAACCACTACCCGCAGGACGTCGAAGCGACCGCCGCGTCGGCCGACCCCGGGATCCGCCCCGGCAGCGTCGCCGCCTTCGCCGTCGCGGGCACCGACACCGAAGCCGTCGTCGTGGTCGCCGAACACCGCGGCCACGCGGACCTGGCCGAACCCGCCGAGCGGGCGCTGGCCGCGGCGATCCGGCGGCTGCTCTCCGACGCCCACGGCCTCGCGCTGCGGGAGGTGCTCCTGGTGCCGCCCGGGCGGGTCCCGCGCACGTCCAGCGGCAAGATCGCCCGCGGTGCCTGCCGCGACCGCTACCTCGCCGGCGACTACGGAAAGGCACTGGTGCGATGAGCGAGCCGACCACCGAAGCCCTGCGCCGCTGGCTCCTGGCCACCGTCGCCGAGCACACCGGCGTCACGGCCGAGCCCGACCACCCGCTCGGCGACTACGGCCTGTCCTCCCGCCAGGCCGTCGGCATCGCCGCCGACCTCGAGGAACGGCTCGGCCGTCGGCTGCCGCCGACCCTGCTGTGGGAAAGCCCGACCATCGACCACCTCGTCCGCAGCCTGACCGGTGCCGTCGAGCCGGAGGTTCCGCGGAGCACGGACCGCCGTCGTCCCGACCCGGTCGCTGTCGTCGGCCTGGGCTGCCGGTTCCCGGGTGCGGACGGGCCCGCCGAGTTCTGGGACCTGCTGAGCAGCGGGCGGGACGCCGTCCGCACCGCACCGGCCGGCCGCTGGGACGCCGACGCGGCGCCGGTGCTCGGCGGGTTCCTCGACGACGTCGCCGGGTTCGACGCCGAGCACTTCGGCATCACCCCGCGCGAAGCGGCGACGATGGACCCGCAGCAGCGGATGCTCCTGGAGGTCACGTGGGCGGCGCTGGAGGACGCCGGGATCGCGCCGTCGTCGCTGCGCGGCAGCCGGACCGGCGTGTTCACCGGGATCGCCACCCACGACTACGGCCACCTCACGATGACCGGCGGCGAGCCGGACCTGTGGACGGCCACGGGCGCGGCGGGCAGCATCGCGGCCAACCGGCTGTCGTACGTCTACGACCTGCGCGGGCCGAGCATGGCGGTGGACACGGCGTGCTCGTCTTCGCTGGTCGCGGTGCACCACGCGGTGCGCGCCCTGCGCGACGGCGACGCGGACCTGGCGCTGGCGGCGGGGGTCAACCTGATGCTGCTCCCGGGCCCGGCGGCGGCGTTCGCGGCGGCGGGCCTGCTCGCGGGCGACGGCCGCTGCAAGGCGTTCTCGGCGGCCGCGGACGGCATCGCGCGGGCCGAGGGATGCGGCGTCGTGGTGCTCAAGCGCCTGGCGGACGCCGAGTGCGACGGCGACCGGGTGCTGGCGGTGATCCGCGCCTCGGTGGTCAACTCCGACGGCCGGTCGAACGGCCTGGCGGCGCCGAACCCGCTGGCGCAGCAGGCGATGCTGCGGGAGGCGTACCGCGGCACCGACCCATCCACTGTGGACTACGTGGAGGCGCACGGGACGGGGACGCTGCTGGGCGACCCGATCGAGGCCGGGGCGCTGGGTGCGGTGCTGGGCACGGGGCGGGCTTCGGAGACACCCCTGCTGATCGGCTCGGTGAAGACGAACATCGCCCACGCCGAGGCGGCGGCGGGCATCGCCGGGTTGATCAAGGTGGTGCTGGCGATGCGGCACGGAACACTGCCGCCCCAGCTGCACTTCGCGGCACCGAACCCGCACATCGCGTTCGGCGCGCTGGGGTTGAAGGTGGTGACGGAGCCGACGCGGTGGCCCCGCCTGTCCGGCCGCGCGACGGCGGGGGTGTCGGCGTTCGGGTTCGGCGGGACGAACGCGCACGTGGTGCTGGAGGAACCGGCGCCGCCGGCCCACGTGGGTGATGGGTCCGGCGCGCGCCGGGCGGGGTACGGCGGCAGTCAGGCGACCGATCGGCCGCCTTTCGCCGCCGCGGCGGGCCGGGGTGGTGACCGACCGGCCGGAGCCGGTGGACGCACCGCCGGGCAACCCCTCGCCGCCGGGGCGGGCCCGGGTGGCGATCGACCGACCGGAAGCGGCGGGCACCTCGCCGGCAACCCGGCGACCACCGGGCAACCCCTCGCCGCCGCAACGAGCCGAGGCGACGACCGACCGACCGGAGCCGGTGGGCGCCCCGCCCGCAACCACGCGACCACCGGCCAGCCCCTCGCTGCCGCGACGAGCCGCGGCGACGACCGACCGACCGGAAGCGGCAGGCACCTCGCCGGCAACCCGGCGACCACCGGCCAGCCCCCCGCCGCCGCGACGGGCCCGGGTGGCGGGGAACCGGCCGCAGGCGGCGGGGTCCGGATCGGCCTGCTCTCCGCCCGGACCCGTGACCGCCTCGCCGAGCGGGCCGCCCAGCTGGCCGCTTGGCTGGACTCCCCCGCCGGGCGGCGGAGTTCGCTCGCCGACGTCACCCACACCCTCTTCCGGCGCGACAACTCCGGCCCGCACCGGGCCGCCTTCGTCGCCGGGGATCACCGGGAGCTCGCCGCGCTGCTGCGGGCCGTCGGGGAGCGGGCCGATCCGTTGCCCGCCGGGGCCTTCAGCGGTGCCGCCGCCGGTGGGGAAGGTCCCGTCTTCGTCTTCTCCGGGCACGGGTCGCAGTGGGCCGGGATGGGCCGCCGGCTGCTGGCCGCCGAGCCCGTCTTCGCCGCCCAGGTCGACAAGCTCGGCGATCCGTTCACCGAGCACGCGGGGCGATCGCTGCGCTCGCTGCTCACCGGCGCCGCCGCGGGGTCGCTGGCGGAAACGCAGCTGGCGATCTTCGGGACGCAGGTCGCGCTGGCCGCCCGGTGGGAGTCGCTCGGGGTGCGGCCCGCGGCCGTCCTCGGGCACTCGCTGGGGTCCGCGGCCGCCGCCGTCGTGGGTGGGGCGCTGACCGCCGACGAGGCCGTCCACCTCGTCGCCACCCGCGCTCGCCTGCTCGGCACCGTCCGGGCGGGCGGCGCGATGGCCGCGGTGGAACTGACTCCGGGCGAACTCGCCGCCCACGCGGGTGTCGAGCTCGCCGTGGACTCCGCGCCGGGCCAGGTCACCGTGGCCGGGGACGCCGAGGTGCTCGACCGGCTCGTCGCGGAACTGGAGGCCGCCGGCCGCAGCGCGCGGCGGCTGCCGGTCGGGGTGGCCGGGCATTCGGCCGGGGTCGAGCCGGTCCTCGGCGCCCTGCGTGACGCGCTCGCCGAGCTGGGCGGACGGCGGCCGCTGGTGCCCTGGTACGACACCGTGCTGACCGATCCGCGCGAGCTCCCGGACTTCGACGCGGGCTACTGGGCCGCCCACCTGCGCCGCCCGGTGCGGTTCCGCCAGGCGGTCACCGCGGCGGCCTCGGACGGGCACCGCGTGTTCGTGGAGATCTCCCCGCACCCGATCCTGCGGGGCTCGCTGGCCCGCACCCTCGAAGCGGCCGGAATCGCGGACGCGGTGGTGACGGGCACGCTCCGCCGCGGCCAGGACGAAGTCCGCGCGTTCGCGGCAGCGGCGGCGACGCTGTACTGCGCGGGGACGCGCATCACGCTGACCACCCCGGACGACGACGCCCGGCTCACGGACGTGCCGCCCATGCCCTGGCGCCACGAGCGACACTGGTACACCGACGCGGACCACAGCGGGCACGCTGCACCACCGGAACCGGGCGGAACCCGCCGGTCCGCGGCCACGCCACGCCAAGCCGCCCCGCCCCCGACCGCGAGCACCGCCGCCACCGAACCGGCCGAAACCTCCCGGCCCACAGTCATCGCGGCCGCCCCACCTTCAGCCGCGGCGACCGCCGCCGCGGAACCCGGCGAAGGCTCCCGACCCCAAACCGCGGCCGAGGCCACTTCGGGCGACCGGCTCGCCCGGATCGTCGCCGCGATCATGGGGCTCTCCCCCGAGCGCCTCGATCCCCACGTCCCGCTCGTCGACCTCGGGCTCGACTCGCTCATGGCGAACCGGATCCGCGAAGCCGTCCGGCGGGAGCTCGGCACCGATCCCGATCCCGCCGCCGTTCTCCGCGGGGCCACCCTCGCCGACCTCAACCGGGACCTCGCACCCCGCGGCGACGAACCCCCGGCCCGCGGGCGCGCCTGGGACGCCGCCGACCGCCTCGTCCTGCGGCTCTGGCGGGAGCACACCGGCACCGACGCCGCCAGGCCGCACGTCCGGCTGACCAGTGCCGGAGAACCGCAGCAGCTCGCCCGGCTGCTCGCCGACGGCCTCACCGCCGAACTCGGCACCCCCGTCGACCCGGCCGACCTCCTCCGCCACGACTCCCTCGCCGCCGTCGCCGAGGTCGCCAGGGCCGTGCTCGACACGCGCGAAGAACGCGGTCCCGTCCACCTCCTCAACCCCGGCGACGCCGGCACCGCCCCGCTCCTGCTGTTCCACCCCGGCGGCAGCACCTGCACCGCCTACCGCCCGCTGCTCGACCGCCTCCCCGCCGGCGTTCCCTGCGTCGGCTTCGAACGCGTGCCCGGCGCCGGTATCGAGGACCGCGTCGAACGGCTCCTGCCCCTCGTCCGGGCCCGCCTGCCCCACGGGCCCTACCGGCTCGCGGGCTGGTCCTTCGGCGGCGCCCTCGCCTACGGCCTCGCCACCCGGCTCGCCGAAGAAGGCGAACCCGTCGAGCTCGTCGCGCTCCTCGACACCATGCTGCCGCTGCCCGAGCCGGACCTCGATCCGCGGGCGTCGTCGGCCCGGCGGTTCCTGCGCTTCACCGGCTACGTCGAAGGCACCTACGGCCGGGCCGTCCGGCTCGGCCACGACGAACTCGCGCCCCTGCCCGAAGAAGCGCAGATCGAGCTCACCATGCGCCGGGTCGCCGAAGCCGGGCTGCTGAGCCCCGGCGTGCTCCGGCACCAGCGGCAGTCCTTTTTGGACACCCTGGCCGCCGAACGCGGGACACCGCGGCCCTACGACGGCCGCGTGGTCCTCTACCGGGCCACCGAACCGTACGCCGCCGGGCTCGCGATGGAACCGCGCTACTCCCGCACCGACCTCGCCGCCGGGTGGGCCGAGCTGTGCCCGCGGCTGGAAATCGTCCCCGTTCCGGCACACCACCTTTCGATCGTCGACCCGCCGCACGTCGACGTCGTCGCACGGCACCTTTCGGACCTGCTGTGGCCGTGACCGTCCGGACCTGGCCGCCGCTCACCGTGCTCGGCGCCGGCCTCTTCCTGGTCGCGGTGGACGCGACCGTGCTGCACGTCGCGCTGCCCGACCTCGTCCGGCAGCTGCGGCCCGGCGCGGCCGCCCAGGTCTGGATCGTGGCGATCTACCCGCTCACCGCCGCCCCGCTGCTCCTGCCGTGCGGCACCCTGGGCGACCGCTTCGGACGGCGGCGCGTGCTCGTCACCGGCTACGCGGTGTTCGGGACGGCGTCACTCGCCTGTGCCCTGGCCCCCGGTGTCCCGGCTCTGCTGGCGGCCCGTGCGGCGCTCGGCGTCGGCGGCGCCCTGATCATGCCGGTGACGATGTCGCTGCTGCGGGAGATGTTCCCCGATCGCCGTCAGCGCCGCACGGCGATCGCGGTGTGCAGCGGCATCGCCGGGACCGGCTCGGTGTTCGGGCCGGTCCTCGGCGGCCTGCTCGTCGAAGCGTGGGGCTGGCGGGCGACGTTCCTGGTCAACCCGCCGGTCATCCTGGCCGCGGTGGCCGCGGCGCCGCGGTGGCTGCCGCGGAGCCCGCCCGGGCGCGAGCCGTGGGACGCGCTCAGCGCGCTGCTCGCGGCCGGCGGGGTGCTCGGGATCGCCGCCGCCGTCGGGCCGTCGGGGGGCGGCTTCGCGGCGGGGGCGGCCGGCGGCGTCCTTCTCGGCCTCTTCGTGCGCCGCCAGCGGCGGGCGGAGACACCCCTGCTGGACCTCGCCCTGTTCCGGCGGCCAGGGGTGCCCGGCGCGGCCGCCGGCGTGCTGCTGGTGATGAGCACGCTGGTCGGGCTCGGTCTGCTGCTCGCCCAGTACCTGCAGGTGGTGCTCGGGCTCTCCCCGGTCGCGGCGGCGACCCGGCTGCTGCTCGTGCTCGGCGCGTCGGCGGTGGGCAGTGTGGTGGCGCCGGCGCTGCTGGAACGCTTCGGCAACGCCCGCGTCCGCACGGCGGGATTCGCACTGGCGGCGGCCTCTCTGGCCGTCCCGGCGGCGGGTGGCCTGCCGTCGCCGTGGTGGCTCGGCGGCGCGCTCGCGGGGTCGGGTCTGGGCATGGCTCTCGCGTTGACGTCGAGCACCGACACGCTCCTGACCGCCGCCCCACCCGACCGGGCCGGCGGCGCGGCGGCCGTCGAGAAGACCGGCTACGAACTGGGCGCGGGCCTCGGCACGACCGCGTTCGGCTCGCTCGCGGCCGCCGTCTACGCGGCTCGCCTCGCCGTGCCGCCCGGTGTGCCGGACGCGGCGGCCCGGCTGGCTTCGGCCGGTCCCGCGCAGGCCGAAGCCGCGTCCGGCGGCTTGGCGGCCGGTGCCGAACTGCTCGCCGCGGCCCGCGCGGCCTGCACGGCGAGCGTCGAGGTGGCCGCGGCCGTCGCGTGCGGGCTTTTCGTCGTGGCCACAGTGGTTTCGCTCCGCAGAGGTGCCGTATAGGTCGTTATACGATCAGAACTGCTCGCGCCGGGCTTCCTGGGCGACGACTTCGGCGCGATCGGCGAGCCGCTCGAGTCCGCTCAGGGGCTGCCGCATCCGGTGGTTGCCGCGCAGCCGCTCGGCGTTCCGGTCCAGGAACGCCCAGTACCCCGCCGTGAACGGGCACGCGTCCGGCCCCGTCCGCTTCTTCGGGTCGAAGACGCAGCCGCCGCAGTGGTCGCTCATCCGGTTGAGGTAGGCACCCCCGGCGGCGTACGGCTTGGTCGCGACGATCCCGCCGTCGGCGTACTGGCTCATGCCGATCACGTTGGCCGGCATCACCCAGGGGAAGCCGTCGACGAACGCCGTGGCGAACCAGCGGTTCAGCGCGGCCGGGTCGTAGCCGCGCTGCAGCCCGTGGTTGCCGAGCACCATGAGGCGTTCGATGTGGTGGGCGTAGCCGCGGTCGCGGACCCCGGCCAGCGCGGTGCGCAGGCACGCCGCCTCGACCGCGTCGGCGTCCAGGGTCCGCCACCACGCCGGCAGCTCGCGGTGGGCCCGCAACGCGTTGCGGCGCAGGTAGCCGGGTCCCTGGTGCCAGTAGAGGTGCCACACCCATTCGCGCCAGCCGAGCACCTGCCGGACGAACCCTTCGACGCTGCTCAGCGGCGCCTCCCCCGCCCGGTACCGCTCCTCGGCCCGGCGCACGACGTCACGCGGGTCGAGCAGCCCGAGGTTCAGGGGCACCGAAAGGAGCGCGTGCGCCATCGCCCAGTCGTGGGTGAGCATCGCGTCCTGGTGCGGGCCGAACGAGGACAGCCGGTGGTCGAGGAACCGGCGCAGCGCCCGGAGCGCCTCCTCGTGCCCGACGGCGAACTGCCGCGGCCCGTCCACGCCGACCGGGTGGATCTTCCCGGCGCGCTCGGCCGCGTCGAGTTCGGCGCGGACCCGCTCGTCGATCTCGTTCTCGCGCGGGTGCCACGGGGCCGGGACACCGAGCCGGGTGGTCTTCGGCGGTGGCTGCCGGTTGTCGTAGTCGTAGTTCCAGTGCCCGCCTTCCGGCTCGCCGTCGGCTTCGAGCAGCACGCCGAACTTCCGTCGCTGGTCGCGGTAGAAGTCCTCCATGACGAACCGGGTCCGGCCGGCCGCCCACGCCGAGAAGTCCTCTTTGGACAACACGAACCCGGGCGTGGGCCGGATGTCCGTGACGACGCCTTCGTCGCGCAGCCGCCGGACGAAGGCGTCGGCCGCGTGCGACGTCGGCTCGTGGACCACGACCGGCCGCCCGAAGCGGCGCAGCCCGGTGCGGTAGTCGGGGGCGTCGATCAGGGTGACGCGGTCGCCGAGGTCGGCGGCCAGCCGGTGCAGCGCGGCCTGGACCAGGTGCAGCTTCTGCCGGTGGAACGGTTTCGCGGCGAAGGCCGCGGCCGACCGGATCAGCAGCACGTCGCGTCCGCGGTGCTCGGGCGTGCTGTGGAAGTGCGGCCCCAGCTGGTCGGCGAACAGCCACAGCGCGGGCTCGTCTCGCATGCGCGGAACGCTAACCCGCTTCCGGCGGCTCCGCAGCGTAAGCACGGAGGACCTCCGTGGTGTCGCCGAGGAACCGGGCGACGACCTCGGCCTGCTCCGGCGGCAAGGCGTCCGTCAACCGGGTGATGGCGCCGACGAGCGGGGCCAGTGCGGCCCGGACCTCGACCCGGGCCGCCTCGCTGACGACGAGGGTGACCCGCCGCCCGTCGCGCGGGTGCGGGTCGCGGCGGACGTGGCCGGCGGCTTCCAGGCGGTCGACCAGCACCGTCGCCGACGCGGAGCGGATCTTCAGCGCGTGCGCGAGGTCGACCGTGCCCATCGGCGTGCCGGCCGCCAGGTGCTGCAGCGCCTGCACGTCGGTCGCGCCCAGGCCGAGCCGCCGGGCCAGGGCGACCTGGACGTCGTGGGCCAGCGCGAGCAGCTCGCGCAGGGCGAGGTTCACGCGGAGCGCGACAGGACTGTCTTCCACCTGGTCATTCTAGGTTAGCTAGACAATCTAGCTAGTTTTGCTACCGTGGAGCCCGTGGACGTCCGAGCGATGAACGCCGAAATGACCGCCAAACTCATCGACGCCCCCGGCGAAGCACCGCCGGAAGGCGGGTACGCGTTGCGCGTCGTCGAGACGCGCGGCCGCCGCACCGGCGAGCCGCGGCGCGTGCCGCTGGCCGTGGTCGCGCACGACGGCGGCCACTACCTCGTCTCCCCCGTGCGCGACCGGGACTGGGTGGAGAACCTCCTGGCCACGCCGGAGTGCGCGCTGCTCTCCGAGGGCCGCCGCGAAGACCGGCGGGCCGGCGAAGCCGGCGAGGAAGCGGCCGCAGTGGTCGCCACCTACCTGGCCGCGATGTCGGTGCCGTGGGCGATCCGGGCCTTCCCCGTGCCCCAGGACGCGACCCCCGCGCAGATCCTCGAGCACCTGCCCGGCATGGCGGTGTTCCGGCTGACCGCGAGGGACACGCCGTGAGCGTCGCGATCGCCGGCGGCGGGCCCGGCGGGCTGCTGCTCGGCTATCTCCTGGCCCGCGCCGGGATCGAAGTCACCGTGCTCGAGTCACGGGCGGACTTCGACCGCGACTTCCGCGGCGATTCGCTGCACCCCTACACCCTCGAGCTGCTCGACCGCCTCGGCCTGGCCGGCGACCTGCTGGAACTCGACCACTTCAAGGCCCGCTCGTTCCGCTTCCACACCCCGCACGGCGTCTACCGCGCCGCCGACTACGACCGCCTCCGGACGCCGTTCGGCTACATCGCGCTGATGCCGCAGGTGCGGTTCCTCGACTTCCTCGCCGACCGGGCCGGCGAGCTGCCGACGTTCACGCTGCGGACCGGCGCGAAGGTGACCGGCCTGCTCGAAGACGCCGACGGCACGGTGACCGGCGTCCGCCACCGCGGCGGCGAGCTCGCCGCGTCCGTCGTCGTCGGCGCCGACGGCCGGTTCTCCACGGTCCGGCGCCTGGCCGGGCTCGAAGCCCGGCCGCTCGGCGCGACCACCGACCTGCTCTGGTTCCGCCTGCCCCGCTCCCCCGGCGACCCGCCGGACGCGGACCTCGACCTCTACTTCGGGCGTGACGCCTACATCGGCGTCCTCGGCGGCGTCCGCGACTGGCAGGTCGGCTACAGCATCGAGAAGGGCTCGTACCCGGCCTTGCGCGAACGCGGGGTCGAGCCGATCCGCGCGTTCGTGCGCGAGCGCGTGCCGTGGCTGGCCGACCGGGCCCACCTGCTCACGGATTTCGCGCAGACCACGCTGCTGTCGGTGGACATCTCCCGGGTGGACCGCTGGTACCGGCCGGGCCTGCTGCTGCTCGGCGACGCCGCCCACGTCATCTCCCCGGTCGGTGGCAACGGCATCCTGATGGCGGTGCAGGACGCCGTCGCCGCGGCGAACCGGCTGGTCCCGGCCTTCCGCCGCGGCGGCGTCACGACCGCGGACCTGGCGGCCGTCCAAGCCGACCGGATCCGCGCGATCGAACGGGTGCAGGCCGACCAGGTGCGGGTCGAACGGCGGGCGGCCGCCGCACGGGCCCGCGGCCGCGGCACCGCGCCCCCCAAGCTGCTCAAGTACCTCTTCGCGCTGCCGGCGGTGCGCACCCGCGGCGCCCGCGGCAACGCCTACGGGCCGTTCCCGCCTCAGCTCGACGTGTCCCTCTTGTCGTCGTAGGAGGTCCAGCCGCCCTGGCCTTCGGCCGCCTCGACGTCGGCGTCGGCGGACGCGGCGTGCGTCATCGCCGCGACCGTGCGCTCCAGGCCCTGCTGGACTTCGCCCCCGTCGGCTTCGCGGACGCTGTGCAGGGTCACGGTGATCTCCGAGGACGCCGGGCCGTCGTCGCGGATGCGCAGCTCGCCGTGGTAGTCGTCCGGGCCTTCGGCGCCCCAGGTCAGCGACCGGGTCGCCGGGTCGGTGTGCAGCCACGCCTCGCCGGCGACGCGCTCGCCGTGCACCTCGGCCTCGACGTGGACGCTGTCCCCGCCCTTCGGCTCGGCGACCTTCATCTCCGGGAAGTACCGGGGCAGGTTCTCCGGGTGGCTCAGGAACGCGAACAGCTCGTCGGCGGGGATGTCGGCGGTCGCGCGGTGGCGGTACTCGGTCATCGTGGGTCTCCTCCTCGGCGGTCCGGTTCGTCCGCGGATACCCGTGATGCGGTGCATTAAAAGGGTTCGGGCGGGGAACCCCGAAGGCATGACGGCCACCGACCCCGAGACCAGGGCGCCCCGGCGGGGCCCCGCCCCCGTGCAGGGCATGGGCATGCTGATCGGCCTGCTGTTCCTCGTCCTCGCCGCGCTGGAGCTGATGGCCGGGGTCCCGGCCGGCGGCGGCCCGCGCGTGCTGTTCGGCGTGCTCGCCGTGTCCGGGGTGTGGACCCTGGTCCACCTGCTGACCGGCGCCACCGCCGTGTTCTGCACCCGCTCCTCGCGCTGGGCCGCGCGGTTCCTGGTCGCCGCCGGTGTCTGCTACGTCGTGGTCGGCTTCGCCGGGCTGCTCCCGCTGCCGTCCGCGATCACCGAAGCGCTGCCGCTGAACACCGCGGGCATCTGCCTCGACCTGGCACTCGGCACCGCGATGCTCATCCTGGGAGCGGGCTGGCTCCGGCGCGGACCGGCCCGGCAACGCTGACGAGGTCGTCCCGCCGCGGGAACCGCACCAGCACCGCCGTGAGCAGCACCGCGAGTCCGAAAAGGACATAGCCGTTGCCGGTCAGCTGCTGGACGAAGTTCCAGTGCCGTTCGGCTTCCCCGCCGCGCGGCCACCACCACTGCGGCCCCGCGACGAAGAGCACCGCGCCCGTCCCGGCCAGGACGGCGAACCCCCGCCGCCGGGTCCGGCGGGCCAGTTCGGCCCAGCCGAGCAGGACGACCACGGCCCAGACCCAGTGGTGGGTCCAGGAGATCGGGGAGACCAGCAGCCCGCCCACCGCGTTGAGGCCGAGCGCGATCACCGGCTCCCCCGCGTTCAGCGCGCGCCGCACACCCCACGCCGTCAGCACGAGCACCACCGCCACCAGCGGCAGCCACCACGCCGTCCGCGCCTGGACCGGCACGCCGGCCCTGGCCAGCAGCCCGAGCAGCGACTGGTCGCCGGCGTAGGTCGGCTCGCCGACGCGGCCGGTGTCCCACAGCGCGCTCGTCCAGTACCGCACCGAGTCCGCACCGGCGAGCAGGAAGCCCAGCGCCGTCGCGGCCAGGAACGTCACCACGGCGGTCACCGCGGCCCGGGTGTCGCGGCGGAACAGGAAGTACAGCAGGAAGACCGCGGGCGTCAGCTTGATAGCGGCGGCGAGCCCGATCAGCAGGCCGCGTGGCAGGCGCGGGTCGTCCACCAGGACGTCCAGCACCACCAGCGCGAGCAGCAGCAGGTCGAGCTGCCCGGCGTACAGCGTGCGCAGCACCGGCTCCAGCACCTCGGCGGCCAGCAGCAGCACCGCCACGCGCGGCCAGTCACAGCGCGCGCCGAGCGCGCGCAGCACCGTCACCAGGACCACCGCCAGCACGCCGAGCGTGAGCAGGGTGAGCGTCAGGCAGGCGGCCCAGTACGGCAGCACGGCCAGCGGGGCCAGCAGGATCGCCGCGAACGGCGGGTAGGTGAAGAGCAGCAACTGGCCGTCGCCGGTCGGCGGCAGCGTGCCGTACAGGGCCTCGCCGTGCAGCAACGCCGCCGAGCCGAGCCGGTAGACGTCCAGGTCGACCCGGTAGGCCGGGAACCGCCAGCGGCCGCCGTTGTACGACACGAGCAGCGCCACCAGCACCAGCACCTGCGCGCCGAACAGCACGTACTTGTTCCCCAGCTTGGCCCGCACCCCTGCTCCCCCTCCGGTCACCCCCCGCATTCTGTCGGGTCCCGGCCCGGGCACCATCCGGGAAACCCCCGAGCCGCCCCCGGGAAAACCGGTTGCCGCGCGTGCCACCCTGGGCGGATGGGGACACCGCAGGGCTTCGCCTACCGCGACGAACGCGGCACGGTGACCATCACCCACCACGGCCGTCCGGCGGGCACGCTGCGCGGGGCCGCGGCCGCCCGGTTCCTGGCCGCGGTGGACCGGGGTGACGACCAGCAGCTGCTGATGGCCCGGGTGACCGGCAACTACAAGCACGGCAACGAGCGCCAGGCGCGTCAGCACCCCCGCAACCGCTGAGGTCACGGCCGTTCGGCGCCGCCCGCCGCCGTCCGCCGCGGGGATCTTGAGGCGGACGGCACGCGTTGGGCATGCTGGCGCCGTGACCTACGACGTTCAGACCATTCGAGCGCACTTCCCGGCCCTCGACGGCGGCGCCGCCCACTTCGACGGACCGGGCGGCTCGCAGGTCCCCCGCGTGGTCGGGGAAGCGGTGGCCGGGACGCTGTGCGCGGCGATCGCCAACCGCGGCGTCGTCACGGCGGCCGAGCGCCGGGCGAGCGAGGTCGTCGCCGAAGCCCGGCTCGCCGTCGCCGACCTGCTCGCCGCCGACCCGGCGGGCGTCGTCTTCGGCCGCAGCATGACGCAGCTGACGTACGACTTCTCCCGGACGCTGGCCCAGAAGTGGGGCCCGGGCGACGAAGTCGTCGTGACCCGCCTCGACCACGACGCGAACATCCGCCCGTGGGTCCAGGCCGCGGCGGCGGCCGGCGCGGCGGTCCGCTGGCTCGACTTCGACCCGGCCACCGGCGAGCCGGCCCCGGTCGCCGGGCTGCTGTCGGAGCGGACGCGGCTGGTCGCGGTGACCGCGGCCTCGAACCTGCTCGGCACCCGCCCGGACATCCCGGCGATCGCGGCCCAGGTGCACCGGGCGGGCGCGCTGCTGTACGTCGACGGCGTCCACCTGACCCCGCACGCCCTGGTGGACATCACGGAGCTGGGGGCCGATTTCTACGCGTGCTCGCCGTACAAGTTCCTCGGGCCGCACCTGGGCGTGGTCGCGGCGGCGCCGTCGTTGCTCGAGACGCTGCACCCGGACAAGCTGCTGCCGTCGACGAACGCGGTGCCGGAGCGCTTCGAGCTGGGCACGCTGCCGTACGAGCTGCTCGCCGGAACGACCGCGGCGATCGGCTTCCTCGCCGGGCTGGTCCCGGGGACGGGCTCCCGCCGGTCCCGGCTGGCGGCGTCGATGACGGCGCTGGAGGCGCACGAGAACGCGCTGCTGGCCCGGCTCGACGGCGGGCTGGCTGCCTTGCCGGGGGTTACGCGGTACGGGGCGCCCGAGCGGCACCGGACACCGACGGTGCTGTTCTCGGTGGAGGGCGTCGCGTCGCAGGCGGTGTACGAGCACCTCGGTGCGCAGGGCGTGAACGCTCCGGCGGGGAGTTTCTACGCGATCGAGTGTTCACGGCGCCTGGGGCTCGGTGACGCGGGAGCGGTCCGGGCGGGCATCGCGCCGTACACCACCGAAGACGACGTGGACCGCCTGCTGGCCGGAGTGGCATCCCTGCCGCGGGACTGAGCGCCGGTTGCGTGGCCGGCTCTCTGCTCACGGGTCAGGAGGGTGGTGGGGCCACCACGCGGAGCTGGAGCATCGCCGCGAACCTCGCCTCCGGGTCCGTCACGTCGAAGCCGCCGACCTCGGTGAGGCGGCGCAGGCGGTAGCGGAAGGTGTTCGGGTGGACGTGGACCGCCGCGGAGGCCGCGATGACGTCGCCGAACGCGTCCAGCCAGGCCCGGAGCGTCTCCACCAGGTGGGCGTGGTGCTGGGCGTCGTAGTCGAGGAGGCGGGCCACCGCGCCGGTCGGGCGGTCGCCGCGCGCGGCCACCAGGTCCTGCAGCTCCAGCAGCAGGGCCTCGACGTGCACGTCCCCCAGCAGCGCGACGCGCCGGCCGGCGCCGCTGCCTGACCGGAGCACGCGCAACGCCCGGTCGGCGCTGCCGCGGGCTTCCGGCAGCTCGGCCGCGTTGCGCGCCACCGGGCCGATGCCCACCACCGCGCGGACGCGGTCGCCGACCCGGTCCAGGAAGTCCTTGGCGATCCGCAGGGCGCGCCGCTCGGCGTCGGTGTCGCGGGTCACCGGTACCAGCCCGTACGCCGTGTCGCCGACGAGCGCGGCGGCGCACCGCGGGTGGACCGCGCTCAGGTGCATCGCCAGCCCGTCGCTGAGCCGCTGCCGGTCGGCGGCGAGCTCGGCGTCGGCGGCTCCGGACCCCAGCACCGCCAGCGCCAGCACGACGACCGGCTGGTCGGCCAGCCCGAGCCGGCTCAGTGCCTCGCGTGCGCCGGCCCCGCCTTCGAGGGCCGTGCTCAGCAGGTCCGCGCGCAGCCGCCGTTCGACGTCGGCACCCGCCCGCACGCGCAGCAGGTGCAGGGCCACCACCCGGGCGGCGTCGCGGAGGGCCTGCGTCCGGTCGGGGGTCAGCGGTTCGCGCACCGCGGCCCAGATCGAGCCGAGGACCTCGTCGCCGGCCCGGACCGCGACCGCCACCCGCGGGACCAAGATGCCTTCCGGGTTCTCCGGCGACAGGTGCACGTAGACCGGCTCGTCGCTGCGGTAGAGGTCGCGGAACACGCCGCGCTCGGCGAGCATGCGGGCGAACCGCTCGGGCACCTGCCTGCCCAGGATGGTCTCGACGCGCGAAGGGTCGGCTTCGTCCTGACGTCCGGAGAACGCCAGCACGCGGGAGCGCCGGTCCTCGATGGTGACAGGCGCGTCGATCAGCGCGGCGATCGCGTTGGCCGCGGCGAACAGGTCACCCGACGGCAGCCCGGCCAGCGTCTCCGGCTGGGCGTCGCCGACGTCCCCCTCGGCCAGCAGCGACCGCAGCATCGCGGCGAGCTGGGCCCAGGACGCGCCCCGGGCGAGGCCCAGCAGGGCGACGCCGGTCTCCTCGACGGCGGCGGAAACCGCGGCGGTCACGGTGACCGGGGCGCGCAGCACGAGCCCGGCCGCGTCGTGGCGGGCCAGCGTCCGCAGCTGCCGCACGACGTCCTCCGGGTCGGCGAGGCCGACCCCCAGCACCAGGGCGTTCTGCGGCAGCGCGGGCTCGTCGAGCGGATCGTGGATGGCGACGCCGCCGATGCCGCCCGGGCGTTCGCCGTCGCCGAGGACGAGGTCCAGGAGCGTGCCGCCCAGGTCGTCGAGGACCCGGCCGAGGCCGGCGTGCGGGCGCAGGTTCACGGAAACGAGCACCTCCTGAAGCTAGGCGCGACGCCCCCAGCCTAGTTCGTCGCCGCGGACGAAATCAGCCTTCGATTCGGTCGGCGGCGACCAACTCCTCCCACGCCCGCGGCGGCCGGGTCCGGCGAAAACCGCGGCTAACTCAGCTTCGCCGCCACGTTGTACGCCTCCACCAGCAGCTTCGCGTTCGGCACCCGCCGCCGTGGCTCGACCCGGATCGTGCGGCTCTCCCCCGGCAGCAGCCAGAAGTAGTTGTCGCCGTAGCGGGTCGGGAGCACGCGGTCGGTGCCGTTGCGCTCCCGCAGCGACAGCCGGATCATCGCCGCCACCGTCCGGCCGTCGTTGCGGATCGTCGCGGTGTAGGCGTCGCCGTCCGCGCGCAGCGACGTCGTCAGGCGCGCGCCCGGGAGCTGGTTCAGCGCCCGCATCGCCGCGTCCGTCCGGTAGCGCCAGTACGTGTTCTCCGACAGCACCGTGCCGCGGCCGTCGGTCAGGGTCAGCCGGAGCAGGTGCAGGTCCGGGAGCCCGTCGGCGAACGGCACGGTGAACGCCGCCGCGGCCGAAACCGGGGCCACGTCGAGCTGCTGCTGCACCGGGGCGCCGAGCGAGGCGCCGTCCAGGGCGAACAGGCGCGCGGTCGCGGTCACGCCGGCCAGCGCGCCCGGCGTGTGGTTGACCACCCGGACCTGCCACGTCGTCAGGTCGGCCTGCACGTGGTGGTGCTCGCAGCCCTTGCGCGCGCCGTAGTAGCTGCCGTTGACGTCGAGGTCGTAGTCGTAGGTCTGCCAGACCGTGCTGTGCCAGGCCGGGTGCGACATCCACAGCAGCACGCCGGTGGCGTCGTCCCACAGCTTCGCGTTCCAGGCCTCGAAGATCGCGCGCATGCTTTCGTAGTTGACGAACTGGGCCTTGCGGCAGAACTCGGCCAGGCCGGTCGACGGCGCCAGCCGGGCGTCGATCGCCGCGAGGTAGCTCTGCGGGGACTGGTTGCCGTTCGTGGACCAGTCGTGCAGGAACCACGGCGCGCCGATCGGCCAGCCCGGGTCGTCCGGCCCGGCCAGGTTGCGCATGCTCTCGACCACCGACACCGTCGGCAGCCCGATTTCGCTCCAGAACCCGTACTTGCCGCCGGTCGCCTCGCCGGTGAAGTACCGCTTCGGGTCCTGCCAGAAGTACGGGCCGTCGCCGGTGATCACGCCGCCCGCCGAATTGCCCTGGTAGAGCAGGTCGGTGTTCGAGTGGACCAGTTCGCGCAGTGCGTTGTCGATCACGGCGGGCGGGGTGCCCTCGTTGCAGCCGAACCAGACGGTCGCGCAGGCGTGGTGGCGGTAGCGCAGCACGGTGTCCTTCGCCTGCGCCAGGAAGATGTCGTGGTTGGCCGGGTCGGTCGACCAGCCGTCCCAGAACTCGTTCCACAGCAGGATGCCGTACTTGTCGCAGGCGTCGAACAGCTCCGGCCGGTACGACGACCCGACCCAGTTGCGGATCAGGGTGAAGTTCATGTCGCGGTGCATCGCGACCACGGCGTCGGCCCGCTCGGCGGGCATCCGGCGCAGCAGCTCGTCCCAGCCCCAGCTGCCGCCGCGGGCGAAGATCTTGACGCCGTTGACCAGGAACGTCAGCGGCTTCGGGCTGTTGTCCACCGAGGCGGCGTCGGTCCAGGTCCCACCGTCCTGCGACACCTGGATCTTGAAGGTCGCCGCGTACGCGGTCTCCCAGGTCAGCACGACGCGGTCGAACGCCGTCGCGGCACCGAGGTCCACCTGCAGCCACTGGTTGTCGCTGTACTCGGACGTCCAGCGGGTGTTCGGATCGCCGTCGAAGGCGCGCTCGGGCGGGTTGCCGTCGGCCACCGACTGCGCCGCCGACGGCTTGCCCTGGGCGAGGTCGGGGCCCGAGCCGTCCTGCACGGACATCGTCCAGAGCGAGAAGCCCCAGCCGGTGGCGCGCCGGAGGCCCTGCATGCGGACGAACCGGGCGTTCTGCGGCGGCAGTTCGACGGTCTGGGTGGCCCGGCCGTCGGCGATGACGATCGGCAGGTCGTAGCGGTAGCCGATCTCGCGCAGGCCGATCCGGACCGTCCGGCGGTCGCTCGTGGCGGCGCCGATCGCCGCGGTCAGCGTCAGGTCGTACAGGTTCGGGTCGCCGTAGCCGTTGGGCCACCACAGCTTCGCGTTCTCGACCCGCTGCCGCGGGAACACCACGTCGGTGGACTGCCCGGCCGGGACCGTGACCGTCGCCGTCAGGTTCACCGGGCCGAACGCGGCCGTGACCTTGACGCGCTGCGCGGTCGGGGCGGCGTTGCGCACCGGGACGGTGAGCGTCACCTCGGCGGTCTTCGCGTCCGGCACCTTCGTGTCGACGCGAACGTCGCCGAGCACGGCGGCGCCGGTGGAGCGCAGGCGGACGTGGTCCCAGAGGCCGGCCGCGCGGTCGCGCACGGCGGGCATCCAGTCCCAGCCGGAGACGGCGAGGTAGGTCGGCGAGTTGTCGAACATCGTGCCGCCCGCGTCGACCCACGAACTGCCGTCGGCCCCCTTGTCGCCGGGGCTGCCCGGCCGCGGCATCGGCGAGATCCGCACGGCCAGGACCTGCTCGCCGGTGCGGCGCAGCGCCGCGGTGACGTCGTGGACGCCGCGGCCGAAGGGGTGACTCTGCGTGGCGATTCGGGCGCCGTTGAGCCAGATCTCCGCCTCGTGGTTGACGCCGTCGAACTCCAGCCAGACGTGCCGTCCGGGCGAGGTGTCCAGGCCGCGTGGGACGGTGAACCGGCGGCGGTACCACCACGCGTGGCGCGAAAGCGCTTCCGGGACGTGCAGGTTGTTCATCCCGGACACCGGGTCGGGCAGCTGGCCCTGCTCGACGAGCGAAGCCAGCACGGTGCCGGGCACCGTCGCCGGGAGCCAGCCGCGGGTGTCCACAGTGGTACCCGAAAGGGACTGGCCGTCGCCGGTCGGCGCCCAGTCGTCCATGGTGAGCACCCAGCCGGATTCGAGCGGCACGGTGCCGTCGGGCGCCACGGAGAGCGCGGGCGGGTCGTCGTTCGGGCGCACCGGGAAGCTCGTCCAGCCGCGGACCGCCGGCCGGGTCTCGCGGCAGGTGCCGAAGACCTGGAAGCCGTTGAGCCCCAGCGGGTTCGTCGTCGAGCGCCGGCTCGCGGTGAAGCGGACCCAGCGCGCGGTGACGGCCAGCGGGATCGTGACGACGCCGCCCGTGCCCGTCTCGGTGTGGTGCACGGTGCGCCAGGCCTTGCCGTCACCGGAGACGTCGAGGTCGAACGCCGTCGCGTAGCTCGACTGGATCTCGAAGCCGCTCGTGCGGGAGCGGGAGGCGCCGGCGTCGAAGGCCGGGTCGCCGGGCCGGGCTTCGAAGGTGAGGACGACGGATTCGATGGCGCACGGAGCCTGCAGGTCGACGACGATCCACTGGCCGTCGCCCTGGGCGGCGCGCCATCCGGACCCGCGGACGCCGACCTGGGCGAGGCCGTCGACGGCGAACCCGGCCGGGGTGGCGGCGTAGGCGGTCGACGAGACCTGGACCGGCCGGAACAGGGCGAGGTCGCTCTTGCGGCTCTCCGGCGCGGCCGGCTCGGCCGACGCGACACCGGGCAGGACGGCCGCGAGGCCGAACCCGGCCAGCAGGCCGGTCCCCGCGGTCAGGACGTGCCGACGGGACATCCCGGCCACCTCCGCGCGCTCGTTCTCCTCCGCCATGCGGGCTCCGTTCTTCAAGCGGCGACCGGGACCTGGCGGGGTGTGGCGCCGAGCGGGTGACAACGTTGCCAGGAAGCTTCCGCCGCGGCCGTCGACACCGTCAAGAAGACAAGGAGGACAAGAATTCGGATAAATGACATCGATGTCTTCGCCCGGTGCCGCCGAGCAGCGCAAGGTAAGATTGCAACGAACTTGCAGCGATTTACGGAGGCTTGAGTGGTCCAGGTCGAACGCACGGTCACGGTGGGCGCGCCGATCGGCGCGGTGGCGGAGTACCTGGCCGACTTCGCGCACACGGAGGACTGGGACCCGGGCACGATCTCGTGCACCCGCACCGACCCGGGCCCGATCGCGGTGGGCGCGCAGTGGCACAACGTGTCGGAGTTCCGCGGCCGGAAGACGGAGCTGGACTACCGGCTGACCCGCCGCGAGCCGGGCAAGGTGACCTTCGTCGGCGAGAACAAGACGGCCACCTCGACCGACGACTTCACGCTTTCGGCGGCCCCGGAGGGCACGCTGGTCCGGTACCGGGCCACGATCGTCTTCCACGGCTGGGCGAAGCTCGCGAGCCCGCTGCTGAAGCGCGAGTTCGAGCGGCTGGGCGACGAGGTGGTGCCGGAACTGCGCCGGGTGCTCGGCGCGTTGGCCTGACCGGCGCCGGTCCTCAGTCCTCCGCGTGTTCCACCGCGAGCTCCACGGCCGAGGCCAGGTCGTTCACCCGCCGGAAGCCGCGGTCGCCCAGGTGCGCCCAGCCGGGCCCGGCCGTGCCCACCTCGCACCCCGAGGCGCGGATCCGGGCCGCCAGGAGGTCGTCCGCGGTCGTCGGGGCCATCGACCACAGCACCACCAGCACCGGGTCCAGGCGGGTTGCCAGGTCCGCGACCGTTTCCGCCGGGACCAGCTGCCCCAGGTACGCGACCGGGACCGCCGCCTCGGCCAGTACCGCCCGCAACGCCTCGATCGGCAGCGAGTGCCGTTCCGCCGGGCAGCAGGCCAGCAGCACCGGGCGGCCCGGCACCGCGGCCGGGAAGCGGCGGCTGAAGCGCTCGAGCGCCAGGGAGATCTCCGACGTCAGCGCCCATTCCGAGGCGAAACAGCAGTCGCCGCGCTGCCAGCGGTCGCCCAACCCGCGCAGGACCGGGGCCAGCACGTCCGTCCAGGCCGCCGCCGGGCCCAGCGTGGCGAGCGTTTCGTCCAGCAGCCCCGCCACCGACGCGTACCGGAGCTCGTCCGCGGCGTCCGTGAGCTCGCGCGCGCGGCGGGACGCCGGCACCTCGAGCCCGGCCGGCATCCGGCCGAACGCCGCTTCCGCCGCCTCGCGGACCGGCATCCCCCGCCCGACCAGCCGCTGCATGTGCTGCAAGCGGCGGACGTCCGCGTCGGAATAGCGGCGGTGCCGCCCCGCGCCGGCGGGCGGGCCGATCCCGTAGCGCGCGCTCCAGCTGCGCAGCGTCACCGGCGAGACCCCGAGCAGCTCGGCCACCTTGCCGGGTGCCCAGGCACCGGCGACGGGAAGCGCGTCGTTGTCGGGTTCCACCGTGCCCCTTCACCTCGCGGACCGTGAACTGCCGAAGTTTAGCGATGTCCGCGTCGGCCGAACGGCGAAGACACGCAGGCCCCGGCGGGGCGGCGCCCCGCCGTGACCACCCCCGTAACAGGGGTACCCGCCGCCACCCGGAGCCACACTCGCATCGCAACGCTTGCGCATCGGTACCTCCGGGCGCAGCCACCCGCCGCACGAGTGATCTTGACCGGTGGCGGGTACCCGCCACCTGGGAGGAAGGAACCGATGACCGATCACCACCCCGCGTCCGGCGTCGCCAGCACGACCGACGCCGGCGTCGTGACCGTCCACTGCGCGGGCGAACTGGACCTGGAAAGCGCCCCGGAACTGCGGGATGCCCTGCTCGGGCCCATCCACGCCGGCGCCCGCGGCGTCGTCGCGGACCTCACCGAGACGACCTTCTGCGACTCGACCATCTTCAGCGTGCTGGTCGAGGCCTACCGGGCCGCCACCGCGCGGAACGTGCCCTACGCCATCGCGGCCGGCGAGACCGCGGTCGTCCGCCCGCTGCAGATCCTGGGCCTGGACCGGCTGCTGCCGCTGCACACCGGGCCCGGCACGGCCCAGGAGGCCGTCGCGGGCCGAGCGACGAGACGCGACGACCCGCCCGGGACGAGCACCCCGCGGTCGTGACGCGCGGGCGTTGATCACCCCGTCGGCCCTGGTCCGGCGCCTCCGCGTTCGCTAGCTTGACGGTGATCGCAGTCTTCTGCGCCATCGCCGGGCGGCGCCGCGGGGAGCCGCCGGTCCGGCCGCTTCCAGGGGGACCCACCGTGTCCAGAACACCCCTGCGCGGGGTGAGACGGCTCTTCGCCGTGCTCGCCACCGTGCTCACCGCCGGCGCGCTCACCGTGCCGGCCGCCCACGCCGACAACCCCGCGCTGGTCATCACGGCGTCCGTCGGCGCCGAGCCCCAGCTGATCGGCAAGCCCTTCCCGGTCACGCTGACGCTCACCAACCCGACCGACCAGCCGCTCACGAAGGTCACGGTCTGGGACGAGCACCTTTCCGGCTCGTGGCTCTCGGTCCAGGACTGGGCGGGCCTCGGCGGCAGCCAGCAGGCCGGCGTGCCGCTCGACGCGGGCGCCACCCGCACGTTCACCATCACCGCCGTCGTCTGGAACTGGAACTCCGACGTCCCGCACGAGCGGTTCCGCGCCGACTGGTCCCAGGGCGGCGACCTGGCCGTCCCGCTGCTCGACCCGACGACGACCCACGGGTCCGCCTCGGGTGTCGTCTACGGCGACCGGAACGAGAACGGCGTCTTCGACGCGGGCGAGGGCCTCCCCGGCGCCATCGTCTACGTGTCCGGCTCCGGCGGTTCGATCGAGACCACCACGGACGCCGACGGGCGGTACACCTTCACCGACCTGCCGGCCCGGCGCTACTGGATTTCCGCGTACAACCTGCCGGGCGGCTGGGTGCCCGAGTCCGGCTCCCCGCAGTACGCCGACGTCGACGGCAGCGACCCCGGGCCCGCGGTGCCGCTGCGCGGGCTCCGGCCGTTCAGCGAGAAGGTGCACGCGACCGGCTCCTTCGACCGCACCACCTACCAGGTCGGCGACCCCGTCCAGGTCACCTTCACGCTGACCAACGTCAGCGGCAGCGACGTGCACGGGATCAGCCTGGGGTGTGACCGCTTCGGGTCCGCCGACCACCTGCTCGGGTGGACCGGCTGGGCCGACATCGCCACTCCCGGCTCGTTCGACCTGGCCGCGGGCCAGACGCGGACGTTCACCGAGACCGGCACGGTTCCCACGGTCGCGCCCACCTACGGCTCGTTCTACCTGGCGTGTGACTTCGGGCCCGAGCCCGGGGGCGGCGAAGGGCTGCCCGCGGTCACCCTCTTCGCCCACGTCCCGGCCCCGCCGGCCGGCACCGCGGGCCTGATCTACCACGACGACAACAACAACTACACGGTCGACCCGGGCGAACCGATCACCGGCGCCACGGTCGAGCTGGTCGACCGGGTCGACGGCTCGGTGACCGCGACCGCCGTGTCGGACGAGCAGGGCCACGTGGCGTTCGGGAGTGTCCCGGCGGGCCCGTACGACGTGCGCGTCGACGGCTGGCAGCCGGTCGACGGCGAGGGCGGCACCCTCTTCGTCGGCACCTGCTCGAACTGCGGCCAGGAGTGGGACCTGCGGTACCGGCACTGAACCCGCCGGAGAGCGGACCGGCCGGCCCCTCCGGTCCGGTCCGCTCTCCGCGGTGCCGGTCCGTCCGGGCACCGCGATCACCCGGCAGTGACCGAAAACTCGCGGAATTCCCCTGCCCGCCAGACTGCGCCGCGGGCCGGTCAGGCCCTAGGGTTCGCATCATGAAGGTCGGCCTGCTCACCCGCGAATACCCGCCGGAGGTCTACGGCGGCGCCGGGGTCCACGTGGAGTTCCTCGCCCGGGAGTTGCGACCGCTGGTCGACCTCGACGTGCACTGCTGGGGCGCGGACCGCCCGGACGCGACCGGGCACACCGATCCGCACGGCTACCGGCAGCCCGCGTTCACGACCATGGACATCGCCGTCTCCATGGCGAACGCCCTCGAAGGTCACGACCTCGCGCACAGCCACACCTGGTACGCGAACCTCGCCGGGCACCTGGCGAAGCTGACCCACGGCATCCCGCACGTGCTCACCGCGCACTCGCTGGAGCCGCTGCGGCCGTGGAAGGCCGAGCAGCTCGGCGGCGGCTACCGCGTCTCGTCGTGGATCGAACGCGAGGCCTACGAAGCCGCGGACGCGATCGTCGCCGTCAGCGGCGGCATGCGCCGGGACGTCCTCGCCGCCTACCCCGCCGTGCCGCCCGAGCGCGTGCACGTGATCCACAACGGCATCGACACCACGCTCTACCGTCCCGACCCGGGCACCGGCGCGCTCGCGAAGCACGGCATCGACCCGGATCGGCCGTACGTGCTGTTCGTCGGCCGGATCACCCGGCAGAAGGGCGTCCCGCACCTCGTCCGGGCCGGCGCTTCGCTGGACCCCGGGGTCCAGCTGGTGCTGTGCGCGGGCGGCGCCGACACCCCCGAGCTCGACGCCGAGTTCCGCGGGCTGGTCGCCGAGCTGGAGAAGACCCGCACCGGCGTCCACTGGATCCCGGAGATGCTGCCGCGCGAGGAGGTCGTGCAGCTGCTGACCCACGCCGCGGTGTTCGCCTGCCCGTCGGTCTACGAGCCGCTCGGGATCGTGAACCTCGAGGCGATGGCGTGCGGCACGCCGGTGGTGGCCAGCGACGTCGGCGGCATCCCCGAGGTCGTCGACGACGGCCGGACCGGGCTGCTGGTGCACTACGACGAGCAGGACCCGCAGGGGTTCGAGGCGGGCCTGGCCGCCGCGCTGAACGAAGTGGTGGGCTCCCCGGAACGAGCCGCCGCGATGGGTGCCGCCGGCCGCGAGCGCGCGGTCGGCGAGTTCGGCTGGAAGGCGATCGCCGAGCGGACGGTCGCCCTCTACGAGGCGTGTGGGAGGTCGCTGTGAACAGCGAATGCCATGTCCTGGGCATCGTGCTCGCGGGCGGCGAGGGCAAGCGCCTGATGCCGCTGACGGCGGACCGGGCGAAGCCTGCGGTGCCCTTCGGCGGCACGCACCGGCTGATCGACTTCGTGCTCTCCAACCTCGTGCACGGCGGCATCCGGCGGCTGTGCGTGCTGACGCAGTACAAGTCCCACTCGCTCGACCGGCACATCTCGACGACCTGGCGGCTGTCGTCGCTGACCGGCGAGTACGTCACGCCGGTGCCCGCGCAGCAGCGGCTGGGCCCGCGCTGGTACCAGGGCAGCGCCGACGCGATCCACCAGAGCCTCAACCTCGTCCACGACGAGAACCCCGAGTACATCGCGGTGTTCGGCGCGGACAACATCTACCGGATGGACCCGCGGCAGATGCTGGAGGCGCACATCGCCTCCGGCGCGGGCGTCACCGTCGCCGGCATCCGCGTCCCGCGCAAGGAGGCGAGCTCGTTCGGGGTCATCCGGACCACCGACGGGCTGCTGATCGACGCCTTCATGGAGAAGCCGGCCGACCCGCCGGGCCTGCCGGACTCGCCCGAAGAGGCGTACGTGTCCATGGGCAACTACATCTTCACGACGAAGGTGATGCTGGAGGCCCTGTACGCCGACGCCGAAAACGCCGCGTCGCACCACGACATGGGCCGGGACATCATCCCGGCGCTGGTCAAATCGGGTGAAGCCGCCGTCTACGACTTCAACACCAATGTGGTACCCGGCGAAACCGCGCGCGACCACGGTTACTGGCGTGACGTCGGAACCATCGACAGCTACTACGACGCGCACACCGACCTGATTTCGACGCATCCGATCTTCAACCTCTACAACCGGCGGTGGCCGATCCTCGCCCACCCCGGCCAGCGGGCCGCGGCGAAGTTCGTCGAGGGCGGCTCGGCGAACCAGTCGATCGTGAGCAACGGCTGCATCATCTCCGGGGCCCAGGTCGTCGACTCGGTGCTCTCCCCCGACGTCATCGTCGAGCAGGGCGCGGTCGTGCAGGGCTCGGTCCTGCTCGACGGCGCCCGCGTCGGCCGCGGCGCGGTGGTGCGGCGGGCCATCCTGGACAAGAACGTCGTGGTCCCGGCGGGCGCCCACATCGGGGTCGACCTGGCCCGCGACCGCGGGCACTACCACGTCAGCGAGGGCGGGATCGTCGTGCTGGGCAAGGGGGAACGCGCGATCTGAGCCCGGTCAGCGGCGGGTGGCGGCCGAGATCCGCTCGACGACCTGCCGGGGGTCGATCCCCCAGCGTTCGGCGAGCTCGGAGATCGACGCTCCCGCCGCGTACTCGGCGGCGATCATGCTGTTGACGACGCCGGCCACGGCTCACTCCTCGGCCACGGGTGTCGGGCACCCGGGATGCCACCCGTTCGTCGCGGACTTCGATCAAGGTGCGGCCGGCCGGCGGTGGCGCTCACCGCCCGGATTTGCCCGGCTCACGCGGCGCTTTCGGATTGTTGGCCTTCGCGCGCGTCGCGCTGAACACGGCATCGAAGATCGGCGTCGGCTCACCGTCGTCGCGCTTCGGCCGTTCGTCCCCCGAAGTACTCTTTTCCTCTCCCACGCGCCCAGTTTCTGCGACGGCGGCCGATTTCGCTGACGCGAGCACCGAAAATCGCCCGCCCGGGGGATCCCGTTTTCGCGCTTTCCCGGCGTCGAAAAACGATTTCACGGCGTGCATTTCCGCGGCCGGCGGGAATATCCCGGCCGGTCCGCGGATTGCACCGGGCATGAAGGCAGTCGTCTACCGCCGCCACGGCGGACCCGAGGTGCTGGAGCTGTCGGAGCGGGCCGTCGCGGACCCGGGACCGGGCGAGGTGCGCGTCCGGGTCGTGGTGTCCGCGGTCAATCCCACGGACTGGAAGGCCCGCAGCGGCCTGCGCGCGGAGCCCGGGGCCGAGGTCCCGGAAACGGTCCCCAACCAGGACGGCGCGGGCGTCGTCGACGCGGTCGGCCCGGACGTCACCGGGTTCGCGCCCGGCGATCGCGTGTGGCTGATCGTCGCCGGCGCGTACGGGCCCGCGTCCGGCACGGCGCAGGAGTACACGGTGCTGCCCGCTTCGAAGCTGGTCCGCCTGCCCGACGGGGCCGGCTTCGACGACGGTGCCGGGCTCGGCGTCCCGGCGCTGACGGCGCACCGGGCGCTCACGGTCGCCGAGGACGGGCCGTCCCGCCTCTCCCCCGGCGCGCTGGCCGGCCGCACGGTCCTGGTCAGCGGCGGCGCGGGCGCGGTCGGCAACGCGACGATCCAGCTCGCCCGCTGGGCCGGGGCGACGGTGATCGCGACGGTCAGCAGCGACGCGAAGGAGGCGCTGGCCCGGGCGGCCGGCGCCGACCACGTGCTGCGGTACCCGGACCCCTCGCTGGGCGCCCGGATCCGCGCGGTCGCCCCGGACGGGGTGGATCTGGTGGTCGAGGTCGCGATGGGGGTCAACGCGAAGCTGCACACGGAGGTCCTGCGCCCCCGAGGCACGGTGGCGACGTACGGCGACGACCGCGGGACCGGGAAGGTGACCCTGGACTTCGGGCCGAACCTGTGGCTGAACGCGCGGTACCAGTTCCTGGTGCTGTACACGGTGGGCGAGGACAAGCTCCGCGCCGGCGCGGAGGACGTCACGGCGGCGATGGCGGACGGCGCGCTGGGGGTCGGTGAGGAGCGCGGGGTGCCGCTCCACCGGTTCTCGCTGGAGGACACGGCGAAGGCCCACGCGGCCTCGGAGGACGGGATCACCGGGAAGGTGCTGATCGACGTGGGTGCGGCGGACTGAGCTCCCGCTGAGGTCTGCGCCCCAAGGCGGCCTTGGTTGCGTCTGACGCACCCAAGGCCGCTTTCGTTGCGTCCCACCCACCCAAGGCCGCCTTCGTTGCGTCCCACCCACCCAAGGCCGCCTTCGTTGCGTCCCACCCACCCAAGGCCGCCTTCGTTGCGTCCCACCCACCCAAGGCCGCTTTCGTTGCGTCCCACCCACCCAAGGCCACATTGGGGCGCTGGTGCACCTGGCCAAGCCGGACCTTTCGGCCTGTCCGGACAGCTCCGCCCGGACAGGCCGGCTTTCCTGTCGCCGGACAGGAAAGCCGGGTCAGGACAACGCCGCCTCCGCCAAGCCGATCTCCTCCTGCACCGCCCGGCCCGCCCGCAGCCGGCGCTCGGCCTCCGCCGGCCGGCCGAGCGCCGCGTCGGCGGCGGCCAACCCCAGCAGCGCCCGCGCCTCCTGGGCGCGGTAGCCGATCCGGCGCGCCGTCGTCAAAGCCAGGCCGTGCGCCGAGGCCGCCGCGGCCGGGTCGCCGGTCGCCCGGCTCGCCGCGCCGAGGCTGTTCGCCGCCATCATCAGCAGGAGCGGGTGGTTCAGCCCGCCGAGGATCGCGCAGGCCCGCTCGGCGTGCTCGCGCGCCTCCGCCGGGCAGCCGTCGACCAGCAGCACCTCCGCCGCGTCGATGCGGCTCCACGCCTCCCCGAACGCGTACCCGGCCTCGACCGCCGCCCGCACCGCCTTCGACGCCGTCGCCCTCGCCTCCGGCAGGCGGCCGAGGCGGGCCAGCACCAGGGCCAGCTGGGCACTCGCCAGGATCGCGCCGCGCGCGTCGCCGAGTTCCTCGCGGATGGCGCGGGCGCGCGCGGCCGACGTCAGCGCGTCGTCGTAGCGCCCGAGCACCTCCTGGGCGTTGCTGAGGTTGCCCCAGGCCACACAGGCCACCGCGTGGCTGCCCGTCTCCCCGGCCAGCAAGAGCGCCTGCCGGTAGAGCCGGACCGCGTCCGCGTACCGGCCGAGCATGCCGTGCACCGCGCCCATCCGGGCCAGTGCCGCCGCCTCGGCCGCGCGGTCGCCCGACTCGCGGACCAGCCGGAGCCGCTCCGCCGAAGTTTCGACGGCTTCGGCCAGCCGCCCGGTCTCCCAGTGCGCCGTCGTGAGGTTCGCCAGGCCGAGCTGCCGGGCGTGCGGGTCGCCCAGCCGGTCGGCGGCCGCCGCGCCCGCGCGGGCCAGCGCCGTCAGCTCGTCGCGGTGCCCCTGCTCCCGCAGGGCGGCCACCGCGCGGTCGGCGATGCGCCAGGCGTGCTCGTCGTGCCCTTCGAGCGCGGTGACGGCGACCAGGTTGGCGCGCTCGGCGGCGAAGGAGAACTCGCCGTCGCGGTAGTGGTCCAGGAGCCGGGCCCGCGCCGCCGCGGTCTCGCCGGTGTCCGCGACCTCCCGCGCGTGCTCGGCGATCAGGTCGTGGAAGCCGTAGCGGCCCGGCGCCGGCTGCCGGAGGAGGTGGGCGTCGAGCAGGTCCTCGAGCAGCGCTTCGGCCTCGGTGACGTCCGTGCCGTACAGCGCGGCCGCCGCAGCGGCCGCGAAGTCGCCGCCCGGGTGGCTGCCCAGCACCCGGAACATCCGCCGCTGCGGCGGGGTGAGGTCGCGGTAGGACAGCGCGAACGCCGCCGCGACGTCCCGGCCACCCGCGCGCAGCTCCCCCAGCCGGCGCCGTTCCGAGCCCAGGCGCGTCACCAGGTCCTCCACCGTCCACAGTGGACGCGCCTGCAGCCGGGCGGCGGCGATCCGCAGCGCCAGCGGCAGGTACCCGCACAGCCGCGCGACCGCGGCGCCGGGCCGTCCGCCGGCCGCCGCCGCGAACAGCGCCTCGGCTTCCGGTGCCGGCAGCACGTCGAGGGAGAGGGCGAGCGCGCCGTCCACCGCGGCGAGCCGCCGGCGGCCGGTCAGCAGCACCGCGGCGCCGCCCGGCAGCAACGGCACCACCTGGCTCGCGGAGCGGGCGTTGTCGAGCACGACGAGCAGCCGCCGCCCGGCCACGCGCGAACGCCACAGCGCGGCACGCTCGTCGAGCCCGTCCGGCTGGCGGCCGGCCGGCACGCCGGTCTGCATCAGCAGGGCGGAGAGCGCGGCTCCGGCCGGCAGCGGGTCGCGGCCCGGCGTGTGGCCGTGCAGGTCCACGAACAGCTGCCCGTCCGGGAAGTCCCCGGCCAGCCGGTGCGCGACCCGGACCGCGAAGGCCGTCTTGCCGACCCCGGCCATCCCGTCGACCGCCACCGGCCGCCCGGTGCGCAGCGCTTCGGCAGCCTCGGCGACGGCGGCCGCGCGCCCGGTGAAATCCGGGACGTCGTAGGGCAGGAAGCAACGGCCGGGCGCGGGCTCGTCGTGCAGCAGGCGGTCGTAGGCCGCCCGCAGCGGCGCGCCCGGCGAGATCCCGAGCTCGTCGGCCAGGCGTCGCTTCGCGCGCTGGTAGACGTCGATGGCGTCGGCCTGGCGGCCCGCCCGGTGCAGCGCCCGCATGAGCAGCCCGACCAGGCCTTCGCGCAGCGGGTGCTCGGCGACCAGCGCGGTCAGCTCGGCGACGGCGTCAGCGTCACCGGCGTCGACCTCCGCGGCCAGGCACTGCTCCAGCACGGCCAGCCGCCGCTCCTCCAGGCGTCCGGCGTCCGGGCGCAGCGCGGCGCTCTCGACGCCGGCGAGCGCGGGACCACGCCAGCAGGCCAGGGCCGCCCGGTACTCGCCGCGGGCGGCGAGGTCCTCGAACCTGTCGAGGTCGAAGGTGCCGGGCCGCAGCGTGAAGCCGGGCCCTTCGGCGGTGAGGACGTCTTCGCCGGCGCCGGCCGCGACGAGCGCGCGTCGCAGGGCCGTGGTGAGGTTGCGGATCTGGCGCACCGCCGTCGCCGGGGGGTCGCCGTCCCACACGACGTCGACCAGCCGGGACACCGGGACCACCCGGCCGGCGCCGAGCAGCAGCGCCGCCAGGATGCGTTCCTGGCGCGGCCCCGACGGCCCGATCGGCCGCCCGCCGCCGAGCACTCGCACCGGACCCAGGACGCGGAACTCCATCGCTCACCCCGTGGCCGAGGTTAACCACCGCCGCCGCGGCGGCGGTGCGGAAGTGATGCAGCTGTGATGCACCGCCGCGGCAGCGTCGGGGCTCCGATCACGAGCCCGGCGGAGGGAATGCAGATGCGCAAGTGGGGTTATGCGGCGTTGAGTACCGCGCTGGTGGCGGGGGTGCTCGCCACCCCGGCCGCGGCGGCGGGCGACCCGGCCGGTGGCGGGCAGCAGCACTGCCGGCAGGCGTTCGACCACGCCGTCTGGGAGGACATGGACAGCTACAACAAGCGCGACGCCGCCCGCTACCGCGCGATCATCCACCGCGACATGGTCACCGTCGGCCGCCGGGGCAACCTGTACATCGGCTACGACGCGAACGTGAACCCGGTGCTGGAGCAGTTCAAGGTGCCCTACGAGTATTCGATGCCGTGGACGGTGACGCACACCGTCGTCGAGGACTGCAAGATGGGCTTCGCCATCCTGGACGCGCACTACCTCGAGCCGTCGCACGGCATCGATCGCCACTACACGATCAGCCTGACCCTGGTGCGCGAGCACGGCCGGTGGCAGGTCGTCAAGGACACCGTCACCGAGGTCGTGGCCTGACGTTCAGCCGAGCCCGCGCCGCAGGGCGTCCAGTTCGTCGGCGAACATCCGGCGGGAGATCGCGGCCGTCTCGACCAGGCTGGAGCCGTGGAAGGTGCCCGGGTAGTGGCGCAGGTCGACGGGCACGCCCGCGTGCGCGAGCCGCTGGGCGTAGGCGATGCCTTCGTCGCGGAGGGGGTCGAACTGGCAGGTCGTCACGAAGGCGGGCGGCAGCCCGGTCAGGTCGGTGGCGCGGGCCGGGGCGGCGTAGGGCGAGACGTCCGGGCCGCCGGGCTCCGCGCCGAGGTAGCTCGTCCAGCTGTGCACGGCGTTCGGGCGGTTCCAGATCGGCGTGTCGGTGTAGGCGCGCATCGACGGGGTGTCCAGGCGGTCGTCGAGTTCGGGGATGCCGAGGTACTGGAAGGACAGCCGCGGGCCGCCGCGGTCGCGGGCCAGCAGCGCCACCGCGGCCGCGAGGCCACCGCCGGCGCTTTCGCCGGCCACGCCGAGGCGGGCCGGGTCGATGCCGAGCTCGGCCGCCTTGGCCGCCACCCAGGTCAGTGCGGCGTAGCAGTCCTCGACCGGGGCCGGGAACGGGTGTTCGGGGGCGAGCCGGTAGCCGACCGAGACGATCACGATGCCGAGCTCGTCGACCAGGCGGAGGAGGTGCGCGTCGAAGGTGTCGAGGTCGCCCATGACGAACCCGCCACCGTGGATGTAGAGCAGGCCGGGAACGGCGGTGGCGAGGTTCGCCGGGGCGTAGACGCGCACCGGGACGTCGGGGGCGTCGGACGGACCGGGGACGGCGGTGTCCCGGACGTCGAGGGCGGTCTTGGGTTCGTAGGCGGGCAGGACTTCGCTGAGCTGCGCCATCGAGGCGCGCGCGGCGAGCAGGGACTCGTGATCGGTGAGGGTCACAGCCGGGAGCATGTCCAGCCAGGGCAGCAGCTCGGGATCGATCGCGTAGGTCATGCCCCGATCATCGGCGGCTGAAGGTGACGGCGGCCACCGCCACGCGGCGGGCGTTGCGGCACGAATCCTCGCCACCCGGCGGCTCCGGTGCTCGCCATCCGGCGGGCGTTCGCCGAGCGCGCCCACGGGGCGAGGGTCATCGCCGGGCGGCGGCGCACCTTCGGCGAGCCGGTCTGTGGCACCGCCGGGCCGAGCCGCTCCGGTGCTCGCCATCCGGCGGGCGTTCGCCGAGCGCGCCCACGCGGCAAGCGCCCGAACCTGCCCACCCGGTGGGCGCACCTTCGGCGAACTGTGCCGCCGCCGCGCCAGGCCGCTCCGATGCTCGCCATCCGGTGGCGGGCCTTCGCCGAGCCGGCCCTGCCAAGCCGATCTCCGCCACCGCCGTGCCAGGCTTGGCCGCTCCGGTGCTCGCCATCCGGGGGCGGGCCTTCGCCGAGCCGGCCCTGCCGAGCCGATCTCCGCCACCGCCGGGCCAGGCCGCTCCGATGCTCGCCATCCGGTGGCGGGCGCGCCTATCGTGGCGGGATGAAAGGCCTGCTGCTGCGGCTGTCCGGGCTCGATGCCGACGCCGAGAACGCCGTGCGGGTGATCGGCTTCTTCGACCGTCTGATCGCCGGCCGTGCCGGGCTGGATGCTCTGGTGCGCAGCACCGCCGAACTGGCCGGCTGCCCTGTCGGCGTGCACGCTCCCGGCCAGGGGCTGTCACTGCGCGCCGAGCCGGGAGCCGGCGTCGTCGCCCCGGCCGCGCCGCCCGCGGGGGCCACCACCCGGATGCTCGAAGGCGGCGTCGCCGTGTGGGTGGCCCGGGCGGGCGCGCCCGCCCCGCTCGACGACATGCTGCTCGAGCGGTTCGCGATCGCCACCGCCATCCTGCTGGAGCACTCCGGCGTGCCGCGGCCCGAACTCGGGGACCCGGCGCTGGTCGAGCTGGTGCTGTCCGAAGACACCGGCACGGCCGAGCGGTCCCGGGCTCTGCACCTGCTCGGCTTCGGCCCGGCGACCCGGCTGCGCGTGCTCGCGGGCACGGGCGTCGACGCGCTCGCCGGCCGCTCGGCCCGGCTCGGTGGCGTGCGGGCGGTCCTGCTCCCGGGCGAGGTGGCTTCACTGCCGGACGGCGCCCGCGCGGGCATCGGCCCCGACGGCCCGGCGATCGAAGTGGCCCGCTCGTGGGCGGCGGCCCGGACCGCCCTGCGGTTCACCTCGGCGGCGGAGCCGGTGGTGTGGTGGGAACGGCTGGGCGGCCTGGCCGTGCTCGCGGGCAAGCTCGAACCCGCGGAACTCGCGGAACTGGCCGACGTCCGAGCACTCGACCACCTGGCGGCCGAACCCCACGGAGCGGACACGTTGGCGGCGCTGGACGCGTTGTGCGCGACGGGTTCCGCCCGCAAAGCGGCCGCGGCCCTGCACCGCCACCACAGCACGATGCCCGCCCGGCTCGCCCGCGCGGAAGCGGTGCTGGGATTCGAGGTGGACTCGCCGTCGGGCCGGTTCCGCCTCCACCTGGCGTTGGTCCTGCGACGGCTGCGGGACAACACCGACGCCGGCTGACCGTCCCGAGTGGACTTGGCGCGGCCCGGTCACCGCGGCGGGTGCTGTCCCGGCCCGCGATCCGGCCACCCGGCTGGCTCGACGCGCCTTCCGTGACCGGCGGGCACACCCGAGAGAGAGTTGCCCGGCGCACCCGGAGGGTCGGCTCGCGTACCCGGAAGGTCGGCCGCGCAACTGATCGGTCGGCGAGCGCACCGAAGGCCGGGGCCAGCGACCCAGCCGGTCGGCGGTCGGCGTAGCCGGAGGGTCGGGCGGCGCTGGGCTCAGGTGACCGTCGCCGGCTCGCGTGATCGCCAGACCAGGTCGGTGGCTGCGGTGGGCCAGCTCGGGTGGGCGAACTCGAATCCTGCCTCGATCAACCTCCCGGGAACCACCCGGCGGCTCTTCAACAGCAGCTCCGTGTCGCTGCGGAGGACGAACGCGCCGATCTCCGCCATCCACTTCGTCGCCGGGAGGCCCACCGGGACCCCCGCCGCCGCCCGGAGGGTGCGCAGGAATTCCCGGTACGGCAACGGCTCCGGGGCCGCCAGGTTCACCGGGCCGCTCAGGTCGTGCTCGATCAGGAAGCCGATCGCCCGGATCAGGTCGTCCTCGTGGATCCACGACATGTACTGGCCGCCGCCCGCGACCGGGCCGCCCAGGCCCAAGCGCGCCAAGCGCAGGAGCATCGCGAACGCTCCCCCTGGCTCCGGGCTCATCACCATCGCCGTGCGCAACGCGACCTTGCGCGTGTCCGGCGTGGCCGCCAGCCGCTGCTCGCGCTCCCACGCCTTCGCGATGTCGACGCTGTAGGACCAGTAGGGCGGCACCCCCGGCTCGTCGCCGCCGAGGACGCCCGTGGTTTCGTCGTTCGCGGTGCCGAACGTGTGCGCGTAGATCGTCGCCGTGCTCATCTGCAGCCACACCTTCGGCGGGCGGGCCGCGCGGGCGATCGCGCCGCCGACCACCCTGGCCGAGTCGACGCGGGAGTTCAGCATCTCGCGCAGGTTCGCCGCGGTGTACCGGCAGTTCACCGACCGGCCGGCCAGGTTGAGCACGACGTCGCTGCCGTCGATCTCCGCCGTCCACGGGCCCGGGCCGCGGCCGTCCCAGTGGACGTGGCGCACCCCCGGCTCCGCGCGCGCCTCCCGCCGGGTCAGCACCACGACCTCGTGCCCCTGTTCGACCAGCGCGCGGCTCAGCACCCGGCCCAGGTGCCCGGTGCCGCCCGGAATCACGATCTTCATGCAACCCCCTTCTCGATCCCCCTTCCGAGGGTAGCGCAAGAGTTGAACGCGTTCAATTATTACGAACCGTCATCGCCGGAGACTCGGGTCCGATCAGGCCCACCGCGGCCGCCAGAGGCCCCCAAGGACCCCCGGCGGAAGATCACGGGACGGTCTCCGCCATTCGGCCGAACGGGTCAGAAAAGCCGCAGGTCACGGTCCCGCATCGGAACTTTTTCGCGGTGAAACGTCGGCGCCGTGGCCCGATCCCGCGCGCGTAACACGCCGGGCGGCGGATGACAAGGGACCTCGGTCCTTCGCAGTCAGGCCGGTCGCCCGGGGTGAAGATCGCCCTCGAATTCGCACACTCTTCGTGACGGTCCTCACGGACCAGCCGGACCGAGACCGGGCACCGGCCTTCCCCGATGAAACAGCTTCCAGGAGAACCCCATGCGCAAGATCAGCAAGCGGTCCGCCGTCGTCCTCGGTGCCGCCGGAGTGGTGGTCGTCGCCGGTGTCGCCTACGCGGCTTGGACGAGCACCGGCGCCGGCTCGGGTTCGGTCACCGCGAAGACGGCGGTGAACTCGGTGATCCAGGCGGGCTCGGGCACCGGTCTCTACCCGGGTGGCAGCACCTCGTTCACGGTCACGATCGACAACCCGAACGACTACCCCGTGAAGGTCGACTCGATCAGCGCCGGGACTTCCAACGCTGTTCCCGACACCGCCTGCGCCGCGAACACCGTCACGAGCGACGCGTCCCCGAACGCCGGGACCATCGCGGCCCACGGCTCCACGACCTTCACCCTCCAGGCGCACATGATCGCCAACCCGGACAACTCGTGCCAGGGCAAGACCTTCACGCTGCCGCTCACCGCCGCCCTCTCCTCGAACGCCTCCTGATCGCGGCGGGGCGGCGTGCCAACCGCTGCCCCGCCCTTCCCCGGAAGGACCTCGATGTCCAGGTGGCGGATCGGTGTTCCGGTCGGCGCGCTCGCGGCCGTCGTGCTCACGTCGTTCGCGAGCGGCCCTGCGCCGGTGGCGAACACCGCGAACGGCAACGGCATCAAGCAGTTCGGCATCGCCGACGTGGCGGGCCAGGCCACCGCGCTCTCTCCCGGCGCGACCGGGAACCGGTGGATCCGGCTGGCCAACGCCGAAAACTTCCCCATCCTCGTCCAGACCGTGACGGCCACGGTCGGCAAGCCCGTCGACAGCCGGGGCCGCGCCGTCCCGGCCTGCCCGGCCTCCTCGGTCGCGGTCGACGCGCTCGCCCGGCCGGTGACGGTGCCCGCCGGCGGCACCGCCGACGTCGCCCTCACCACGCACATGCTGCCCGGCACCCCCGACGCGTGCCGGTCGGTCACCTTTCCCCTGACGTACACAGGAACGGCGGTCAAGCCATGAAGAACCCGACCCTGCGCCGCGTGCTCGTGGTCACCACGGTGGTCGGCGCGACGCTGGGCGGCGGGATCGCCGTCGCGGCGTGGACGAGCTCCGGTTCCGGCACGGCCGGCGCAAAAGCCGGAACGGCGGCCGCCCCGACAACCGGCGCGGTGGACACCTCGGCGATCACCACGGGTCTGCTCTACCCCGGTGTCAGCGGTGATGCCCTGATCCGGATCACCAACCCCAACCCGTACTCCGTCAAGGTGAGCGACGTCGTGACCAACGGCACCGCCACCGTGTCCGGCAACAGCGGCACCTGCGCGGGCAGCACGGTGACGTGGAACGCGAAGCAGCCGAACACCGTCTTGGCCGCGGGGGCCACCTCGACGATCACGGTGGCGGGCGCGGTCTCGATGGCGTCAACCGCCCCCGACGGCTGCCAGGGCGCGGTGTATTCGCTGCCGGTGACCGTCACGGTGGTGAGCCAGTGAGCGCGAACCGGGTGGTCTTCGCGGCGTTCCTGGTGGCGGCTTCATGGACCACGGTGATCAGCGGCCTGGTCGCGGTGGGCGCGGCGAGGGCCGAAGCTGCCTGGCTGAAGTCCGGCACGGGCACGGGATACGCGGCGGGGCTGAAGCTGCAGACGCCCGGCCAGCCGGTCGTCGATTCGGCGAAGTGCAACAGCAGCAACGGCGGTCCCTCGGCCACGCTCCACTGGGATTATCCGACGCCGCTGCCGCCCGGGTTCGAGCTCTTCACCGCGACTTCGGCGGGTGGCCCCGTTTCCACCGCGGGCACCACCACAACCGCTTCGGCCACCATCCCCTTGCCCGGCAACAACAAGGTCTACGTGAGCGTGCGCGCCACGGCCGGTTCCTGGAAGGGGACCCGATCTCCGGAGGTGCTCGCCTGCTGATTCCGGAACACCCCTGAAACCCCTGCAAGGCAAAGGAAAGAACCATGCTGGAAAGATTGCGTGCCGCCCGCTCCAACCAGGACGGCTTCACCCTCATCGAACTGCTGATCGTCGTCGTCATCCTCGGTGTGCTCGCCGGGGTCGTCGTGTTCGCCGTGCAGGCGTTCAACGGTGACGGCAAGGCCGCCGCCTGCAATGCCGACTGGAAGGCCGTCGAGACCGCCAACGAGGCGCTCTACGCCAAGACCGGCGCCTACGCCGCCGACCCGGCCGAGCTCAAGACCAAGGGTTACCTGAAGGACGAGCCCTCGACCAGCAACGGCTACACGATCTCCATCGCCTCCGGCGTCGTCAAGGCCGCCGGCGCCTGCACCCACTGATCCACTCCGCGGGGTGGGGCGACCCACCCCGCGGGACCACCTCGCCCCGGAGGGAACCCATGCTCACCCAGATCGGCAGCCGCGTCGACGGCCTGCTCGAGGCGCTGTGGCAGGCGCGCGGCACCGACCTGCTGCTCACCGCCGGACTGCCGCCCCAGCTGCGCGTGCACGGCGACCTCTCCGCGGTCCCCGGCCACCCCGTCCTCACCGGTGAGGACACCCGCGCGCTGCTCGCCGAGCTCCTCACCGACGACCAGGCCCTCGCCTGGCGCAGCGCCCGCGAGTTCGACTTCTCCTTCGGCTGGCGCGACGAAGCCCGCGTCCGCGGGAACGCCTTCACCCAGCGCGGGGAGACCGTCGTCGCGCTGCGGATGATCCCGCGCCGGATCCCCGGCATGGCCGACCTCGGCCTGCCGCCCGTGCTGGCCGACTTCGCCCGCCGCCACCAGGGTCTCGTGCTCGTCACCGGGCCGACCGGCTCCGGCAAGTCGACCACGCTCGCCGCCGTCATCGACCGGATCAACAGCGAACGCGCCTGCCACATCCTCACCGTCGAAGACCCCATCGAGTACGTCCACGAGCACCGCCGCTCCGCGGTCAACCAGCGCGAGGTCGGCACCGACACCGAATCCTTCCGCGCCGCCCTGCGCAGCGCCCTGCGCGAGGACCCCGACGTCCTGCTGGTCGGCGAAATGCGCGACCTCGAGTCGATCCGCTTCGCCCTCACCATCGCCGAGACCGGGCACCTGGTCTTCGCCACCCTGCACACCAACGACACCGCGCAGTCCCTCGCGCGGATGATCGACGTCTTCCCGGCCGGGCAGCAGGAGCAGGTCCGCGTCCAGCTCGCCGCGGCGCTCACCGGGATCGTCTACCAGCGGCTCATCCCCCGAATCGGCGGCGGGCTCGTCGCCGCCTTCGAGGTCCTGGTGGCCAACACCGCCGTCCGCAACCTCATCAAGGAGGGCAAGCCGCACCAGCTGCGCAACGCGCTGGTGACCGGGCGTCGCGAGGGCATGGTGACGCTGGAGCAGTCGCTGTCCCAGCTCGTCGCCGCCGGGCTCGTCACCCCCGCCGACGCCGCCGCCCGCAGCCTGCACCCGCAGGACATCGACCCGCGCCCGCTCCCCCGGAGCGTGCCGGCATGAGACTCCGCACCCAGCCCCGCACCGTCGACCTCCGCACGGTGACGCCGGACCGCGCCGCCGCCGACCTGCTCGGCGAGGCGAAGGCCCGCGAGCTCTGCGCGATCCCCCTGACCGTCCGCGAAGACACCGTGCTGGTCGCGGTGGCCGACGCCGCCGCCGCTCCCGCGCTGCAGCAGGCGCTGGGCCGACCGGTGACCGTCGCCATCGCCGACCGCGCGGACATCCTCGCCACGATCGGGCGCACCTACCGCGCGCTCACCGGCGTCGACCAGCAGGTCAAGGCGTTCGAGGCGCGCGACGCCGTGCGGCGGGACGCGGCCCGCACCGAGGCGCCGGCCACCGCGAACGACGACGCGCCGGTCGTGCACGTCGTCGCGCTGATGATCAAGCAGGCGCTGCGCGACCGCGCCTCCGACATCCACGTCGAGCCGCAGGCCGAACGCATCCGCGTCCGCTACCGCATCGACGGCGTGCTCCACGACGTTCTCGACCTGCCCGGCTCGATGGGCCCGGCGGTGACCAGCCGGATCAAGATCCTCGCCGGCATGAACATCGTCGAGCGCCGCCGCCCGCAGGACGGCCAGATCAGCATGGACGTCGAAGACCGGCCGGTGGACATCCGGGTGGCGAGCACGCCGGTCGTCGGCGGCGAGAAGGTCGTGCTGCGGCTGCTGGACAAGAGCCGCCCGCTGTTCCGGCTGCGCCAGCTCGGCATGCCGGAGGAGATGGCCGCGCGCTACACGGCGGTGCTGCAGTCGCCCTACGGCATGGTGATCTGCGCCGGGCCCACCGGCAGCGGCAAGACCACGACGCTCTACGGCTCGCTGGGCGAGCTCGACAGCAGCGAACGCAACATCATGACCATCGAGGACCCGGTCGAGTACACCATGTCCTCGATCAACCAGATCCAGATCAACGAGCAGACCGGCGTCACCTTCGCCGACGGCCTCAAGTCGATCCTGCGCCAGGACCCGGACGTCATCCTGGTCGGCGAGGTCCGGGACGTCGACACCGCGCGCATCGCCGTGCAGTCCGCGCTCACCGGCCACTTCGTGCTCTCCTCGCTGCACGCCACCGACGCCGCGTCGGCGCTGCACCGGCTGCTGGACATGGGGATCGAGAACTTCCTCGTGGCGTCGTCGGTCACCGCGGTGCTCGCCCAGCGGCTGGTGCGGCGGATCTGCCTGCGCTGCCGCGAGTACTACGCGCCCTCGGCCGAAGAACTGTCCTTCATGGACTCCCTCGGCGCGGACGAGCCGGCCGGCGGGTTCGTCCGCGGCGCCGGCTGCAACTTCTGCGCGCAGACCGGGTTCCTCGACCGCACCGGCGTCTACGAGCTGATGCCGGTCAGCGAAGGGATCCGGACGCTGGTGCTGGAGAGCGCGCCGCACCGCGAGGTGCACGAGCTGGCCCGCAAGGAAGGCATGCGGACGCTGCAGGACGAGGCGCTGCGGCTGGTGGCCGAGGGCGTCACCACCCCGGCCGAGGTGCTGCGGTCGATCTACCTCACCGGAGGGGCGCGATGAACCGGTACGCCTACGTCGCCACCGGCCCGGACGGGCAGCGCACCCGCGGGGTGCAGAAGGCCGCCGACGCCGATTCCGCCGTCCTCGCGCTGTACGAACGCGAACTGCGGGACATCGAGGTCACCGAGAAGAAGAGCGTGCTGAGCCTGGAGCTGACCGCGCCGCGGGTCAAGCGCGAGGTCGTCATGCACCTCTCGCGCCAGCTCGGCGCGTTCGTCCGGGCCGGGCTGCCGCTGATCGACGCCGTCCACATCCTGGGCGAGGAGGCCGCGAACTCGTCGGTGGCCCGGATGCTGCGGGACGTCGAACAGGGCCTGCGCGGCGGCGACCGGCTCTCGGACTGCGTCGACCGGCACCCGAAGATCTTCCCCGAGTTCTACCGCGAGATCCTGCGCTCGGCGGAGCTCACCGGACAGCTCGACAAGGTCCTCGACCAGCTGGCCGACTACCTCGAGCGCGACCTCGAAGCCCGGCGCAAGATCAAGGCCGCGCTGATCTACCCGGCGATGATCGCGCTGATGTCGGTCGTCACGGTGGTCGTGCTCGCCACCTTCGTGCTGCCGCGGTTCAAGTCCTTCTTCGCCAGCCTGAACGCGAAGCTGCCGCTGCCGACGCGGATGCTGCTGGCCGTCACCGACTTCCTCGGCCAGTGGTGGTGGGCGCTGCTGGCCGGGCTGGTGGCCTCGATCGCCGGGTACCTCGTCGCCGTGCGCACGCCCGCCGGCCGGTACGCCCGCGACCGGGCGCTGCTCGGCGTCCCGGCGATCGGCCCGACCGTCCGGCACGCGCTGGTCGAGCGGTTCTGCCGGATCCTGTCCTCGATGGTGAGCGCCGGGGTGCCGCTGCCGGAGGCCCTGCGGGTGGCGACGGACTCGCTGCGCAACCGCGTCTTCATGCGCGCGCTCGGCCGGGTCGCCCAAGCGGTGCTCAACGGCGAGGGCCTGGCCCGCCCGCTGACCGGCTCGGGGCTGTTCCCGGTGACCGCCGCGCAGATGATCCGCGTCGGCGAGGACACCGGCACGCTCGACACCCAGCTCGAAGTCACCGCCCAGTACTACGAAAGCGAGCTGGACTACCGGCTCAAGAAGCTCACCGCGCTGTTCGAACCCGCCGTGATCGTCGTGATGGGGCTGGTCGTCGGGTTCGTCGCGGTCGCGCTCGTCTCGGCGATGTACGGGATCTTCGGCCAGGTGCACGTCTGATGGACACCGACGACCGGGGCGAGAGCCTCCTGGAACTGCTGGTCGCGGTCGCGATCCTGGGTGTGGCCGTCCTCGCGATCGTCGGCGGGATCGGCGTGAGCGTGCTCATGTCCGACGTCCACCGCAAGCAGGCGACGGCCGGTGCCGGGGTGCGCGACTTCGGTGAAGCCGTAGAGAACCAGGTGCAGGCGGGCGGGTACGTCGCCTGCGCGGCGCCCGCGAAGTACGCCGCCCCGGCCGGGTTCACCGTGCCGGCCGGCTTCACCAGCTCGGTGACGTCGGTGAAGTACTGGACCGGTTCGGCGTGGTCGGCGACCTGCGGCACCGACAGCGGGCTGCAGCAGGTGACCCTCCAGGTCGCCAGCGGCGACGGGCGGGCGGGCGAGCGACTGGAAGTCGTGGTGCGCAAGCGGTGCGGGCTCGGGGAGGCGCTGTGCTGAGCCGCCGGTCCGATGCCGGGTTCACGCTCATCGAGCTGCTCGTCGTCATCGTCATCCTCGGGGTGGTCGCCGCGCCGATCGCCAACGCGGTGATCGTCTCGATCCGCAACACCGACGCGACCTCCGCCCGGCTGGCCGTCTCCCACGACGCCCAGCAGAGCGCCGCGTTCTTCGCCCAGGACGTCGCCGCGGTCGGCCTGCGCGACTACTCGGGCCAGGTCGCGAACGGCCAGGTCCCGTACTCGCCGTCGATCCAGCTCGGCGCCGCCTACGACAGCGGCGGCCAGGTCTGCGGCACGGCCGCGACGCCGGTTTCGGTGGTGCGGCTGCTGTCCGACGACTGGGACACCGGCACGCCGTCCGCGACCCGGCGCACCGTGCTCGTCGCCTACTACCTGGCCGGCACCGAACTGCACCGCCTGCGCTGCCTCGATTCCGCCACGGTGTCGGACTCGGTGGTCGCGCACAACGTCGACCCGGCCACGCCCGCGGTCACCTGTTCCAGCGCGTGCACCGACAAGGCCGTGCCGCTGTGGGTGAAGCTCACCTTCACCGCGGTCGCGCGCAACGCCGACCCCTACCCCATCACCCTGTTCGGGCAACGGAGGCAGACATGAACCGCCGGTGGAAGGGCGACGACGCCGGGGCCGCGCTGCCGCTGGTGCTCATCCTGGTCACGGTGATCGCGGTGGTGCTCGGCGCGCTGCTGTCCTTCGCCGACACCAGCGTCCGCACCACGGTGAACCTGCGCGACCAGGCGGCGTCGGCCTACACGGCCGACGGCGCGCTGCAGGCGGGGATCAACGCGATCCGCAACGGCAAGTTCACCGGCGCGGCCGGCGAGCACTGCTTCGGCGCGTCCGACACGCTGACCCTGCCGAACTTCGGCGGCACCGGCTCGGCCGCCGTGTCGTGCACCGCCGATCCGGCGAAGGTGCAGATCCAGTGCCCGTCCCTGAGCGTGTGCAACCGGCCGGGCAACGCGATCCTCACCCTCGGCACCGGCGGCGAGGACGGACTCAACATCCAGCAGCCGACCGGCTCGTCGTTCCGCGTCCACGGCGTCGTGTACTCCAACTCGAACATCCGGGTGGTCAACGGCTCGCTCGACACGAACACCGCGGTGTACGCGCGCGGCGCCTGCGCGGGCACGATCCGGAGCGCACCCGCGGCGTCGTGCGGCTACGGCGGGTCGAGCCTCGGCGCGGACCCCGGGTACGCACCGGCGTTGACGTCCGTGCCGCCGCGCCAGTCGCTGCCGCCGTGCACGAAGGCCGGTTCGCTGGTGACGTTCCAGCCCGGGTTCTACGACGACGCGGCCGGGCTTTCGGCGATGATGTCCAGCAGCAGCAAGTGCAAGGACAGCACGTTCTGGTTCACGCCGGGGACGTACTACTTCGACTTCCGCAACAGCGCCGCGATCCGGCCGCCGTCGCTGGCCGCCGGCCCCGACGAGTGGACGGTCGACAACGGCTACCTGGTCGCGGGCACGCCGGTGGACGGCAGCGGGCGGATCATCGCCAAGCCGCCCGTCCCGGCGCAGATCCCGGGGGCCTGCGACAACCCGATCGACGACGCGAAGGCCGTCGGCGTCCAGTTCGTCTTCGGCGGGGACAGCCGGCTGGCGGTGAAGGCGGGCCAGGTCGAGATCTGCGGGACCTACAGCGCGGAGCGGCCGCCGGTCGCGGTGTACGGGCTGACCTCGGGCGCGGAGACACCGGTGACGACGACGCTCGCCCCCGCCTCCGTGACGGGTGACTTCACCGGCGGAACGACGGCAAGTCTGTCCAAAGTGGATAAATCGGGCGCCACTTGGGTCGCGCCCGGCAAAACCGGGGGCACCGCCACGCTGACCGCCACCGGCTTCACCCCCGCAGCGGCCCCGCCCGCCGGAACCATCCTGACCTCGGCGAAGGTGCGGGTGGTCCACAGCAACGACCAGGGCGCGAGCAAGGACGCGCACACCGCCCAGTTCACGCCCTCGGGGAGTTCGCCGATCCCGCTGAGCTTGTCATCCCCCAACGACGGCACGGCCGCTTCCGACGAATTCGACGTGACGAAGCAGCTGACCCAAGCGGTCTACGACGGCACCTTCTCCGGCGGCCAGCTGAGCTACACCGTGGACCTCAAGCACGAAGGCACGGAACTGGTGGATGCGCTCCAGCTGGTGCTCGACTACACCCCGCCCGCGCTGCGGGCGGAGAGCGGGTGCACCCAGCTGCTGTACACCAGCAGTGCCGCCTGCGCGCTGGTCACCGCGGTGAACAACTCCGGCAACCGGTTCTACGTGCAGGGGACGACGTACGCGCCGAAGGCCGTCCTGGACGTCACGCTGAACAACGCGACCGAACCGATCTTCCGCTTCGGCGTCATCGCGCGGTCGTTGTGGGTGAAGGAGACCGGGAGCGTGACGTTCACCGGGGCGGTCATCGAGGTGCCGGACGACTCCCCCGGCTTCGTCTTCGGCGTCTACCTGTCCGCGTACGTGTGCCCGGGTTCGGCCACCTGTGCGCCGGGTGGCACCCCGGCCGCCCGGGCCAGGGTGGCGTATGTGGACGGTGACCCGACGAACCCGGTGCCGGGGGCGCGTCAGGTGTCGGTGCTGAGCTGGTCGGGGAACCGGTGACCGCTCAGGCCAGGCCGGTCAGCCGCTGGTAGGCCTGGCCGAGCGGGCCGGCCGCGAAGACCGCGACCAGGGCGGCGGCGATCATGAACGGCCCGAACGGCAGGGCGGTCTTGCGGCCGCCCTTGCCGGTGGCCAGCACCACCACGCCGGCGAGCGCGCCGAGCAGGAACCCGCCGAACGCCCCGATCAGCAGGGCCGGCCAGGAGAGGTAGGCGAGGATCCCGCCGAGGATGCCCGCGAGCCGGACGTCACCGAAGCCCATGCCGGCCGGGTACGCCAGGGCCAGGAGGAGGTAGAAGGCGAAGAGCGCGAGACCGCCGATGCCGGCCCGGGCGAGCGACCACCAGTCCCCGCGCCACCAGGCCGACGCCGTCAGCAGGACGGCCAGCACGGGGTACGACGGGAGCACGATCGCGTTCGGCAGGCGGCGGCAGTCGAGGTCGATCAGGGCCAGTGCGATCCCGATCGCGCCGAAGTACAGGAACGCGGGCAGGTCCGGCGGGTCGAGCCGCAGGGCCAGCAGCGCGAACAGGACGCCGGTGCCGAGCTCGACCAGCGGGTATCGGACACTGATCCGGGCACCGCAGCCCGCGCACCGGCCGCGCAGGACCAGCCAGCCGAAGACGGGGACGTTGTGCCGGGCCTTGATCTCCTGCCCGCAGTCCGGGCAGCGCGAGGCCGGCCGGACGACCGACTCGCCCCGCGGCACCCGGTGGATCACGACGTTGAGGAACGACCCGACGAGCAGGCCGAGCACCGCCGCCACCACGACCAGCACCGCCATCGGCCTCCTTCCGACCACCGCAGATCTTGCCGGACCCGCCTCCCACCCGCGACCGGACGTCCCCCGTACCCAGACAGACGACTCGCGTACCTGGAGGGACGACTCGCGTACCGGGATGGACGACACGACGGCCGAGTCGCTCGACGCCGTCCACTGGGCCGCGCGCCTGCGGGCGGCTCCACCTGGTCCGCACCACCGCGTAAAGGGGAAGCGGAACGGAAGCCGGACCGGGCAGGATGGCGGGCGAACCAGAGGGAGGACGACAGATGAAGACTGCGATACAGGCCGGCCTGGTGGCGCTGGGGGCGCTCGCGGCCGGCGCGACGGTGCTGGTGGCCCCGGCACAGGCGGCGACCATCCAGCGGTCGGCCGTCTGCCGCGCGGGCGAGTTCAGCGGCGCGCTGACGCTGCGCTACGAGAACGTCGGCTTCGACTTCCGCATCGTCGGCGGGTACACCACGTCGGGACCCTACATCGGCGACGTCGCCGGCAAGGTGTCCCTGCGGATCTCCTACCGCGCCGGCTCGACCACGCACACGGTGTTCTCCCAGACGTCGGCGACGACCGGGAACACCGCCTTCACGATTCCGACGACCACGAGCGTACCGACCACGGCCGCCGGCTCCGCGGCGGCGACCTTCGACAACGGCACGAACTCCTGCACCGCGACAGTGCCGATCAGCTAGCTGAGTAACGCGTGACCGGTTGGTGGCCGGATGATGCCCTCAGATCACGGAGCTGGGTGGTCATCCCGTCGCCTGAGGCCGTCAAATCACTTTGAGCCGGGCCCGCAACCCACAGACCAACGCGACCAGACGACGCAAGCTTG